>JAJUFH010000025.1 GCA_029266035.1 Sinomicrobium sp.
ATTGCAGGCATTGACGGAAACCGTGGTTTGGCAAATATCTTATGATGATTTGCAAAAAGTATATGCAGAGACCAAAGCAGGAAACTATTTAGGGCGTTTTGTGTCGGAGAAACTGTTTTTGCAAAAAAGCAAAAGAGAATTGTCGCTTTTAAAACATACAGCCAAAGAACGGTATCTAAACCTGTTCAATGAGCAACCTGATATTTTAAAATTCATTCCGTTAAAATACGTTGCTTCCTATATCGGGATAACACCACAGGCTTTGAGCCGGATACGCAGGCAAATTGCATAGCAATCACGAACATCGTTGAAAATCAACGGAATCCGTGCGCAAATACTTAACATAGGTTCATTGCCTACCATGTTTATTCTTTGGAAATTTGTTGAAAAATCCAAAGAATAATGAAACGATCCATCTTAGCATACGGACACCATATCTTAAAACAGAAATGCAACTACATCGAAAAGGATTATCCTGAATTGGATAAATTAATTGCCGATATGTGGGAAACTATGGAAAATGCCAATGGTTGCGGATTGGCATCACCACAGATAGGACTTCCGGTTAGATTGTTTATCGTGGACAGTAAATCAACTTTTGATAACCTCGGAGAAGAAGAAAGAAAGTTTTATTTCCCCCAAGATGATAAAGGCATAATGGAAACTTTCATCAATGCCAAAATCATCCAACGGTCTGAAGAACTTTGGGAAGACGAAGAGGGCTGTTTAAGTATTCCAAATTTATTCTACAAAGTAAAGCGGAATTGGGCGATAACGATTGAATATTATAATCGGAATTTTAAAAAGCAAATCCGTACATTCAGTGGAACGACCGCGCGAATGATACAACACGAATACGACCATACCGAGGGAGTTCTCTATCTCGATTATCTCAAGCCTTTGACAAAAAGGCTTATGGCTTCCAAACTTCAAAAAATCCTAAAAGGTCAAATTGTACCGACCTATCCCATGAACTTTATACGATAGAAAAAGCAGCCATCTTAAACATACTTACTTATGATAAATATTAGAAAAGCCGACATAGATGACGTGATAACTATTTCAAAATTGGGACGTATAACATTTTCAAATACGTTTGAGTCTTTTTTCAACGACAAGAACGACCTGTTGGATTACTTGGAAGACATTTTTTCGGAAAAAAGGATTCACGACAGTATACTAAAAGCGGAATCCATTTATTGGATTGCTTTCTACGATAGCATTCCTGTTGGTTATGCGAAAGTTAAACTGGACTTCACAAGCCAATTGATAATCCCACCAAATACGTGCTATCTTGATAAGATTTATGTCGTAAAAAAAATTATAAGCAAAGGAATCGGTAAAGAACTGCATAAAATTTTAATGCAAGAAATAATTGCTTTGAAATATCAGCGTATTTGGCTCTCTGTATTAAAACAGAATCAAAAGGCAATAAATTTTTATCACAAAAAGGGTTATCAGATAATAAGTCAGTATTCACAAAACATTGGTTCTCAGAAATTCGACTTTTTTGTAATGGCACTGAATTTAGACGAAAAAGCTACATGAATTTGCATACTGAAAAGAGGTTTTAAAAACACCGATGAAGAAATCCGTTTTTTCAAATATCAGAAACCTGCCATTGTTGCCAAGCTCATATACTACAATGCCATCTACAAAATCGAAACAAAAAAGCCTTATGGAACAAAGCCCATAAGGAAATGCCTTAACAAAGAACTGAAAAAGCTAAAAAGGTTCTTTGACAACAACCTCGATTTTTACAAGTACTACCGTAGCAATAACTCGTTCCTCGACGAGAAAATGTTTTTAAGGGGTAACCACGATATAAAGCTATGGTTGGACACTTATTATTTCCAGTCAGACCACAATTTTTCTACATCACATGATTACAACGTTGCCAAGATAATAGCCAACGATTTGATACAGGTCTACATCGAAGACCAATTATACCACAAGTTCCAAAAGAACAAATCAAAAGCCCAAAAGAGGCTGAAATGGACAGGTAGCAAAGTAGCCTTGATAGAACTGATTTATGCCCTGTATTATCAAAATGTGTTTGACAACGGGAACAACGACATAAGAGAAGTAGCCCAATATTTTGAAAGTGTATTCGGCATCAATTTGGGCAATTTCTATCAGACTTATTTGGAACTTAGAAACCGGAAGATGAACCAAACAAAATTCCTTGACACACTTCGGGAAACGCTTATCAAGAAAATGGACGAATTGTACAAAAGGTAAGGTTCAATTTAATAGGTTCTAAAATAGTAAAATAGTTATACGACCGACTTCGGAGGGTGTTAATATCACCTGTAAGGGCAAGTAGTTTTGAGGCACAGAATGGGTTTCGAGTGCCTCAAAACATAACTTGCTCTGTTTAGGGAAACAGAAAGTTTCTGAGTTATTAGGCGTCCATCAGCCGAGCTTGCTTGCATTCAAGCCATACGACTGCCTTGATAGATAGACAGCAAGGTTTCAGGAGGGCATGACGGCTTTCCATATATCAGTCTGACAACTTCTTTTTATTTATTCGGTAATGAGAGGAGGTGCTGTTTTGTTTCTCTATCACTACCATTTATTCGTTCAAAGGTCGGAGTATGCTATGTTTCGTTTTATGGGCCAAAAAGGTCAGTGTTTCGCTGAAACAAGGTTTTGACTGAAAAATACGATCCGCCAAAAGCGGATGGAGATTTTTCAGCAAACCGAAGGCTTGACCTTGTAAAGCGTAAAAACACTGATTTATCTTTGCCCGTGAAAATGAAACGAACAGCATACTTACTTTTTAATGAAATAGTATAAGGTGTTGAAAATCAATTGAATTATATAAAAATAAGTAAAAGCGGGTTCGATGTTCCCTAAATTTCGGTGATTTTACAAGACACAACATCGAACCCCGAAGGTAATTTTCAAGTCAATGTATAACTGTCAGAATATCAGTAAAATATAAGGGAATAAAAAAGGGACAAATCTGTTGTTTTCAGATTTGTCCCTAGAGGTGATCGCGACAGGATTCGAACCTGTGACCGTCTGCTTAGAAGGCAGATGCTCTATCCAGCTGAGCTACGCGACCGTTATTTGCGCTTTATTACTTCGACTAAACTGTGTAGTCGTTTGCGCAAAAGCGGTGCAAATATATAACTGTATTCTAAAGTATGCAATACAAATCGGCATTAATTGACTTGCTAATTCTAAACAGAATTACAACTTACTATGTCTTAATATTTTCCCGCTGGAGGTTTCTTTAATTTTTTTTACGATAAAGATCTCCCTGGGTTTTTCGTATTTGTCGAGTTCGCTAAGCTGGTCTATTCCTTTTTTTATCTCTTCTGTACTGCAGCCGGGATTGCTTTGCTGCTCTACAAACAGCACCAATTTTTCTCCCAAGGTATCATCGGGCATAGCGGTTACGTAAAAACGTCCTTTGAGCAGTTGGTCTAATTTGGCTTCTATCTGTTCCGGGATCAGTTTTACTCCTCCCGAATTAATAACGTGATCTATACGCCCCAACCATTTAAAGGAGGTATCTGAAAGCAGCTCTACAAGATCGTTGGTCACTATAGTCTCGCTGGTGATTTGAGGGGCGTGAATAACTAGACATCCCCTTTCATCTAGAGATAGGCTCACTCCGGGAATGGTCTTGAAATAGTCCTCTCCCTCTACTCCTACTCTTTTAGCGGCAATATGGGTTATGGTCTCTGTCATTCCATAGGTTTCAAAAACACTGCACTCTTGTGGCAGTGCCTCTTTGAGCTTGTCGGACATCGGTGCTCCTCCTACTAATAAGATCTTTACTCGATCTAACTCGTTTAGCGAATGCTCTACCTGCATGGGGGTCATCGCTACAAAGTCATAGGCTTTTGTACTGCTCTCTAAGGGAGTGGACGAAGGTGGAACGAGATCAAGTTCCAGTCCGAGGATAATCGCTCTGACCAGCATCATTTTCCCTGCGATATAGGTGGCGGGTAAACAGAGTAATGCGCTGTCTTCTACCTTTATATCAAAAAAGTTTCCGGTAGCGAGAGCCGAATGCACCATATTTTGCTTTTTCAACACAATTTCCTTTGGGGTTCCTGTAGATCCAGAAGTCTTAACGACAAGATCTTCTGAACTGTCGAGCCACTCCAACAGGAAGTCTCCTATAGCCTTTTGGTAATCATCTCCTTCTTTGATATAATCGCAGGCCACCTCTGCCAGTGCTTCGAGATCGTAATAGCTACCGTTGATTTTAAAGCGATTGTGAATATTCTTATACGTGATATCTATATTCCTGGTAAGGGTGTTTACAGACATAAATTAAGGCTTTAGAGTGATTTATCGATAATGACTTCAGGTTCTTCGGGAGCGTCGGTACGTCCGAACAGCTTCTCTTTCCAACCTGTCCACCCGTATTTCCTGGCAAAGATGAGCGTCAATGAGGGGTAGAGTACAATCAGCGGGAAGAAAATCTCCAGTCCGACAGAGGGGTCGGACACATCCTTTAACACGGAATGAGTTTGAAAAGCCGTCCAATCGGCGGTGACAAAAAGGGCGATAAAGAGGTTGTTGGCTGCGTGGAAACCCAATGCCAATTCCAAGCCTTCGTCCATCAGCGTGATGATTCCTAAAAAGAATCCTATTCCGATATAGGCTACCAAGGCTATATACCCCATTTTGCCAATTTCGGGATTAAAGATGTGCATCAATCCGAATACCACAGAGGTGATGATCAGTGGAACCCAGCGATTCTTGGCAAAGGCTCCTAGACCTTGCATCAAGTATCCTCTGAAAATATACTCCTCAAAACTGGTCTGCAAGGGAATCAACACTACGGCAATCACACACATAATCACAAAGGGAACGAGCTTGAAATTCCACTCGTAATCTTCCGGAGAGATAAAATATCCAACCCAAATAAAGAGTACACTTATACCCCCCCATAGTCCGAAGGAAAAGAAAACTCTTTTCCAGTCCAATTTCTGCCGGTAAGAATGCAGTACTTTAAAGGGTAAATTGTGTATCGGTTTCATCCACAATATCAATCCTAACAGCCCTAATGCAAAAGGCAACAACATAAGCACTAGCATGATATTGGGGTCGTATATTTTGAGAACGGCCATAGGATCGGACATATCTATTTCTCCTCCCGACAGGGCTTTTACAGTCATTGCCCCTCCCAAGAGTATTGCTCCTATAATCTGGCTCCCTCCGAAAACCACACATACTCCAATAATATACCTCCAAAGCTCGTGTTTACCTTTTAATGCCTGTTCTATATACATATTTTCAGTTTTTTAAAGTACTTGTATCCCATAGATTGTCCTCCCCGTAGCGTAAACTGCCTTTTGACACGGTGAGCGGACTTTCTATATTATTGGTATAAAGACTCCCGGTACCCAGTCCTTGTGGCATAGGATTGCCTAGCGTATGCGTCCACTGCGCTATAGCATTGAGTCCGATATTGCTTTCTAGAGCGCTGGTAATCCACCAACCAGCCCCGTATTTCTCGGCAAGTTTTATCCATGATTCACTGCCTTTATGTCCTCCAACTAGACTTGGTTTTAGTATGATGTATTGTGGCTTGATAGTTTGAAAGAGTTTCTGCTTTACGTCTTCGTTAAAAACCCCTATCAGTTCTTCGTCTAGAGCTATCGGCAGTGGAGTTTGCTCACAGAGGCGAGCCATCAACTCCCATTGCCCTTGTTTTACGGGTTGCTCGATAGAGTGGAGTGACAATTCGGATAGTATTTTCAGTTTTTCCAAAGCGTTACTTGAGGTAAAAGCACCATTGGCATCTACCCTGATCTCGATTTCATCGACAGAAAATTCTTTTCGTATAGATTGTAGTAATTCCAATTCGGTATCAAAATCTATGGCACCGATCTTCATTTTAATACAACTAAAACCCGAATCCAGTTTTTCTCTGATTTGCTCTCGCATAAAGGATTTGTCTCCCATCCACACCAATCCGTTGATGGATATGACTTCTTGTCCTGAAGTAAAGTTAGAAGGATAGAGCAAAAAAGGAGATGGTGAACGCAGCGATAGAAAAGCCTGTTCGAGTCCGAATTGTATGGATGGAAACTCTTTCAGCTGAGCATACAGCACCTCTTCTCCAAGTTCTATATTATCGCACAGCCAACGGAGTTTGTCTTCATAATCGTCTCTGTCGTCCGCGCTCAACCCTCTCAGTATACCACACTCCCCTATTCCCTTTTTCCCCTCTTCTTCCAAAAAGACAAACCAGGTTTCCTTTTCTGTGAGTATCCCCCTGGAAGTTCCACTGGGGCGTTTGAATCGAAGTGTATATTTGTTATATGATGCTCTCATCGATAATCTATGTAATTGAGACTTGGAGATGGAGAGACGCGGAGCAAAATCTCTGAGTTATCTATTTGAATCATTACTTTTTATGAATTCCACTTTTCCGGGTTTAGTATCATTTTGACTAACATCCCCAGAATAAAATTATACTTTTCATAGAGGTTATCGTAGATTTCTTTTTTTACATAACTACACGATAGCGCGTAATCTAGCCATACTTGGGTTTCAGCAGCTTCCCCTTCGGCATCTGTCAATTTTGCTACAAAAGCCTTAGGATATCTTCTTTTTCTCCATGCTTCTGCCAGATTTCCTGATACAGACCTAGACGACCTCCTAATTTGATCAGTCCGAGAATACCTTTCCTCTTTCGGAAAAGATTTAGACACTTCAAATATTTCCATCCCCGATTCAAACGAAAGCTGATAGACCCTTAAATCTTTATGTGTTTTGATTATTTTCCCCATTTCATTTATCCAATATTCACAGTCCATCACCAAACCTCCTAGTCTCCTCTTCTCCCAGTCTCCTCCTCTCCTAATCTCCTCTTCTCTCAGTCTCCTCCTCTCCCAGTCTCCTCTTCTCCCAGTCTCCTCCTCTCCTAATCTCCTCTTCTCTCAGTCTCCTCCTCTCCTAATCTCCTCTTCTCCCAGTCTCCTCCTCTCCTAGTCTCCTCTTCTACAACTCAATACTCTCTCCTATATCCAGCAGCATCAAATCTTTTCCTTTGTCAAAAAACTTTCGTTTGGCTTCTTCGTGGTTTATTTCTATATATCCAAAAGTATCGTAATGACAACCTAGGATTTTATCGCATTCTACAAAATCGGAAGCTATAATGGCATCGTCTACTCCCATAGTAAAATTATCACCTATAGGCAGTATAGCGAGGTCGAGTTTGATATACATCGGGATGAGCTTCATATCCATAGTCAGCGCGGTATCGCCTGCGATATAGATATTTTTGTTTTCTCCCTCTATGACAAAACCTCCGGGCTGCCCTCCGTAGCTACCGTCTGCGAATGAAGAGGTGTGTATAGCATTTACATATTTCAGTTTTCCAAATTCAAAATCCCAGCTCCCACCGTGGTTCATAGGGTGTACTTCTAGACCTTTATCACCGAAATGCCCTGCTATTTCATAATTGGATATCACCATAGCTCCGGTGTGTTTTGCGATAGTTTCTACGTCGAGGGTATGATCCTGATGGGCATGAGTGACCAGAATATAATCGGCTTTTATCTGATTGATATCGATATGAGAAGCCTTTTCGTTGGCAGATATATAAGGGTCGACCAGTATATTGATATCTCCGGTCTCTATTCCCAAACAGGCGTGTCCGTAAAATGTGATTTTCATAGCTGTTTCTTTATCAAATTAAACATTACATACACTGTGCTGCGAGAAAAAGCAGCGACAGCAAAAAAGTACTCAACGCCAGCTTTTTGAGTTCCGGATCCAGTGTTTTGGGATTTCTGTTTTCCCTTACCGCAGAGAGGTGAAAGAAGACCGGAACAAAGGCGAGGAAAAATACGTATTGATAAATATAAAAACTTTGGTCGACAGCAAAAAGTAAAAACAGTACTAATGACAGTATCAGTATGGTATAGTGATATTTTTTTGCCGCCTTCCCTCCTATCTTTACAACCAGAGTGTTTTTTCCGGATGCGGCATCGCTCTCTTCATCGCGCATATTGTTTAGGTTGAGTACGCCGGTACTCAGCAAACCGATAGAAGCCGCCGGGAGAAAAACCGTCCAATCCAGACTTTTAGTATAGAGAAAATAGCTTCCGGCTACACTTAAGAACCCAAAAAACAGGAAGACAAAAACATCTCCAAATCCGTTGTACCCATAGGCAGATTTCCCTACCGTGTATTTAATCGCAGCTACTACAGATGCTATTCCCAAAAAGAAAAACACCAGTGAATACAAGAAATTCTGACTCCCAAAAGACACGTAAATAAGCAATATGGCGATGAGCAGGGTTATCCCTATGGTAATCGCTATAGCCTTTTTCATTTCAGAAGGAGTAACTACTCCGCTCTGCAGGGCTCTTTGCGGTCCTACACGATCTTTGTTATCCGTTCCTTTTACTCCATCGCCGTAATCGTTGGCAAAATTGGAAAGCACCTGAAAGCCTACGGTAGTGAGCAAGGCCAGTACACATATTTTCCAGTTAAAGTGTCCTCTGGCAACGGCTAGGCCTGTTCCAGTAATAATTCCTGCTACAGAAAGAGGTAAGGTGCGTAAACGCGCAGCTTCTACAAAGGCTTTTGTCTTTGTCATTCTCTCCTGAGGTTTAAGGTATCCATTTAATATTGCTAAAGTCGGGCTTTCTCTTTTCTAAGAAAGCGTTGCGTCCTTCTTTGGCTTCGTCGGTCATATAGGCCAATCGGGTAGCCTCACCTGCAAATACCTGCTGTCCTACCATACCGTCGTCGGTAGCATTAAAGGCAAACTTCAGCATTTTTATAGATGTAGGCGATTTGGCCAGTATTTCCCGAGCCCATTCAAAAGCAGTGTCTTCGAGTTCTTCGTGTGGGATTACTGCATTGACCATTCCCATCTCGAAAGCCTCTTGAGCGGAGTAGTTTCTACCGAGAAAGAATATTTCGCGAGCGCGTTTCTGTCCTACCATCTTAGCGAGATAAGCCGAACCGTATCCACCGTCAAAACTGGTCACATCGGCATCAGTTTGTTTAAAAACAGCGTGTTCTTTACTGGCGAGAGTAAGGTCGCAAACCACGTGTAAGCTGTGCCCTCCTCCTACTGCCCAGCCCGGTACCACGGCGATAACCACCTTGGGCATAAAACGAATAAGGCGTTGTACTTCTAGTATGTTGAGTCTCGGCATACCGTCGTCGTCTACATAGCCTTGGTGACCTCTGGCATTCTGATCCCCTCCACTGCAAAAGGAATACACTCCGTCTTTGGTAGAAGGTCCTTCAGCAGATAGTAAAACCACTCCGATAGAGGTATCTTCCCGAGCGTCGAGAAAGGCTTCAAAAAGTTCGCCTACAGTTTTAGGCCGAAAGGCATTGCGTACATTGGGACGATTGAAGGCTATTCGAGCCACTCCGCCGCATTTTTTATAAGTGATGTCTTCGTATTCTTTGACTACTTTCCAATCAGCTTTACTCATAATTTTGTTATTTTGCGTAAAATTAATCCTTTTTAGTCTTTTAAAAGTAATATCACAGAATGAAAAAATTTCTTCTCTATCTTGGGTGCTTGTGCTGTACTAGCCTTGCATTTTCCCAACAATACAGTTTTGACAAACTTATCGACCTGGAAGCCAACCCTGTAATAAGTCAGGATATTACCGGAACCTGCTGGAGTTTTGCGACCTCCTCTTTTCTCGAATCAGAAATCATTCGCATGTCGGGAAAGCATATCGATATTTCTGAAATGTACAATGTGAGAAATACTTATTCTAAAAAAGCGTGGAATTACGTTATGCGACAAGGGAAAGCTCAGTTTAGCCAGGGCGGACTGGCTCACGATGTTATAAACAGTATCGCGGAATACGGAATGGTGCCACAGAAGTTGTACACCGGACTGAAGGAGGGCGAGGAAAAACACAATCACACCGAATTGGTGTCGGTACTCAAAGGGATGCTCGATGTATATATCGAAAACCCTGCAAAAACCCTTTCTCCAAAATGGAAAGAGGCTGTTGAAAATGTGTTGGACACTTATCTCGGGAAAAGAATAGCGTCTTTTACCTTTGAAGGTAAAGAGTATACCCCTCAGTCGTTTATGGAAATGACCGGGATAAAGCCTGAAAATTACATTACGGTTACCTCTTTTACCCACCGTCCTTTTTACGAAGATTTTGTGTTGAATATTCCGGATAACTTTTCAAACGGAAGTCTGTACAATCTGCCATTAGACGAGTTTATTCAGGTTGTAGATCACGCTCTCGAAAAAGGGTATACGCTGTCTCTGGACTGCGATGTAAGCGAAGCTGGATTCTCTCAGAAACACGGTATTGCCATCGTTCCTGAAAACACTGCCGATGCCCACGCTATTCTCACGGAAATAATGCCTGAAAAAGCCGTATCACCCGAATACCGTCAACAGGAATTTGAAAATTACCACACTACAGACGACCATCTGATGCACATAGTAGGCAAGGTAAAAGACCAAAAAGGAAATATCTACTACAAGGTTAAAAATTCGTGGGGCACCGACAAAACTCGTGTGGGCGACAGTGGCGGATATATCTATATGAGTGTTCCCTATATGAGGTTGAAAGCAATCTCTGTAATGCTTCACAAAGAGGCATTGCCTAGTGATACCGCCAAACATCTGGGAATTTAATAGAAATCCCGTAAAACTTTAAAGCACCACTACCCGTCCAATCTTTCTTGTTCGTCGGGAGTGGTGTTTCTGTTGTTGTCTTTCAGGCGGTAATTTCCGAAATTGTATTTCAGTCCCAGAATGAGTTTTCTGGTTTCGGGACGGGCAATATAAGCGTTGTCCTGATTGGCATACTCAGAGTGATACCATATACTGGAAGTATTGAAAATATCTTCTACGTTCAACGATGCCACCAGCCTGTTGTTCCACATCCTCCTCGTGACTCCCAGTCCGGCAGAAAACTGGTTTTTACTCTTTAAAGAACCAGACACCATACCCGAAAGGTAGTTAAGGCTTAATTCCATATTGGTTGTCCCCTCATTATCAAAGCGAATCTGATTGTACAACTGCCCGTAAAACGCGGTGACATTTAGGCTGTGTGATCGATCGGTATCTATAGCCTTGAAACGGCTCTCCATATAAAAAGTAGAGGTATAAGCATAACAGTACCACCAGTCGAATACATTGCCGTAATAAGAGAAGTCAAAGCTGTACTGAAATTCTCGGTCTATATTGTACAGCGAGGTGTAGATAAGCCGCGCTGCATTGTCCTGATACGGTAGTCCGCGCAAGGCTCCGGAAGCCCCCGAATAATAGATGGAAAAGGCGTATTGGTGTTTGTAGGTATAATCGAGTGCCAGTTTGTGCTCTACAGCACGGGTGAGTGCCGGATTTCCGGCTTCGTACTGCCTTTCGTTGAGATAATAGCGGTAAGGGTTTAAATCACCATATGAAGGCCTGCTCAAACTGCGCTTGTAATTGAGATCAAACGCGTGGTGTTTTCTGGGAGTGTATCTAAGGCTCGCCGAAGGAAACAGCTCAAAATAGCTGCGAGTATTGACCTGTCCGAGCACTACAGAACGCGCATTTACATCGGTGTATTCACTTCTTATTCCCAATACGGTCGACAGTTTTTCTCCCCATTCCCGAGTGTGATTTATATAACTGGCATAGATATTCTCGTAATAGTTAAAATGATCGTCAGGGCTATTTTGCGGAATGCCCCCACCCGAAAACTCTGCCCTGCTCTTGCTCTGTATGGAAGAGTATTTTAAACCTGTTCGCAATGTGGATGAAGCACCGGGCAGAGAGAGGTCGAATTGCTGTGTAAAAATATTGTTTCGCTGTCGGGCGCTAAAGACGAATGCGCTGTTGCTCTCCGGTATTCTATACTCGTCAAAATATGAAGTGTAGAGATGTTGTAGCTGACTGTCGTCGTGATAAATATAATTGGAAAGGCTTTTAAATTCAGCATCACTATCGTTCAACTGACGCGTGTATTCCAAGGAGAACGACAAGTTAGATCGGTCGTTGTTCAAATCGCTGTTTGTGAGAAAACAAGACTCGAGCTCGCCGTAGGTATCAAACACATCAGTAATCGCACGATTGCTGTAATCTGTTCCCGGAGCGTACTGCAGATTGGCTGAAAGACTCAGTGAATTTTTATCATTTAGTTCGAGGTCTGTAATAGTGTGTAAATTATGAGCGTAAGAATGTGTTATCCGGGTAAAATCGGTTTCCATACGTCCGGAAGCTGTTACGTCCTCGGCAAAGAAATTGATATAATCTAAATCGTGTTTATACTCTTTGGAAGGCGAAAAGTTGTAAGCGGCAAAAAAATCGAGGTGATCACTCTTAAAATAATGCTCGGTACCGAGATTGTATTTGGGAAAAATCGCTTGAGTCCACCGAGCACTGACCCCTCCCTTATATCCCGTAGCGATGTTTTTTGAGGTTACTATATTCAACACCATACCGCTATCGGCATCGTAGTTGGCTTGAGGTGAGGTGATCACTTCAACCGACTGTATATGGGAACCCGGATAATTTTGGAGAAAAGCTTTTAACTCCTCTCCACTTAGATAGAGCTTCTTTCCGTTGATATACACATCTGCTGCGGAATTCCGTATTCTAATCTCGTTATTTACAATGAGTACTCCGGGGGTATTTTGAAGTATGTTAAACGAATTTCCAGCCGACAGTGTGGTGTGTTCTACATTAAAAATCAATTTACCCACCTGCCGCTGTACTAAAGGTCTTCGTCCGGTAACAACGACCTCCCTTAAGTCCTCCGTACTTTCCTTGAGCATCACCTCTCCCACCGACATATCTCCGGAAACCTGAAGATTGATGGTATGACTCGTATATCCCAATGAGGAAATTTTTAATACATAGGTCCCTTCTCTGATTCGCTCGAGAACAAAATGACCGTTTTCATCCGATGAATTTCCCGTCACCACCGCAGAATCTGAGGGATGTAAGAGCGTGACATTGACAAAAGATAGAGGGGTGCCTCCTATTTCAGTCACCTTACCGCTCACCTTGTATTCCTGCGACAACAGGATTTCCGGAAAAAGCACAAGGCTCCACATACATATTTGTAACATCTCTCGACTGAACATAGGCTATGCACTTTTAGCGCCTTTCAAAAATATGTTTTTTATCGACAAAAACAAACACTTTATCTGTATCATATCGCCACCTGTTATATGCTAAATGACCGACATAACGAAAAACAGCAAGGGAAAAATTATACAGATTTATATCGTGAAGACTAAATGAATTTACGTAATATTGTGACAACTTCACTTCAATAAACCCTCGTTTTTTTATTATTTTTTCGATAAAAAGCTATAAAGTTACGATGAAAGTACAAAATAATACTATTTATTTTTTTGATACGTTTGTTCAAAAGTAAATAACCAAAAAGCATAACAAACATGAAATCATTTAAGGTTAACCACTATTTTCTATCTGTATCCCTTGCTTTTGTAGTCGCCTTGGGCACAGTATTCTTAATCGACAAGTTTCAAAAACCACCCAAGCACGGTCTCGCATTTATAGATAAATTCCAAAAACCGCCCAAGCACGGTCTCGCGTTTATAGACAAATTCCAAAAACCGCCTAAACACGGAGTGATTGCTTGATTATAACCCACTTGTCAGTTAATTTCTGACCCATAAATAATTAAGATAAAAGATTTGTATATAAGGAGTCTTTTTGCTTTCTTCGTATCTCTTTGTTATTCACCATATGAAGAAAGTAAAGACAAAGCAAATGCGGAGGTCGTTGTTATTCGGGAGTTTTATAGCTTTTCTGATTGCAATATCTCCGTATCTTTTTTATCTCTACGAAAATTTTCCGGAGAGCAAGTCTTGGGAGAGTGCGCTTTTTACATTGGAAGTCACAAATTATCCCGATGTCTATACCGCTGCCTGGTATTTTGTGAGTAAGTTTATCCCGCTATACCTTCTTCTTTTTTGGTTTTTTACCTGCAAGCATTGGTGGTATCACATCATACTCATCCCTATTTGTATGTATGCCTTCCAACTTTTTCACGTGATCAATGACGATGTGGAATACATAGATGAAACCGAGATCTATTACCTGATTCCCATCATGTTTATTATTATTCCCATAGTATATTTTATCCGGATAAAACTGTTTGATAAGTTGGTTAACGGTATCGATATGAAAAAACTGGACCGAGAACTTGAAGAACTGGATATGGAAAAGGAGCATTTCTCTAAATAATTTTTAACTTAGACAGTTCCTTAACCGGTATTTTGTAGTAAACTTAATTATGAATATAGCTTCGTCACCTTTTACCAAGCAGCAACTGTTACCCCAGGAGGAAATGCTGGAGGTGCTGAAACAGAAGGGAAATCTGTTTATCGGTATTCCTAAAGAGGTCGCTTATCAGGAAAAACGGGTATGTCTTACACCCGATGCAGTAAGTGCCCTTACGGCACACGGTCACAGGATATTGATAGAGTCGAAGGCCGGAGAGGGCGCCAATTTTAGCGATATAGAATACAGCAATGCCGGTGCAGAAATAACCACCGATACTAAAAAGGTGTATTCCTGCCCTATCATTCTCAAAGTAGAACCTCCTTCTCCAGATGAGCTGGAACTGATAAATCCGCAAACAATTCTGATCTCTGCACTACAGATAAAGACACAGGATAAAACCTATTTTGAGCAACTCGCTAAAAAGAGAATCACCGCCATAGCTTTTGAATACATACGAGACGAAGACGGCAATTATCCCGCCGTGAGATCCCTCAGTGAAATCGCTGGCACGGCTTCGGTACTGATTGCCTCAGAACTTATGACCAATGTAAACAGTGGTAACGGACTCATGTTTGGCAATATAAGTGGAGTGCCTCCCGTTGATGTGGTCATCCTCGGAGCGGGAACCGTAGGCGAATTTGCCGCACGATCTGCATTGGGACTCGGTGCCGGTGTCAAGATTTTTGACAACTCCATAACTCGCCTTCGACGTATACAGACCAATTTAGGCCGACCTATATTTACTTCTACACTTCAACCGAAAAGTCTTTTTAAAGCACTTATACGATGCGATGTGGTTATTGGAGCTATAAGAGGTAATAACCGTGCCCCAGTAGTGGTATCGGAAACCATGGTGGAGAATATGAAAAAGGGATCGGTGATAATAGACGTGAGCATAGATATGGGAGGATGCTTTGAAACCAGTGAGGTGACTACTCACGACAAACCAATTTTTGAAAAACACGGGGTTGTACATTATTGCGTTCCTAATATTCCAGCACGCTATTCCAGAACGGCTTCGGTTTCTATCAGCAATATATTTACACCCTATCTTCTAAAAATCGGCGATGAAGGCGGACTAGAAAATTCGCTTCGCTTTGACCGTGGTTTGAGAAACGGATTGTATTTTTACCACGGAATATTGACCAACAAGACCGTCGCTGAATGGTTTAACCTTTCTTATCGCGACATTAATTTGTTGATATTCTGAATGCAATACGTTTTAACATAAACTATTAGTTTAAACACATTAACATGAGTTTACTGAAGCGAATAGGTTTCTATCTTATAGGACTTTCTATCGGATTGGTCGTGGTGACATTCTTTCTTAGGGAAAAGGGTACTTCTTTTTGTTACGGACCTAACTGCCGAGTGTTGAAGAATATCAGAAGTAAACAAATCACATTTCAAGAGGAGGTACAAAGAGCTTTTGTAGCAAACGCTATCGACACTACCGGAATTACTCAAGCCGTATTTACCGACGGAGAGGTCAACTTTTCTGAAAGCGACACCAAACGAGATTCTTGCAAAACTTATGTTATAGAAGCTGTACTAAACTCAAAGGAAATCAGTATTTCCGTAGAAAACTGCGACAGCATTGCCAAGATCTACGACTTTAAACTGCGGCAATAATTTTCTTTTTAGGAAAAAAATATTTTAAAGTTTTCGAAAATTTAGCGTAAGAAGTATTCCCCAAGGCTTCGAACTTGAAAAAAATCGAAGTTTGACTCGTACAAAACAAAAACACTACCAACTATCAACTACGAACTAATCAACTAAAAAACGTCAAATCCAGAGATTCCTTCCTTCCTCCTGCGGCGGACAGGCCCTATCGTCGGAATGACACCAAAATATCATTCAGAATGCGGTTCTGAAAACTCTCCCCCCTATTTGCAATCAACTCCTCCCTTTAGACAAAGGGCGGTGGCATACCGGAGGTATGACGGAGGGTTTGAAAACCCAGACCATCCCGATGTTCCAAACCCTTAGTGCTACTCCAAAAATTCAGGCTATCAAAATCCTCCCCCCCATCGCTGCGCTCGGGTACCCCTTCATCTGAAGGGAGGAGCCTTTGTCTTGCTCTTGCAAACATAGGATGACACTCAAAATGTCAGAACGCAGTACCTGCTAGACAAAGGATTCTAATATCGAGCAGTTTTTGTGCTCTTCTTTGCAACGATATCGGCCATGATGAGTTTGGCGTGTATTCTCGAATTTTCTATAAACCAAAGATGAGTGTCCATTCCACCACAGACCACACCGGCAAGGTATAAACCGTCGACATTGGTCTCCATAGTCTGCGCGTCGTATTTCGGGTAGAACCGACCTTCGTCGGAAAGCTGTACTCCCGCTTTTCGGAGAAAATCGAAGTTTGGCATATATCCCGTAAGAGCTAAGACAAAATCGTTGGGCAGTACTACAGTTCCTTCGGGGGAATCTACCACAACTTCTTCTTCTTTTATTTCGCGTATATTACTGTTGAAATAGGCTTTAATAGCACCTTCTGCTATTCTGTTTTCTATATCGGGTTTTACCCAATACTTTACTCGGCTCCCTATTTCACCCTGTCTCACCACCATAGTTACTTCACCTCCCTTGCGATAAATCTCAAGTGCAGCGTCGACCGACGAATTGCTCGCCCCGACCACCACCACTCGCTGTCCGGCATAGTAGTGAGGGTCTTTGTAGTAGTGAGATACCTTGTTGAGCTCTTCTCCCGGCACTCCCATCGGATTAGGAATATCGTAAAAACCAGTGGCGATTACCACCTGCTTTGCCTTGTAAACCTCCTTGGAAGAGGTGATCACAAAAGCTTCTTCTTTTTTACTTATATCCGTAACCGCTTCAAACAATCTGAGATCAAGGCTGTTTGAAGTGACTATCCTCCTGTAATATTCAAGTGCTTCGGCTCTTTGTGGCTTACTCTTTATACTGATAAAGGGAATATTGTCAATCTCCAGTTTTTCTGAAGTAGAAAAAAAGGTCATATTAAGCGGATAGTTGTACAGTGAATTGGCAATACACCCCTTTTCCAAAACCACATATCGCAATCCTTTTTTCTTAGCTTCCAAAGCACAAGCTATACCTATGGGGCCACCCCCCACTATCAATACATCATATTCCATTATCCAATTTTTTCAACCACAAACCACAAACCACAAACAACAAACAACAAACAACAAACCACCAACTACAACCTCACACTCTTATTCATCAAAAAGTGATCGGCCAGTACAAGAGCTGCCATAGCTTCAACGATAGGTACAGCACGAGGAACCACACAGGGGTCGTGCCTTCCCTTGCCTTGCATTTCTACAATATTACCGTCGCGATCTATGGTGGGTTGCGACTGCATAATGGTAGCTACGGGCTTAAAGGCTACTCTGAAATAGATATCCATTCCGTTACTGATTCCTCCTTGAATACCTCCGGATAGATTGGTTTTAGTACTTCCGTCCGGATTGTACAAATCGTTGTGCTCGCTTCCCTTCATCTTCGCTCCGCAAAATCCGCTGCCGTATTCAAAGCCTTTTACGGCATTGATAGACAACATCGCCTTGCCGAGATCGGCGTGAAGCTTGTCGAAAACAGGTTCGCCGAGACCTATGGGTACATTTCGCACTACACAAGTTACTGTTCCCCCTACGGTATCCCCTTGTTTTCTTATTTCCTTGATATACTCCTCCATACGACGTGCTACTTCGGCATCCGGGCAGCGTACAGGATTGTCCTCTCTTTTGGAGAAATCTAAATCTTGATAGGGCTTTTCGAGAAAAATATCCCCTACCGAAGATACATAAGCCTCTATGGTAACACCTTTGAGCAACTGTTTGGCTATAGCTCCGCCAACTACTCTACAAGCCGTTTCCCTGGCCGAACTTCGACCACCGCCTCTATAATCGCGAAAACCGTATTTCTGATCGTACACATAATCGGCATGACTGGGGCGATAACTGTCTTTTATATGCGAATAGTCATGAGACTTCTGATTGGTATTTTCAATGACAAATCCAATAGGCACTCCAGTTGTTTTCCCTTCAAAAACCCCTGAAAGTATACGAAATTCATCGGGTTCCTTTCGCTGGGTTACAATAGCCGACTGCCCCGGTTTTCTTCGGTTCAGCTCGTATTGTATCTTCTCTGTATCCAGTTCCAGTCCGGCAGGACAACCATCAATTACACCCCCGAGGGCGGTTCCGTGCGATTCTCCGAATGTAGTGAGCCTGAATAAGGTTCCGAAAGTGTTTCCTGCCATGAAAAATTATTTGTGACAAAAGTAAATCTTAATCGTTAATTATTCAAGGTTTAGCACTGGTTTAAGTCACTCCCCGCAATTTTACTTCGCTAATGAGCTTAACTGATTGTAACAGGATATGCAGTTCACACATTATTAACGATATACTCATATTTTGTTAATTGGAGATTAATACTCTAATAACACAGAACGCTTTCTTTTACACAAAAGAATAAACGTTGAAAAAACGAAAAGTAGAAATTGTTGTTATTTCAGACGTGCACCTGGGTACTTATGGGTGTCACGCCGGAGAGTTGTTGTCTTATCTGAACAGTATATCCCCGGAAAAGCTCATCCTAAACGGAGATATTATAGACATCTGGCAGTTCAGAAAGCGTTATTTCCCGAAAAGTCATCTACAGGTTATCAAAAAGATTATCGACCTATCTACCAAAGGCACCGAAGTGTTTTATATCACTGGAAACCACGACGAAATGCTGCGCAGGTTCAGCGATGTCTCCATGGGGAATATAGCTATACTCGACAAACTCTGCATCACCCTCGACGGCAAGAAGGCTTGGTTTTTTCACGGCGATGTCTTTGACGCTTCCATACAACACACCAAGTGGATTGCCAAACTGGGCGGATGGGGATACGATTTTCTGATTGTTGTAAACCGTTTGATAAACTGGGTACTCATAAAAATGGGAAGAGAAAAATACTCGCTTTCCAAAAAAATAAAGAACAGTGTTAAGAAGGCGGTAAAGTACATCAACGACTTCGAAAAAGTTGTTGCAGATCTCGCCATAGAAAACGGTTTTAAATACGTGGTTTGCGGACATATTCACCAACCCAAAATGATACGGAAGGTGAATCGTAACGGCACCTGTCTCTACCTAAATTCGGGCGACTGGGTAGAAAATCTCACTTCACTAGAATACCACAAAAAGCACTGGGAGCTATACAGCTATAACGAAGACAAACTCAGTCCGTTTTATATCGATGAGAACCTCAAGTCGATGAGTTATAAAGATCTCTTGGCAGCTATTACGGTTACGGGGAAGAAATATTCAGAATAACTATAATTCTCTTCACCGTTCTGACGATTCTCCACTTATGATTTTGGTGTTGAAAACAACATGCTCTACTTCCTTGCTCCCTTCGACAATATTGAGCAGTGTTTTCACTACCTGATCTCCAATTTTCTTTAGGGGTTGCTTTACATAGGTAATACTGGTATTAAAAATGCGATAAGCATCGGCTTCATCAAAACACACTACACCCAATTGATCAGGAACTTTGATTTTGAATTTTGCAATAGCAGCTAGCCCTTCCATAGCTATTTTGTTGGTCGAAAAATACAGCGCATCTACTTGCCTATCGCCGTATATGAGCTCCTTAATTGTCTTTTCGATCTCACCTGATAATTTTTCTTCCTCCACCGTGATAATATAATCAGATCGATCTCCAAAAAAATGTTTGCCCCCTTCTTCAAATCCTCTCGATCTTTCTCGCAAATGATGTAATTCTGAAGTCAGTGTTATCATTACGGGATGTTTGAATTGGTTGTCGTGCAGGTGTTCGGCTACCTTGTACGAGGCCTTAAAATTATCTATGACTACAAAGCTTGCATCGTCAATACTAGGAAAAAAGCGGTCGATAAGCACAAATGGAACTCTTTGTTCCGAAAGATATTTCAAGGTTTCTTCGCTGTGTGCTGGTGCGGCGAGTATGATTCCATCTACCTGCCTTCTCAAAAAAACGTCGACAAGTCCCTTGAACTTTTCCATATTTTCGTCAGCACTACCAAAGATCATATTGTAATTATTTTCCTGGGCCTTGTCTTCAATAATCCTCGCAATGGAAGAATAGAACAGGTTGGAGATATCTGCAATTATAAGTCCAAGCGTATAAGTTTTGTTCTTCTTTAAACTTTTTGCAATAAAATTGGGTGTATAATTGAGCTTAGAGGCCACCTCTCTAATCCGTGTTGCGGTATCGGCATTGATTCGTTCAATATTTTTTCCATTGAGCACATAAGACACTAGGGTGACAGATACTCCTGCCTCCCTAGCTATGTCCTTTAACGAGGTTTTCTTTTTCATTTTTGTGGTTTTGACACCTTAAACATGGCTTGATTAGAGTGCAATTTATTTTTTTGCTTTGAGCTTTAAAGGGAAATTAGTAGATATTGCATAAATACCGTCGCGATCTGCAAACCAATCCATAGTTTCATTATCGTCTACAGTATACACGCTTACCTTGATATTCTTGTCGAGATACGTTTGTAATACCGCAGTGTTTTGATAGAATTTTTCATAGGAGAAATTTGCCCATGAATATCCGTTTTGTTCAAACTGTTCGGCTGTGTAATCCGTATTCATATAAGCACAATCCCAGTCACCTCTCGCCGCAGCTATACACTTGTCTAGCACCTCTTTTCGCCCCACGATAAACGACACCTTTTTTTCAGCTCCTTGAGTTCTGACAATCTCAGCTGCCATTTCTCCTGCCAGAATAGAACGTTCGTTACCCCCCGCAGCATCAGATAAAGACTTGACGTCGAGCCACAATTGTATATCTTGTTGTAAGGCCACATCTATAAAATCGGATAGCAGAGGAATCTCTTCTCCATTGGACAATTTATGCGTTTGAAGCTCTTCATAGGTCATATCTTTAAGGTACTTGCCCTGAATTGTTTCGTCGTGAAACACCACTACTTCTTCGTCTGCGGTAAGTTGTATATCGCATTCCGATATATCACTACCTATTTCTGCCGCCTTTTTCAGCGCAGCAACTGAGTTTTCCGGAAGATCAAATTCTTTCCAAGCCCCGCGGTGTGCTACTACACTAAAGGTTGCGTCGTCGTCTCCCGGGCTATTGTTATCATCTCCAGGTTCTTCTATTGGATTGTCGTTGTCGATAACACTGTCGTCATCTCCCCCACTACACGCAGTAAAGAGCGCGAAAACTATTATAAAACTATACACTGATCTAATCATAAGTCTGTATTTAACACATTAATAATTAATAAATAAAGCCGGGTAATCTGTTTCTATAATGTCTGGTTTTTTCATCAGTTCTTCCGAATATCCTTTTACCCGTTCGAGATCGGTTTTCTTCTTGTCTTGAGTTGGGTGAATGGAAATAAAGCACATTACTCCATTACTTCTGAGATACTTGTACATCTCGCTGTATTTCTCATCCATGGTATAGCCCACATAGGCGATAAGTCGGTCGAAAGGAACTCCGGTTTCTTCAAAGGCTTTCAAGTCTTCTTCCGTATGAATAGCAACGCAAAACATAACGTGATCCAAACGCTGGTAATAATAGGTCAGCTCTTCCATCGATCGGACGCTGAGTACTATATTGGGGTATTCATCTCCTCCAAATATCTCTACATATCTACTCCACGGAATCTCCTTGTTGTCCATATTGAATATGGTTTTGTCTTTCCCCCAATCGAGAGCCTCTTTAAGTGTAGGTATCCTTAAATCGGTCAGATTGCCCTGTCTGTCCTTTAATCGGGCTTTTTTTAACTCATCATAGGTATAATCAGAAACTTTGCCCTTCATATTGGTCGTTCTATCTAAAGTGTTGTCGTGCATCAGCACCAGTACACTGTCTTTTGTAAGCCTCGGATCTATCTCAAAAAAAGAAGGCAGTATGGTCAATGTCTTCTCCATGGCTTCTATACTGTTTTCGGGATATCCCGGAAGCATTCCTCCCCTGTGTCCAGAAATAATGACAGCTTTAGACTCGTCATAGCGAAAGTACTCCTGTAACTCTTCAAAATTACCGATCTGTACCGAGGTACTGTTCTGTCCGCAAAGATACTCTACCGAAAACAACATCCCTATACACAGAACCACTGGTATTGATATTTTCATTTTAAAAATCATTTTAATCATTAATTATGTTACACCCTCCTGAGAGCTTGTTATTACTTTTAAAATCTTCTAAGTCTTTTAAATTATAAATAGGGCAGGCCCCTTGTCTCGTAGCTATATAACCAGATAAAAGACTAGCTTTATCTAGGGAGTCTCTTACATCCCTTCCCCTTAATCGTCCGGCGAGAAAGGCGGCCAGAAAAGAATCTCCACTCCCCACGGTATCCTTTACCGATATCTGATGGGCAGGTACTTCGCAAACAGTTTTTTCAGAAATATATACAGCTCCCCGCTCCCCTCTGGTGAGGAGTATTTCTCCAATATTAGTAAAGCGTAATCTCAGGTGATGTATAATTTCTCTGTAATTATCGCTACTTATTTCCATCCAGTGTCCTATCTGGTATAACTCATCCATATTCAACTTTAATAAATCTGTCATTTGCAGAAGAAAAAATATATAATCCTTGTCGTAAAAAGGAGGCCTGAGATTTACGTCAAAGACTTTCAGCTTGCTGTGAGCCAACAATTTTAACAAAGTATCTCTAGAGGTTTTATGCCTGCCTACCAAGCTGCCAAATACCGTCATATCTGCCGTCTTGACCACTTCTTCAAGTGCTTCGGAATAATTTATATAATCCCAGGCTATATCGTCAACAATGTCATAACTCACATCACCTGCATCATCGTGCACTACTTTAACCGTAGAGGTAGGTGCCCTATCGGTGCGGGTACACAATTCAGAAGAGATTCCCAAACGCTCCAATTCCGAAAGAATAGCATTTCCGTCTTTGTCGTTTCCCACTTGTGATACGATGCGACTTTCAATCCCCATCTTAGACAGGTGATAGCAGACATTCAGAGGTGCTCCTCCCAGCCTTCTTCCATTCTCCATATAGTCCCAAAGAATTTCTCCGAAACACACTACTTCCATTTTTTCCATACTCTTCTCTTAATTGCTGTATTTGATCTGTATGGCGCACTTTGCCGCCTCATACATTCCTACACTCAAAATAAGGTTGATCCAGTAAGTGACCTGACTTTTTAGTTTTTTATCTTTTCCGAGACTTCCGAAAACAATATCCGTGTTCAGAAACTCGACAATAGCAATATCCTTCTCCTGGCTAAAAACAAATTTCCAACGATCCTGTAATACATCTTCTATTTCATCGGCCTTGTTACTTTCTACCTGTTGATAGAGATAAAACCACCAGGTCGCAATAATAAATATAGCTATATCCGGAGATTTTCCCGCATTGAGATTATACTGTAAAACAGGCAATACAAAACGCGGAATTTTGGCAGAGGAGTAAGATATAATACGGTCTGTACTGTCTTTTATAAGACTGTTTCCAAACCTTGATTTAACCGTAGAGGCATAGCGGTAAAAATCAATCTCGTCGATAATTTCCAAACTGGGTATAGCCTCTTTTTCCGTATACAAATCAAATAGTTCGGATAATAGCTCGGAAGACACGGCGGTGTGAATATAATCAATTCCCATACCTTTACCTACAAGCCCGAGAAGACTGTGTCCTCCATTGAGTATTCTGAGCTTCATCATTTCGTAGGGGCTTACATCGGGTACTACAATTGCTCCCGCTTCCTGAAGCGGAGGGAAATCGGAATTTCCGGTATCTTCTATAATCCATTGATGGAACGCTTCACAAACAACAAGACAATGATCTTGATAGTGAAAAGCCGACGCAAACTCTTTGCGGTTGTCGGCTGTGGTTACCGGCGTAATCCGATCGACCATAGTATTTGGAAACGCTATACCTCGCAAGACATAAGCAACTAATTCGGCGTCAAATTGTTCTAAAAAAGCAAGAAGAGCCTGTTTGAGGAGTTTGCCGTTTTCCTGCACATTGTCGCAAGACAGCAGTGTAATGGCTTCTCCTCCCTGCTCTTTTCTAATAGACAATCCTCTAGCGAGGTAGCCAAAAACTGTTTTGGGCGCATTTTCTTTATCCAAATCCCACAGAATATCGGGATGCTCTATCTGAAAACGACCGTTATCATCTATCATATACCCCCCTTCAGTTATAGTAAAACTCACTACCAGCGTTTCCGGTGAAGCTATTTTGTTTATAATCTGCATCGGATTTTCCGGACCGTAAAGAACAGTATCGATCACAGAGATAAGTTCTACTTCTTCCTGGCCATCCGGACTGTAGCTCTTCAGGGAATACAAGAAATCCTGGTTTCGAAAATGTTCTACAAAAGTCTTGTCTCCGGGCATAATACAAGCTCCTGTAATTTTCCATTTTGCGTAAAGCTCCGGGTTTTTGTCGATAAGCCGTTGAAGATAAAACGCCTGATGTGACCTGTGAAATGCTCCTACTCCAAAATGCAAAATGGCAGAAGTCTGCTCAGGTATGGGCTTTTCCATTCTCCGAATAGTATCCGGACACAGAGCAAGTGTCTTATTGTTCAGCTGTGGGTACATCTCTTTTATTTTTGATATTTCTGAAATACTACGGCAAGGATAATTATAATCCCTTTGATAAGCTGTTGAAGATACGAAGTAATATTGAGCAGATTCATGATATTACCTATCATTCCCAGAATCAGCACCCCCAGTAAAGTATTGAGCAAACTGCCCTTTCCACCCGAAAGACTTGCACCCCCTATCACCACCGCAGCAATGACATCCAACTCCATACCGACACCAATATTTGGCGTTCCTACCCCAGTTCTCGAAACAATGATTAGAGCCGCTAATGCGGTGAGAACGGCAATAATTACATATACCCAAAACTTATACCTTCTTACATTCACTCCAGAAAGCCGTACCGCTTCTTCATTACTCCCTATAGCTATCAACAATCTGCCAAATACATTGTAATGCAAAACGACATACAAGATACCGAAAACAACCACAAGGATAAGAGCCACATACGGAACTCCCAACACATCGCCACTACCTAGATTTAGAATGCTTTCAGAATACACTCCTACAGTAATTGGAGCCCCTTTTGAAAAGAGGTACCCAAGCCCTCGAACAATCGTCATCATAGCGAGGGTAGCTATAAAAGGTGCTACCTTCTGATAGGCTATCAGATAGCCAGTAATAACACCTATACCTCCTCCTATAAGTAGAGATAGCGCAAAAGCTACCGGAAAGTACACTTCGTAAGACAAGAGGGCAAATGCCACTCCTATCCCCGCAATTACAGAACCTACCGAAAGGTCTATACCCCCGATAAGGATTACGAGTAGCATACCAAAACTCATCAGTCCTATGGGTGCAATCTGCCGGATGAGATTAGACAGATTGTTCAACGTAAAAAAAGAATCAGACATGCTGGCTGAAAACACCAACATCACAACAAATATGAGTACGGTATTGTGCTCTATGATAAAGTCTTTTATACGGCTTATAGTATTTCTTTCCATAATTATTTGTATTCTTCTCCTATGGCCATTCTGAGTAATATTTCTTCATTCAAATCCTTTTTCAGGACTTCTCCGCAGATTGTTCCTTTGCGCATCACAATAACCCTATCGGGCAATCCGAGAAGTTCTTCCCAGTCTGACGACACCATAAGTATAGCCTTACCACTTTCTGCGAGGTCGTGAATAATTTGATATATCTCCGCTCTCGCTCCGACATCCACACCTCTTGTGGGCTCGTCAATCAGCAACAGTTCTACCTCTGTATTAAGCCACTTGGCAAGAATAACTTTTTGCTGATTTCCGCCACTGAGGTCTTTGAGAGCCTGATCGAGGGCAACCATTTTTATATTGAGTTTTTCTTTCAATGCCGCCACAATGGCATTTTCTTCTTCCCTTCGAATAAATCCCATCCCCTTGTTGAGTTTAGGATAATTGGCAACACTTATATTCTCCCGAATGCTACACTCTAATATACCACCGTGCTGTTTTCTGTCTTCGGGCACCATTCCTATTCCCGATCTAACTGCGGCTTTAGGGCTTTCTACCCTCAGTATAGCATCTCTCTTAGTCACCTTTTTAAACGACTGAGGGTCTGCACCAAATATGGCTCGAAGCAGCTCAGTTCTTCCACTTCCTACCAATCCGCCAACGCCTACAATCTCACCTGAACATATCTTTAGGGAAACCGGATCATTACTACCGGGAACGCGTATACCCGATATAGAGAATAGCACTTCTCGATGCTTCGCCGATTGTAGGTGCGTCCGATCGGGAAACATAGTGTTTAAGCTTCGTCCGAGCATGAGTTCGACCAGCTGGTCTTTTGTCGTTTCTCCTGTGCTTACCGTAGCCACCGAAACCCCGTCCTTTAAAACAGTAATTTTATCAGAAAGTTCAAACAGTTCTTCGAGATGATGCGATATATAAATGATGGCTACTCCTCTTTTTTGCAGTGCCCTCAAGGTGCGAAACAATTTGTGGATCTCGGCCGGACCTAATACAGCTGAGGGTTCATCGAGAATGAGTAATCGGACCTCTTCTGAGAGTGCTTTTGATATTTCTACGATCTGCTGATCGGCTATGCTCAGGTCTTTTACCTTTTTGCGAACATCTAGTTCAAAGCCGAGCTCGGCAATCAGTTTTCGGGAATTATCTCTGAGTTTTTTCCACGGAATAAACAGATGATTTTTCAGTTGGTGTAAAAAGATATTTTCGGCCACAGAAAGCTCTGGTACCAGAGAAAATTCCTGATATATGATTCCTATACCTTTCTCTTTGGCAGCCTGGGTGTTTTTGAAGTACACTTCATCCCCGTCTATTTTCAATACCCCCTCATCTCGGGATATGGCTCCTGAAATAATTTTCATCAGGGTTGACTTACCCGCACCGTTTTCTCCCAGCAGAGCGTGTATTTCACCGGCCTTTACCTCCATATTCACCCCTCTCAGAGCCCTGACACCTCCAAATGATTTTTTTACACCTAATACTTCAATCATAATTTATATTCACATTGTTAAAACAACGCATCCGGATCGTAATATTTATCCACATTTCTATCGTCTATAAGAACCGACGGAGTGTAAGTGGTACGCTTTACATTTTCATCATTCAGATATCTCGCAACAGTTTCTATAACTGTTCTTCCAAGTATATTCGGACTGTTTTGTGCGGTAGCTCCGTAATTTCCTTCCTTTAAAAGCTGATACGCCTGTTTTTGCCCATCAAATCCCAGCAGTGTAATGTGGTCTTCTAGTTTCATTTCTCTAATCGCCTTCAAGGCTCCCATAGCCATAGCGTCGTTTTCGGCAAAAAGCACATTGATATCAGGATATGTTACCAATATATCTTCAGCCGCTTTAAGTCCGCCATTATTGGTCCATTTCCCCCATCCTTGAGCCACGACCTCTACATTTACACGGTTGTCTAGGTGAAGCTGTGTATCTGCAATTCCTCTGATAAACCCAAGCCTTTTTTCGCGCCCTACAGGATTGCCCTGATTACCACTTATAATGGCTATGCGGAGATCTTCTCTGTGTTTTCTGACGATCCATTCTCCCAGCAACTCCCCATTTTTCTGATTGTCGGCAATAACCGCTGAAATAAAAGGAGCACTGTCGTCTATAAAACTGTCTACTATAAAAACCTTCACTCCCCTATCTACTGCTGTCTCTACAACAGGCACCATGGCTTTTGGATCTATGGGGTTTAAGACCAACACATCGATATCTTTTGATAGAAGATCTTCTACAGCCACTACTTGTTTTGAAATATCGGCCTGACCGTCTGTGCTGTAATACTGCATACCGTATTGTTTAACACTTTGTTGCACCGCTGCTTCCAGTGCCACGTAGAAGGGAGCGTCCAGGGTGGGAGTACAATATCCCACCCTGACCGAAGAAAGATCCTTATTACTTTTATAACTACTTTCTATCTCCGCAGCTTTACTCTTGCTCGCATCCTCAGGAAGGCAAGCTGTAAACACACACAATACAACTGACAGTAAAAAAAACTTATCAAATTTCATCTGAAGGTGTTTTACGGAATATACACTATTCTAAATCCGAGGTATGCCCTCGTAAAATCGGCTGTATTGTTTCCCCTGTAACTTACTGCCTCACTGTATTTGGTGTGATACCAACTACCGCCACGGAGCATATTGTTTCCACTTTGTCCAATAGGATCTGTCCGCCCTTCTGCAGTATATGTTTCCATTTTGTCTAATACCCATTCATACACATTTCCACTCATATCGTAAATCCCCAATTCGTTAGGGGCAAAAGACCCTACGGGAACAGTAACTCCTTTTGTACGTTGATCTCCACCATCATAATAATAAGCTACATCACCTAGAATATTGCTACCACTGTATATAAATCCATTACTTTCTTGTCCTCCCCTAGCAGCATACTCCCATTCTGCCTCTGTGGGCAACCTGAACTGTCTTCCTGTTTCCTGACTCAGCTTATCGGTAAATTCTTTTGCCGTATTCCAATCTACCATTTCAACAGGGTGATCACTTCCCACGGTAGTCGAAGGATTGTATCCCATAATATTTTCGAACTGTGCCTGAGTGAGCTCGTATTTACCGATGTAAAAATCTTTGGTAATAGTGACTTGATGAACAGGCCCCTGATTTGCCGCGGCATCAGGATAATAGTTGGGCATAGAGGGGTCTGTAGATTGCGCTCCCATATAAAAAGTACCAGCCTTGACAAGAATCATCTCTATACCGTTTATGGTGATACTCTCTTCGTTATCGGGTTTGGCTTGATTTATCAGCAGTGTATCCCGCACTACATAGGGCTCTTCTCCCGCTTCGAAGAATACCTCTCCCGATCGAGCTTCCATATCTGTATTTGCAGAAGTTGTTACCGCAAGAGTGTTGCCCAGTTGTTCCAGACTTAACCAATCCACATCGGTAGTAGCTCTCCATTCGTCTTGATTGGTGGTCACCGTCAGGTCGAGTGTTTCTCCATCGGCTGTAAAATTCAACAACACCTCCGAAATACTCAGTGCCGGATCATCAAGGGCACTTTCCTGAACCACCTCAAAGGTTCTCCGTTCTTCTTTACCTCCAAATACAGCGATAATACTTACTACAGCTCTTCTGGAATAGTAGGTATTTTCTTCTGCAGATAAATAAACTACGGGTTCTGGCTTTCCGTTTTCCTCTGTAGTTCCTGTTTCTACCATCAACCAATCTGCATCGGTTTCGGCCAACCAGGTATCAAATGTCCCTAGTATGGCTACAATGTTGGAAACCCGATCTCCTGCAACATTAATTTCAAGTGCAGCTTGTTCCAGTCCTATCCTGGTTGGCTGATCTATATTTTTCTGAATGTCCATTTCGTCAGAAGAACTGCACGATGCCAGCATCAACGCACTGAACAAGACAAATACTGATATTTTACTTATGATATTGCTTTTCATCTCTCAGTCTTTTTGTATTATTCCCAACCCGGTGTTTGTCCGCCAAGATTCGGGTTGTCATTAATAGAATTATCACTAAGTGGCCATAAGAGGATATTGGTATCTCCTTCTCTTCCGTTGAGATATGGATTCATGTCGAATACCACATCCAGTCTGATAAAATCCCACCACAGTTTTCCCTCAGCTGGAAACTCACGCATTCTCTCTTTTACCAGGAGATCTTTTACTTCTGTTGCTGAGAGAGAAGAAGGGTAATAAGCGGGATTGCCGTAGGCTCTTTCAACCAGTGTGTTTACAGCTCCGATAGCTCCCGGGTAATTTTCGCGGTAATATTTTATTTCTGCATCAAACATATAGGCATCTGCAAGTCGGTACAGTATAATATCGGCATCGAGTATCAGCGTATTATTTACCCAAGAGCCTTTATACTTATTGGTCCAGTTGAATTCCTGTGCCATAAGGTCGTCATAAAATGTCAAGTAATTTGTATTCAACCGAGTATCTGAGGTATTTTCAGTAAGTACGGTGATATAGTCTTCCGTGTAGAAAGTCCACTGTTGCTGTGTACCTACAGCAATGGGGTTCCAGTGGTACACTGGCGATACTGTAGCCGAATTGAACTGATAGTCTATGGGATAACCATCGGTATACTCGTCTTGAGCATAGTTCCAGGCGTATATCACTTCACTACCTTCCTCAGAAGTAACATCAAAGATCTGTGCGTAATCGGCAGACAGGCTATATCCGTCATTCAAGACATTAGAAACCGCTGTTTCTGCCTTTTGCAAATATGTTTCTCCTCCGTTTTCTACGGTGTACATCCACAGGGCATAATCGGCCATCAGCATATTGAGAGCGGCCGGTGATGCAGTTTTCTTTTCGCGCACTCCGGAAGGTATCAGTTCCAATGCAATTTCCAAATCACTTTCTACTTGAGCATAGACCTCACTTACAGGGCTCCTCACAGGCAACAGATCTTGTGAAGCCGACTCATAGCCTTCAATTACTATAGGCGCATCTCCCCAAATTCTCGCTATCCAGTAATAGCATATAGCCCGTACAAAATAACCATTGGCTAGTACTTCATTTTTCCTTTCCTCATCAGAAAAACTGATTCCGGGGGTATATTTAAGCAACAAATTGGCCTGATTGATGGTTCGGTAAAGGTTTTCCCAATCGGCATAGGCATGAGTACTCGGCATACTGCTCTGATATACCTGATCTCTTGGAGACTGAGACAAGCCGTTGTGATTACCGGGTCCCCAAAGCCCTGTTCGATATTCTCCCCAGTACACCAATCCCTTGCTAAACGTAGCTCTGAGATACTGATGAGCTCCATACATGGCAGATATGGCGTCGTTTTCTTCTGTCCACATCGAACTAGAAGACAGCTGACTTTCCTGTGCGATATCGAGATCGCCGTGACAACTTATCGATAAAAAGGAGATTGTAGCTGCAACTATGATATATTTTAATTTCATTATTCTCAGTTTTAAGTTAGAGTGTAATTTTTAATCCCAGCCCCACTTTTCTTGTGGAAGGATAAGAAGAAAATCCGGTACCATAGGTAGTACTAGTTCCACTTTCGGGAGAAACCCCGTTTACTCTAGTGAAAAAATGCAGATTGTTTCCCACGAGATATACCGATGCTCCTGTAAGCTTGAATTTGTCCAACAATGATTGCGGAAATTCATAGGTAAGCATTACTTCTCGAATGGCGAGGAAATCACCTTTTTCACTAAATATATTGGATGCCCGGGAGTAGTTTCTACTGCCGTCGTCCGCGTCGTTGGCGAAGAATTTGGCGTATTTGGTTTGGTCTCCCGGCTGTGTCCACGCCTTTTTCACTTCGTTGGTCAGCGTATAATTATAGTTAAAGGTACCCATAAAATAACGTTCCTGCAGATAGTTCTGAACGGTGTGCCCTATAGCGTAGTCCATAAAAATATTTAGAGACAGGTTTTTGTACTTAAACGTATTGCTTATACCTCCGGTAGAATGCGGAATGGTATACCCCAATAAAAACTGGTCTTCTGCATTGATTTGGTCTTTACCATCACGCTGAGAACTCCCCGGTCGGTTTACCCATTCGTAATCTCCTACAGCTTTTCGTCCCGGTATTGACTGCCCATCAGCAAAGCGGAATCCGTTCGAGTTGACATCGTACATGGCTGCATCTGCCTCGGCAGTTGTTTCCAGTATACGATCTACTACATAGCCGTAAATACGGTACATTCTCTCTCCTTCTGCGATACCACCATAAGCGCTACCATCGCCAAGGGTAATCCCTCCTATTCTGTTTTTGTCCCTGCCATTATCCGGCAATTCGCGTACTTCATTCATCACATAACTATAGGTGATATCTGTAGTCCAAGAAAAATCTGGTGTCTTGATATTTTCCGAGGTCAGGTGTAGCTCACCTCCCCAAAAATTCACCTTCCCTACATTGGTCATTATAGATGCATATCCCGTAGTATTCGGCAATGGCTGTTCGAAGATTAGGTTGTCTGTGATTTTATTAAAATAATCGGCCGCGATCACTATTCTATTGTCCAACAACCCTAAGTCCAGTCCTATATCAAACTGCCTTGTAGTTTCCCATTGGAGATCCTGATTGGGTATAGTAGAAGTAACGATAGTAGCCATATCGTTGTAAAGTCCGTTGGAATTGTAATTCCCATAGGCATCGTAAAGACCTATAGCATTGTTTCCGGTAAGTCCGTATGAGGTTCTTATTTTCAAGAAATTAAACTTTTCTGATTTCCAAAAATCTTCTTCAGACACTATCCAACCTGCCGAAGCCGCGGGGAAAAAGCCCCATCGATTATTTTTAGCAAATTTAGACGAACCATCTGCCCTAGCGGTAAAGCTCAATAGATACTTATCCTTAAAACCGTAATTCAACCTTCCGAAATAACTGATCAAGACTTCTTCTGTCCTGCTGCTGGTGGGAGCACCCGGTATAGCTCCTGCCGAAAGTGTCGGTACCTTATCCGACGAGGCTCCAGTTACCGAAGCTCCGAAAGCATTGTATTTGTCTTTCATATAATCGGTACCTACTACAGCATCTATTTCATGGTCCCCAAACTTTTTGGAATAATTGGCATAAGCCTGAAAGTTCAACCGGTGAGTCTCGCTAAATGCCTCTTCAGTGGGGCGCAGGCCGTTGTATTCGTTGGCTTTGATAAAGCTGGAATTTCTCGTATGTCTGTTGTAATTGGTAAGCATCCCCGTAAGGCTCAGATCGTCTGTCACATCGTATACCAATTTTCCAAAAGCTATACTCCTTTTAGTAATCTGACTTCTGTCGTAGTAGTATTTATACCAATCCGGAGTGGGAGTACTTCCGTTTACTCCCGGCTCGGGAAGTCCTGTTTCTACATTGTATATCCGGTGTGTATTGGGAGTAGACAGTCCTCGGTGCAACAGGTTCCTCTTGTTTCCCGGATAATCTTCTAGATCCGTTTCCATAAAATCATAACCTGTAGAAAAGGTCAATTTGTCAGTGATATTGATATCCATATTTCCCCTCATAGTAAAGCGGTCGTATCCTGTTCCTATACCCACACCATCATCTGAAGTATAACCGGCCGAGGCAGCGTATACCACTCGGTCTCCTCCTCCGTTTACCCCCAAGTAATAATTGGACCAGAAGGAGCTGTCAAAAAAACGTTTCTGAAAATCGTTATCCTCAAAAATCAATGTCTTGGAGGGATCGAGAGGATCTGGCATGGATTGCCATCCTTCTGGTATGCTCTCTCCATCTTGAAGATATCTAGTAGTCCACATCGAAGTATCTGTATTGGCAGAACTCATGGAAAAACCATTCTGAAAATTTCGGGCAGGATATTTCCCCTCAGCTACGGCTCGCCTCATATAGTACAGATAATCTCTCGAATTCATAAGATCAAAGCGCTGTACAGGCGATTGAGCAGCTACAGCAGTTTCGAAAAGTATTGTAGGGGCTTGTTTTTTTCCTTTCTTGGTAGTAATCATCACAATCCCGTTTGAAGCCCTCGCTCCGTATATAGCCGCAGAAGCGGCATCTTTGAGCACCTCGATAGATTCGATGTCGTTCGGGTTTATTCCACTTATTTCCCGAACCATCCCGTCTACAACTACAATGGGAGCGTCGCTTTGATTTATAGACGAACCTCCCCGAATGCGAAAAGTAGGATTCTGTCCCGGTTCGTTATTGGTAGAATACACCCGTAATCCGGCTACCTTCCCTTTGAGTGCATCCCCCAGAGAATTCACAGGAACATTCTCAAGCTTTTCTCCGGATAGATTGGAAACGGAAGCAGTTACTTTTCTTCGTGACAAGGTTCCATAACCCATAACGACCACCTCGTCTAACTGAGAAGCATCTGCAGACATTACGACGTTTATGGTATTGTTATCGGCAATAGTAATCTCCCGAGTCTTCATTCCCACAAAAGAAAAGATCAACACATCCCCTTTGGCAGCATCGATGGTATAAGCTCCATCAAAATCGGTCATTACCCCTTCGGTAGTGTTTTTTTTCAAAATGTTCACCCCTGGAAGAGGAACTCCCTCTTCGTCGGTTACAGTTCCTTTAACAGCAATCTCCTGTCCGTAAACAACAGGAAATACCATTACAGCAAGAATTAGCTGAAGAATTGAATGAATTTTCATCACATTTGGTTTTTAAGGTTTTGGTTGACACCTTGTTTAATCGTTGAAACAAATATATTGAAACGTTTCAACAATCAAAAAATATTTATTCTTTTTTGCGAAAAAAGCGTTTAAAAATTAAGTTATACTCAATTTAAAAAGAATAATATTAAGGAGGTGTCAGAAAATTATACATTTTTAACACTTCAAGGCCTTTAGTACTACTGCGGACGAAAGTAGTGTTAAGAAGATATGGCTGTGTTAATTGAGTAATAAGATATGGTTAATTCACAGCATTGTATTTATCATATATCATTAAGTGATTTTTATTGCTCCGCACTCGGGTTTACCCTATACACTTCTTTCTGCATCTTTACGATCTCGATGCTGTAGAAGCCAAATTCGTCGACCACCTTGCCGTACATTCGGTAAATTCCCTTGCCTTTAAATTTATTCTTTCGGGCAACGGGAGGGAATATCACTACATCGAATACTTCTCCGTATTGATCGATAAAGGTTCCGAAAAACATTTCCTCCCCCTTATGGGTACGGGTTTTCTTCACAGCGACAAGATATCCGTAAATATCGATATACTTCCCTTCATTGTACTCGAGATCGTGGGCTCCCTTACGGCTCTTTGGAGGTTCTTTCAACAATTCAAAAGGGCTACACAGCGTAAATCCTAAAAGTTCTATCTGATCGAAAGCTGCTTCCAATCTGGTGGTCTGCAACGACGGAAGAACAAAGTCTTTCTGCTGGGGAGCAAACATGCGGTACTGATTTTTATCTTCGGGAATTACCTCCCTTCTCAGATGAGCGAGCCACAACAGTTCATACTTGTCAATACCCGTAAACCGAAAGGCTCCTATTCGTATGAGAATACTCAGTTGTTCCGTACTGATGTCCACGCGCTCTACAAAATCGGTCAATGAGGTAAATTCTCCATTCCGATCGCGTTCTTCTACGAGTTTATACCCCACCTTGTCTTCCAGATCTTTCAAATAACCAAGCCCTAAGTAAATATCCTTTCCTATTATTCTATTCTCCATACGGCTGCGGTTTATACAGGGAAGGCGAACACGTGCACCCAGCATCTTTGCCTCGTGAATATAGATCTCCGGACGGTAAAATCCGCCTCCGTTATTGAGTACAGCCACCATAAATTCCAAAGGGTAATAGGCTCTTAAAAACAGGCTCTGATAACTCTCTACGGCATAAGAAGCGGAATGTCCTTTGGCAAAGGCATAACCGGCAAAACTCTCTATCTGTTTCCACACCTCAAAGATCGTCTTATCGTCGTATCCCCTACTCCTACAATTGCCGATAAAGCGGTCTTCCACCTCTTTAAATTCATCCCTCGAGCGGAATTTTCCGCTCATTCCGCGTCTCAAAACATCCGCCTCGGCCAGTGTCAGTCCGGCAAAGTGGTGAGCCACCTTGATCACATCTTCCTGATACACCATAACTCCGTAAGTCTCAGGCATAATTTTGAGCAATATGGGATGTGCTTGTTTCACGCGTTCCGGGTCTTGATGTCTGAGGATGTACTCACGCATCATCCCGCTTTTTGCCACTCCCGGACGTATGATAGAACTGGCCGCTACCAACCCCAGGTAATTGTCTACTTTCAACTTTTTGAGCAGCATTCTCATCGCCGGAGATTCTACATAAAAACAGCCCATACACTGTGCGCTTTCGAGCATGGTTTTGATCTTTGGATCTTGTTTAAAACGGTTGATATCGTGTATGTCTGGTATCGTCTCTCCTGGGCGGTTATACCGGATAATCTCTATCGTTTCTCGTATTTTACCCAATCCGCGCTGCCCCAGAATATCAAACTTATACAGTCCTATATCTTCCGCTATATGCATATCAAATTGTACAGTAGGATAGTTTTTGGGAGGTAAAAAGGTAGCCGAAAAAGTGTGTAACGAATGTTCACTGATAATTATTCCGCTCGAATGCACGCTGAGGTAACTGGGCATTCCTTCTATAAGTTTTCCGTATTTCAACACCAAACGCGACGGCTCATCGAGTTCGTACAGCTGAAAGTTTCCCTCGCTCAATCGGTCGATATCTTCCTTAGGCAACCCGAACACCTTACCCAATTTGCGTACTACGCCTTTGTAGTTAAAAGTCACATAAGCTCCCATCAGCGCCACATGGGGAAATCTTTCAAAAATATAACGGGTTACATCATCTCGGTCGCGCCAGGAGAAATCGATATCAAAATCCGGAGGGCTACTTCGAAACAGATTGATAAAACGCTCAAAATACAAATCCAGTTCAAGCGGATCTACATCGGTAATTCCGAGCAAGTAAGCCACTATACTATTGGCGCCACTCCCTCTACCTACATGAAAATAACCTTGTTTTCGGGCGTATTCCACTATGTCGTAATTGATTAGAAAATAGGAGACAAAGTCTTTCTTCTTTATCAGTTCCAGTTCTTTTTGCATCCGCTCTATCGCCATCTGTCGTTGTTCAGGGTAGCGATAGCCTATCCCCTCTATACACAGTTTTTCCAACAGCTGTTCATCTTCTTCTCTACTCCCGGTATAGGTCTGCTGATTATTCCCTTGTTTTCCCTCCGAAAAATCGAAAGAGACCTGACAGACGTCCATCAATCGGACTGTGTTTTCCAATATGCGAGGATACTGTTCAAAAGCCCTGTACAGATTTTCCGGAGGATACATTTTTTCGTCTTCCGGGGCTATTTCCTCAGGCGGCAGTTTACTCAACAGGGTATTGCAATCTATAGCTCGCAACAGTCGATGGGCATTGTAGTCTCTCTTATTGCGGAAACTTACCGTTTGCAATACCACCAATTTCTCCTGCATACTGCCAAATACAGTGAAGGGAAGCCTTCTAAGATCACTGACCGATACTCCTATATATTCGTTTTCTTTCAGAGTAGTAAATCCGTTCTCCTCAGCTTTTTGCAAAGGATAGATCACAAAAGCTCCCGGGAGTTCTGGAGCTCGAGAAGAGATGTCGCAACGGTGGTATAAATATTCGGAAAGCAAGGTATTGATAGCTGTATACCCTGCATTGTTCCTCGCCAGGGCTACAAACTGCTGTTCTATACCCTTGCGAAAATCTACTCCTACTATCGGACTTATTCCAGCTTCTTCCGCCTTTCGGATAAAATTGAGACAGGCCGAGGTGTTGTTAATATCGGTAAGCGCCAGTCTGGACACGTGATTTTCCCTAGCGAGATCCAGGAGCTCTGTCTCAGAAAAGGTTCCGAAACGCAAACTGTAATAGGTGTGACAATTCAGATACATTATTGTTTTCTATGTGCTAAAATGATTGGTGGTTGTCCGTTAAAAGGGTTGGTCATTCGCCCTATGGTTTTCACGCCCATGGCCGAAGCCCGGGTAATACTGCGGTCGCCATACCGCAGGCGGATCTTGTCCATCGCCTCGTAAAGACGAATGGTTTCTTCGGTGTCTTCAAAAAGGTTGATCTGATAATTTCCGTGTACCAGATGGCTGAACTTGACTCCTATTAACCGTATCAACATCCTCCGGTTATACAACTGAGAGAACAAATCCATCACTTTCGGAATAAGGATATGATCGGCACTGGTATAGGGTATTTTCAACTGTTTTGAATACGTCTGAAAATCGGAATAGCGAATCTTTACGCTTACACAGGCCGTCAGCTTATCACCCCGACGCAGTTGAAATGCGAGATTTTCTGCCATAGCTGCGAGTAGCGAACGAAGTCTTTGCACATCTATAGTATCTCGGTCGAAAGTGCGTTCGGTAGAAATGGATTTGCGTTCAGAAAAGGGAATTACCGGACTCCTATCTATACCATTGGCACGATCGCGAATGGTGAGCCCGTTACGTCCCAGCACGCGGTACAACACCTCTCCCGGCATTTCCTGCAGATTACTCATATATCTGAGTCCCAGATTTCTCAGGGTGATATAGGTCTTATCCCCTATCATGGGTAGTTTTCGGATAGACAAAGGGGCGAGAAAGCCCTTCTCCATCCCGGGGTCTATCAACCGCTGATTGTTGGGTTTGGCCTCATTGGTAGCCACCTTAGAAACCACCTTGTTTACAGAAAGCCCAAATGAGATGGGTAAACCGGTTTCGCGAATTATCTTCTGACGGAGTTCGGAGGCGTATCTATACGTTCCAAAAAAGCGATCCATACCCGAGAGGTCGGCGTAAAACTCGTCTACACTCGACTTCTCGAAAAGAGGCACATTTTCTCTGATAATATCAGTCACCATCTCTGAATACCGGGTATAGGTAGAGGCATCTCCCTTTATCACGGTCGCCTCACTACACAATTGCCGAGCCATTTTCATAGGCATTCCACTGTGTATACCACAGACTCGTGCCTCATAGCTACAAGCTGCAACCACGCCGCGATCGCTAATTCCCCCTACCAGTACGGGGCGGTCGTTTAGCCTGCTGTCCAACAATCGCTCTACAGATACGAAAAAGGTATCCAGATCCAGATGTAAAATGCTGCGGTTCACTTTTCGGGATTTTTTCCAAAAATATGGAATTTTTCCATAAAAAATAGAATTGTTTCCTTTTTGTTGGAAAAATTCCATATTAAAAGTTACATTTGCTTTATGGCCAAAAACTTAAATACAGAAGCAAAGCGTTTTAAACTCCTCCGTCAGGAACTGGGGTTCACTCAACAGGCTTTTGCCGAAGAGCTGGGCATCAAAGGTTCTGTGGCTGATATCGAAAGGGGAAAGTCCAGAATATCCGGAGAAGTTGTAGCCACATTGTTCGAACGTTACCGCATCAACCCACTGTGGCTTTTCGGAAAGAGTGAAGAAAAACACCTACAGTCAGAAGAAGTTCAGATTATGCCTAAAGTGGTAACACTCAATACTTCGGAGCACGAAAATATAGTTCTGGTAAACGCCAAGGTCTCTGCCGGCTACGCTCATAATCTACAGGATCCCGAATGGTATGATACCCTTCCGGCCTTTAGCCTTCCCCTTCCGGAATACCGGAATGCCACCTATCGCGGGTTTCAAGTGGAGGGAAACAGCATGTATCCCGTATTGCATTCGGGAGAATGGGTTATCGCTCAGGCAGAGGAAAAACTGTCAGACCTACGCCCCGAAGAGATTTATGTAGTTGTACTCCAAGACTCTTTAGTGGTAAAAAAAATTGTGCGCCAGCAAAATCGTATACAACTGGTCTCTGTAAATCCAGAATACCCAACCATAGAAACTCGACCAGAAGACATCCGCGAAATATGGCGGGTGGTCAGTAAAATATCAGGAGTGCTGGAGCCTGCCCCAAACCTCCAACTGGATCACTGGGCGCAGGAAATAAAAAATGAACTAAAGGAAATACGAGAGCATTTGAAGTAATCCCTCAACTGCCGTATTAATTAGAAGTGATTTTTCTCCTTATAAGATAAAATCGCAACAGTACGGCATCGTAAAAAATAGCAGCAATCAGTCCGCTACAAGCCAACAGAAGCACCTTTAGGTCGAGGTAATTATAGCCTACTCCCCCCATAATCCCTCCTACAAAGAAACAACATATAATAGTCAGCTTGAGATATACCCCCCGTTTAAGCCAGTACAATTGGTTCTTATCTCGGTAAAAAAGTAACTGTGACAATTCGATTCCCAGGTCGGTAAATAATCCGGTGAGGTGTGTTGTTCGTACTACAGATTGTGATATTTTAGTAACCAGAGCATTCTGCAATCCCATTGCAAAAAGCAACGAACAGGCCATCGCGCCCGAGATATAAGGTGCATCATTTCCTACACCGATTATAGCAACCGCTAGCAATATCACAAATTCTATACACACAGGTATCAGGTATGAAAGTTTTTCCCGAGTATGCGTCAGTATTTCGTTGAGCCAGCCCGAGACAAAGGCTCCCAAAAGAAAAAAGAAAATGAAGAGCAGGTACAGTAACATCCAATGATAATCGCGGTCTACAAAAGCCTTGGAAAAATAGGCAAAATGCCCCGTTACATTGGTCGTTAGCGTTTCCAATGACAATATGCCGGCTATATTGACCACTCCGGCTACAAAACTCAGCATGGAAGCCAGCCTCAAGTTGTGAACAAAAGCTCTCTTCCTTCCTTTATGCCTAAACATATCTATATAGAAATTGGAAAGGGCAAAGGTACTGAAAGCAAGAATACTAACGGCTATACTTTCAATTTTAATTATCTGAGGAAGCCTCGCATAGTACTGTTAACTATTCCCACGACAACTTCTTCTTCGATATAACTCGCAAATAATTGATTATCAAAAGCATGGATATACTGAGTATAATATAACTGAGCGCCAGTAATGACTGAGTTTCAATATGTATAATACTTACTATGACAAAACTGACCACCGAAGTCACGAGATAACTCGCCCCACTGGTAAGTCCGTTAGCAACCCCGGCGTATTGAGGAAATCTCGTTATACAATAGGTGAAATACACCGTGTAGATGAATCCGGAGGAAGTGTGTAGCAACAGTACAAACAACATCAGCGTATACACAGTAGAGTAATACTGTCCGAAACCGTACATCAGTATTCCCAAAATCAATATCGCTGTGCTCCCTCCTATCAATTTCCTTACAAACGACCAGTGGCTCAACGCCCTTCCTATGAGGCCTCCAAACATCAATCCCACCCCTGAAAAAAGAGCACAGTAACCAGTAACTACAGCCGACAGGTGAAAATGGTGCTCTACGATAAAGGGGGTAGACATGGCAAATACCATAGCCATGCTATAAGCCAGTCCGAGTACTACCAGACCTATACTGAAATCGGGAGCTCGGAGTACATTTTTATAAGATTCTACAATAGTGTTTTTATTAAACGCTTTAAAATCTTTCAGGGCTTCCCCTGAGAAAACTGCTTCCATAACCAGCATAATCAGTGCGTATATGCCCAACAGGTAAAAATTGGCATCCCAGCCGAATAATTTCTGGAGGTAGCCCCCTATAAAAGGCGCTGATATAGGGGCCATAGACCATATTACCGTAAGCCAGGAAGTGTAGTGTTTCAGTTTCTCTCCGCTGTATATATCTACGAGAAAAGAACGCTTGCTCACCACAATTAGCGCCGTGCTTATCCCCTGCACAATCCTCATGGCATATAACAGATATATATCGGGAAACCACACAATGGCAAAACTGCTCAAGGCAAATACCACCAAGGCTCCCAAGGTGAGATTATACCTCCCAAAACTGTCTACCACGCTCCCTGCAAAGAGCAGTGCAAAACCGTAGCTCACCAAAAAGTAAGTAAGCGTGAGCTGTATTGCCCCCGCTCCAACACCGAGAGCCTCTTGCATCTCCGGAAATGACGGCAAATAAATATCGGTAACCAGTCCCGAAAGCGGAATCAGTAAAAATGTAGATATGGTACTGATTCGCTCGTTCTTACTGTTGTAACTTTTCATAGACAATCTTCTAATCAAGGGGTAAAATTATACAGAAGAAAAGAGAAAACCGCTATTAAATCAAAATAAAATAGCCTGGGAAAAAGCGCTTAAAAATAAGCGTAGAAGACAAATATTCGGGTCGGTAACGGATATAAGGGCGTTTTTCCTGTTTTTTAAAATAGTGCTTTAGAATATCTTTTTTAGAATTGTCAAAAATAAATCGCATAAAAAAAACTGAAAACCAAATAATTACATTATCTTCGCCAATAATTTTTTATTTAAGATGAACAAAGGAACAGTAAAATTTTTTAATGACGCCAAAGGATATGGTTTCATTACACCAGCCGACGGCGGAGAAGATGTATTTGTACACGCATCAGGATTGAGAAACAACATTCGCGAGAACGACGAAGTCACTTACGAAGTTGAACAAGGCAAAAAAGGTCTTAACGCAGTAAATGTAACAGCAATTTAAGTTGCTTTTATCATATTATTGTCAGCCACCCTCTCTCGGGTGGCTTTTTTTTTGTGTAAATTTGAAGTCACTTAACAAATTTACACAATGAGAGGAAAACACCTTACACTGTTATCTGTTGTTTTAGTACTTTCGCTGTCTGGATGTGAAGAGAAAGACAAGGCCAAAAAAACACAGGAACACACCGCAGAAATCATGCAAAACAACCCGCTATTACAAGAGAGTAAACTGCCCTATGGCGCTCCTGATTTTTCGAAAATCAAGAACGAAGATTTCAAACCGGCACTGGAATATGCCCTTCAGTCGGAAACAGAAGCCATACAACTCATTGCCAACAACCCAGAACCTCCTACTTTTGAGAATACACTCGTAGCTATGGAAAAGGCACACATACTCGTAAACCGGGTAAACAGTGTGTTTAACGCCCTGACTAGTGCACATACCAACGATGTACTCAAAAAACTGGACGCTGAAATGTCGGCGCGATTTGCCGAACATCGAGACAATATTACCCTTGACGAAAAACTCTTTGATCGCATACAAACACTATACGACCAAAGAAATGAGCTGAATTTGGATGCAGAAGATCTAAAGCTGCTCGAAATTCGCTATCAGAAATTTGTAAAAGCCGGTGCCAAATTGTCGGCTGACGACAAGGCCAAACTCAAGGAAATTAACTCCCGCCTCGCCTCATTAGAAAACGAGTTCGGACAGGTGCTATTGGAAGCCAATAACGCCTCGGCATTGACAGTTACAGATACACTACTCTTGGACGGACTCTCTTTCGGGGAAATCAATGCATTAAAAGTAGACGGTAAGGATGAGTGGAGAATTCCACTGCTCAATACCACACAGCAACCGTTGACACAAAGCCTTAGCAATCGGAAAATCAGAGAAGAGTTGTTTAGCCGCAGCTGGAATAGAACAAACGGAGCAGAACACTCGACTACAGCCATCATACAGGAAATTGTAAAATTGCGTATCGAAAAGGCTAAACTGCTCGGATTTTCCACCTACGCAGCATGGAATCTACAAGACACCATGGTAGAAACTCCTGAAACGGTAGAGGATTTCTTTGCACAATTAGTTCCGGCCACCGTAGCTGCTGCAAAAGAAGAAGCTATAGAAATCCAAAAAATAATAGACGAAGAAGAAAATCCGTTTACACTCGAACCCTGGGATTGGAATTTTTATGCTGAAAAAGTACGCAAAGCCAAGTACGACTTGGATGAAAATCAGATAAAACCCTATTTCGAATTAAAAACCGTGCTGGAAAAAGGAGTCTTTTACGCCGCTTCCAAACTGTATGGCATCACCTTCGAAGAGCGCAAAGACATACCCGTATATCATCCCGAAGTACTAGTTTACGAATTAAAAGAAGAAGACGGCACGCCACTCGGACTCTTCTACGGCGATTATTTTGCCCGCGAAAGCAAACGCGGTGGAGCCTGGATGAGCAACTTCAGAGATCAGTCAAAATTAATGGATCAGAAACCGGTAATTTACAATGTGTGTAATTATACCAAACCCGCTCCCGGCGAACCGGCACTCATCACTTTTGACGATGCCATGACGCTCTTCCACGAATTCGGCCATGCCCTGCACGGATTTTTCGCAAACCAGAAATACGCTTTTATCTCCGGGACCTCAGTGGCTAGAGATTTTGTGGAATATCCGTCACAAGCCAATGAACACTGGGCACTGGTACCTGAAGTACTAAAAAACTACGCCGTTCATTTCGAAACCGGGGAGCCTATGCCGCAGGAACTTATCGACAAGATCAAAAAGGCAAGTACCTTCAATCAGGGATTTGCCTTTGGTGAAGTCATCGCAGCGGCCAAACTGGATTTTAATTTCCACACCTTAAATGAAGTCGAGGAAAACATGGATGTCAATGCCTTTGAAAAATCTTCACTCGAAGCAGATCATCTCTGGATGAAAAACGTTCCGCCCAGATACCGTGCTACCTTTTTCAACCACGTTTTCGGAGGAGGATATGCCTCTGGCTATTACGCCTATCTGTGGACCGAAATGCTGGCACTCGATACCGGAAAATGGTTTGACGAAAACGGAGGACTCACCCGTGAGAACGGGCAACGTTACCGAGATATGATACTCTCTCGAGGAAATACTCTCGAATACAAAGAAGCCTACAAAGCCTTTAGAGGAAGTGATCCGAAAGTCGATGCCATACTAGAATCTAAGGGACTGAAGTAAACGAGCCCCCTCAATAACAGATTAATTGAGTTATGTATTTAAGTTCTGTGTAATTTGATATTGATATATGGGTTGATGTTTTACCATCCTTTCAATAGCTTTATGAAAAATGGTCTGTTTGGATTGTGAACGATTTAACCTAAAAGCAAACTCGTTGAGGTAC
>JAJUFH010000029.1 GCA_029266035.1 Sinomicrobium sp.
CACTATCCGCAGTTGTGAATTGCTTTCAAAAATTTGTAGATTTACAGGGATTCGTTCCAACTCAAAAGAAAGTTACGCCGCTAGAGAAGCTGTTGTGAATTGCTTTCAAAAATTTGTAGATTTACAGGGATTCGTTCCAACAGTTCATGTTGTAAAAATACGATGAAATGTGTTGTGAATTGCTTTCAAAAATTTGTAGATTTACAGGGATTCGTTCCAACTTCCTTAACCGCCAAACCTTCCTGGTATATGTTGTGAATTGCTTTCAAAAATTTGTAGATTTACAGGGATTCGTTCCAACATGGCAGGATTACGTCCTTCCAGCCAGGGCGTTGTGAATTGCTTTCAAAAATTTGTAGATTTACAGGGATTCGTTCCAACAGTTCAATGTTTATGTCCTCAAAACTATCCGTTGTGAATTGCTTTCAAAAATTTGTAGATTTACAGGGATTCGTTCCAACTTCCAATTGAATTTCATGATAATTAAATTAGTTGTGAATTGCTTTCAAAAATTTGTAGATTTACAGGGATTCGTTCCAACTAACTCAGGGTGGTATACACCAGTTGCTGTGTTGTGAATTGCTTTCAAAAATTTGTAGATTTACAGGGATTCGTTCCAACTTCCAAGGGCAAAATAGTATTAGTTATGGTGTTGTGAATTGCTTTCAAAAATTTGTAGATTTACAGGGATTCGTTCCAACGAAAACAATATCATCGTCAAAAGAAACTCAGTTGTGAATTGCTTTCAAAAATTTGTAGATTTACAGGGATTCGTTCCAACTGTCATGAACATATCTTTGTTCTCCTCTGTGTTGTGAATTGCTTTCAAAAATTTGTAGATTTACAGGGATTCGTTCCAACCCAGGGCAACACAATCATTAATTGCCCCGGGTTGTGAATTGCTTTCAAAAATTTGTAGATTTACAGGGATTCGTTCCAACCCAAAAAAATAAGAACATGTGCTTATATCCGTTGTGAATTGCTTTCAAAAATTTGTAGATTTACAGGGATTCGTTCCAACTTATGGGCATTATAAGTATAACACCACGGGGTTGTGAATTGCTTTCAAAAATTTGTAGATTTACAGGGATTCGTTCCAACAAATGTATGGAATGTAAGAAGAAGAAAGCAGTTGTGAATTGCTTTCAAAAATTTGTAGATTTACAGGGATTCGTTCCAACTCGTCACCCTGACTTTCAATGAGGAATCTCGTTGTGAATTGCTTTCAAAAATTTGTAGATTTACAGGGATTCGTTCCAACGCGGTAAAGAATCATGTGCAGACACTACACGTTGTGAATTGCTTTCAAAAATTTGTAGATTTACAGGGATTCGTTCCAACTTGAGAAAGCAATAAAAAAGTTTATCGATAGTTGTGAATTGCTTTCAAAAATTTGTAGATTTACAGGGATTCGTTCCAACAATATGTTAACAAAACAGACGAAAAACACAGTTGTGAATTGCTTTCAAAAATTTGTAGATTTACAGGGATTCGTTCCAACTCGTTCCAAACTGTAGGTAAACAACCGGCAGTTGTGAATTGCTTTCAAAAATTTGTAGATTTACAGGGATTCGTTCCAACACGGTTGTACAATGCTGCGTTGCACATGAAGTTGTGAATTGCTTTCAAAAATTTGTAGATTTACAGGGATTCGTTCCAACAAAAAGAATAGTAACGTGGGCGGAAAATCCGTTGTGAATTGCTTTCAAAAATTTGTAGATTTACAGGGATTCGTTCCAACATAGGTGCCATTCGCATCAATGTTTCCGTCGTTGTGAATTGCTTTCAAAAATTTGTAGATTTACAGGGATTCGTTCCAACTTTAAAATTTCTCTAATTGTAATTGTAATTGTTGTGAATTGCTTTCAAAAATTTGTAGATTTACAGGGATTCGTTCCAACGGGCATCATTCCGCTGTCGCTCCATTAAGAGTTGTGAATTGCTTTCAAAAATTTGTAGATTTACAGGGATTCGTTCCAACCGGAAGACTTCACATCAAATATTGGCTATAGTTGTGAATTGCTTTCAAAAATTTGTAGATTTACAGGGATTCGTTCCAACATTATCACTAACAAGGGCATTAACATCGGTGTTGTGAATTGCTTTCAAAAATTTGTAGATTTACAGGGATTCGTTCCAACTCAACAGCATTCTTCTTAAAGTACTCCCATGTTGTGAATTGCTTTCAAAAATTTGTAGATTTACAGGGATTCGTTCCAACACTATATGACAGCGGTAGATGAGAACTTCGGTTGTGAATTGCTTTCAAAAATTTGTAGATTTACAGGGATTCGTTCCAACCATCTTAAGATGCTCCATTTCTTCTTTACCGTTGTGAATTGCTTTCAAAAATTTGTAGATTTACAGGGATTCGTTCCAACGTACAAAGAAGTGCAGGAAAACAACCTGCCGTTGTGAATTGCTTTCAAAAATTTGTAGATTTACAGGGATTCGTTCCAACAAGCGACCAACAAAGCTCTAACGTGGAAATGTTGTGAATTGCTTTCAAAAATTTGTAGATTTACAGGGATTCGTTCCAACGGCAGCCACCTCTTCAGAACTCAGAGCAAGGTTGTGAATTGCTTTCAAAAATTTGTAGATTTACAGGGATTCGTTCCAACATAATTCTACGACTACAAAACCAAATCTTGGTTGTGAATTGCTTTCAAAAATTTGTAGATTTACAGGGATTCGTTCCAACCTCTCGGTACTGAATGCCTTTAGCGGTTAAGTTGTGAATTGCTTTCAAAAATTTGTAGATTTACAGGGATTCGTTCCAACACGAAGAAACAGTATATTTTCTGACGATGGGTTGTGAATTGCTTTCAAAAATTTGTAGATTTACAGGGATTCGTTCCAACTAATTCTACGACTACAAAACCAAATCTTGTGTTGTGAATTGCTTTCAAAAATTTGTAGATTTACAGGGATTCGTTCCAACAGAATTTCCATTGAAGAATATTGATGATATGTTGTGAATTGCTTTCAAAAATTTGTAGATTTACAGGGATTCGTTCCAACGAAGGCGCATTAATAAACTATAATCAATATGTTGTGAATTGCTTTCAAAAATTTGTAGATTTACAGGGATTCGTTCCAACAATCAAAGCGAATGGCCTGTAGGAGACCAAGTTGTGAATTGCTTTCAAAAATTTGTAGATTTACAGGGATTCGTTCCAACAGCAAGAGTGAAAAAATTTGCTTCACAAAAGTTGTGAATTGCTTTCAAAAATTTGTAGATTTACAGGGATTCGTTCCAACCAATGGAACTTCAAGTACAAATCAAAAGCAGTTGTGAATTGCTTTCAAAAATTTGTAGATTTACAGGGATTCGTTCCAACCCCCCCTGGTTAAATTTCTTTACCCCCGGTGTTGTGAATTGCTTTCAAAAATTTGTAGATTTACAGGGATTCGTTCCAACAAAACTTATCAAAGTGACCTATTCAATAACGTTGTGAATTGCTTTCAAAAATTTGTAGATTTACAGGGATTCGTTCCAACCATCCGCTGCAGAGCCAACAGACGGAAATATTTGTGAATTGATTTCAAAAATTTGTAGATTTACAGGGATTCTTTCCAACAGACGGTGAAGACGGTGTCAATGAAATCACGTTGTGAATTGCTTTCAAAAATTTGTAGATTTACAGGGATTCGTTCCAACGGTTCAGGACAATTATAAAATATAGTGAGAGTTGTGAATTGCTTTCAAAAATTTGTAGATTTACAGGGATTCGTTCCAACACTGATATGATTCATGCCGGAGAATTACGGGTTGTGAATTGCTTTCAAAAATTTGTAGATTTACAGGGATTCGTTCCAACCTCATTTAAATCTCTTTGTTTATAAGGGGTTGGGCGCTGAGAACGAAATCAAAAAAAGCAGGTTGTTTTGCAATGACCTGCTTTTTTGTTATCCATTTTTTTAATCCTGTCAAAACAATTCTAACTGCTGGGATGGAGGTGGTAAATCGGCTTCTTTTTGCCCGAAAAAGACCTCCATATTTCCAAACTGTTTGTCAGTAACACATAATATTCCGATTTTTCCGTGTTTAGGCAGATTGTTTTTGGTTCGCTTGATGTGAACTTCCGCATTTTCACGACTCGGGCAATGGCGGAGGTAAATGGAAAACTGAAACATCGTAAAACCGTCATCTATCAGTTGTTTGCGAAATCGAGTCGCTACATGACGGTCGCGTTTAGTCTCCGTTGGTAAGTCAAAAAATACGAGTACCCACATAATCCTATAGGCATTAAAACGATGCTGGTTCATCTTCTGCTCCGTTTAGTACATCACCGGATAGCGAATAGTCCGCAATTCGCCGGTAATACATTTGTACAGTGAAGAGGTGGTGCTGCTTACCGCCACCATAAGGGGACGAAGTTTTTGCATAATCATCACATCGCGGGTGGCGAGTTGAAGTAAATAGGCCTTGGCTTCTCTACTGAGTTTGTCATTACCCGGATGCTCTTCCATCCATTCGTATACCGCAAGATCAACATAAGGGCGGTAGGGTTCCATTATATCGTCGGCAAGACAATAGGCATTGTATTTATTTCGGTGAAAAATTCCCAAAGTTGGATTTAAACCGGAGCTTACCAAAGCCCTGGCTACAATGCTCCGCAACACTGCATATCCGAAATTCAGAAAATTATTTGGCATCTCCCCTTCTCTCTCCCGGGTAAAATTTTCAAATAACTGTTTCCAGTAATACTGCGCGGCAATGCCCTCCATATTAGTACTGTCGCCAGACCGCACTTGACCCATAAATTCGACCAAGGGTTGATGAGGCTTTCGGAGTTTTTTAAGCACCAACATCTGCTGGCTGATCTTGGCTTCTACGGTTTGCTTCCACAGCTGTTTTCGCAGGGGTTCGGAAACACTGATCTGTTGCTTTAGTCTTTCGGAGTGTTCTACGTGTCCACTCATAGGCAACATCATGGCAAATGGCAGGTGGTGGGCGTCGCAACTGATAACGGCCACATTGTTGCCTTGAAGGGCTACGATAAGCTGGTGACTGATAGTTACCTGATAATTGTCTAACATCAATACAGCCATATCTTCAACCGGAACAGATCCCTTTTCTTCCTGACTCTCCGGATCGATAACCTTTAACTGCTTATCCTTAAATTTTAGATAGGCCGGATTGCCGATGTAGATAGTGCGTTTAATCATAATTAAAGGTGGTTTGGTTGGGTTGTTATTCTTTATCGGGTTTACTTTTCTCCCATCTTATGGGATTGTTTACGATATATCGCGATATATGGTGATACGCCTCCTCGTTACGTATGATACGATCGTAGTAATTGCGCTGCCATATCTTAAAATCCGATTTTTTGATTTTTTCGGTTATATCGGTTGGGGCGGTTGGGGCGAATTGCAATTCGCCCTTACGGAGTTCCGGATCTGGGTATGGAGCGGATTCCTCTTCTTGATGGTAAATAAAATCCTTGATTCTTTTTATCGTCGCTATTTTATATCCCCTGACGATAGCGCCTATGGTATGGGAGGGAGATTTGAACTTTCCAAGCTCTCCTCCCTCCTCTTTTCGCTCCAAAATTTCAACTATGCCATGAAGGTGATCGGGCATAACTATAAATTCGTGTAAAGCTACGTTCTGCCTCACCTTTATTGTGTGCAACCATTCCTCTTTTGCAATCTGTCCATAAGAATTTAAGACCATCTTTCCATTGTCAATTTCACCAAATAAACACTCCCTTCCTCGAACACATAAGGTGATAAAATACAATCCCTGCTGTGCATAGTCATAGCCCTTAAGGCGTATGCTTTTACGACTATGAATATGGGGATTGGATTTGGACATTTATCTTATTTTTGAGTAAAATTTAATATTCTCCAACACTTACAATATCTCCAAGGTGATCTATGCGGACTTTAATAATATTATTCAAATTATTAGCACTTTGAATTACTTTATATGTAATCCCTTTTAGATTATTATTGACTTCAACGGTTGTTTCCAAATGATGTCTAAACCAAAAACCGGAAAGCAAAGATCCAAACTTCTGTACCCTAAACAAATTAGGACTGATTTCCTTTTTATTTTTCGGGTCTAATAAATCTATTTCATTTGGATTGAATCCGGTATTTTCATTCGGGAAAACAAACATTTCGTTTTGTTTCATAGTGAATAAAAATTGCCAACCCAAATGTTGGTTATAGGTTTTATCAATAATTGGTAAACCTTGATTGACTCTGATTACTGCTTCAAAGAACGAAACTACATTTTCCTGCAAGTTTCCTTTTTCATCTTTATAAACTGCAACGTGATGATTATTTCCGGTACTTACAAAATCGACAGGGATTTTATTTCCTTTTTCATCCAAGATTTCATTTCCTAAATGGTCTTTCTTGTAATGCAGAGATTCTGCGTTTTTCACACCACTTATGGTTACACGTTTAACGGAAATTCCTTTGGCTTCGTTCAACCAAATCGGATTTTTGTCTAAATCGGAAAAAGCCTTTTTGGCATCATTATCGAATTCTTTTAATCGATTTTTTAGTATTCTTTTTACGCCTTCATCTAAAACTTTATCGATTGATTTTTCATCCTTAAAGTTATCTGGATTAATATCTTTTCGAATAGAATAATCTTCTTCCAACCAAACTAACTTCACTTTTTCAGGAACTTTAATGTTTTGCTCTAAACTGATATAAATCGGATTTTTGCTCAACGTATTTTTCCCACCAAATGCTTTTTTAGGATCGTTTCCATTTTCAGAAAGACGTTTTAATAATGCTTTTTTATAAGTTGGGTTCGCTACTTTTTCAATCGTTTCTATATCAAACTTAGTGCCTACCTTCTCTTCTTTACTTTCATAATAATGATATTTACCGTAAACCGTTTCTTTATGTAATTGTCCTCTTGGCGTTAAGACTTCTTGTGGTTTGTCTTTACCTGAAATCTTATTTTTATTTTTAGTAACTACTTTATTTTTCGCTTTGTGCGAAATCAGTATCTTTTCCAAATATTCTTTGGCAACTTGACGGAAATTTGGAATAGGCTCTTTAAATACACGTTTTTTGTTTCCATCGCTATCAACCTTAGTCTCTGTTTCTACTTTCTCAATAGCAATAATATTACCGTGCAACTTGTGATTTTCATTCTTTCGGGCATTTAGATAATTCAAATATTGGATGTGATTGTACTTAGTAAAAGCCACAGTCAAAGCATCCATAGCATGATGGCGATGGTCGTTTCGCTTTGTCCAGTCTTTAATCACTTCTACTTTTTGTCCAAATTTACGTTCCTGCATTTCGGTCAAACCCAAAGCACGGTATTTTGGAAGATTTAATTCCTTCATCACATTAATCAATCCCCAATCATCTCTCAATCGGCCTGTAATACTACCCGAAGTTGAAACAACCGATTTGGTGATTTTAAACAACATTTCTTTTGCCTTTTTGGCAATGTATTGGCTTTCTCTTAAGTCACGTTCTATAAATCCATCGCCTATTTCCGATTCTTTTTTAAGTAATTTTTGGTATTTGGCTTTGGATATTCCTTCGCCTTTATTCTTTAAATTTAAATCATATAATGCTTTAATTCTCTCTTCATAATCCTTAGTATCACCATATTTAGAAGAAATATAATCATAAGCCGTTTGATTACCTTTTGCAAGATTTATTTTTCTATATACAATTGTTTTGTTGGAAAAACTGTCGTCAAACAATCTAGATTGCGGAATGATGTGCTCTATATCTACTTGCTTACTAAAAATAATTTCTCTCGGAATATATTCGTTCGTATATAAATCTTTATAACCGTTATTTTTTAACTCCTCATATAAACGATAACGGATGATATCGTTTCGAGTTGGATTTTTTATTCCAAATTCAGTCTGTAAAATTTTAAAAATCTTTTCGTGATTTGTTTTAGCCTTATTTATTCCTATAGTCATTTCTGCTCTTTCGGAAGCATTTTTCTTTAACTCCCTTGCAAGTTCTATTCGAATTTCATCGAATTTAAAGTTGGGATCTTCTTCTCTGTTTTTTTCTAATAACGAGTTGACCACATTCACCATCTGATTGAGAATTTTCTCCACCACTGGATTACGCAAGCTATTCTTTTTTAGCAACTCCAATTTATCATCTAACTGCCTGTTTTCTATCTCCTCTTTGGTTAGGGAATGTTTAGAATGACGGTAACCAGCTAACTCACAGGCAGTGCTATATTTATTTTCTTTAATAAACGGATAAACCTTTCTCATCGCTTTGGAAGAAAGATTTCCATAATCTTCCGATAAAGTAATATTTGCCAAAATTTGACTGTGCTCCTTTTTAAATCCAAATTTATCCGCTAATAACTCGTATAATTTATCATTACCACTTTGAGAATTATCACCTTCATAAGAATACAGTAAATGCCATAATTGATACGATTTCTGTTGTTCAAAATCTTTCCCTTCTAATTCAGCATCAAAATCAAGAATTTCAGCATCTATATCCAATACTTTAAAAATATCCCGAATCATACCTTTTATCTTATGAGCGGGAACTTTCAAGTGATCCAATTCAACTTCATCTTTATTGGATTTTACTTTCAGCAAATCCTTTACGTCATACCCTTCTATATCTACAATTTTTAAATAAGCTTCATAAAGGGCTTTATTTGTCCGATTACCTTCTAATTCAGAATAATTGATTTCCCATTCACTAGGTTTATATCCTAATAATTCGATGATTTTATTGGCTTTTAAATTTCCTTTGAGATTCAATTCATCGAATAAGATCTTCTTTGCCTCTAAATCAAGTTCAAATATTTCTTTTTCGTCGTCAAATAGACTTCTCTGATTATCCTGTCTTACTACTCTTTTTTTACTTCCCTTTTTACGGATTAAAACGTTGTTGAGATTTTGCCAAATCTTAAATTCCTGAAATAATGGTGAAGATTTTGGTGCTACTTTTAATCCTATAGTCTTCTTTTTACCTCCAACTAAAATCTCTTTGCTTTCAAACTCACAGAAGCTGATCAATCCTTTTTGAGATTTCAGTTTCCGCTGGTAAAAAATAACAATATCCCTAATTTCAGTTTTGAGTTCTTCTGTTAATTCGGAGTGATATTGAGATTGAACTTCCCATATTTTTTCAAACTCATCCAAATAATCTTGACGGTAAAATACTTGATTTTTTAGTAGTGTATGTCTATTTTCCTGAAGTTGTTTAAACAAATACTGACCAACCGTTTGCTTATTGAAATACAACTCCTTACTTCGGTCTGAAATTGCACCGAGGTAGCCACTTGAATTATTGAGGTTGTTGTTTATTTCTGTTAAAACAAAAGCCACCTCTTCCTTTTCTAATTGCTTTGAGGTTGCTTCACTTCGCCATTTATAGGACTGTATTTTTTTTTCTTCTCTTGTTCCTTTGTTTTCAGCAGTATTGAATTTATATTTTGTCCAAAACAAACCAGAGGTAGCTCTTTGTCCCTTTCCTTTTAGCTCCTGATAAAATTCGTCTGTCAGGATTTCAGGATAAAACTGTTTTTGGAAACCCCATATTTTATCAAATTCCGCCTGCAAATCTGAACGATAAAAATCAGGAATTGATTTTTTACCCTCTTGTAAAAGTTGATAAACCAATTGCCCGCAAGTTATTCTTTCATCGTATAGCCGCTTTGCAACAGCCATTCCATCAATTGTCTGGCCTTCGTCTTCATTTTTGGCTTTTCGGGAACTTTTATAACCGCGTTTTTTATTAATTGCCAAAAACACACGGGCCAATTCCTCCTTTTCAATCCGTTCAAGAACCGATTTTGCTCTTAATTCCCAAGTTTGATGCGTCGTATTTTTTCCGTTTTCAGCGAGTATTGTACTTTGATCAATAATATTTGCATCCCGTAAAACCTTAATTAGATTTTTTCGTCTGTCTTGATAACGATCAAGGTTTCTTCTCGCCCCTCTTTTTAAAGTTCTGTCTGCATTTGTCGTGATGCTTTTTCCTTTCTCAAAATTTTGTTGCTCATCAACAGTAAGTGGAATTACACGAACTCCGATTTGTTTAATTTCTGACCGTTTTACATCCTCTCTTTCAATCACATGTGCAAATCCAATCGAGTTAGTCCCCAAATCCAATCCTAAAATTCTTTTCATAATTAAAAACAGTAATGGTTAGTTAGTGTTCTTTATATAATTCAAACCTCACTTTTATACCAAAAAGCCGGTTTAAAATAATAATAAAAACCGTAATTTACGGAAAACCTTATAAAAGACAAATTATTTTTGTATATTCGCTTTACAAATTTTTTGAATGCAATTCACAATAAGGATTATTCCGTTGTGAAAACATTTGGATTGCTCCTTGTCCATAATCAGGGAGCATTTTTTTTTGCCTTAGCAACTCTTTTACTTCTCCCTCCCCCAAGCCAAAACCCTAACTCCCGGAGAATAATGTACCTTATCGGGTTGTCCTTTTAGCAGGCTCTCGAACCTCGGGTAGTCGACCTTTAGATCGTGGATTTGGAGCTCTTGCACCGGCCATTCTATATGGTGAATTTGGAAGGTATTGATGTGGTGGGCGCTGTCTTGAAACAAGGCGTATCGCTCGGTAAGCCAGAGGTCTGATTGGGATTTTATGGATAATGGAGGCCCGGATGTATAGCGGATATAGAAGTGATCGTTATATGGGGCATTAAAAGACTGGTAAGTATTGGGTGTGCGTTTCATATCGGAAAACCGATACGGAAGTCCGGAAAGGGCTTTGGCTATTTTACACGACAGGGCGGTTCCGCCTTCTATGCTTAGAAAATAGACGCCGCTTATTGTTCCGGAGCGCACATAGGTTCTGATATTGATCTCGTGAAAGTCGGATATAGGTGGAAATGCCGGCAGATATCTCGGTCTGATCTTTTCCATATTAAAAGCCACCACAGACACCCAAGGTTTACCGTCTAAAAGGTCGATTTGCAGTTCCTGAGGAACCCATGGACGCAATTCGCTTAGCTCCACCTGCCAATGCAAAAAGACGGCATCGTTCCACTCCTGGTAATACTTCCAGTTTCCGGAAGGTATAGGCCAGGGTCTGTGACTCGTTTTATGTAGTATATCTCGTATGCTCATAACAATATAAAGTACATCACTGCTATCGCTTGTACTTTGTCAATTCCCCTACCTCACGCCATGCATCATTTTTTTCAATACGGGATTCAGTAAAAATATCAGTACTCCGGCAACCATGGGTACTATAGTAAATATCAGGAAAAACACCGACAAGCTGTATTGCGAAGTAATATTTTCTATCTGTCCGCCCAAAACGGCAGCGAGTTTGTTTCCGATGGCTATGGCGAGATACCACATACCAAACATCAGGGCGATCATCCGCGCGGGCACTAATTTACTCACATAGGAGAGTCCGACAGGCGACAGACAAAGTTCGCCAAGGGTGTGGAAAAGGTAAGCTAAGATAAGCCATATCATACTCACTTTTACCGTTCCTGAAACTCCGTATGCCCCCCAAGCTAAGAGTCCGAAGCCTATTGCCATTATAATGAGTCCTAATGCGTATTTGTTGGCTGCAGAGGGGTTGTACTTACTCTCCCACCACTTGGAGTAGAAAGAGGCAAAGACTATGATAAAAAAGGAATTGAGTATACTAAACCAAGAGACAGTGATTTCGATTTGATTGTCTTTTACTTGGGTTATGGTAGCTTCTATTACTCTGTGATCTTTGCGACCTAATTCTTGTGCATTTTGGTATGCGAGAGACAGTCGGTTATCGCCGAGATAGCCAAAGGCTGTTTCGTCGTTGTCTTTGGCGATAATAGGTATGATGTCGCCCTCTTTAAAGCTTTCGGGTTCTTCTATGGTTATGGTTCTTTCCAAAACCTTGGCTCCTTCCGGTACTTCTGTGTTTTCGGATATACCTATATACAATACTTTTTCATTTCCCTCATCGTCGGTTGTTATCTTTTCATAAGCGGTATAGGTAACATCGTAGGCTACGGTATTGAAATCTCTCGAGATCATCCAGCCCACTATGCCCCACATCAGCAGGAAGCAAACTACTAAAACTATATTGGATCCCGGTATTTTGTAATAGGTCTTTTTCCACAGCAGATACAGTACCCACGATATGATGAGCAGTGGAATTACGGTGAGCAGGGTATTGACCACATTAAAGATCACCGCTGCATTTCCCGACAGCGATCGGTCTACATTATCTCGGGCAAACAGTATGAGCGATGATGCTCCTTGCTCGAAAGAAAGCCAGAAAAACACGGTAAAGAAGGCAAATATGATAAAGGCAAACATACGATCTCTCACTACGGCGGAATAGCGCAGTATCCTTCCGATTACCAAAAACAGGAAGAGTGCTAAGGCAAACAATACTGCCACATATTGCCCTTCTAATTTCCCGATTTGAAGCGCGGAAAACATGTCTATATCAGCTATTTTAGACATGGGGTCGTTTATGGCGTATCCCAGTCCTATAACACTACACAGCACTATGAGTATTTTGTCTAAGAGGGTAAACGGATTGGGTTTTTCTTCTTCTTCTTTAGCGGATTGTATTGCCGCATTTACAGTCTGTTCTTCGCTTTCTACAGCTGCTGCGACATTTCGGTCGGCGGGCTTACCTCCTATTTTACCAAACAGATTGCCCGACAGCCAGAACTGCAGTGTTCCTAACAGCATAAATATTCCGGCCAGACCGAATCCCCAGCTCCATCCTACTTTTTCGGCCAAGTAACCACAGAGCATCATTCCGAAAAATGCACCGGCATTGACGCCCATATAGAAGATGGTATAGGCTCCGTCCTTCTTCCCTTCTTGGCCTTTGTACATCTCAGAGATGATGGAAGTAATATTGGGCTTAAAGAAGCCGGTTCCTATCACCAATAAGGCGAGTCCGAGATAAAGGGAAAATTCGGTCTCCAAGGCCATACAGGCGTGTCCGAGTGCCATGATAAGCGAGCCGATAACTACGGCCCAGCGGTAGCCGGTATATTTGTCGGCTATAATACCTCCAATTATGGGAGTGATATACAACAGCATGGCATAGGTACCGAATAGGGCTCCGGCATTTTCGGCCGACCATTCCCAACCTGGATTATAGCCAACGGCGGCCATGGTGAGGAAATTGACGAGCAGCACTCTCATTCCGTAGAATGAAAAACGCTCCCACATTTCGGTAAAAAACAATACAAAGAGTCCGCCGGGATGACCTAGCACCTTATCTTTAAACAGATTTTCTATATCGGTATTCAAGGGTAAAAATTTTTATGATTTCACTTATTCACAACTCGTTTAAAACAAGTGTATTTTTCCAATGCTTTTTCAAAAATATGGTTATTTCCACTCCCCGTGTGTGGGATAGGCTCTTTCGTACTGATTGGGCCATTTTTCAATGCTTTCACCTTCTAAGATATGGGCGGCATAGAGCGGAAAATAGGGGTTTCGAAGGCTCTCTCGGGCAATTAGTATCAAATCGGCTTCTCCATTTTGTAAAATAGCTTCGGCCTGTTGAGGGGTATTGATGAGTCCGACGGCACCAGTAGGTATATCGGCTTGTTTTCTGATTTGGGCTGCAAAGGGTACTTGATAATTGGGTTTTGCGGGAATCTCGGCCAGCACATTACCCCCCGTAGAGGTATCGATAAGGTGTATGCCCAATGCTTTGAGTTCGGTAGCGAGTTTTACGGAATCTTCAATACTCCATCCCCCTTCAGTCCAGTCGGTTGCTGAAATGCGAACTATAAAGGCTCTTTCTTTTCCCCAGACTTCCTGTATAGCTCGTGCGGCTTCGAGGGTAAAGCGTATGCGGTTTTCAAAACTTCCCCCGTATTGGTCTGTGCGCTTATTGCTCAGCGGTGAATAAAACTGATGTAGCAAATAGCCGTGAGCGGCGTGTAATTCTATCAGGTCGTATCCCGCTTCGAGCGCTCGCTTTGCAGCAGCTTTAAAGCTGTTTATACATTCTTTTATTTCACTGAGGGTCAATTCTTGAGGGGCTATTTCCCCTTGTCCGAAAGCAATGGGCGACGGTCCTTTTGTAATCCAACCATTGGGATGCTCCGCAACTATTTGTCCGCCTCCATCCCAGGGTTTTTCGCAGCTGGCTTTTCGGCCGGCATGGGCTAGTTGTATTCCTATTTTGCTTCCTTGGCGGTGTACAAAATCGACTATTCGCTTCAGGGGGGCTATATGCTCGTCTTTCCAAATTCCGAGATCTCCGTAGGTTATCCTCCCTTCCGGAACTACCGCTGTGGCTTCCTGTATGATGAGTCCGGCACCACCTACTGCTCTCGACCCAAGATGTACAAGATGCCAATCTTCGGCCAATCCGTCTGTTGCGGTATACTGACACATGGGAGAAATAACTATGCGGTTGTTCAGTGTAATATTTCCTAACTGATAAGGACTTAAGAGTAGTGATTTACCATTCATAGTGTTATAATTCTTTGTAAAAGAAGTGTCAAATGTAATAAAACCCGAGCTTATATTTCTTAATGTTAAATTAAAAAAGGGCTACCTTTAGGCAACCCTTTCTCTATTTTGGCAAAATAAAAACCGATTACCACTGAAACAGCGGTCTAGTTTTCATCAGATTATTCACTTTTTCGCGTACGCCTTCTAGCACTGCCTCGTCGGTGTGATTGGCAACCACCTCATCGATGAGCTCTACCACGGTTTTCACGTCCTCTTCTTTAAGTCCGCGTGTAGTAATGGCCGAGGCTCCGATACGTATTCCGGAAGTTACAAAAGGAGATTTATCGTCAAAGGGCACCATATTCTTGTTTACCGTAATATCGGCTTTTACCAGCGCTTCTTCGGCTTCTTTACCGGAAATGTTTTTGTTTCTCAGGTCGATCAGCATCATGTGATTGTCTGTTCCTCCGCTGATTACCTTATATCCTTTTTCTACAAACAGTGCCGCCATAGTCTGTGCATTTTTGCGGACCTGTAGTGCGTAGTGCAGGAAATTGTCGGTAAGCGCCTCTCCGAAAGCGACAGCTTTGGCTGCGATGATATGCTCTAAGGGTCCTCCCTGATTTCCGGGAAATACAGCGCTATCTAAGAGTGAAGACATCATACGTGGCTTGCCGTTTTTAAGGGTGATTCCGAAGGGGTTCTCAAAATCTTTACCCATCATGATGATTCCTCCTCTCGGTCCTCTCAGCGTTTTGTGAGTGGTGGTGGTAACGATATGACAATGCGGAACAGGATCGTTGAGTATGCCTTTGGCGATAAGTCCGGCAGGGTGTGATATATCGGCAAAGAGAATAGCTCCTACACTGTCGGCAATCTCGCGGAAGCGTTTGAAATCTATATCTCTAGAATAAGCAGAAGCCCCAGCGATGATGAGCTTGGGTTGCTCTCTTTTAGCGATCTCTTCTATCTTGTCGTAATTGAGGGTTCCGGTTTCTTCTTCCACTCCGTAAAAAACGGGATTGTATAGCTTACCGGAAAAGTTTACCGGCGAACCGTGGGTGAGGTGACCTCCGTGAGATAGGTCAAATCCGAGTATTTTATCCCCCGGATTCAGACAGGCGTGATACACTGCCGTATTGGCCTGAGATCCGCTGTGGGGTTGTACGTTGACCCATTCGGCTCCAAACAAAGCCTTGGCGCGCTCTATGGCTACAGTCTCTACCTCGTCTACCACTTCACATCCTCCGTAGTAGCGCTTTCCGGGGTATCCCTCCGCATATTTGTTGGTCAAAACCGAACCGGCAGCTTCCATAACCTGTTCGCTTACGAAATTCTCCGAAGCGATCAGTTCCAGTCCGTGTAACTGGCGTTCTTTTTCAGCTTCGATCAGTTCAAAAATCTGTTCGTCTCGTTGCATTATTTATAATTTCAAAGTTCTATAATTTCTGTTTTAGTTTTCCGCATTTTCCTTTTTCAACAAGCTGTTCCCGTACCCCTGTTTACTCTTTATTTACTTCCTGCTAAGGGTACTATGAACAACTTTCATTAAGAAAAGCCAAAAATAACAAATACATTCGGTAAATTGGGCGAAAATAATATCTTTGAACACAATTTTATCAAACATAAATCAACAATTTCGCTATGCCTATCTCTGCCAACGACCCCAATAGAACATCGTGGATACCGGTAAGTTCCGACTCCGATTTCCCTATACAGAATATTCCGTTTGGTGTTTTTCTCACAAGAGACGACGTTATTACCATAGGAACTCGCATTGGAAATACGGCCATAGACCTCGGAGCATTACACCAATTGGGATACTTTGACGGTATTCCTCTTACAGACGACATCTTCCTTCAAGACAGTCTGAACGATTTTATATCCGACGGAAAGAAGACTTGGCGATTGGTGCGCAATCGCATTGCAGAATTGTTTGATGCGGAAAACAGCAAATTGAGAGATAACGAAAAACACAGACACATAGTACTGTTTACTCTCGACGAGATAGAAATGCAACTGCCGGTTCAGATTGGCGACTATACCGATTTTTACAGTAGCAAAGAGCACGCTACCAATGTAGGAAAGATGTTCAGAGATCCGGAAAATGCCTTACTGCCCAACTGGCTTCACATTCCCGTAGGTTATCACGGAAGGAGTTCTTCTATAATTCCCTCCGGTATTTCGGTACGACGCCCCATGGGGCAAATACTACCTCCGGGAGCGGATACTCCTGTGTTTAAAGCCTCGGAGAGAGTAGATTTTGAGCTCGAAATGGCTTTTATAACTACCGACGCCAACGCATTAGGCGAGCCTATACCGGTAAATGAGGCGGAAGATTATATTTTTGGGATGGTGTTGTTTAACGACTGGAGCGCACGCGATATACAGAAGTGGGAATACGTTCCGCTCGGTCCGTTTCTGGCTAAAAACTTTGCTTCCTCTATGTCGCCGTGGATTGTAACTATGGATGCCCTGGAGCCCTTTCGCGTTGCCGGTCCGAAACAAGACCCCAAGCCACTACCCTATTTGCAATACGAAGGAGACAAGAGTTTTGATATACAGCTAGAAGTGTCGCTCACCCCCGAAAACGGAAAGGCGCAAACCATTTCGAAAAGCAATTTTAAATATATGTACTGGACTATGGCACAGCAATTGGCGCACCATACGGTAAATGGCTGTAATGTAAATTCGGGCGACTTGATGGGGAGCGGGACTATTTCCGGACCTACTCCCGACAGCTACGGTTCGCTGTTGGAGCTGAGCTGGGGTGGAAAAAATCCGCTTAAGTTAAACGACGGCAGTGAGAGAAGCTTTCTCGAAGACGGCGATACGGTGACTATGACCGGATATTGCCAAAACGACAAGGTGCGCATTGGCTTTGGAGAAGTATCGAACAAACTGCTACCAGCTAGAAAGTGATTTAGTTTATAATACGTTTTAAATACTAATGCTAAAAGAAAAATGAAAAACACAGCATTGACTGAAACCCATATTGCTCTCGGAGCCAAAATGGTACCCTTTGCCGGATACAATATGCCGGTACAATACGAAGGTGTGAATATCGAACACGAAACCGTGAGAAATGCAGTCGGGGTTTTTGATGTGAGCCACATGGGAGAATTCCGAATTTCGGGAAGTGGTGCCCTAGATTTAATACAGTACATCTCTTCAAACGACGCTTCTAAAATCGCTATTGGTAAAGCTCAGTACTGCTATATGCCCAACGAAGAGGGCGGAATTGTAGACGACCTGATTGTTTACCGTCTCGGCGATAACGAATATCTCTTGGTGGTAAACGCGTCTAATATAGAAAAGGACTGGAATTGGATAAGTAGCCACAACACTTTTGGAGCTGTGATGGAAAACTTGTCCGACAACTATTCGCTACTGGCTATTCAAGGTCCGAAAGCCATTGAGGCCATGCAGTCGCTTACCGAAGTCGACTTGAGTGCTATTCCCTTTTACAGCTTTGAAATAGGCAAATTTGCGGGTGTTGACGATATCATTATATCGGCCACCGGATATACCGGAAGTGGCGGATTTGAGATCTACTGTAAGAATGAAAGTATACAACAGGTATGGGACAAGGTATTTGAAGCCGGAGCTGATTTCGGAATAAAACCTATCGGACTGGCAGCGAGAGATACCCTTCGATTGGAAATGGGATATTGCCTGTACGGAAACGACATAGACGACACTACTTCTCCTCTTGAAGCGGGATTGGGGTGGATTACCAAATTTACTAAAGACTTTGTAAACGCAGAGGCACTTAAAGCTGAAAAGGAAGCCGGCGTAGCACGCAAATTGGTAGGCTTTGAATTAGTAGAAAAAGGCATACCGCGCCACGATTACGAAATCGTAAACGAGGAGGGTGAAAAAACAGGACGGGTTACCAGCGGTACTATGTCGCCCAGCCTTGGCAAAGGTATAGGTTTGGGGTATGTTCCTGCGGATAAGGCAGAGCCGGGAAGTACTATTTATATTCAAATCAGGAAAAAGGCAGTAGCTGCCAAGGTGGTAAAACTTCCTTTTTACAAGAAATAACAATTCAGAGACACCATAAAAGGTAGCTCGCTAGCATTGCGTGTCTCGCAAATTTTGCGGGACACGCTTTATTTAAAAAAACAGCGACTATAGTGAAACGCATATTAATATTAGGAGGCAGCGGATTTTTGGGAAGTACTCTCTACAGGGAATTACACCCCTATTACGACACCTATGCCACCTATTTCACTAATGGATCGATGGCGGGGAATCAGCATTTCTATTCGTTTAATCACGAAACAGATGATGTGGAGTCCCTTATCAGAGAAATTAAGCCTGCCTGTATTATTTCGGCAGTAAAAGGCGACTTTGAATCGCAGGTAGCACTGCATAGGGAAATCACCACCGTTATTGCCAAGCGAGATATCCGAATTATCTTTCTCTCATCGGCCAATGTGTTTGACGCTTTTAGCAATTTTCCCTCCTACGAATACGACAAGACTCTTTCGGAAAGTGTGTATGGAAAGTTTAAGATAAAAATTGAAAATATGCTGTTGCGTCTACCGGTATGGCAGTACGTTATTGCCCGTATGCCTATGGTATTCGGCCCTAATTCTCCCCGCTTGCAAGAACTGAAATACTTTCTAGAACACAAGGAAGCTTACGAGGTATTTCCCGATTTGGTGATGAATGCCACCGCTGCCGATATATTCGCACGACAGATACACTACATCATCAACCGCCACCTGAGCGGTATCTACCACCTCGGAAGCCGAGATCTGATACATCACGACGAATTTATAAGAAATATCACCGAAGAACTCGGATACGAACGCCCCTTGTTTAAAAAAGTCTACACCCGAAACACCGACCGCTTCCTCGCCGTTTTACCCAAAGACAACAAGCTCCCTAAACAGTATCAACTGCAGGTGGAAGATGTGGTGAAGAGTACGGTGCTGCGGTGAGGTGGAGACGCGGTGAGGTGGAGACTTGGAGATCAGTTATCACTCATTACCCCATCAACCCAATAACCGTCTATTAGTTCTTAGTTGGTAGTTCGTAGTGTTTTCTGCATTTTTGTTTTTCTGTGTTTTCGTTCTTTCGTTTTTTTGCGTTTTTGTTCTTTCGCTTTGTAAGAACCATACTTTGATACTTCCCAAGCTCGAAGCCTTTTCAGAAATAAGCTTAATTCCTGCGGAATCGCGTTTGCGCAGCAAAAGGAGCGTGTAGCAGGAATTAAGCTGGTTTCCCGGTGGGCCGGGAAAATTTCCTTAAAGGCTTCTTGATTTTTTGCTTCGTTTTGTATCAAGACAAAATGAAGGAAGGAAGGAAATGTTTTGGTTAGTTTGTAGTTCGTAGTTTGTAGTTTTATGGTTTGACTTAACTTATTAACCTAATAACCCAATAACTCAATAATAGTTGATTAGTTCGTAATTTTGTCTCAATAACCCAATAACCACACAACTGAAAAATGATTTTCCAAACCGCTATAGGCGACATACAAGGATGGAGAAACGGCAAGCTGATCCGAGCTACGGGTATTCCTTATGCCAAGGCGGATCGCTATGGTATCCCGGAAGAGGTTGAGCTTTCTCCTATTCCTTTTCCGGCTGTAAAAAAATCACCCGCTTGTCCACAAAATTTATCTCAAAAAACAAGTACACTAATGAAGAGAAATATTATGGAAGGGCTGACGTTTACAGAACACTGTCAGTACTTGTCCATAAGTCTTCCACTCGCTCCACCCCCATCAACCGGCAGACCGGTAATGGTGTGGATACACGGCGGATCGTATACCTCGGGTGCAGGTGATTCGCCTATGTACGACCCTCGTCTTTTGGTTGAAGAGCACGACCTTATTGTAGTGAACATCAACTACAGGCTCGGAATTTTGGGATTTCTCGGCGGATACGGAAATATACCTGCCAATTTAGGTTTGATAGATATCATAGCGGCATTGAAATGGATTAAAAAACATATTTCATCATTCGGCGGAGACCCGGAAAACATCACCCTATTCGGACAGTCGTCGGGTGGTGATGCCATAGCCCACCTCATGCTGGCAGACGATGTGACTACACTTTTCCACAAGGTGATTATACAAAGTGCTCCTCTCGGTATCAGAAAAGACAAGAGCGCTATGATACAGAAAATGATTTCACGTGCCGAGACCTTACCTAAAGATGCCGACATTGACGAGCTGTTGAAACTCCAAAACGAGCTGGTGCTTTCTATGAAGCGCTTCGGACTAAAAGGAGGTATGCCTTTTGGAGTGCAATACGGCCACTACCCTCTTCCACGTGAAGAAGATGCCGAAAAAATATGGCGAGAGCGTGCAAAACAGTGGAGCGTACTGATAGGTTGGACAGAACGTGAAACCTCTGTCTTTGTTCCTTTTAGCAGCAAGCTCAAAGCTGTTGGAAAAATACCTGGGCTGGGAAAAGTTGTATTGGAATGGTTTATCAGAAAGACTACAGACCGGATATATCGCAATCCGGCAAAGGCTTTTGCTCAGAATATAGTTACCAACGGTGGTAGTGTTTACTGCTACAATATGAACTGGGGGCATAAAAACAACAATATCAGAGCTTCACATATTTCGGATATAGCCCTGCTGTTTGGCAGTGTTGAGCTCCTGCAAGACTCTGCTTTTGGCCGTGGAAAATCGATAGAAGAGTTGAAGCGGGACGGAGAGGAGATACGAAAGATATGGAGTCGATTTGCACGAACAGGAAATCTCGAAGAAGACAGAATAGTTCCGGGAATTGTCAGCTATTACAACTCGTCTAACTCTTGAGAAAAAAATTACCACAAATAAGTTTTACAAGCTGGTGGTAAATAGTATTTTTGCGTTTAGAGCCTTTGTGGACAGTCGTCCTAAAGACTTAGAAATACACTCATCAGTTTGCTGACGACAACAACTCGAGACAAGCGGATTAGTGAAACCATAAACAGATACACTGAATGATAACAACAGAACAGGTCAAAGACCTTATTGAACGCCTTGGCGCGTTAAGGAGGTATCTTTGACGTAGATGCCAAACGCATAGAGATACAAAACGAAGAAGAAAAGACCTTTGCCCCCGATTTTTGGGATAAGCCCAAGGAAGCAGAACTGCTGATGCAATCGCTCAGAAGTAAGAAAAAATGGGTAGAGGGCTATGAAGAAGGTAAAACCCTTGTGGCCGACTTAGAGGTATTGTACGATTTTTACAAGGAAGGCGAAGTCGATGCTGAGGAGGTAGAAGCACAATACGAACAAACGCTTTCGCATATAGAGCAGTTGGAATTTAGAAATATGCTCTCTGAAGAAGGTGACGCTATGAGCGCCGTATTGCAGATTACCGCCGGAGCCGGAGGTACCGAGAGCTGTGACTGGGCTTCTATGCTTATGCGTATGTACCTGATGTGGGCAGAATCGCAGAAATACAAGATCAAAGAACTAAACTATCAGGAAGGGGATGTAGCCGGAATAAAGACGGTTACATTAGAGATTGAAGGCGAATTTGCTTTCGGATGGCTCAAAGGAGAGAATGGGGTGCACCGCTTGGTGCGTATATCGCCATTTGACAGCAATGCCAAACGACACACTTCTTTTGCCTCGGTATATGTATATCCGCTTGCAGACGACAGTATTGAGATCGATATCAATCCGGCAGACATCAGCTTTGAGACCATGCGCTCCAGCGGGGCGGGCGGACAAAACGTAAACAAGGTGGAAACCGCAGTACGACTACGACACCACCCTACGGGTATCGTTATCGAAAACTCAGAAACCCGCTCACAGCTAGACAATAAAACCAAGGCAATGCAGCTTCTCAAATCGCAGCTTTACGAAATAGAATTGAAAAAACGACAGGAAAAGCGCGCAGAAATCGAAGCCGGAAAAATGAAGATAGAATGGGGCTCGCAAATACGCAATTATGTGATGCACCCCTATAAGCTGGTAAAAGATGTGCGAACAGGAAAAGAATCGACCGATGTAGATGCTGTAATGGACGGAGAAATAGACCCTTTTCTCAAAGCCTATCTCATGATGATGGGCCAAAAAGAAACGGAATCATAGGGGAGAATGGCGTTTAGAGCAAAACGCAATGTCATTCCGATGGTAGGCCTGTCCGCCGTAGGAGGAAGGAATCTAAGACTATAAACTATAAACTAAGAACTACACATGATCAAAATATACCACAATCCGCGCTGTAGCAAATCACGTCAGGGATTGGCTATTTTGGAAGCTTCCGGAAAAGATTTTGAAATAGTGAGGTATCTGGACGATATACCCTCGGAAAAGGAATTACGGGAAATAATAAAACTCCTGGGAATACGCCCTATAGAATTGGTGCGTGTAAACGAAAGTATTTGGAAAGAAAAATACAAGGGAAAAGAATTATCGGACGACGAAATTATCAGTGCTATGGTCACTCATCCAAAACTGATTGAACGCCCTATTGTTATTTCAGGTGAAAAGGCCGTTGTAGGACGACCACCAGAAACTATTGAAAGCATTATTTAGTTATCGGTATTAAAAAAAATGCCTTGTTGCAAATAGCACTTCTTCTGAAAAAACTTCAAGGCTATTCCATTTCAAATTAGACTAAGTGATAAAAACACGGTAAAATTCAATTCTAAACATCCTGCCGCCGAATACTGAGTTAGAATTACATTATTTTTTATATAATTTTTTATATACAAGTATTTTTTTTGCTTAGATATCGATATAATATTAAATTTGGAAGCTTGAAAATATGCATTGATTTCAAAATGGACATTTTCAAAGGCAATCAATACTGTTTGATATAAACTCAAATCAGCTACAGTGGCTGTTAATATTGCTCGGATGAATAGGGAATTAAAATCCACCAATAGAAGAAATTTTATCAAATCGGCTTCACTGGCTTCCGCGGGATTATTGGGATTGCAGGGAATACAAGCTATGGACACTCCGTCGCAAGAGCTCTCTTCCACTCCCTCACTTCCTAAAAATCTCACCGTAGTTTTTCAAGGCGATTCGATTACCGATGCCGGTAGAAACCGCGAACACTACTATCCCAATCAAGTGCGTGGATTGGGACTCGGATATGTATTCAATGCCGTGAGTCGTATGATGGCAGCTCACCCTCAAACCGAGTGGACCATCTACAACCGTGGGATTAGCGGTAATAAGGTGTATCAACTCGCCGATCGATGGAATGACGATTGCCTACAGCTACAACCCGATGTACTCAGTATTCTTATCGGAGTAAACGATTTTTGGCATAAGATAAACGGCGATTACAACGGAACCGTAGAAGTGTATGAACAGGATTTTAGCGCCTTGCTCGATCGTACCAAACAAAAGTTTCCTGATTTAAAACTCATTATAGGCGAGCCCTTTGCCGTAAATGGAGGTACAGCCATTACCGATAAATGGCATCCTGATTTTAACGCTTATCGCGAAGCGGCACGTAGAGTGGCCGACAGCTATAAGGCGGTGTGGATTCCGTATCAGGAAATTTTTGACGAAGCTCTAAAAACCGCTCCTGCCTCCTACTGGTGTCCCGATGGGGTACATCCCTCTATACCCGGAGCCTACCTGATGGCTGATGCCTGGATAAAAGCCTTTGAAAGCATATTCTAACACCATACTTCTAAAATATTCACGAGAAACCAACCAAGATTTTCTTTTGTGAACTAAAAACCCCGGTAGTTTTCCGGGGTTTTTAATTTCAGATAATCTTTGTCTAAAGGGAGGAGTTATGTTATGCTAATTTTTACGAGATTAAGAACGCAAAAAACTTTTATAGCTAACAGTGTTACAGCTTCTTGGCATTCTTAACCTTCTGATTGGTAATAGCAAAATCGAGAACCTCGCTCATATCGCTCACATAGTGGAAAGTAAGCCCTTTGAGATATTCGGGTTTGATTTCTTCTATGTCTTTTCTGTTATCTTCACACAGTAGTATCTCTTTGATTCGAGCGCGCTTGGCGGCGAGTATTTTTTCCTTGATTCCACCTACGGGGAGTACCTTACCGCGAAGGGTAATCTCGCCGGTCATAGCAAGGCTCTTCTTAACTTTTCGCTGTGTAAAGAGCGAAACCAGTGAAGTGAGCATAGTGACCCCTGCACTCGGACCGTCTTTAGGGGTGGCTCCTTCGGGTACGTGTATATGTACATTGTATTTGTCGAAGATCTCAGGAGCTATTCCGAGTTCTTCGGCATTGGCTTTGATATACTCCATCGCTATGGTGGCCGACTCTTTCATCACCTTTCCGAGATTACCGGTAATGGAAAGGTTTCCCTTTCCTCTTGAAAGAATAGATTCTATAAAGAGTATATCTCCCCCTACACTAGTCCAGGCCAGTCCGGTGACTACTCCTGCAACCTCGTTATTCTCGTATTTGTCTCGCTCCAAACGGGCGGGACCTAATACTTTTTCTATATCTTCTAAAGTTACATTTACATTGTACTCCTCTTCCATCGCGATGGATTTTGCAGCATAGCGCACCATCTTGGCCACCTGTTTTTCCAATCCCCTTACCCCCGATTCGCGGGTGTATCCTTCTACTATTTTTTCAAGACCTTTTTTATTGATCTTTAAATCGGTAGACTGCAAACCGTGTTCTTTGAGCTGTTTGGGCAGTAGGTGTCTTTTGGCAATTTCCACCTTTTCCTCTATGGTGTATCCGGTAACATTGATAATCTCCATTCTATCGCGAAGCGCTGGCTGTATGGTACTCAGATTGTTTGCTGTAGCGATAAACATGACTTTGGAGAGATCGTAACCCAATTCCAGAAAATTGTCGTAAAAAGCGGTATTCTGCTCCGGATCGAGTACTTCGAGCATAGCCGAAGAAGGATCACCTGAATGACTGGACGAGAGTTTGTCTATTTCGTCCAGTACAAATACCGGATTGGATGTTCCTGCCTTTTTAAGCGACTGAATAATACGTCCGGGCATAGCTCCTATATAGGTTTTGCGATGTCCTCTTATTTCGGCCTCGTCTCTGAGTCCGCCCAGTGATATCCTCACGTATTCTCTGCCCAAAGCCTCGGCAACCGACTTGCCTAAAGATGTCTTCCCCACTCCGGGAGGTCCGTACAGACACAGTATGGGCGATTTCATATCATTGCGCAACTTGAGTACGGCGAGGTATTCTATAATACGTCGTTTTACCTCATCCAGCCCGTACTGATCGCGATCTAATATACGCTGTGCTCTTTTCAAATCGAACTTGTCTTTGGAATAGGTATCCCAAGGGAGTTCGAGTAGCAGGTCGAGATAATTGCGCTGTACCGAATATTCGGCCACCTGCGGATTCATACGCTGCATTTTGCCCAACTCCTTATCGAAGTGCTCTTTTACTTTCTTATTCCATTTTTTCTTTTGAGCCTTCGCTCGCATCTCCTCTACTTCCTCTTCATACGATACCCCTCCGAGCTCTTCTTGTATGGTTTTCATTTGCTGATGCAGGAAATATTCCCGCTGTTGCTGATCCATATCGTAGCGCACCTTAGACTGTATATCGATTTTCAGTTCGAGTTTCTGAAATTCAACATTCAGGTATTTGAGGGTAGCCAAGGCTCGTTCTCTGAGATTACTCATCTCTAAGAGCTCCTGTTTCTCCTCCACTCTGAGGTTCATATTGGAAGACACAAAATTCACCAAAAACGAACCGCTGTCTATGTTTTTAATAGCAAATGAAGCCTCTGTCGGGATATTAGGGCTGTTTTTAATGATCTGTAGCGACAACTCCTTTATCGATTCAATAATGGCGATAAACTCGGGATTGTCGCGGTCGGGTCTAACTTCTTCCACCCCCTTAATCGAAGCTCTTATATAAGGTTCTGTACTGATTACACGATCTATTTCAAAACGCTTTTTCCCCTGTATAATCACTGTAGTGTTTCCGTCGGGCATTTGCAATACCCGCAAAATACGGGCTACGGTACCCACGGTATTGATATCGTCTACCGAAGGGTTTTCTACCCCCTCGTCTTTCTGTGATACAACACCTATGGTCTTGTTTCCGTTGTTGGCATCTTTGATAAGCCGTATCGACTTATCTCTTCCCGCAGTAATGGGTATTACTACTCCCGGAAACAGGACAGTATTGCGCAAAGGCAAGATGGGAAGCTCTGCAGGAAGTTCTTCCTTGTTGATTTCTTCTTCATCTTCCGGAGTCATTAAAGGTATGAGTTCGGATTCTTCGTCTATTCCTTGAAATGACAAATTGTCAATATTTAAAAACTTTGTTTTAGCCATAAGATATCTATAAGTCATTCTGTCATTGAGACAGATTTACAACGCATATCGATTGTAGCATAATTTGCTTAAAACCAACGCGCATTCTTTAATTCAATTCTGCACACGGGTATAGAGCAATAGTTATGCCAAGCCATCGCCTATGGCAAAATGGTGAAGGTATCGCTCCTTATCTCTTGATTTCAGACAAGAGCAACAAGGTGGTAGGGCTACCGTAATTGATGAGCTTATCTACAAATTTCTGAAGGTGCTTCTGATCTTTCAAAATCGCCTTGATAAGAATATTGTAGGGTCCGGTAATACGATATGCTTCTTCTACTTCTTCAAATGCATTGATCTCCTTTATACCTAAGCTCAGCTTGCCGTCGAAAATTTTCAACAATATAAAAACCGGCATACCATACCCCAGTAAATCGTAATTGACTTTGATTCCGTACGACTGAATAACACCTGCATCTTCAAGCCGCTGTATACGCTCTCTTACCGAAGAGGGAGAAAGGGATATTTTTCTCCCGATTTCTGCAAATGAATATCTCGAATTTTCACTCAACAGACTAATTATATGTCTATCTGATTCATCTAACATAATTTCAATTATTTTTTGACCAAAAATACATTTTTTCAACGGTAAATCACAGTTGTTACACTAAAATCAATTTCATAAGCTACAAGGCTTGGAGTAGCTTTGTACTTGTAAATTAGCAATTTTATTTTTCGATGAACACAGAATTATTACTCGTTCTTTCCGCAGGGATATTTGCGGGATTTTACATTCAGACAGTTGTCGGATTTGCCGGTTCTTTAGTGGCTTTGCCGATATTGCTTTTCGGAATGCAATTGCCCGACGCGATTTCGTATATCTCTATTTTTTATCTGATTTCGAGTGGATACCTGATTTATAAAGAGTGGAAAAACATCGATAAAAAAATCATACTTCAAATGGCTGCAGCTTCTGTAATTGGGGTTATTCTCGGAATTGCAGTACTCGCCTTTTCCAAACCCACAATACTGAAAAAAGGTCTGGGAGTATTTATAATTCTCTATGTGTTGTACAACGTATTTGGAAAGAAAAAAATACAGTTGGAGAAACGCGGTATTTTCGGTTTCGGGATTATGGGCGGATTTTTCTCAGGGGTCTTTTCGACAGGGGGGCCGCTGTATGTAATGTGTATAGAAAATACTATTAAAGACGTCAAGGCATTTAGAGCAACTATGATCGGAGTTTTAGGTTTGGTCACTGTAGCTAGAGTACCCGTTTTGGCAGCCGGTGGTATTTTGAGTCTCCACCATTTTAAAATTGCACTATTTGTACTTCCGTTTTTCTTTTTAGCACAAGTATTGGGTAGACGTACTTTTGACAAGATAAACGAAGGCTTGTTTAAAAAGGTATTGATGGTACTATTGTGTATGTCGGGAGTGGCGATGATCTTTTAAACCTAACCACTCTCCCAATCAGCTTCTAACACTAATCTTCAAACAAGATCGATGCGTGTTTAAAACTGAGTATCATTGTACCGAACTGCCTGATATAGTCTTGACCTAAATTGCCGTGAAAATAGCTTTCCTGACCAGCTATATCTTCTATATGTGTTTGCAGGCTGTCTAATCTGGCGGTAACAGGACCTATTTTCAAGTGAAGACTGTCTACAATATAGCCTTCAAACTCCACTACCCCTCCGGCGCCGCCGGTCTTAAAAACGGTCTTTTCTCGATTTGCCTCAATTTCCTTTTTGTATTTCCTGTAAAACGGGGCAAACAACGAAGTGTTCGGCGCTCCGGTATCTAGGTGAAAGTTCAGCGTATCCCGGCTATATTCTACAGCGACAACAGGAGTTAGTCCATCTAATGCCAAGTTGCCATAGGTATAGGGATTGGCGTGTTGAGGAATAAACAATGTATCGTCTTTGTGCAGGTGAATCTCATCCATAGCCTCGATAACCGGAAAACCAATAATCCCAGTAATATGGTAGTCTACCTGGGGAATGGATAGATCTTCGTCGTCAAATACCAGAAAAACGACATTGTTATAGGTAAGTCCGCCAATATCCAACTGTTCGGCCACTGCAAGGTCACTGTTGATCAGGGCTCCGGTTAAGGCGCCCACATCAAAACTAGCTGGTATCAGTCTTAATCCAAGTTTGTCGACATACGACCTACTGATAACCGAAAAATTAGCGCCTGTATCAAACACCATATTTACCTCTGTACTGTCAAAACCCACCGTAATATTGGAAAGACCTACCTTGTCTTTGTATAAAGGAATGGTAAAATCCCGATTTCTTGTAACCTCTTGTGGCGGAACATCGCGCAAGGCCTTCCAAATCTTCCAGGTATTTCTGAGGTCTCCTAATTCTGACGAATCTAGCAAAGACCGATAATTTTCCCGGATAAACATATTGGTTTCTTCGGCTTTGCGGTATTCATTTAGATAGATATGATTCTGGAGTTTTATATTGTACAATTCTTGGAGCAAGGTATCATTAAGCTCCTCAGAATCTTCGATAAGCATTGCTATACTCTGGTTAGAGCGCTCCGGTTGGTTAAACACCTGATCGGCAATAGCTCGATAATACAGGGCATGGGGTTCAGAGAGCTCGTCTTCCTGTGCATTAAGCACTGCTCTAAACCGGAAGTAGTCTTCCTGCTCTATCAGTTTGTCCAATTGATCGGACAGCCGTGCGTCAAACTCCGGTTGTGAACTGTTGCGACAAGCGAACAGCGGTATAAGAAGTATCAGGAATAGTGATAATTTATTCATGGCTAAAGTGTTTTCTGGTTTAAATATGCCCTTGGTAAAAACAACTATTCGTCACTAAAGGTAGTAAAATATGATTTTTCATATAGGAATTCGGATATAAAATAGCTCCTCTAAAACGTATGATCGAGGTTTTAGAATCGCTAAGAGATGCTTCTTATAAACACAACGACGCTTTGTGGCAGCTATTAGAAGCCCTGTTACTTATGCCCAATCGCGATCTCACTTTGTCTTATACCTCTTCGTCACACCTCAACAAAGGAATACGGCGACTTAGGCTCCTAGACGGACTGTTGATGTACGCACAGAGCCTAAGCGTATACCAGTCTGAAACAGGAGAAAGCACCGCCCTGGTCTTGGACTTAGGAAGTATGCGTTTTACACTGATTTTATCAGCGGATTTAAACCGGGGTTTTTCAGGGGAAGGAAATGTCTTAGAACAGCTTGTTCAAACAGCACCGGAAACCTGGATATACGGAATGAAGGCAACAGTGCTATGAGCTGGCTTTTCTGAGAATCTCTTCTCAATCTTCCACTACGACTTTTCGGTATGCCTTTCCCCAATCGATCATCGCCTGAATAATATTACCAAAAGTTCGGCAATATTCGGTGGGGGAATACTCTACCAAAACGGGGGTATCCGGATATACGGTTCTTTTAACCAGTTTATTCATTTCCATGTCTTTCAGCTCTTTGGAAAGCATTCGCGTCGTAATTCCGGGAATACTTCGCTCAATTTCACGAAATCGCCTGTTGCCATTACAAATTGAGTTCATAATCGGGATGCGCCATTTTCCTCCGATAAAATAAAGTGTGTCCTGTAGAGCTCTGAGCTCATCTTCTTGATTCCTTTCCATTTTTATTTTGGTATACTCGATGATACTGGTTACAAAAGTATATCATATTCCCCATAACTTTGTCAAAAAATTTAAAAAATGAAAAAATTCGAAAACAAAGTAGCCGTGGTCACCGGTGGAACGAGTGGAATAGGCTTGGCTACGGCAAAAGAACTTATCGCACAAGGTGCTAAAGTAATGATTACCGGCAGACGAAAAGACGCACTTGAGAAAACAGCTTTGGAAATTGGAGCCATCCCCTTTGTAGCAGACCAATCCAATATAGATGAAATCGAGGCTTTAAAAGATGAAACCAGACGCCGATTTGGTTCTATAGATATTTTGTTTATCAATGCGGGGATTACGGGAACTTTAAGCGCTATTGAAATGGCGACGGTTCAGAATTTTGACCAGGTGATGAACATCAACTTCCGCGGAGCTTATTTTACACTCAGCAAATTTATTCCCCTGTTGAATGACGCTGCTTCGGTGGTTATATTGTCTTCCAACACTGCCGTGATGCACAATCCCAATTCATCCGTCTATCAGGCGAGCAAGGCAGCCTTGAGCTCTGTAGCCAAAACAGCTGCAGCGGAATTGGCATCCAGAAAGATCAGGGTGAATACCGTAAGTCCCGGCCCCATAAAAACCGATATTTTGGCCAAGGCGGGATTTGATGAGGAAACTCTAAAAAATATCGATGAACAGCTGATGAACGCTATTCCTTTAAAGAAGAAAGGCAAGGCCGAAGAGGTCGCTAAAATAGTGAGCTATTTTTGCGGAGATGAAGCCGGTTTTATTACAGGTGCAGAACTGATTATGGACGGAGGAATGAGTTTATAAATGCATGTTGCAGATCAATAAAACTACAATATATGAAAGCGATTAAAAAGAAAAATACAAGAGTTCTTATTGCACTTTTGACAGTGTTGGGAGTTTTTGTAGGATTGCAATTTTTAAATGATCCATTGGAGGAAAAAACCATTGTTAACAAAATTGAAGCTCCGCGTGAAGTGGTTTCCATTTTGGAAAATTCTTGTTTTAACTGCCATTCCAATCGTCCGAATCTCTCTTGGTTTGACCAAATTGCACCGATTTCATGGGTGGTAAACAAGGATATAAGAAGAGCTCGGGAAGTGCTAAATTTTTCAGAATGGAATTATTCTGATGTCGATCATCAGGGGAAAATGTATGCCATTCTCAATATGGTACAAAGCAGAAAAATGCCGTTAGATAAATATACATTACTGCATCCGTCTGCTAAGGTTACGCCAGAACAAATTGAAATTATTAGAAAATACACACTTTCTTTAACCGATAAACAAACAGCTGTAGATCAGGAAAACAAAATTCATCGAGATCTCAATCTACCTGAAAATAAGACTTCAAAGGTTATTGTTTCGCCAAATGGCGTAAAATACACTGACGATTTTAAACAGTGGAACGCAATCAGTACGAGTACCTTCTTCGATCGTTCTATTCGGGTTATTTACGGGAATGATATTGCTGTGAAAGCCGTTGAAAACGACGATTTCCACCCTTGGCCAGATGGCAGTATCGTCGTAAAATCAGTTTGGAAACAAAAAGAATTAGCAGACGGAGAAATAAGGCCCGGAGAATTTATAAATGCCCAGTTTATGGTCAAAGACTCAAAAAAATATGCCGATACCGAGGGTTGGGGATTTGCTAAATTTTCGGGCAAAGAACTAGTTCCAACCGGAAAAACGGCATCATTTGCCAAGGAATCCTGCATCGCTTGTCACCGTCAATTGGCAGAAAAAACAGGTTATCTGTTTGATGTTCCCATGAAAATAAATAAAGAACGTTTAATACAACTCCTTAAGTAATAATGAAAAAGCTACTGTTTGTCTTAACCTCCATCTGTGTACTCACCTCTTGCAAAACTGAAAATACCGAGACAGATTTACACCGCGTTGTTTTCGATTCGGGAGATTTAGAATTTATTTCGAGTTCTGTAAATCCAAAAAATGAAACTTCTTCGATTTTGTACGGGAATAAAGAGGCTATACTATCGCTAAGCAATCAAAATGTACAGCCTATTAAAGGTTCAAAGTTTAAGCTCGTAACTTGGAAGTACCACGAAAATCCTCAATATATCGGCGGAACCATTACGGGAGAATTTGTAAGTATAGAAACATTGACAACAGATAAAACCGGAAACGTCTTTTATCAATTTACAGATGATTCTAAAAGCGACAATAACCCACCCGATAAAGAAGAAAGAGTACGCTATTTTATGAGTTATCTGCCGGTAGAAAGGCCTTGACTGAGCAAACATTCGCAGTCTATTGCAAGTAGCTTTGTAAGCCATATCTAGACCGAGTTGATCAATAGTCTTTAATCAGTAGAGAACCTCTGAATCCAAATAAACATCGCTGTTTTTAAGGTTAATGTATTGAATTGAAAAAGATTGCGAATTGTGTATATTTGTTTTTCACCACTGAATTAAAGACAAATGAACGAAACCGACCTTAACCTTCAAGAAGAACAGACCTTTAAATTAAAAGACAATTCCCAAAGAGCCAAGACACTTATTATCGTCTTTGCGATTCTGACCGGACTAACACTAATAGGCTTATTGACAGGTTATAATATTGTGTAAACACTATACACTTATCCCCTTGATATCAGAGGCAAAAAGGGTAAAAAACCGAATACTATGACTAATATCTCATCAAACAAAGAAGTTGTTTCAGCAATGTATCAGACATTTTTGAATCAAAAACAGCTCGATTCACTCGATCAATTTGTAGACGCCGATTATATAGATGAATTTAAAGCGGTAAACCGAGCGTTGATGCTTGCTTTTCGCGATATTCACTTTAGTATTAAAGAGATTTTTGAAGACGGTGACAAGGTAGTTACGGTATACGAATGGAGCGGTACCCATCAAAATGACTATCAAAAAATTCCCGCGACCAATAAAAGAGTAATTGTCGATGGAATAAGTATTTACGAACTTAAGAATGGTAAAATAATCAATAGCATTGCCAAACCAAACAAACTTTCTTTTTTTATACAATTAGGAATTATTCCTGAAGATTTTTTGAGCAGAGTAAAGTAAATTTTGTGGAATGAGGAAAAGCTAAAAATATCCATCAGACAAATAACATATCCTAACGGGGCATTCATCTAACAGCTTGGCAACAATCTAAAAATCAAACCTAAAAGAGCATTGATAACAGGAGAAAGAACCCATAGCGAGAATCTACTACCATATGTAAACGATATTTTGGTTTTCGAGGAAAAAAATCAAAATGCAGAGACTGTATTGCCTTTTTTTGCCGACGGATTTCCTGGAATTGTGTTTAATGTTGCCCCTAACGGACTTTATTTGCAGCACAAAAACAAAAGGCTATCAGATTTTTTCCTGTACGGACAGACCATCAACCCAATTGAACTCTCTGTAAAAGGAACATACAAGTTGATAGCGTTTCAGATCTTCCCTTTTGCCGTACGCGTACTTTTGGGTGTAGAACCAAAAATACTGAACGATGATTGCTTTGATTTAACGGGGTTCATAGAACAAAACCAACAATTAAAAAATTTAAAAAAGGCCGAAACAACGAAACGTCAAATAAAAATTATCTCCCTTTTTTTAGAAGAGATTGCTAAAAACAGTTCATTAAATCCTGACAAATCCATTCTTTTGGCCATCAATTTAATAGTGCAGTTCAAAGGGAAAATATCGGTTTCAGAGCTGCGTAATAAATTATTCTTGACAGAAAGAACACTCGAAAGGCGCTTTGTAAAGGAGGTTGGCGTAACTCCAAAGGTGTTTTGTAAAATCATACAGTTTCAAAACTCTTTGGCACAAATAAAAAACGAAGCATCTAATAGCCTTACGGGCATTGCTTATGAAAATGGATTTTCAGATCAATCCCATTTCATCAAAACATTTAAGAAATATACAGGTTTTACCCCTTCAGAATTTCAACATTTGCCCGCCCTTGCCAATTTTATTCCCGAATAGGAATGACGGTTTTGTACAATTTACTTTATCCCGTACAGCTGACATTTGTCTTATGAAAACTTAAAATATAAGACAATGAAAATTTTAGTATTTGGAGCCACCGGAAGTGTGGGAAAAGAAATCGTAAAGCAAGCATTGAATCAAGGACACCAGGTTACAGCCTTTGTGAGAAATCTGGAAAATTCAGGTCTTAGAAATTCAGCTAATGTAAAACTGATCAAGGGAGATGTAACCTATTACAGCAATGTAGAAAAAGCATTGCGAGATCAAGATGCCGTCTTATGTGCAATAGGAGATGGAAAAATAGGCAAAGTAAGAAACCTTGGAACAAAAAATATTGTGGAAGCAATGGAAAAGAACAATGTAAAACGACTCATCTGCCAATCAACTCTTGGTATGGGAGAAAGTTACGACAACCTAAACTTTCTTTGGAGGTACATAATGTTTGGTTTTTTGCTCAAAAAAGCATTTCAGGACCACAAACTACAGGAACAGCATATTTTAAACAGCGACTTAGACTATACAATCGTGAGACCGAGTGCATTGACCGATGGAGAATTGACCAATAAATTCAAGAGGGGATTTGACGGAAACCAAAAGAACTTGAGCCTAAAAATTTCCCGAGCCGATGTTGCTTATTTTATGCTCGAACAGCTTGAAAATAGGACAGAAAGTAGACTTATTAGTATTTCAGATTGAGAACCTGTAGTTTGTAAAAAATCAATGCCCCCGTTTGTACTCTGCCAATCCGAATTGTCGCGGTCTTACTTACTATTTGTTTTATGCCAAATAATCTTAACGATAGCTTTTGGAGACAAAGATATTATCAACAGAACCAAAACAGAAGGACAAGACATTTAGGCCGTAACCGCACCATTGGTTGTAGAAGCCGTAAACAGAATTCAATTGGGAACTGCTCAAACCAAGGGTGTAGCAACTATTGGAGAAATTATTAATTCGAGTAATTTCTTAAAATCTTTGGACCCAGATGATATAAGCATTTCTGAGATAAGTGAAATGGAAAATTAAATAGCAAAAATCGCAGCAATTGGCGATTTTTCGCCCAACCACCTTTTCTCGTTTTGCTCTAAGTATAGGCATGGTTTTGGTCTACACTCATTCGAATGAGGTTTTTCCGATTTTTCTCGAGTTTTTTTTAATGGTGCCAAATGCAATGGCACAGTCAGATTCGCAGCCAGCCAACTAAATCACGTAGTTTTCTCAAAATGTTAGTACTTTCAAAATACCGTTTCACTTCTTTTATCTTGGCGATACATTCTTCAAATGTAGGTGGTGTTGTTTTTCGAGCAATTTGGCAAGCTTACCAATTTTGGTAAATTCTGAAGAAAGATATATAAAAATGAAGCAAGAGAAAATGAAAAAGATTTCCCCCGAACAAGCGCAAAGCATGTTAAAAAAAGAAGGATTGGACATTAGTTTAGAACAAGCGGAAGAAGTGTTGTTATTTTTACGGAAAATGGCTAACATAGTGGTATATAATTATTTAAACCAAAGTAAACATAGGGAAGATAGCTGACTTATATGTACGGGTGAGTACGGGTGAGTACGGATGAACAGGCCGACAAGGGATACTCTCAAAGGGATCAGGAAGAAAGGCTTAGAAAGTATTGTGAGAGCAATTACATACATATCAGGGAGGTGATCTATGAAGATCATTCGGCCAAGACCTTTAACCGACTTTGACTGGCAAAAGCTGCTTTCATTAAAAAAGAGAGCCCAGCTGCCAATCGGGTAGACGGCTCCGCCATTAACTGACGGAGTGCACCCCTCACACCACTCCCGAAAACTTTCGGGAAATTAGTCTTCCCGATATTCGGGACAGACTGTATACGGCGGTTCGACAATTAGACTTATCGACTGTAGTATTCGGATTAAATTAACATAAGCTTTTATTTTTAAGCGTTTTATGGTAATGGCAGTTCGAAGAAAAGGAGTATGAGCTACAGCCCACCCGCCCATTCGGGTGCAATTCCAGGCATAGGTCTGGTCTGGATTGATTTCCAATCGAATAAGGCTTTTCCGTTTTCGTTTATTAACCAAAAAAGCTACCTGATTTGTTCAAGTAGCTTAAATGTTAATATCGATAAAAAATCAATTGATTATAGTAGCAAACTCTTGTATTGGTAGCCTTACTTTTTTTAGTTTAGAATTCCAGTCATTTTCTTCATCACGATACCCTAAAGCAAGTAGTACAACACTTTTAAGCCCTTTTTCCTTTAATTTTAATATTTCATCAAACTTCTCAGCATCGAAACCTTCCATTGGCGTGGCATCGATTTTCAAATTTGCTGCAGCAATCAATCCAGTTCCCAGACCTATGTATGCTTGTTTCGTTGACCAGATAAAATTATCATTATCGGTTTGTGCTAAAAGAAAGCTACTAATTTTATTTTTAAAATCGGCCAATTGCTCAGCTGGTGTTTCTCTTTCTTTAGCAACTCGTTGTAGATATTTATCAATTGTTCCTTCCTTAATTGAATCAAATGCCGCAAATACCAAAAGATGAGAACTTTCAACAATTTGCGAATTAAACGAGTTTTCGCCTAGTTCTTTTTTTAATGATGGACTATCAATAACAAATAATCTATACGGTTGTATTCCAATTGAGGATGCAGAAAGGTTAATCGCTTCAATGACTTTGTCTAAATCTTCACTTGAAACTCTTTTGTCACTGAACTTTTTTGTTGCATATCGCCATTTTAAATCGTCTATTAATTTTCTGATTATCCGTTTATGCACCTGTTATATTCGCAATTACTAGTCTGTCAAAGAGTTTGTCTCCAAAATACCGTCTGTTTAATTTGTAAATAAACTCGTTGAGATACAACTGTAAGTATTTCCTTTTGATTTTATGGTAG
>JAJUFH010000006.1 GCA_029266035.1 Sinomicrobium sp.
GACTTTGAAAACTTTTGAAGAAAAAGGCATTGTACACAGTATTCAGGAGAACACTACGGTCAAGTATATTCTGTGCCACGATGGGTGTGATGAAAATACACACAAGGATTGGCACTTACATTTCTATTGTAAGATTTGTAAACAGACAACCTGTAAGGAGGATTTTATAATACCGCAGAATGGAAACCAAAATTACCGTATTGACGAAATAAAACTATTTGGTAAAGGTATTTGTGAGAATTGTTTAAAGGAGAGTTTGCAATAGCATTGCAGACTCTCCCTGTGTAACTTTGTTATAAATATATATCAATTTTAATAAAACAGATATGGAACATAAGCATACTTACGATGCACAGGGCAAACAGCTTTGTTGCACACAGGAAGAAAAAATCTACACCAAAGCAGGTGCAAAGAATTTGATACAGGACGACGATTGTTGCAGTACACAAAAGCATAATCAAAATCACAGCGATGATGACGGACACGACCATTCGCATTCGGGAGGTACTGACAATATTTTCAAGATGTTTCTTCCCGCCATTATTTCCCTTACGCTCTTGCTTACAGGTATCGCAATGGATAATTGGTTTCCGCAAACGTGGTTTACCGATTGGGTACGAATTATTTGGTACGTGGTGGCTTATGCTCCTGTTGGACTGCCTGTACTTAAAGAAGCGATTGAGAGTATTCGTAAAGGCGAGATTTTCTCGGAGTTCTTTTTGATGGGCATTGCCACTATTGGGGCATTTGCAATTGGCGAATATCCCGAGGGTGTGGCGGTAATGTTGTTCTATGCTGTTGGCGAGGTTTTTCAGACAATGGCTGTGTCGAGGGCAAAATCAAACATCAAATCGTTGCTTGACCAAAGACCCGATGAAGTAACGGTTTTAAAAAACAATAAACCGCAAACAGTAAAGGCAGAAACCGTTACCATTGGCGAAATCATACAACTGAAACCGGGAGAGAAATTAGGCTTAGACGGAGAACTGTTGTCCGAAACATCATCGTTCAATACATCGGCTTTAACAGGCGAAAGCAAACCCGACACAAAGAATAAAGGCGAAACCGTTTTGGCGGGGATGATAAATCTCAACACCGTATCGCAGGTAAAGGTTACGACCGCATATACCGACAGTAAGTTGAGCAAGATTTTGGAATTGGTGCAAAACGCCACTACACAAAAGGCACCAACAGAATTATTTATCCGGAAATTTGCAAAAATCTATACGCCTATTGTCGTGCTGTTAGCCATAGCCATTTGCCTTCTGCCTTATTTCTTTGTAGAAAATTATGAGTTTAGAGATTGGTTGTACAGGGCTTTGGTATTTTTGGTTATTTCTTGCCCTTGTGCGTTGGTTATTTCCATTCCGTTAGGTTATTTCGGTGGTATTGGTGCTGCGAGCAAAAACGGAATACTTTTTAAAGGAAGTAACTTTTTAGATGCCCTTTCCGATATTCAAAACGTAGTGATGGATAAGACAGGCACAATGACAGAGGGCGTTTTTAAGGTTCAGGAAGTCAATTTCAATCCCAAATTTGATAAAGCTGAAATTCTGGAATTAGTCAACATTTTGGAAAGCCATAGCACACACCCCGTAGCAACTGCTATTCACGAATACGTGGGGAAACCGAATAATGAAATCCGATTAGAAAATACGGAGGAAATTGCCGGACACGGTTTGAAATCAACGGTAAACGGCAAGGATTTATTGGTCGGGAATTTCAAACTGATGGATAAGTTCGGCATATCATACGACTTAGACCCGAACAGCATCGTTTATACAACGATTGCCGTTGCTTACGACAGCAAATTTGTCGGTTACATCACGATTGCCGACAGTATCAAAGAAGATGCACAGGAAACCATTACCTTATTGCATAAGCTCAATGTTAAAGCAACGATGCTTAGCGGAGATAAAAGTACCGTTGTAAAATATGTGGCGGAGCAGTTAGGGATAGACAATGCTTTTGGAGATTTATTGCCCGAAGACAAAGTAAACAGGGTTAAAGAAATCAAAGCCAAAGGCGAAAGCGTTGCTTTTGTGGGCGATGGTGTAAACGATGCTCCTGTTGTGGCATTGAGCGACGTAGGTATCGCAATGGGTGGTTTGGGAAGCGATGCCACTATCGAAACTGCAGATGTGGTCATACAGGACGATAAGCCAAGTAAAATACCTATAGCAATCAACATCGGTAAACAGACAAAGAAAATCGTTTGGCAGAATATCACATTGGCATTTGGAGTAAAAGCGATTGTACTCGTACTTGGAGCAGGTGGATTGGCGACAATGTGGGAAGCTGTTTTTGCGGATGTTGGCGTAGCGTTATTGGCTATTTTGAATGCGGTAAGAATACAGCGAATGAAATTTTAAACCACTTCAATTTATGAGTTTTGAAAAGGAAAAAGAAAATACGCAAAAAGAAATATATCCCCAGTCGGCATATTTCTCAATCAAGTAAGCCTGTAAAAAGGGTAGAAAGATTGCATCATAGAATACTTAATTGGACAATGCTGATTTTCCTTTCTGCCATATTGATATTCCTAATTTTTGCTGTTGTCCGTCATATTTATCATCATTATATAGGCAATTTTCAGCACCATCAACACCAACATCACCATCATCGTTGAAATGGCAGATTAGAGATTTTTTTTGATACGGTAGATACAGAATTGTAGGCAATCCAAAAATGCGTTACTCTCTTTTGAGTAGCATTTTATCAAATCAAGCTTAAAATTAAATGACAGTATATTATAAACAAGCAATCGAAAATTTAGAAGAAGAAATAAATAAATTGCACTTTGAACAGAGCGACTTATTGGTTTCTTATGAGAAAGCTATTAAACTCATTTTAGCAAAAATTTCTGAATTGAAGCAATACGTGCTGGATGTAGGGTTTAAAAACCAACAGGAAGAAATTTATTTTTTCAAACACCAGAAACCTGCCCTTGTTTCCAAATTGATTTACTATAACGCTGTTTATAAAATCGAAACCAAAAAGCCTTACGGAGAGAAACAAATAAAAAGATTTCTTAACAAAGAATTGAGTAAGCTCAAAAAATTCTTTGATAACAACATTGATTTTTATAAGTATTACCGTAGCAACAATTCCTTTCTCGACGTGAATTTCTTTATGAGAGGAAAACACGATATAAGGTTATGGTTAGATACATATTATTTTGAAGCAGACCATCGTTTTTGCACCTCCCACGATTATAAGGTTGCCAAAATATTAGCCAATGATTTGATACAAGCATATCTTGAAGACCAGCTAAACAATAATCATAAAAAGACGTTTAATAATTCTTCACTCAATTGGACGGGAAGCAAAACGGCATTAACCGAGTTAATATACGCACTTTATGAACAAGGTGTGTTCAACAACGGAAATGCCGATATAAAACTAATTGCCAAAACATTTGAAAGCACCTTTAATATTGATTTGGGCGATTTCTATCATACGTTTATGGAATTGAAAGCCCGTAAAATTAACCGAACGAAATTCCTTGACAGCCTGTGCGAAGCCCTGATAAAGAAAATGGACGAGCAGGACGGTAAGTAGAAGTTATTTAAGTATTTACTTGGGTGTATTCAAGATTTATATTTTCAATGTCATAGACATTAGTTTCAATACACTTGAATTTTTCAGGATAAAATATTGCAACATTATAACCCTGCGAATATAATGAACTTCTAAATTCTATACCGTCAAATCCCATTGATTTTATCAGTTCTGAAAGATACTGCGTTGGCAGATAATCCAATTCGCTGTCATTCTTTCTTCTTGGCTTTGAAAGTTCTTCTTCCAATTTATCAATGAAAGAACCGTGTAACATAACTTCCTCTAAAGATTCTAATTCTGCAAGCCTGAATACATCGTATGTGGAGCGACTTAAATTAACTACTCTTATGTCTTCTTCGAGTTTAAATGTACCGACAGAAACATAATCAAATAAACTTGCTCTTGCTTCATACAAAGTTGTTGTTATGTCATTGGCAATATAGAGATAAGAAATACCATTCGGATTGGCTCTTCCGCTTTTGGCTAATGCATTAGGGGGATTACCCATTTGTTCGAGAGGATACCCTTGTGGGTTATTACTAATTCTTGCTCGGTAAAATTTCTTTCCCTTTTTGTAATCTTTCTGAAAATGTTTGAATAAGGATTTTAATTTTTCCAAATCCAAAGCATTTACAAAATGAAACCTATTTACAGTTTTTATTTCTTCGGAAAACTTATCCCAAGAAAGGAAAAGAGGTTGAGTAACGTCTTCCTCTGCTCCTGTATTATGAAACCTTAATCGTACAGGATTATCTAAAACATTTTGATAATTGGCAATGTCATCTTTAATAATTTCAGCGATGAGCTGTTTTATATTATTTGTATCAATTAGTTTTTGCGTAAATACTTTTTTATGAAAATCCGTAATAATTTGAATTTCCAATGGTTTTCCATTGGCAGTATCAACTTCATACAAGTCAATAATCCCAAGAAAGAAAGGGTTTAATTCGGAAGCCTCATAGATACTCACATTTTCGGACAGACAATAATCACAATTACCTGTTGTCTTGTTACCCAAAATGATAGCATTTATATAACTGCTCTCAAAACAATTTGTGCAACAATTCATACTAAATCAATTTCAATACTAAATCTATATGGTTCATTAAGGAAAGTTTCTTTAATGTCCCTAATCCCGGAAAGTGTCCGTTCTCGTGAAAACGTCTAAATTCAGGTATAGCAATAGAGTTATAGCCTGTTTGGTCACACCAAGCAATGAGTTTATCTAAAGCCTCAGCAAACTTTCCTGCAATATCCGATGTGTCATCGTTTGAGTCAGAAACAAAATGCTTCACTTTTATTCTATTTGTTTGTGCTTCCGCATAAGATAAATGTATCGCAACAGCGTAGGGCAAAAACCCTGTTTCCGAATATTCCTCTCCAATAGAAAGATAGTCTGAAAAACCTTCAAATCCTTCGTCTTTGTAATAGATATGTTCTTCTGAAAAATTGCTTTCATCTACTTGCAAATAATCAGCATTCTTTGTTTGAGCATTGAAATAATCGTCAAGTTCAATCAGGGTATTTCTTTCAAAATTTCTAAAATATCTTCTACTTGTTGATGATAGATTGATTACATTATACCTAATAGCAAAATGTTCTTGATATGATTTAAGAATATCCGAAATGTTATCAAACACGGCATTATGAATAATACTTAGAGCAGGAATAGCTTTTGTATATTGTTGTAAAATGCCAATAGCTTTTGAATGGTCTATCCTATTATGGAAAATAACACCTATCTGATAATTTGTATAATCTCCAACTGAACTACTAATAGTATTAAAGATTGCATTGGTATCTTTGAATGTTCCTACTTGTGGATTAACAACAACTGTAAAATTGATATCATGACTTGCTAATTCTTTTATTGTAGTCTTTAAAGTAGAAGAATCCTTGACAGGTTCAATAATAGGAGATACCTTGGCTTTATTTGGAAAAAGAACAGGTTTAGTTAATTCTCTTATTCCTATCAACTCAAACTGTTTTCCTCTTATATACGGTTGATACATACGCTTTTAGTTGCTAAAAAATTATACAATCTTTGATATTCCTGCTCATTAAAATCCAAAGAATTACAAATGTGCTTTAGTTCTCTTGGGGTTTTAGATGATTTCAGCAAGTCGGGGTTCAATAACTTTCTTTCTTTTAATTTATTCAAAACCTGCTTTTGAAAATCAACTATATCAATTGTGGCAAGTAGTTCGTAACAAGCTCTAAAAATTTTTGTATTAGGAACATCAGGAACAGAACCAAAATTAACAGCAACTAAATCAAGATACTCTTGCTTTCTCAATATTTTAAAAATAGTTTCAAAGTCGAAGAAAGATTTATTTGCATCTGCCTCTTTCATCGTTTCCAATTTATTTTTGGTATTTAATGCAATAATACCAATGCTTGTGTTTTGGTATTCAACTTGGAGCTTTTTGGCGTACTTTTCATCTGTAACAATATGTACCTCGTTGGCAAATTTTCGGTAGTCATTTATTTGTTTTGCCAACTTTTCTAATCCGTCAAGTTCCGTTTTAATCTCATAGACTCTTACAGCACCGTTCAACATAACCAAGTCGGCTTTTGAAGCACCAATTTTTAGTTCATTAAGCGTTAATGTTGATTTTAAGCTATGAGTTTTTATAATATCAATAATCAAATTATTTTTATAAATGTATTCACATCTATATTGCTTTTGTAACGACTTATATAACGACTTAATTATATCTAAGTTGGTTTCGTATGAGGTAGTGTTGAAGTATTTATCTATTTGTTTTTGAAATAGCACATAATCGTCTTCCCGTACTATCTTTTGGAACATAGGCGGGGAGAAAATTTGTGATAATACTCTCAACTTTTGTATAGTTTTCATACTACTTCTTTACACTACAAAGGTAACAAATTACAAAAAGATAACTATTATAATGCTTGATAATTCGGTTTCGTGGCTTAAATAGGTTATAAATTTAGTCAAAAAAATGTACCAACATATACTTTAACATTATAAAACAGTATCAACAAATATATTTTTTCATTAGGGTTCTACTTAATGCTTTTAGGTAGTAGCTTCGTGACTTAACGAGTTTAACCGCTCCAAATCTTCCAAAAAATGTTTCGAGATTTGTTCGGTTTCGGCTACTAACTAGGACGGCTAAAAAGTCGTCCTTTTTTGTTTATGAAATTCACGGTTTACATATTATTTTCAAAAGCACACCTAAAACATTACACTGGGTTTACTTCTAATTTTTTAAAACACATATTTACAAATACTTATACTGATGAATCCTAAGGATTAGGGATTTTTTAGCTTTTATACACTCTCAAAACAGCCCCTAAACACCCATATAATTTTGTCAAAATATAAATAATGTGCCAAAATTATATAAATTATCCTTACATTTACCATAAAAAAGATTTTGGCAGAAACATTGGAAAAACATATTGGTCATTATTTCAAAGGACATGAAAGGCTTTCCAAGCAGAAACTTGTTGGCTCCATCAAAAAGGATTTCCCGGATTGGTCCGACAATACGATTAATATGTATTTGTCCAAATTGAAAAAAGAAGGAATTATAAATACGCCTTCAAGGGGAATTTATGAGATAGATAGCCACACGCTTTTTCAGCCAAATATTTCAATCAAACTAAAAAGAATATTTAATAAAGTAAAAAGAGAGTTTCCTTATATATCTTTCTGTATTTGGGATAGTGTTTGGTTAAATGATTTTATGCTTCATCAACCGTTCAAGCATTATATCGTTGTGGAAGTAGAAAAAGACGCCTGCGAATCAGTGTTTAGCTTTCTTAGTGAAACGATGAAAAATGTTTTTCTAAATCCTGATGAGGATATTTTTAACCATTATATCCGCAATCTTGATGAGGCAGTAATTATAAAAAACATGGTTTCTGAATCACCTTTGACAGAAGTACAAAAGGTTATGGTTCCAAGATTAGAAAAATTTTTGGTGGATATGCTGATTGATACAGCTCTTTTTTCTGCACAGCAAAATGAAAAAGAATTTATTATGCGAAGTGCAATGGAGAAATACACATTGAACGAATTAAAAATGCGCAGGTATGCTATCCGAAGAAACAGAGAGAAGGAAATTGAAAATATGATTAATATAATTTCGGCAAAATAATTAAAATATGCCAGTAGTATAAACGTGATAAACTCAACATCATATACAATTGAGTGGATTATCAATTTGAGAAACAAATTGGGAAAACGTATTGACCCGAAATTGATTGAAAAGGTAATATACGCTTTGACACTTTTGGAACAACTTCGCTTGAACAATTTGAATTTCGTTTTTAAAGGAGGAACAGCCCTGCTTTTAGCCACTGAAAACCCTAAGCGATTTTCGATAGATATTGACATCATTACAGAAGAAGCTGAGAATAAAATCAAGGAAATTTTAGAGAAGATTAGCCAATTAGAAATGTTTATCCGTTGGGAAGATGACAATGATAGAAAACACACACCTGATGCACCAATCGGACATTTTAAAATATTTTACAAAAGTGTGATAGATGGTCACGAAGAGCCAATATTGCTGGACTTGCTCTATAGTCCAAATCCTTATCCTGAAACAAGAGAATATCCGATAAACCATAACTGGTTAGCCATATCAGGCGAAGATACTACGGTGGTGCTGCCGACATTTGAGGCTATTTTAGGAGATAAACTAACAGCTTTCGCTCCGAAAACCACAGGTATTCTATATTCAAAAAACCGTCCTGTGGAAATTATCAAGCAATTGTATGATATTAGTTTCTTATTTGACCGAACAACAAATCTCCGTGTTGTGAAAGAGAGTTACACAAGAGTCGTTACGGAAGAAATAGGTTACCGAAAATTAAACATAAATGCTACCGAAGTTTTGAAAGACACTTGGCAAGCTTGTTATATCTTGGCAAAAAGAAATATAAAGTCCGATGAATTCAAACTTTTGCAATTAGGTATTAAGAACTTTACAAATTTCATTATTGAACGCTTTTCAATAGAGGAAGCGATAACAGCAGCTGCTAAAGTAGCTTATTTAACCTCATTACTCAATAAAGAAAATCAAGAAATAGAACGGTTTGAAAATCCGTTGGACATCAAAGATTGGCTGATTGAAGACCCAACCTACAATAAATTGAACAAGTTAAAAAAGACCAATCCGGAAGCATTTTTCTATTGGTATAAGAGTTTCGGGCAGTAAAGTTAACGCCAGAATTCATTGTTGTCAACCGCTCCAAGTCCTCCAAAAAATGTTTCGAGATTTGTTCGGTTGGGGCTACTAAACAGGAGAAGTGATTAATAGTATCGCTTCTTTTATCGCTCTTCCCCAAACATCACTCCTCTACTCTTTGGGCGACAAATACTGATAAGGCATTTGCCCGTTCTGTACCCCTACTTAGATATTGTACCTCTCCATTTTTCCAAAGGGTAGCAATAGCTCTTGAATGGTTGAATGCATCACCCACCATATATACATCACCATCCGAAACAAATACAGAGTAGCCAAATGTTCCTGGGGCTGTTATTAGATCACCGTCGTTTAGCTGCTGTGCCACGCCATTTTCCCAAAGGGTATTGACATACGCTGTACCGTTGTGTGAATGGCCTGCCACATATACATCACTTCCCGCCACAAATACCGAATAGGTCCGGACACTACTCGCACCATCGCTTAGTTCCTGTGCTACGCCATTCTTCCAAATAGTAGCAACGTCTAATCCTTTATTTACAAAACCCGCTACATATACATCGCTACCTGAGACAAATACAGAACTGGCAATGGCCCAATCTGTGCCCTCGCTTAGCTCCTGTGCCTCGCTATTTTCCCAAAGGGTGGCAATTCTCTTCTCACCCCTGCCTGTATAGCCCGACACATAGACATCACTGCCTGAGACAAATACCGAATTAGCTTCTGTATCATTCACGTCTTCGCTTAACTCCTGTGCCTCACCGTTCTTCCACAGGGTAGCGACCGCGTTTGTGCCGTTATATACATTCCCCGCCACATACACATCGTAAACCGCCTCGGGTTCAGGATTAGGATCGGGATTGTCAGGGCCTCCATCGTCATTAGAGCAACTAAATGCGACAATGGTGAGTATGGCCAACACTAAGACTTTTAAAGTACTTTGCAGGGGGTGGTTGTTTATACAGTGATTGCTGTTTTTTTTCATAACTATTAGTTTTAATTAGTCCTGTAACTTCAAACTCAGTAGTTACAAGATTAAAACATGTTGTCATTGAATGCAATAGAGAATAAGTATAGAGGGCGTATCATTGAGTGTTTGAAAAAAGGACAAATAATCACAAAAACCCCTTAAACACTCCTTCTACCCCCTTAAAAACTCATTGAACTTGATATAAAGCAGCTGTTTTGAGGTATCTTTGAAGTTATCTTCAGACAAGACAGCGGCATGGTTAGAACAACTATAAATGCAGGCAATGCTGTTTTCACCGACGAAATGGCTACGGTATCGGTTTGCCCCCCAATCATATAATTCATATATTTGTCTAAAGCTTTAGGGGTATTCTGAAAAGAATTGAGAGAGTCCCTTTGAACCTGATCCGGCTAACACCTGCGTAGGGAAAAGCAAAATGCATCAGTATTGATGTTTTTCTTTCTTTATTCTATAGTGTTTTCCTAAAGCGTTTTTTAATAAAAATTAGTTTAATGGAAAACAATCTTTGGAATTACATTCAATCCGTAAAAAAACAATCGCCACTTGTTCATAATATCACCAATTTTGTAGTGATGAACAATACTGCCAATGCGCTTTTAGCAGTTGGAGCTTCTCCGATTATGGCTCATGCAAAATCTGAAATCAAAGATATGGTCGCTATCTCCGGCGCAACAGTTATCAATATCGGAACCTTAGATGAGTATTGGTCTGAAGCTATGCTAATGGCTGCAGAGGAAGCGCATCGCAGCGGAAAAACTTGGGTTTTAGATCCGGTTGGAGCAGGCGCCACCGCTTTTCGAGATGAAATCTCAGCAAAACTTTTGGCATTTAAACCCACGATCGTGAGGGGGAACGCTTCAGAGATCATCGCCTTGGCCAAGGCCAACAAAACCACTACAAAAGGAGTAGACAGTACCGCTGAAAGCAATGAGGCAATAGACGCAGCCAAATATCTTGTAGAACACTATCACTCCACTGTATGTATTTCGGGAGCAACAGATCTTATCATCGATGAAAAGACAACTTATTTTGTTAAAAACGGTCACCCCTTGATGACAAAGGTAACGGGATTGGGTTGTTCCGCTTCGGCCATAGTTGGGGCTTTTGCCTCAATTTCTGAAAATAGAACAGAAGCTACTGCCGCCGCTATGTCGCTATTGGGTATTGCGGGAGAATTGGCCGAAAAGATTTCTACGGGACCAGGGAGTCTTCAGCTAAATATTTTGGACAAACTGCACAATATTTCGGAGCAGGAGTTTTTTGAAAATGTAAAGGTTTCAAAAAATGAGTAGAATCCTTTCTTTTCCTTATCAGCTTTATCTCGTAATCTCTGAATCAGATTGCAAAGGTCGAGACTTCATAGATGTGGCTGAACAAGCAATTTTGGGTGGAGTTGACATTATTCAGCTACGGGAAAAAAATGCTTCCGATTCGGATTTTCTGGAAAAAGCAATTCGGCTGAAAGAGATTACCGACAAATATGGGATTCCCTTAATTATCAACGACAATGCTTTTGTCGCTAAGGAAATTGAAGCTTTTGGCATCCATGTAGGGCAAAACGATATACATCCGACAATTTTAAGAGAAGATTTTTTCGACAATAAGATGATAGGTTATTCCATTGAGCATTTGGATCAACTCAAAAACAACGATACCCTTACTTCGGATTATTTAGGTGTCAGTCCGATTTTCAGAACAAAAACTAAATTAGATACGGTTACAGAATGGGGATTGGAAGGACTGATCGAAATTAGAGCGCTCACCGAGAAACCACTGATAGCGATTGGAAATATACATCTTAACAACGCAAAAGACGTGATGAGATCGGGGGCAGATTGCATAGCGGTAGTATCAGAAATCTGCAGTGCTGAAAACCCTCAAAAAGCCGCTTTTGACCTAAAAAATGAAATCGAAAAATGAAAAAGTACAAATACCCTTCCGTCCTAGCTATCGCAGGGTTTGACGGCAGTGGAGGTGCCGGAATTCAGGCAGATATAAAAACCATTTCGGCTTTAGGATGTTATGCCACCTCCGTTTTAACAGCTTTACCCGTTCAGAATACCCAAGGGGTAAGAAATATATTCCATATTCCCGTCAAAGCCGTATCGGAACAGATCGAGGCCATTATGGACGATGTTTTTCCGGATGCTATAAAGATTGGAATGGTGCATACCCCAGAATTGGTCGAGACCATTGTAAAGACTTTGGCCAAATACAAAAAGGTTCCGATTGTATTCGATCCTGTGATGGTCGCGACAAGTGGTCATCGGCTTATAGAAAAAGAAACTATCCAAACAATCGTCAAAGAACTTTTTCCTATTTCGGATATTCTCACACCCAATATGGATGAGGCTTCAATTTTGGCCGATATGCAAGTAAAAACCTTAGACGATATGAAAATAGCAGGAGAAAAGATTAAAGATCTTGGCGGCAAACACATACTGCTAAAGGGAGGTCATCAAACTACTGCAAAAATCACTTCGCTATTTTACAGTGATAAACACAGTTCTCGGGTTTTTGAAAGCCTAAAATTAAACACCAACAACACCCACGGTTCGGGCTGTACGCTTTCTTCTGCAATTGCTTCGTTTATCGCACAAGGAAAATCTTTAAACGATGCGGTAGCCTGTGCTCAAGCTTATGTTTCAGAAGCAATCATCAACGGGAGCGATGTACAAACCGGAAAGGGAAATGGCCCTTTAAATCACTTTTTTAACCCTCAAAAACTTATTAAAAATGAATTGGTCTGAGAAGGTCTGGAATTCGACTGAGCGAATTTATAACGACATTATAAACATGTCTTTTATCGAGGAACTGTCAAATGGAACTTTAGACAAAAGTAAATTCCATTTTTACATCGGGCAAGACGCTCTGTATCTCGAACATTTCGGAAAAGCCCTTGCTTTAATTGGAAGCAAACTCCACAATAAAGCAGATGCCTTGGCCTATATGAGATTTGCAGAAAGTACTATTGTTGTCGAAAATGCCTTGCACGAATCCTTTTTTAAGGAAATGGGAATCCCGGATCAAAACATCTTACAACCGGCTTGTCATCACTATATCCATTTTTTGAGAAGCACCGTTGCCTTTGAGCCCGTAGAAGTTGCAATGGCTGCAACTTTGCCTTGCTTTTGGATTTATAAAAAGGTAGGAGATTATATTTTAAGCCTTCCTCAGACCCCTAATAACGATTATCAAAGCTGGATCGATACTTACGGGGGAGATGATTTTGCGACTGCGGTTAAGACCGCCATTGAAATTTGCGACAGAGCGGCCGAAAATACTACTCCCGAGATAAGAACTCGAATGAATGAAGCTTATGCCACGGCTTCTCAACTGGAATTTCAATTCTGGCAAGCCGCATACGATTTAAAGGTCTGGAAATAGTTTGATTTACAACTGTTAAATAACCGCATTATGCTGAATTATCAGCGGTGAGATATTATTTGGAGACATCACTATGAAAAGACGTCGAATTTTGTATTTTTGCGCCAAGTAAAAACTAAAAACACTTTTAGTTTACGGGTCATTAACTCAGTTGGTTTAGAGTGTCACCTTGACAGGGTGGAAGTCATTGGTTCGAATCCAATATGACCCACATTTTACTTTACCTCTACAGAAGCACCTTTTACTCGGTGCTTTTTTTATGTCTTTTATCTTCACTTGTTTGGCGTCTTTTAAAGAGAGTTACAGCAGTAAATATTGCTGGATACTGCTTCGTAAATGTTAACCTCTCCCCCTTTTTCGTATAAAAAGGAAACGCTCAAAACTTGTAAAAAGCATGAAAAATCTAATCGAAAACCTAAAGAGAAACCGCCAAAATGTGATTTGCGAATCACTCATTGCATTGACGGCTGTGCTTTTAGGTATACTGATTTTTAGTTGCTTTGAAAGTATCGACGATAGCAGCGAGACACCGACATTAGAAGCTATAGCCGAGATAGAGGCCGTGTTTTTTACTGAAGGTAGCTCTAAAGCTCCTGTGGTGAACTGGAAAGAGAATAAAGGCACATTTGTCTTGACGAGCGATCCTGTACAAGGATTGAGTATAGACCAAAACACCGGAGTGTTGTGTTGGACAAAAGACCTTCCAATAGGAGAGCATATCGTCGAGATAACGGCTATCAACAGCAAAGGTAGCAGCTCCAGAACCATAGTGATCAACAACCCGCTTCAAGGTACATTCCGCGGTTTGAGCGATTTTATTTTAGACAAAGAGATCAACAAGGCCTCCTTTAAAACAGAGATGAAGTTTACTCCTGATGGAAATATGACGGGAAGCAGCGATGAATACCAACTTGTAGGGAATTGGAAACTAAGCGAAGGAGAGCTATATGTAGAATTCACATTTGACCCTAATGGCGAAGCCCTCAGATTTTCTGTAGCACACCCATTGAGTTTCAGTGACGATGCGGTCTATTTAGGGCTAACAAGCCTACTCTACGTACCGGCGAGAAAAGAGGTTGGGAACATACATCTCTGCATGGGCGATTGTGAGTTGTAAGGCACTGAAAAAAAAGTACTCTACAAATGTTAACCTTCCTCCCTTTTTTACATAAAAGGGAAACTCTTAAAACATTTAGGCAATATGAAAACTTTAAGCGAAAACCAACAAACAAACTATAGCACTGCGATATACAAATCACTAAGCCTATTGGCCACAGTGTTTTTTAGTGTGCTGATTGTGAGTTGCTCCGGCAGTGACGGCGATGGCGACGGCTATGGAGCACCGACCTTAGAAGCTATAGCCGAGATAGACGCAATGTATTTTAAGGAAGGTAGCACTACCACACCTACGATAGACTGGAATGGCCAACAGGGTACCTTTGCCTTGACCGGCACTCCGGTACAAGGCTTGAGCATAGACAAAAACACCGGAGTACTCAGTTGGGGGAAAGACCTGCCGATTGGTGAGCACATTGTGGAGATCACAGCTACCAACAGTGTGGGAAACAGCTCCAGATCTACAGTGATCAACAATCCCTTTCAAGGCTCATTTAAAGGATTTTACCAGTATTCTACTGCCTCGGTGGGCGGCGGTCCAACCTATGAAGTAAATATAAGCTTCACTCCCGATGGAAAGACCACAGGACGTATAGAATTATCATCAGGTACTAGATTACCATTTGATGGAATTTGGGAATTGACAGATGATGAGTTATTTGTTGAAATCATAGTTAAAGCTCCAGAAGGTGAAACCGCTACATTATCACTGACGAGCGAACTGAATTCCAGTGATGATGCCGTTTATATAGGTCCTACTACCCTGTACGTCGGTGAAGGCACTCCTGAGGAATACGCGTATGGAGATATACAACTGTGTATGGGCGATTGTGATTTGTAGAAAAAAGAAAACTCTTAAAACATTTAGGCAATATGAAAACTTTAAACGAAAACCAACAAACAAACTATAGCACTGCGACATATAAATTGCTAAGCCTATTGGTTGCTGTACTTTTTAGTGTATTGATTTTTAGCTGTTCTGACGATGGCGATCAGGCAGGATCACCGGTATTAGAAGATATGGCTCAAATAGAAGCCGTGTTACTTACTGAGGGCAACTCTGCAACCCCAAAGGTAGTCTGGAACGGCGATCAGGGCACATTTGCTTTGACCAGCCCGCCGGTACAAGGCCTGAGCATAGACGAAAACACCGGAGTGCTCAGTTGGGGGAAAGACCTGCCAATGGGAGAGCATGCCGTAGAAATCACAGCCACCAACAAAGAGGGTAGCAGCTCTGTCTCTACCGTAATCAACAACCCTTTTCAAGGTAAATTCTCCGGATTATGGGATGGTAGTGACGACGGAGAATTGGAGAGCTCTCCTTTAGAAATAGAAATGGAGTTCTCCCCCGACGGGAGCATTGGCGGAAGTATAATGGATCGTTTTGGCGAATATAATATTAGCGGAAACTGGGAATTAGATGATAGTGAACTATACGCAGAATTCACTTTTGATAGCGAGGGGTCGGGAACAGTCGAATTATCTTGGTCTGAAGAGCTTAATTTCGGCGATGATGGGGTCACTATTGGGATAACTACCTTTTACATAGGCTACGACCTTCCCGAGGGGGGTGAGTATGGAGATATACAACTGTGTATGGGCGATTGTGATCTGTAGAAAAGCCGACAGTAGGTCATCATTCTGTCATTTATTCGGAATAATGGTTTGCGTTTAGTGAAAAAAGCTAAATTTGTAACAACCGATAGTTAACTTTTTTCACGTGAATCCATTAAGTGGTGTATAGACGGACTGATGACATACTCCAAGCCTTAAAACAAGGTGACGACAGTGCTTTTAGACAGGTTTACGAAGCAAATAGAGATAAGTTTTTAAACTTCTCAAAACGTTATCAGTTGACCGAAGAAGACGCAGTCGACATCTATCAAGATGCCTATATTGTGTTTTACAACAACATTGTTGAGGGTAAAATAAAACAGTTTACGAGCAGCATCTCTACCTATTTGTTCAGTATAGGCAAACACTTAATATACGACAGAATGAGAAAGAATAAATTGGAAAGTGAAGCTAACTTTGATTTCGCGGTAGTAAAAGATGAGGAGAGCTTGGCATCTCCATTAGATTTTGAAGATGTATCGTTGACTGAAGAGCAGCTATTAGTACAAAAACACTTCGGTAGCCTAGGAAAAAAATGTCAGGAGCTGCTCACTTTGTTTTACTACCGCGGATATACTATAAAAGACATCTTGGATTTGGGTGATTACAACAGCGAAAACGTGGTTAAAAGCCAGAAATCCAGATGTATGAAAAATTTAAGGGATCGGATAAATGCAAGCAGCAAACAGTATGAATAGGGAAGATTTGTTATATCGTTACTTTTCCCATACGCTTTCTCCATCACAGAAGAAGGCCTTAGACGAGCTATTGCAGTCGGATGCCGACTTTAGGCGACAGTTTGAGTTTGAAGTCAACCTGAAACACGCAATCCAAAAAACGGAAAACGAAAAGCTAAAGGCAAAACTACAGGGATTCGAAGCAGAAATACCAAATAAGACTAAAAAACCGAGCTGGTTTAACTCGCGAAATATAGCGATTGCCGCTTCTGTGGTGCTACTGATAGGTGTGGCAGGCTTTTATCATTTTTTTGGTCTCGATCACTCTGCATTGTACGAAGACAATTTTAAAACCTATCCTAATACCGTGTATAGCATTACCCGGAGCGATAGTGAAAATACGGTAGAACGCCAGGCCTTTGTAGCTTATGAGACAGAAGACTACGGCTTAGCTCTTGAAAAATTTAAGCAAATCCCAGCCGATTTGCGCGCTGATTATATCGGTTTCTACGAAGGCCAAGCTCTTCTAAATCTCGGTCGATGGGACGAGGCACTGCAACACTTTACCGATATTGTAGAAAACGGTCAAAGTTTTGTGGCGGAGTCGCATTGGTACCTATCGCTTATCTACCTGCACCAAAAGGACAAAACCAATGCCGCCAAGCATTTAAAAACCTTAATGGCCAACTATACCTACAATCGGGATAAAGCAAAAGCTCTGTTGGACAAACTGAATTAGGGCATCTTTTTTCTCCGGCGGTACAAGCCAAAGCCCAATCCGGTTACAACGAGCAAAGCTACGCCCATATACCACTCGTTAAGCCTGCTTTTCACTACAGGAGCAGTGTTACCGGAAATTACAAATCCCGACCAGTAGTACGGATGGGAAAGTGCATTTTCTCTGTTTTCCGCGATAAAGTCTAATTTCGCTTTTCGCAAGGCGACGTCTTTTTTGTCCCCCTCGGAAAGATAACTGTAAAACTGATCCATAATTTTTGCAGAAGAGGCATCGTCAATTTTCCACAGCGAACTAGCTATAGCCGAGGCACCACTAAAATAAAAGCCCTGTGCCAAGCTCATAAAACCCTGACCACGTCGCAAATCGCCTATACCGCTTTCACAGGCACTAAGGGTAACTAAGCTGCTGTTCAAACTCAAATTGTACAAATCACTGACGTACAACAAATGTTCATCCGCTCCATCGGGACGAAAGGCCAGATAGGAGAATTCGGGCAGACTATCGTTCAACACGGCATGGGTAGCAAAGTGCAGCAGACCGTAATCGCTACCTTGAGATACAAAATTGCACAGGGTAGCACGCTTGCCAACCAAAGCTTCCCCTTCAAAATAACGCAACACCGAGGCTACCTCTTTCTCATTGCTCGGCAGCGGTAGCAGTCCGCCTGATTCAGAACCCTTAAATTGAGGAGCCACTCCTAAAACCCGTTGATTGCTGCTATTTTTTTCGGACAATTGCATCAGCAAGGTCGCTGAATTAACGTAGCTCACCACTCGGTCTTCGATAAGGTAGCGAACTCCCTTGCTCACAGTGTTCAACTGGTCGAACGGAATGTAGTTGAGCAAACCGTCGGGGGCTATAATCAACTTGTCTTTGTCGGGAAAAGCTTGGAGCAGTTCATCCAAAACACTGCGGTACAACTCAAACGACTGCTGCGCCAATTTGTCTGTGTCAGATTTCGGATTGCTGATCGCCTGGTAGTAGCTCGTGATAAACCCGTTCAGATTCGGACTGACCGGGATTTTATGAAACACAGTTTTTTGACGGGAAACACCTATGCAGTATACAGCCTTCTCCCCGAAGAAATAAGACAGTAAAACCGCATTGGGATCCAGAGCTGATTGAAGCGTATTCGTCGCAACTACCTCAGCGTTGTACTTCAGGTTGAAGTAAGACGGATAGTCGGTCTCGATGGTTTTGACCAGGTCTCGGTGGCGATTTTTTAACACAAACAACTGATCTCTTTGGACATCGTCGATTTGCTTGGCTGTATTTACATTTTTTTCTATCCTTCCTATTTCTGCCTTCAGTTCTTTTTCCTCTCGCAACAAGGCTTCCGGCACATCGCCAAAACGCGTCGCCTTAGCCCCTAATAGGGCTTCGAGCAGCAATACATTTTTGCTTTTTTCAGCGTAATAAAAAGCGCGATTCAACCAGCTGTTATCGCGAGTGGCATTGTAACGGTAATAGGCCGCCTCTATACCGGCCTCAAACAACGGAAAAGCATTGTCTATCAGGGCGAGTTTGTCGGCTCCACTCCTAAAAGAAGGCTTTAAACGATCTAATACCGCTACAGCAGTATCTACCGTTGCTATCGCCCGGCTGTAGCGTTCAGGAAGTTCAGATCGATTGAGCATTCGGGCTTTGTCTTTCAGCACGTTTAGCATAAGAAACCTATTGAACGAAACCCTATCTTCCGATCCGCCCAACAATTCAAGAGCCCTGTTGTAATGAAACAGTGCAGTGGTAAAATCGCGATTGGCGTCGTATAGCAATCCTATTTTGTGGTCGAATTCGGCTATTTCAGGATGTGGCCTGCCCTCCCACTTTTTCTTTGTCAGCGACAAAGCTTTGTCGTATTCCTGCAGCGCCAAGTTATCTCGGTGCTCTGCGTGATAAATAGACGCTTTTACATCGTGGTACTGGTTTCTAAACGGGTGTTCCGGATTTGAGTTCGATTCCAAAATACGCAGGTAATATCGCGCACTATCGGGTTGATTTAGGGCGAGGTGATTGCTTGCCAGAGATCGGGCAATAGTAATAATAGTGTTTTGATTACCACCATTACTGAGGTTAAAATCTAATACACGGTCGAAATATCGGGTCGATTTTTCCAACTGCCCTGTCTGCTTGTACAAATCGGCCAGCAATCTGTAATCGCTGAAGAGCGCATCTCGGTCGTCGGGCTTTTTGGCCGAGATAAACCGAATATCCCGATTGTAAAACTGTGCTGCCACATCATACTTTCCTTCCTCGCTATTCATTTTAGCCAAATAGCGATAAGCTCCAGACAACAAATCAATCTCTTCAGGCTTCATAGGTGAATTTACTTGCACCTCAAGGGAGGTGATTATTTCCTTAAAGGCCCGCTGCGCCTGCAGATAATCGTGAATTTCAAAATAGTAGACCCCTTGATCGTAGCAGAAAGAATGGGCGTATACATCATAGTAGGGAAGAGGTCGTAAATAAGCGTCATGCTTTTTAAACACCACACTGAGCGAGTCTATGCTCTCCTTCATCAGGCCGAGGCTATAGTGATAACCGGCTAGCCGATTAATACTTATATAAGCTACAACCACATTCTCCCACTCCTCCTTTTCAGTATAGAAATGCTTGAGTCGATTAAAATAGTAATAAGCCGAATCCCGATCGGTATAAAAATGAGTATAAGCCTTTTGAACCAGTTCATCTACAACCAACGAGTCTCTATCACCCCTGAGCTCTTACCGTTATTAGCGACCATAAAATGCAAAAGAAAATAATTTTTCTCATACACAAAAGGAGGTTCTCAGTGGCTGATATTCCCCTGAGTTTGATAGTTAGTTACCTTATTTTGAGTGTCAATACGCGTAATATCAAGAGTAATAGGCCCAGTGTACTCTTTGTCGAGCTCAATCTTTTGATATTGCAATTCGTTTACTCCGGGCAAAGGACTGAGCTCTTCTTTGTCCGTTATGGCTAAGAGCTGCCCATCTTCGTCGTAAATCTTGACCTCTAGACTTCGTAACTTATCAGAGAACACTATATACTTTAAGTTGGGTGTGAAACAAGATCCTGTTTCCTTACAAGGATTGGGCGGACGAGGAATAGGAAATACGCGTATGATAATCCCGGCCAAATCGGCAATGCCTTCCAATTCTGCATTCATTGCGGACTGTTGTTCCAAAGCAGCTTCTAAATCCTCCTCTACTTGGGCATTTCCTTGATTGTTGTCTATGATATCCTGCAGTGCATTGATCTCTTTCTCAACATCGATCAACGCTTCAGTCAGGTACTGCTTGTATATATCACCTTCGTAGGCGTAGTTTTCTGTCGTCAGCAAATCGGATCCCTTATTATTCTTGTCGTCGTCTGAACAAGACAGCGTAAACAAGGCACAGCATAGCACTGCAAACAGATAAAACGATGGTTGGTTTTTCGTATACATAAGGTGTAAAGTATAATGTTAAATATATCAAAAATAATTAAAATCTGCAATTTAAAGCACTTCTAATCGATTTACCCGACTCACTATCTCCTCAAAGTGTTTCGCTTTCCGGGTGAAATCAGCTAAAATCCGCTAAAGTTATACTCGCTAGACTTTATGCTCTTGACCTCCTTTCTAATGTCTTTGCAAACCATCTGCATTTTTTCTCCATCTTTTTTAGAGACAAATTCCAGCTCCATCACCCAAGCATCTTTACCGTTGGGAATAGCAGACATCGGTACATTGGGCATATCCGACATCCCCGAAAAACTGAGGGGTAGAGCGTTGGTAACCCACAGGGTGGCAACTCCCTCCTCCACTTCCATTTTATAACCCGAACAACTATACCCGAGTATGTTCTTTTTCCCTAGGGCGTTAATTTTCACCTTGTTTTCAGAGGCATTATTATTAACCTCATTGCGGCTGTACTGCATACTCATCCCTCTTTTGTCTCCGTCCTCATCCATATACATCACCATCGTCTGGTTTCTCAAATCCAGTACACTGATTGCGTTTCTCGATACATCTGTTGGCGATTGTATGGCAAAGTATGAAGCCTTGGGTTGCAGCCAATACACTATTTCTTGCTTTTCTCCCGAACTGCTGATATCCATAGTAGCCTTGTAGCTAAAGTGAAACTCAGCCGGAACGTCAACCGCTCCACCCATAGCATTCTGACTTACTCCTGCTTGAGAGGTCTGATTCACTTCGCTTTGCGCATTTTTTGAGGCCTTGCGATTGCGCTTCTCCTTTTTGTTATCCCCCTCAAAAATGACATCCAAACCGTCTTCTGTTTCTTCTGTGGCTTCTCTTTCTACCCGATTAGAAACGGTTTTCTCTACAGCTCTCTCTACGCTTTTCCCTAGTTTTTTTAAAAATTGACCCTGGGTAGTATTGCATACTACCAAGAGCATAACGATTGTTAATGTCAGTGTTTTCATAATGTAATCATTTTTTGAGTTTAAACTTTTATATCTAAGGTCTACTACAGATTGGGGGGTTACTTATTTTATTCGATACTCGAATGGCGAACTTTCCTATTCCAACCGATGAAAAACAACAGTACAACTAATAAAATGCTACCAGCGACAAACAGCCAGGTTTTAGAAAAACCGAATGGTGTATTATAATCTGTTGCGTCTATTTCACCCTTTTCTGTCTGATCGACGATAACCACAGAACTGGTAAGGCTATCCTGATCGGTGATGTCAATCCAACTCCAGTCTTTAGTCTGATATATATGCCCTTCTCCCCACTCGGATTCTATTTCCGGCAGCGGAATCCTAATTAGCTCTATATCGTCTTCGGGCTCTGTAACACTGGGCAGTTTCAACTGTTGGGCTACAGTAATACTCCAAAATACCGAGATTAACAGGAGAAGATGCATAATAAGTATTCTTTTCATCGCGTATAGATTTAACAGCTATAAATAAGTTCAGTTACTTCCGTACTTTTATCGGATGGTTTCCATTTTATGTTCTTTTCTAAAAAAGGTTAACACAAATAGGCTTATAATTTAACCAGATATTCAAACAACTTAAATTCACGGCTCTATACTATTCGATTATCACTATGCGATACTGTTAAAACCAATATTTCACCCTCCTTAATTTATATACCAACAACAGATTGCGCTATGGCACAGATATTGATATTTATCCAAAAATTTTTATCATGAAAAAAAATGCATACAAACAAGCCGGTTTATCCCTGATTGCATTGCTGCTCTTTACGGGAGCTATGGCACAATCGACACTTACCAAAACCGACCTCTCCATCTATCCCAAAACTGAAAAGGGTTTTAAGCAGATGGTAATAGAGGTGCCTCATTCGGATAGTGACGCCGAAAAGAAAATTGAGTTTACGGTAGGAAAATGGATGGAAGTAGGCAGCTGTAATCATCACGGACTTCAGGGAACCTTAGAAGAAAAAAACCTCGAAGGATGGGGGTACAACTACTATGTTTTTACGACCAACGGCAACGTAATCTCTACCCGTATGGCCTGCCCCGACAACAAGACCGTACATAAATTTGTGTCTGCCCAACCGGAAATGGTGAGGTACAACGGAAAACTTCCGATCGTTATCTACGTTCCCGAAGACTGCGATGTTCAGTTTAGAATTTACAAGGCAGAAAAGGAGGTCTATCAAGCCAGCGAACTAAAACAATAGACGACGAACTGTTCAGCAAATAGTTGTTTGTGAATTTGCAAAACCCTCAAACACAGAAAAAATGCTTAAATTTGAACTATGCTAAGTCAAGAACAGATAGATATTATCATCAATACCATGAAGCCTTTTAACCCGACAAAAATCGGGATATTTGGCTCTGTAGCCAGAAATGAGGAACAGGGCAGCAGTGATATAGATATATTGTATCATTTCAAGGATACTATTGGTTTGTTTAAGTTGATCCGCCTACAGCATGAATTACAGGATAAACTGCATAAAAAAGTAGACCTAGTATCTGAAAAATATGTCCACCCCAAGATTAAACCTTATATTTTGAATGACTTAAAAATCATTTATGGAGGTTGACAAAAATTTGTTTAGGCTAGAGCATATCGAAGATGGGCATTAGAAAAATTGAAGAATTGGTCGATTTACTCAATACCTATGACAACTTTGAGAAAAAGTGGGTGGAGCAGTATGCCATAATTAGAAATTTTGAGATTATAGGTGAAGCTTCCAGTCATATCTCAGATGATTTAAAATCACAGTATCCCGAAATATTCTGGAATGAAATGAAAGGGATGCGGGATTTTATGATCCATGAATATTTCGGGCTTCAGCTGGACACTATTTGGGACACTGCCGTAAATGACATTCCTGTACTAAAGCAGCAAATTCAAAGCATTGTACATTGTACAAGATTTAAAAAAGAGTTAGCCTATCTATTTTCTTAAAGCTTTACAGTCTCTACTGTCTGGACTTCTCCGTTTAGCTTTACAGCAAGCTGTTCCGAAACATCCGAATAAATCCTGTATCGGGTTACTTTCCCCTGCTTCCACTCTAAATCTACCGTATATCCCCCTTGAGCCTTAAGCCCCTTGAAACTACCTGATTCCGCCCATTGTGCAGGCAGTGCAGGCAGGAGTTCTATAAGTCCGGCATGGCTTTGTAACAGCATCTCGCCTATGGCAGTTGTAGCACCAAAGTTGCCGTCTATTTGGAAAGGCGGTCCGGCCGACAGCAAATTGGGATATACTCCTCCGCCATCTCCGTAGTTGACACCCATATCTTTGGTGGGCCTAAGTAGATTGGCCAACAACTTATAGGCTCGATTGCCGTCTTTTAAACGCGTCCAGAACAGCATCTTGTAGGCAATGGCCCAACTCGGACCATCGTCACCGCGCATTTCCAGTGTTTTTTTGGCGGCTTCAGCCAAGTCGGGGGTAGCTTCCGGCGTGATTAGATTGCCCGGATACAGTGCGTATAGGTGTGAGATATGCCTGTGGTGCACATCCACCTCTTTATACGGCCGCAACCATTCCATAATTCGTCCGTCCTCCCCGATTACAGCAACCGGCGGGATATCGTTCACCTTTGCTTTTAATTCGGCATCGAAATCAGCATCTCCGCCGATTACTTCCGAAGCCGTGAGTAGATTTGTAAAAAGTTCCCTGACAATCTGATTGTCTATAGTAGGCCCCATGCAAACATTGGTACGTGAACCGTCGGGCAGGTAAAACGTATTCTCGGGAGAAACCGAAGGAGCCGTTACCCACCAGCCTGTTACGGGATCTTCTATCAGCATATCCAAATAGAATTGTGCTACCCCTTTGAGTATGGGATATATTTCCCGAAGATATTTCTCGTCTTTGGTATACAGATAGTGCTGCCATAAGTTGTTGCACAGCCAGCCTGATCCAGCATTAGATATCCCCCAAGAAGCCTCCTCTCCCGGAGAGGTATAGCCCCAGATATTGGTAATCACATGGGCTACCCAACCGTCGGAATTGTAATAGGCTTTGGCCGTTTTTTCGCCGGGTTCTACCATTCCAGCTACAAGATCCTTCAATGGCAGGTTGAGTTCTGAGAGATTTGCGGTTTCGAGGGGCCAGTGATTCATTTGAACATTGACATCCAAATGATAATCTCCATTCCACGGCGTCTGTACCTCCTTGGCCCAAAGCCCTTGTAAGTTTGGAGGTAGCAGTCCGGGACGCGTACTACAGATACTGAGATAACGACCGTACTGATAGAAAAGTGCGGCCAGTCCGTCATCTTTATCTCCCTCTTTCAAAAAGAGATCCAAACGGCAGTCTGTAGGAAGCTCGTCGCGTGAGGTGGACCCTAACTTTATATCTACTCGGTCAAAATAGCTTGAAAAACGAGCTATATGATTGCTCTTTTGTAGGGTATACGACTTTTTACTCGCGGCTTCCAACTCCTTGTCTACTGCGACTTCATAGGCGTTTTGCTTGTAGTCGGTAGCTGCCGATATAAAGAGGATCACCTGATCGGCATTTTTAATGTGTAATGCCTTATCTTCAACCTCAAGACTTCCCCCTTGTAATACAGGCTGCAATTTTACCATATAACGCATTCCGTCCCCATCTATACCGTTGTTCAACTGCCCTTTCATCACTAGGATGCTGTCTTTTAAAAAGGTCTCGAAGCGCTCCTCCCTGTCCATACTGATTTTCAAACTGATCTTTCCGGTCCTGTTGGCAGTCAGTTTTACTACTGCAAGATCGTCGTCAAAACTGGTGAAGTACTCACGGCTATACGTCGTTCCGTTCTTGCGGAAGCTACTGTAAGCGACAGCTGTATTGAGGTCTAGCTTCCTGATATAATCGGAAATACCTGCTTCTCCACCCGCTTCATAACTAAAATCCAGATAGAGATTTCCCATCGTTTGATAGCATCCGAAAGGCACATTGGCACCATTTCCATGACCCGAACCCTCTCCTCTGGCTACAAAATGGGTATTGATAATTGCCTCTGCCTCCTTGTTTTTGCCTTCTTTCAACAGCTCTCTGATCTGCGGTAAATAAGTGTGTGCATCAGGACGGTCGGCATCCTGCGGTGCGCCCGACCACAAGGTGATATCGTTGAGTACAATGGTCTCTTTTTCCACTCCGCTATCGGGCGTCATACCCAGGCGACCGTTGCCAAGCGGAAGGCTTTCTTCCCAAATTCCGGCCGGCTCGGCATACCAAAGCACATTGTCGTTTTCCTGTGATACCGCATTCGCTCCGAAAGCGACACTACACAGGATAGAGATCAAAAACTGTCTTTTAGCAAAAAGTGACATAACTGTTCTTATTACAGATTAAAACTACACCAGATATAAAACAGTAAATCTCCGTCGCAATAGCCTAAGTACACATATTACGCGGAGATTTACAAAATATTCTCAAAATACCTCTACAGCCTTCTTAATTTGAAGCATTCAAAAACTGAATGATAAAGCCTCCGCGAGGTGCCATAGTGTATGACCACTCCCCTTCTACGGGATAGGTGTTGCTTTCAAAGTCCATCAAAGGATCCTCTCCTTCAGTAATAATCCTGAAGTGGGAGTACTCCCCACTGTATTTGCTGAGGTCTATTTTTACCTCATTCTCTTCTGCAGTACCGTTTATCCCTACGATATAAGAAAGTGCATCTTTTTGGCGTGAAAGCACGATTGCCTCGCCCGGTTCAGCCACGATATATTCGGTCTTATCCCAGGTAGCAGGCATTTCTTTCAACAATGTCTTTACATCTTCCGGCAGGGATTCAATCATCTTTTTAGAATCGGCAAAGTGAATTATCCCTGAGGTATAGATCATGGGAGTAGCCAATTCGTGTACTCCAGTATTCATCCGAGGGAATTTACGCATAGTCAAGGCCACCGGAGTGTAGTCGGCAGGACCAGCTACGTTTCTGGTAAATGGCAATACGGTGTTTTGCTCTGCGGCTTTTTCGGGGAAACGCTCTTCATAGAAGTAACTTTCAGCACCGAGGATAGACTCTGCCGTCATAAAGTTGGGCCAGGTTCTGTGCCAGCCTCTCGGCATAGTAGAGCCGTGGAGGTTGATCATTAAATGCCTTGCAGCAGCGTCTTCAAACACCCCTTGCAACGCATTCATCGTTTCCTGACGGTCAGAACACCAAAAATCGATTTTAACAGCAGTAATCCCCATAGCAGCTAACTCATCAAAGCGTTTTCTTCTGTCTTCTGGTTTAAAGTAGTCTGACGAATATCCCCAGACCATAGGCTTAACCCCTTTGGCTATAGCCTTGGCTATAATTCCATCTTTCTCGTTTGCCTTTTCCCATCCGGCATCGAAAAGTGTGTACTCCCAGCCAAAATTGGCAGCAAAATCAGTAAACTCATTATAGATTTCGGGAGATTGATCATCCGGTTCAGACCACCAAGACCAAGAAGCTCTACCGGCTTCTATCCACGAGGTATCTTCTATCTTCGATTCTGGTGCGAGGTCGGTTATCAGTGTAGAAAGCAGTATATCTCCAGCCTGATCTCCTACGATAAACACCCGCCACGGCATGGTCCACGCCTGATCGTATTTTGGCAAAACATCGGCATTTTCGTCTATGGGAAGTGTAAATTTTTCATCTTGTTTAGGAAAAGTGATGGTGTACAAGCCTCCTTCAGAATTCGGACTTAAATGACAACCGGGATAAGATCCGTCTGTAGCAGATTCTGCGATAAGCACCCAGTTCTTTTGGTCGTTTACCTGAAAGAGCGCCGGCATACACCAGCCCACAGAAGGGTTTCGAGGTTCTGAGATGGTATCTCCAGGCTTTACGCTGAGATAGAAATCTTCGTATGCCGGAGTGACATAGCTTGCAGTATTATAGGGTTGCAACCAGCCTTTGGCATTTTCTTCTATCTGGAATCCGGTAATTTCTTCTTTAACGATACGTCCTCCTTCTTGCGCTTCGGGAAGGCGATAGCGGAAAGCAACCCCTTCTTCTCCGGCAGCCAAGTCGACCACTATAGTAGCCCCTGAATTGTTGGCTAGGGTAATACTCTGATGTTGGAGCAAGTGACTAATTTCTTTCTGATTAGCCACTTTCAATTGATACTCTTCCCGTTTTTCCTCTATCGGAGAAATCTCGGTTATAGTCAATCCTTTGGTAAAATCCTGATCGGCAAGTACCAATCCTAGGGGTGACTTTCCGACTAGGGTTTCTCCATTTCTCTTTACCTCGTAATAAGGTGATCCGTTTTCATCCAGCGATAGAATTATGGTATTCTGTCCGTCCTTTGAAGACAGCTCCGGATTTTGAGCCTTATCACTTTCGGTACAGGAAGCCAGCAAAAAGAAAAAGCCGAAAACAGCCAGTACCCTTCCGAGGTTTACAAAATTGTGTTTCATAGTGGTGTATTTTGAAAAGGCTCGGTCATCTGTTTAAACCGAGCCTTATTTTATTCTTTTTAATAGCCTGGATTCTGATCTTCAGGGTTAATATACTCATTCAACCTAATCTCAGTATCGGGTATAGGCCACAGTTTGTGGAATTCCTGTATTGTTCCCGACGCTTTTGCCCAAGGATTGCGTTCTTTGATATAATCTACAAAGTTACCGGTACGGATCAAATCCATCTTACGCCAGCCCTCAAAGCCGAGCTCTCTCATTCTTTCGTCCATAATCTTCACTCTAAACTCATCCTGAGACATTCCGGTAGGCCAGGCTTCTTCTGTGGTAAGACTTCCTCCAAAGGCTCTTGCACGCACGGTAGAGTTTACGAGATTTACCGCCTCTGTCGTACTTCCCAACTCGTTTAAACACTCTGCTTTAAGCAGCAGTATATCGGCGAGTCTCAGGTAGTAAATCAACCCTCCTGAATACCAGAAGTTCATCCCTTGAGTACGAACATCCTCAAATTTTTTGATATGAGGTTCCAACTCGTCGGCCTGACCGGTCCAGGTAATTGGAGGTATAGTCCCGTCGGGCATGGTAAAGTCGTAGCGGATACTGGCATCTCTACGCGTATCTCCAGTGAGACCTTCCCACACGTCTTCGTAATAATACTCAGTAGGCATAGCGAGGTCATATCCTCCGTAATAAACATTTACATCTTGATCGGCCACAGCCCGCGATCCAGCGTGATTCTGCACCATATTGTTGTCTGGCTCTATGTTGCTGAACTGGAAGGCGTAAATAATCTCACTGCTGTTTTGGTCGAGCGTAGTGTCAAACAAATCAGCATAGTTAGGCAGCAGGGAATAGTTTGGAATCACCAAGTCGAAGTACTCCATCGCTTTCTCAAAATCTCTAACCCCTGATTCTTCAGGAGCATACATATACACCTTGCCCAACAAGGCCTGAGCAGCTCCTTTGGTAGGCAGCTTTTTTTCAACCTGGGTAGGCGGAAGGTGCTCTGCCGCAAATTCTAAGTCGCGTATAATAAAGTCATAAACGTCTGGAAGAGGTTGTCTCTCATACCTTATGCTATCTAACTCAACAATCGGAATAGGTCCCCAAAACTGCGCCAGTTCGAAGTTGACTGCCGCTCTTAGAAAAGAAGCCTGTGCCTTGAGGTCCTCGTTAGGTGCATAATACACTGCTTTCGCAGCAAGAGGTACAATCTCAGTTCTTTTATTCCACTCTCCTGTCACGGCAGTATTAGGAGCACTCATTGCCCCGTCGTATTTATCCAAAGCGGCCTGCATACTGTTTTCCACAACCTGTTGCCCTCCCTGTTTGGCCTCGTCAGATCCCATAGAGAGATACAACATACTGCGGTCTTGTCGGGTACTTCTCCAGTCGGTGTAAAGACCGGATATGGCAAGGGCAGCATTGGTCTCATCTCCGAAAACCTCTTCTTCCGGAAGTGTTGTTTTAGGTTCTTCACTTAGAAAATCGGAACAAGATTGTAAATGGAAAGCGGCAATCACCACCAAAGCCAATCCCAATCTGTATTTTATATTCTTTTTCATTTGAGTCGTTTTATACATTAAGAATAGGATGCATTAAAAAGTAATATCCAATCCGGTTACAAACATACGGGCTGTAGGATACCAGTCACCGTTTTCCGGGTCGTAACCCTTGTACTTCGTCCAGGTAACCAAGTTGTTTGCTGATACGTAAACCCTCAGGTTTGAAAGACCTATTTTAGAGAGGAAGTTCTCCTTAAAATTATAGGCTAGCGTGATGGTAGAAAGCCTTAAATAAGAGGCGTCTTGCAAGCTCCAAGAGGTGTCTCCGGCACCAAATCGCTGCGGATTGTCGTAGGTTGCTCTCGGTATATTGGTATTCATATTGTCTGGAGTCCAACGGTTGAGCATATCTGTATGCGCCGGCCAAAAGCCTGTTCCAGTCATCAAACGCTCGTAATAATCGCTTATTTTCTTGGCACCGTACGAATAGGTAAACACGGTGTTTAGCGAAAAGTTTTTATAGGTCACCCCTGTAGAAAAACCACCGTAAAATTTAGGATCTGATTTTCCTACGATAACGCGGTCGTTCTCGTCGATGATCCCGTGTCCTGGCTCACCTGGAGCCTGCTGATCTTTGGGAAGTATATCTCCGGGACGCAGAGTCTTTCCGGGGAGCTGAAGACTGTTTACATAGTCCATATCCTCCGGTTGAATAATCCGGTCAAATTCATAAGTATATATGGTATTCAGGGACTCTCCTAGGAAAAAGTTACCATCTCGTTGTATCTCGTTGTTGGTAAATCCTCCGGTATTGTATATGGCATTGGCATCTCCGTAGAGTTTGGTAATCTTGTTTTTATCTGCAGAAAAATTAACTGCAGCATCCCACTTAAAGTCTTCCTTATCCACAATAACACCATTCACAGACAATTCCACTCCCCTGTTGGTCATCTCACCTACATTTGCAATAAGCTTACTAAATCCAGTATACATACTGGTCTGGTCGCGTTCTACAAGCAGATCGGAGTTCACAATATCAAAGTATTCAGCGCTTACATTCAGTCGGTTATTTAAGAATGACATGTCCACTCCTATATTAAACTGACTCTGCCGCTCCCATTGCAAAAAGGGATTACCCATTATGTCTCCTGCCACAAATTCACTTTGTCCACCTGAATATCTTGTACCATACAAGCTATAAAACGCATAATACTTATCCCCTAAGTCCTGATTCCCTACACTACCATAGCCCAATCGCAGTTTAAGCAGATCGAACACATTCTGCTCTGCCATAAAGTTTTCGTTGACCACATTCCAGGAAAGCGCTACCGAAGGGAAAAAGCCCCAGCGGTTGCCGTCAGGAAAACGAGAAGAACCGTCAAATCTTCCACTTAGGGTTACAAAATAGCGGTTGTCGTAGTTGTAATTTACCCTACCGAGATAAGACATCAAGGTATAACCCGAAAAATCCGAATCGAGTTCAAAGTTCGGCTTGTCGTATGCCCCTCCAATATCGTGATAACCAAAATCGTCTATAGGGAAGTTTCTGGCTCTAGTATTGGAGTAATTAAACTGATACTTACTCATACTATGGGACACCAAGGTATTGAGGGTATGCTTGCCAAAATTGGTATCATAAGAGATGGAGTTGTCCCACTGAAAATAATTTACCTGATCGAAATTGTGTTTAGCCTGCCCCTCAAAGTTATCTCTTTTAGCCTGTTGAATATCTGAAGGGATATACTCGTAAAACTCCTGTCTTACGTGATCTATGGCAAAGGTAGTTCTGATTTTAAGTCCTTCTACAGGTGTAATCTCAGCGAAGTTTGAAGTCGTAATTTTACTTCGGGTTCTGTCTCGGTCTATGGTCAGGGTTTTTATCGGGTTTTCCATATTGATATCCCAGTTATTACCCCATCCGAGATACAAACTATCTCTCGTCATCTCTATAGGTAGCAAAGGGTTTGCTTCGCGAGCATCTTCAAAGGCGGTTCTGTTTTCGTCGTTTACCGACTCTTGGCTGATAGATTGCGTATAGGCAGTATTGGTACCTACCTTAAGCCAGGGTTTGATCTGGTAGTCGGCATTGATGCGTCCGGTATAACGCTTGTTTCCCGATCTTTTTATCAAACCTTGCTGGTCGGTATACCCAAAACTCAGGTAAAAAGACCCTTTGTCTGACCCTCCTGAGAAGCTGAGCGAGTGGTTTTGCTGAACCGCTGTTCTCGAAATGGCATCGACCCAGTTGTAACTCTTTCCGGCAGCATAGGTATCTTTTTCGTAATCGGCAAACCAGTTGGGCAGCGCTTCATTTTGAATAAACTGCTCTCTACTGGCACCGGGGTTGGCGGTGTAATAATCGTCGGCAACATGAGAGTTTGCCAAGGCATCAAGCCTCAGCTCAAACATATCTCGAGCACCAAGGGAAAGATTAGAATTGGTGTACTCCTGTATTCCCAACCAGGTTTTATAAGTTACTTTGCCTTCTCCTCTTTCTCCTTTTTTAGTCGTAACCACTACGACCCCATTGGCTCCTCTCGAACCGTATAACGCCGTAGCACTGGCATCTTTAAGCACGTTTACCGAGGCTACGTCATTTACGTTGGTCAGGTTGAAGTCGTTGTCCATAATAACCCCGTCTACCACAAAAATGGGGTTTCCACCGTATTGTAAAGAGTTATTACCCCTAATGCGAATACTGGCATTTCCTCCCGGTGTTGGGTCGTCCTGTATAAACACCCCGGAGGCTCGCCCCTGCAACGCATCGTTAATACTGGTTACAGGTCGTTCTTCAAGTACTTCATTGTCTACATTGACAATAGCCCCTGTAAGATCTCCCTTTCTCATAGAAGTACCCACGATGACCACCTCTTCCAGTTGTTGAGAATCGGAAGCCATAGTCACATTGATCGTCGTCTTCCCGTCTACGCGTATCTCCTGCGTTTTAAATCCGATATAACTGAATTCCAGAACAGCGTTTTCAGGCACATTCTGCAATACATAATTACCGTCGAAATCGGAGGAGGTCCCCTGAGTTGTGCCTCGTATTACAATATTAACACCGGGCAAGGGCACACCCTCTTCGTCTACCACAGTACCCTCAACGGACTGGGCAAATAACACATTGCCGGCAAACAATATAAATAAAAGACATAGACATCCAATTTGAAGTTTCATAGTAGTCTTGTATTTAATTAATAGATCATTATCGATAAAGCTTTAAAAAACACAGATAAAGTAAGTTTTCTCAGACATAAAAAGCCAACTCAATAAACCTATGCTATACTATTCTATTTTATCAATGCAATTATACAAATATTTTCGATACGTTGTTAAGTCTTTTTTAAGAATTCATTAAAAAAAATCCGCTATTTTATTCGTTTATACAACAAAACGGGCTCTCGAGGGCGATTTGGGTTTAGGCCACTCCCAGGGGAGAAAAAAAGACAAAGACCAACACCATTGCCAAAAGCAAGACAAAAGCAGCCCAATACCGGTATCTCCACGGAGCGAGATCTATATCTGTTCTTACATTCTCTCGATAGCAATACTTCGGGAACCACCGTGTAGACAACAACATACAAGCTGAGGTTAGCACAAACAATACCCCTAACAAATGAAGGTAATGCAGAGAAATATCCAATATAAAGTTGCAGATAAAATACGCGAGAATAAAAAAGACCAATCCTGTTTTTGCTGCTCCGGGAGGCACCTTTCGAGTTACAAAACCTATAAATATAATGGTGAATACGGGCACCGAAAACATCCCGGTAAGCTGTTGTAAATAGGTGTAAAAACCGCTATCTACAAACATGATAAACGGCGCACAACACATTGCCAATAGAGAAATCGCTATCTCAAATCGCTTTCCGTTGCGCACCAGCATAGCTTCTGTAGTCTTCCTACCTCGCAATTTCATCCAAGGCTTGTAAAGGTTGAGTATAAATAGGGTGCTGCTGCTGTTAAGCCCGGCATTAAATGTAGTTATGGCCGCACCCAATACTACAGCTGCAGTCAGACCCGTCATCACCGCAGGCAGCGTATCTCTCACCACCAAGGGAAATACAGCTGCGGTATGAGGTAAATCGTCGTAGAGATGCACTCCAATGATACCTGGGACGTTGATGAGAAAAGGACACAGTAATTTTCCCACACAAGCCAATGCCATTCCTCTCTGACTATGAGACAAATTTTTTGCGGTCATGGCTTGCTGTACGATGTATTGTTCCATCCCCCAGTAATACAGATTGATAATAAACATTCCTGTAAAAATGGTGCCGAAGGGAATTTCATCGCCAACGCTCCCGATAGAGTTCAGGTGTTCTTTGTGATTGGCGAGCACCTGTTGTAAGCCCTCCCCCCAATTACCATCTCCAAGGTATTTGAATCCGAAATACGGAAAGGCTATTCCAATCACCAAAAAACCAATACTGAGCACACTATCCGAAATGGTAATAGCTCTCAGTCCTCCTAATATGGAATACACCGCTCCAATCACCCCTATTGCCCACACTACAATCCAGATATTCTGCCAATAGGTGAGCTTGAGAAAGTCGAGAAAGTCAAACATTCCGGTAAAAGCAACCGCTCCTCCGTACAATACTGCAGGAAGCAGGTTTGCGATATAGCTGATTAGGAACACCAGAGATACCAGCCGCTTTGTAGAAGCATCGTACCTCTTGCCTAGAAAGTCGGGAATGGTCATAGCTCCGGTACGGAAGTACACCGGTAAAAAAAACTCTGCCACCAGCAACATGGCCAAGACAGAACTGACTCCCCAGGCCATGACACTCATATTGTTGATATAAATAGACTCGTTCTCTCCTATAAACTGGTTGGCACTTATATTGCTGAGGAAAAGAGCCCCTCCAACCACCCAAAAACTGTTTTTCTGATTGGCAAAAAACAAGCCTGTAGTAGTCTCTGTAGTCTTTTTTTTGGTTTTCCACCAAGAGACAAAGGCTACGATAAAGGTAAAAAGTATAAAGCTCGAAACAGTGGAAACATCCATTGCCTATAGTGAATTTCGCTCTATCAATACGGTTGGGAGCACCTCGTTGACCTTTTCCTTATTCAAGACAAAATCGGCAGCCTTACTACCCATAAGCGCAAAGTCTGTTGAAAATGTGGTCACCCCATCAAATATAATTTCCTTGATGATGTCGTCATTATGCGATATAAATCCGACATCCTTACCCAACTTAAACCCTTTAGCTTTGGTGTCTTTCAACATTTCCCAAAGCTCGAGGTTGTGTATGGTAAAATAGACCTTGCCCTTTTCGAGAGATCCCGGCTCATAATTGTCCCGTATCACCGCATTTATACGGTATTTTCGAACAAAATCATTAAAAGATTCGAGAATTTCCACAGGTTCGGCAGAATTGTCCTTTCTGAAGAAAAACACAAATTGATCAAACTTCTCAATCTTGTCTTTGAGTTTACAAAAGGCCTCGTAAGAAGACTTCCTGAACTCCTGAACTATATAATTATAATTCTCCTTCGTTTCCACATAGCGGTCTACCAGCAGCACCCTGTTTACGGGCAACAAACTCAACAGTTCGGGGGTATCGGCATTGGGGATGGGCGCTATGACATACATCCCGTATTTTCCTCTTATGCTGTTTACTATATTGTCGAAGGCAGCATAGTTATTGTGGTGAAAGAAAACGTCCAGCTGTATGTTTTCGCCCAGCCCTTTTCTGAAATTCTCATAAAAGGTCTCCTGAAAAATATCGAAGGCGTAGATTACCAGAGCCACTTTTAACTCTTGCTGAATATCCTCTGTGGCTACAAAATACCCCAATCGGTTTTTCGACTCAATAATCCCACTGTGAACGAGCTCTTTATAGGCCTTGACAATGGTCTCCCTGGCGAAGCCCAACTCCTGTATCATCTTGTTTACAGAAGGGAGCATCTCTCCTTTAGAGATCAGTTTTTCATTAATGGCATTCAATACCCCCTGCACGATTTGCTCGTGTTTGGACAGGGAATTAACCGATTCCAATTCCCGAATCTGTCTTACCACTTGCTCCATGTAACTTGTGTATTTTGCCACTAAGATATTATCTTCTGTTAAAACAAACCCTATTTAGCCACCCTTTTTAATTTGAGTACCACACTTGGGTTATCTTTTTTCACATTCGGATTTACCCCAACTTTCATCAGATAATCCCCTGTATAGATCTCACTTTTGAAAACGGGCTGAGCTCCTGGGTAAACATTGATCTCCTCGACAGCATAGCTAGCGTCTGGGTCAAGCCCCTTGAGTTTGACAGGGGTAGGATTCCCTTGTTCGTAGCGATAATTTACCAGGTAGCTAAACACTACAGCCTCCTCTTGCTGCTCTCCTACATACATCACCGAGGCGATATTGTTTTCCCACGGACTTCGAAGCCGGTACAGGTCGCCGTGCCATATCACATCTTCCAGCTCATTGTAATTAGCTATGGCCTGCTTGCAAAATTCCAATTCCTTATCTTCCAGCTCACTCACCACAATATCAAAGCCCAATTTACCCATCATAGCCACATCGGTCTTGAATTTCACCGATTGATCACCCCAGTCGGTAACATGTGCAGCCATAGTGATGGCAGGATAAAAGAATGAGTACTCCCACTGCATATACACCCGCTCTAAAGGATCGGTATTGTCGCTAGGCCAGAACTCTGTAAAGTACTGCAGAGCCCCGTAATCTACTCTTCCACCTCCACCGGAACACAGCATCATAGGCACTGTGGGATATTTTTCTCTAATCTTTTCCAGAACTTGGTAAAGTCCTTGTACATATCTGACATAAAATTCGGACTGATCTTCTCCCAGATAGTCAGAATACGCATTGTAGATTACAGCATTACAATCCCATTTAATATATGCGAGTTCGGGGTTTTCGGTAAAGAGATTATCTACCACTCCATACACAAACTCTTGAACTTCAGGATTGGACAGGTCGAGTACCAACTGATTCCTAAAATAATACTCTTCGCGTTGCGGTTGTTTGATCACCCATTCAGGATGTTTGTGGTACAACTCACTGTCGGGACTCACCATTTCTGGCTCTATCCATATCCCAAATTTAACTTGGTTTTTCTTTGCCGTTTCTACTAGGGTTCCTATGCCATTAGGCAGTTTTTTGCGGTTGACATCCCAGTCTCCCAATGCCGCATCGTCGTTGTTTCGGGGATAGGTATTCCCAAACCAGCCATCGTCTAACAAAAACAGGTCAACGCCCAGTTTTTTGGCATCGCCAATCAACTTTTTCAGCTTCTTTTCGTTAAAGTCGAAATAAGTAGCTTCCCAGTTGTTCAACAAGGTTAAACGCGAACCCTGTCCGTCTAGCACCTTGTGGTTTCTGGCCCATCGGTGAATGTTTCGGCTCGCATTGCCCTTGCCCTTATTAGAGAAAGTAAACCAGAATTTTGGAGTGGTCAGATTTTCTCCCTTTTCCAATGTATATGCCGTAGCGTAGTTGTTAATACCGGAAATAATCCGCAGATTGTTTAATGGGTCTACCTCAAACTCGTTCCTAAAATTGCCAGACCACTCCAGCCCTCCTATCAAGACATTGCCGTATTCCTCGGTGGCAGGCGCCCCAAGCGACACCGTAAAAACAGAGGGCTGAAACAAATTGGCTCGGCTTCCGAGTTTGGAGTCGAGCACCTTTACACCATGCGACAGTTTAGAAGTTTCAGGCTTCATTTCCATAGCCCAATCCCCGCTGTAGTGAGTCAGCCAAAAATCGTTGTTACCGTACAAATACAAATTGGCAGATGCAAATTTGCGCAACTGCAGTTCGCCCTCAGCTTTATTCTCAATAAGGCTCCAACTTTCTATCACATTTTCTTTCTCATACGATTTATAAAAAAGCTTCACCTCAAGAGCATACACCTTGTCTTTTAGCAAAAACATTGTTTCGGTCACACCAGGCGACACTTCTTTTTGTTCAGAAGAGACATATTCCAAACTCAGCGACATATTCCCATCTGCATGGGTTACCTCTACGGCTGGCTCCAAAAAATTTTTAGAACCCGCCGGGGTATAAGCCGAAGCGTATATTCCAGTATAGTTACTCCCCTGTTTATATTGAGCGGGTATCTTGCTATACTCGTCGTACTGTAATTTTTCTCCCAAGTATATCGCATTTAACTCGCTGTCTTCATTCACTTCAAATACAAGTGCATTTTCAGCTGTTTCTACAGTAATAATCTCCTGAGCAGCAACCTGAAGCAGCCCACACAATAACACTACAGGTATCATCAACCTTTTTAAAACGACGGTTAAGACTTTAATCATTTCCGGATAACTTTAATAATATTGATTAACAATTTTCACCTCCGACACATGAAATAAACACATCACACATGTCTGTTCTATTCTATTCCACAATAATACTATAAATTGATTAAACCCGAAAATTATTTTTGTTTAATTTCAAAGCCCCCTCTTTGCAGCGCTATATCAAAAACACTTTTATATTTAACAAATATTTTATTGTTTAACGAATGTTTTTTTATTTTTCTTAACATTGACATATTATCATAATTGATAGCTTAGCACTGTTTTTTTGACAACAAAAAACACACATAGGAAGATTAATTAAATCAAGGACAGAAAAAAATAAGAATTCCCCATTTCTACACACGAACTCTGGCTTTAGTATCATTTAATAAATTAAACTATGTACTCTTTTACAAAACACCATTATCGCTGGTTATTCAGTACACTTTTACTTATTTTATTATCGCATAGCCCTCTGAAGGCACAAAGTATTTCACTCTACACTCCCTACACCAAAATAGCGGTAGCTCCAGGAGAAACCATCAATTACACCGTCGATGTAATCAATAAAAGTGGTGGTATAAAGTCTTCAGCTATTACGGTTTACGGCCTCCCCGAAACATGGGATTACGATTTAAAATCTGGAGGATATACCCTAAGAGAAATCGCTGTATTGCCGGGAGAAAAGAAGAATCTGACTCTCACGGTTCACGTGCCCTTAAAAATAGAAAAAGGCACTTACAACTTCGGGATTTCCGCATCTGGATATACCCGTTTACCTCTTTCTGTCACAATCTCGAGAGAAGGAAACTCCCAGGCTCAGTTCACTTCCAAACAAAGCAATATAGAAGGAGCTGCAAACTCTACCTTTACCTATAATGCCGAACTTCGCAACGGCAGCAGTGAAAACGAGGCATACGCCCTCAGTGCTATGACAGAGCGAGGGTGGAACGTAATCTATAAGGCAGGTGGTAAAAAGATATCTTCAATCAATGTTGGTCCCAACCAAACAGAGCGAATCACCATAGAGGTATATCCTCCAGCCGAGATAAAGGCAGGAAAGTATAAAATCCCTATTATCGCGAGTTCTGGTAGCATCTCTGCACGCCTGGAGTTAGAAGCTGCAATTACCGGCACATACGACCTGCAACTCACCACCCCCACGGGACTGCTGAGCTCCAAAGTCACCGCCGGAGATGATAAAAAAATCAAACTACTGCTCAGAAATACCGGTTCGGTAGGAATAGACAATATCGATCTCAAATCGAAAGCTCCTTCAAATTGGGAAGTCACTTTCGAACCGAAAAAGATCAATCATCTCGAGCCAGGTCAGTCTGAAGAAGTTTACGCCACTCTCGAGGCCGATAACAAAGCTCTAGCTGGAGATTATCAAGTAAACTTCCAAGCCAACTCCTCCGATGCTCGTTCGGAAGCCTCTTTCAGAATTTCAGTGCGCACCTCAATGCTCACAGGATGGGTTGGCCTGCTTATCATATTGTTGGCAGCGGGAGGTGTTTACACCCTGATTCGGAAATACGGAAGGAGGTAGCCCATGGAAACACCTGTAATATCAACAAAGCAGCTGTGCAAAGATTACGGTGATATTCACGCTGTATGCAAGCTAGACCTCGAAATTAGGAAAGGAGAGATTTTCGGACTATTAGGACCAAACGGCGCAGGAAAATCGACCACTATACTCATGATTCTCGGACTCACTGAACCTAGTTCTGGTGAAGTGTCTGTCTGCGGATACCACCCTACGACAAACCCTATAGAAGTAAAAAAAAGGGTAGGCTACCTGCCAGACAGTGTAGGCTTCTACGACAATATGTCCGGATTGGAAAATCTATGCCATATAGCTAGACTCAATCGCATAAAAGAAAATGTAGAAGACACCGCTCTTCACTATCTCCAGAAAGTAGGACTGGATAGTGCAGCACACCGGAAAACTGGCACTTATTCGAGAGGAATGAAACAACGCCTCGGACTGGCCGATGTATTGATCAGAAAACCGGAAGTTATTATCCTAGACGAACCCACACTTGGAATAGACCCCACTGGAGTTCGCGATTTCCTACAGCTCATTCGTGAATTGAGCCGTGAACAAGGACTTACCGTATTGCTGTCTTCTCACCACCTCCATCAGGTACAGCAGGTATGCGACCGGGTCGGGATTTTTGTCGGAGGTTCCCTGATCGCTCTTGGCGATATCCCCTCTCTCTCAAAAACACTACACCAAGGGCAAGCCTTTACCGTAGAAGCCGAAATATCGGGTGATATCAATTTCAACAAGCATCCGGTAAAGAAAGAATTGCTCGCCATGAAAGAAGTAATCGAAGTAAAAGAAAACAACGGAAGAGTACAGCTGTACTGCAGTAGTGATATCACCCCACTCATAGCGCGTACTTTAATCAATTCCGGACTGAATGTATCTTATTTATGTAAAAAAGAATACGGACTGGACGATATTTATCAACGATATTTTGAAGGAAATTATGAAACTAACCACAATATGGCATAACAGGATTTTTGAAGCCCTTAAAGACAACACTCAAACTTCGGCAACTTCACCTTCACCTTTTGTTGTAATGGTACAAAAGGAAATAAGCGATCACATCAAGAGTTGGCGTTTTATCGTACTCCTTCTCATGATATTGCTCACTTGCTTCGGATCACTGTACATATCGATAGCCAATCTACCCCAAGCCTTGGCAAACACCAACGACCCAAATCGTGATTTTGTATTTCTAAAACTTCTAACTGCGTCAGATGGAACTCTGCCTCCTTTCCATATATTGCTCGGTTTTTTGGGACCCTTACTGGGAATAGGAATGGGGTTTGATGCCATTAATTCTGAACAGAACAACGGTACTCTCATACGAATCATGGCTCAACCTGTTCCTAGAGACTACCTGATCAATGCAAAGTTTACCGGCGCCATTGCCGTAGTCACACTGATGTTTACAATACTTAATCTGTTGTTGGTAGGACTGGGGATGATTATCACAGGGCTCTCCCCGACATTTGAAGAAGCACTTAGAATAGCGGGATTTGTCTTCGTATGCATCGTATATGTCGCCTTCTGGCTAAATCTGTCCATACTATTCTCGATAAAGTTTAGAAGAGCATCTACTTCGGCGCTTACAGCTATGGCCGTTTGGCTGTTCTTTACAGTTTTTTACCAAATCATTATAGGTATAAGCTCAAGAGCATTTGCCGCTTTAACAGTTCCAAAGGGCAGTTATATATTTCAAAAATTTCTGATAAGCCTGATCGACATCGCCCCCAGCAAGCTTTTTACCGACGCAACTTCTACGCTATTGATTCCATCAATACGGAGTCTTGGTCCGCTTTCTATGCGACAGATGCAGGGAGCCATCCCCTCTTCTCTGTCATTTACAGATAGCCTTATGATAATATGGCCTCAACTTACAGGACTCATTGCAGCAAGCATACTGTGTTTTGCCATCTCTTATTACCTGTTTATGAGAAAAGAAATAAGATCATGACTTTTTTACATAGCCCAGCATTTAAATTTATCAGTTGGCAACTACAATCTTCAATTCGGCCGAAATCAGAAGAAAGGTGATCAAAACCATTGCTTTCCAGAATGAATACTACAAGTTTATTTACCAGAGATTTATTTACCCGGTAACCAACTGCACCGTATTTTGCAGTCGCTGTTTCAACAATACCTCCTTGTCCTTCTCCAAACTGTCGAGAGCCTCTTGGGTAGCATGCCTTATGGTATAGAGCGACACCCCCTCCACGCAATCCACCTTAAACTTGCCCTTGAGTATACGAAGCAAGTCGTGGAGATTGTTGAATTTGTTGTCTGCGCATACCGAAAAACTGATGGCAGAGTTCTGAATCACATCCACCTTCATCCTGTGATCGTGTAGCAATTTGAATATTTCACTGATATTCTCTTCTACAATAAAAGAAAAGTCGAGAGATGACAAGGAGATCAGCACTTGGTCTTTTTTCACTATAAAGCAGGGTACCTTGGGCTCCAAGTCGTGCCCTTTACCTACTTTGGTACCCTTTTCCGTCGGGTTTAGAAACGACTTGACATGTAGCGGTATCTCTTTTCGCTGAAGAGGCTGCAGGGTTTTTGGGTGAATTACCGAAGCGCCATAAAACGCCAATTCTATGGCCTCTGTATACGATATCTGATTGAGCAATCTGGTATTTTCAAAATAACGCGGATCTGCGTTGAGCACCCCCGGAACGTCTTTCCATATCGTCACGCTCTCCGCATTGAGACAATACGCAAAAATGGCAGCGGTATAGTCAGATCCTTCTCTCCCCAGTGTGGTAGTAAAGTTGTTGGGGTCGCTCCCCAAAAATCCCTGAGTAATGTTTAGCAATTCTTTATTTACTCCCTCATTGATATTTTGCTGCGTCCTCTCCCAATCTACATTGGCATCCCGATATCGATCGTCTGTCTTTATGAGGTTTCTCACGTCGAGCCAAGTGTTCCTCACACCCACCTCTTTCATATACTGACTCAGTATTGTAGTGGAGACCAGCTCTCCAAAACCTATAACCTGATCGTATACAAAGTTATAATTGGGCGACTTGTTGCGTTCTAAAAAAGAGCTCAATTCGGCAAAAAGACCATCAACTTTCCAGAACACGGGATGACTCTCTTTCTCAAAAAGCTCTAACAGTATCTCATTGTGGTACTTTCTAACCTCTTGTAGTGAACTCTGCAGCTCTTCAGTATTCTCAAAGTAGTTGCGAATCACCTCCTCGAGGGCATTCGTAGTCTTTCCCATAGCAGAAACCACCAACAAAGTATTTTCATACCCCACGGTTTCCAATACTTTAACCACATTTTTCACACCAGAAGCATCCCTTACCGACGCCCCTCCAAATTTAAATATTTTCATGTTCTTAAGATTATAGGTAAACTATACACAAGCACTCCCCTACTGACATCAATCCGTTTTACTTCATCTCGACCTGTTATCCATTGTTGTCCAAATACCTGGCAATCCCCTGTGCATCCAGGTGTACTACATCCCAATCCCGAAGTATTTTAGCTCCTTGTTTCTCGTAAAAATCAATCGCCGACTGATTCCAATCGAGCACCTCCCAGCAGATACGTCTCACCCCCTGCTCGTGGCCGTACTTTACAACTTCCGACAACAATGCCTTACCCAAGCCTCGACCTCTATATTTTTCAGATACGATTAGATCTTCTAAGTGAAGTGCCATTCCCTTCCAAGTAGAATATCTCGGATAGATCAGAGCGATTCCTGCTATTTCACCTGCCACATCAGCGACAAAACAGTGAAATAGTGGTCGTGAACCAAATCCATCACTCACCAAATCGTCTGACGTAATTTCTACAGCCTCAGGCTCCTTTTCGTAATCTGCCAATTCTTGAATAAGACGTAAAACTTCAGGCATATCTCCTCGGCCGGCACTTCGTATGGTATAGGATTGCATGTGCTTTATAAAATTAAAAATAGATGTTTTAAATATAACACAAAGTTATATAAGTTTTTTGGGTCTAAAAATAAAATCTCCCCGAAATCGTTTTCGTTTCACAATTTTATCGATATTTGTGATGTCAAAATCCAGAGCAGAAATCCGCGTTATCTCTGCCACCAGCACATAGTAACCATGAGAAAAAACAAGACCCTGGGCGAATTTATCATTGAAAACCAGGCCGAATTTCAATACTCTTCAGGCGAATTATCCAAACTCATCAACGCCATCAGACTGGCGGCAAAAGTAGTCAACCACGAGGTAAACAAAGCCGGACTGGTCGACATTACCGGCAGTTATGGAGACATCAATGTTCAAGGAGAAGAGCAACAAAAACTGGATGTATTAGCTCATGAAAAATTTATCCAGACGCTTTCCAATCGCGAAATTGTATGCGGTATTGCCTCTGAAGAAGAGGAGAGTTTTATCTCGATTAACAGTCTCGACCACCGGCACCAGAACAAATACGTCGTCCTTATAGATCCCTTAGACGGATCGAGTAATATTGACGTCAATGTTTCGGTAGGAACCATTTTTTCCATATACCGCAGAGTAACCCCTATCGGGACACCAGTGACTTTGGAAGATTTTCTACAGCCCGGGAAAAATCAGGTTGCCGCGGGATATGTCGTGTACGGAACCTCTACCATGTTGGTGTATTCTACAGGACATGGGGTAAACGGTTTTACCCTCAATCCGGCCATAGGCACCTTCTACCTGTCCCATCCCAATATGCAATACTCCGAAGACGGTAATATCTATTCGGTAAACGAAGGGAATTACATCCACTTTCCACAAGGAGTTAAAAACTACATCAAATACTGTCAGCAAGAAGAGGGTGACCGACCTTATACCTCGCGGTATATCGGATCTCTAGTTTCCGATTTTCACAGAAATATGATTAAAGGAGGTATCTACCTCTACCCCAAAAGCAGCAAGGCTCCCAACGGAAAATTACGCCTTCTCTACGAGTGTAACCCTATGGCATTTATAGCCGAGCAGGCAGGTGGCAGTGCGAGTGACGGCTTCCGCCGCATTCTCGACCTACAACCTACAGAATTGCACCAACGCACACCTTTTTTCTGTGGAAGCAAGAATATGGTATCAACACTTGAAGAGTTTATGCATAAGTCGCCCATTTAAAGCGATTTGCATAATTATTGGGTGATTTTTGTTACCTTTGTGTCAAATCTCATACCGTACAACCATGTCTAAAACACAAAACCATCCTGATACCAACGGGGTTTCCATAGATCCCTCATCTAAGATCGAGGCCATCAAAAACCTCATATTTGGTGAAAACATACAGGAATACAACTCCGAATTTGAAGCGGTAAAAAAAGACATTCTTCAGAAAAAGAAAGAGTTACAACAACTCCTTGAAGAGACGAGAACTGAACTAATGCAGTCTATAGACAGTTTGTCGACAGATCTAAACATCAGAATTACAGAACTCGAAAATTCGCTACAGGAAAAAGCAGAGACTCTAGGACAGGAAAAAGTGGACAAGTCGACCCTCGGAAAACTCCTCATTCAGATCGGAGAAAAGATAAGAGACCATTAACATTCCGAAGTATTTTCCCTTCAGACTTTTCCCGCACAGAAAACAGGATTGAAACTCGCCCCCCTTTCCTTTCTGCATCACAATAGACCAAACAACCGGGTAAGAACAACTATCTTTAGCGATGAATGAGAACGACAAACTAAACATCCTCAAAGATATTCTCCTTACTGACGACAGGGAGTATGCAGAAACCATTGCCAATCGATTAAAGGCACTGGAAAGGACGCTCCATACCCGATCTGAACTGGAAGAAAGGATAGACCCCATAATCAAAACGAAACTGGAAGAATTCACGTCGGAGATTCCGCGTACTCTGGGTCCCACCATTACTGAGACCTTGAAAATTGAAATCAAGAAATCTAAAGAACAGGTAGTAGAAGCCCTCTATCCCATAATGGGTAGAATGATTAAAAAATATGTGCTTCAGGAAATTGAGCTACTCTCCGAACGCGTCAGCAATCAATTGGAAAACAGCTTCTCGGCAAAAGCTTGGAAGCGAAAGCTAAAAGCCTTATTTACTGGGGTAAGAGAAGAAGACCTCATACTGTCTGAAATCGGCAATACCTCTGTTGAACAGGTGTTTGTCATAGAAAAGAACTCGGGCATACTCCTCGGTAATTACGCAAAAACCGAAACCATAGATAAAGAGATGTTTTCGGGTATGCTCACAGCTATCAAATCATTTGTAGAAGACGCGTTTAGAGGGAAGGGACAGAACCTCGAACTCATCGAATACGAACTGTATCACATACACATACAGAGCTTTGTTTCGTACTACGTTGCAGTAGTAGTATCAGGACAGTACAATACCCCAATCAAAAACAAACTGCAAGATATCATTTTCAGTTTTTCCCAAAACTTTCTGAGCCTGATGATCTACAATCCAGATATCGACAAAAAAGACATCGTTAACGAACTAAATTATTACTTTAAGAATGACAATATCTAAAAAAATCGTATTGTTGGGACATTTTGGAGTAGGAAAGACCTCCCTAGTACGACGATTTGTAGAAAATACATTTTCAGACAATTACAAAGTCACCATCGGAGTTCACATCCTCAAAAAAGAAATGGACCTCCCCGAAAACCAAGTCAATCTCATCATCTGGGATATAGAAGGCAATGAAGACATCACAGCCACCAGATCGTCTTACCTTATGGGATCGCACGGTTTTATCTATGTTTTTGACACCACCAGAAAATCTACTTTCGAAAATCTCAAACGCGATTTAGACCACCTCAAAAACAATTACAACAACGTACCTATCATTGTAGTGGGAAATAAAAACGACCTGATAACCTCTGCCTATCTAAAAGAAAACAGTTCGCTTTTTGAACAAGTCGACTATTTCACCAGTGCCAGGACCGGAAAGAATGTAGAGCTTATTTTTGAAGACCTGACCAAAAAAATGATATCCTAATGCTCGAATTCTACAAAAAACAACACCTCTACCCTAAAGTACAATTTATAGTCATTGCGAAAAACGGAGAGGTTACAGCGTCAGACGACAATCTATTCCCTCTAGAACCAGGATCCGATATCGCGGAGTTTCATCCTTTTTTTGAAAGTGTAATCCCCCTGCTAGCTGACAAAAACACACAGTTGTCGTACTACTGTATTCACATAAAAGACAAAATATGTGATGTAGATTGCAAAACCTTTGAAGGCAAAGATCCTCTTATCGTTATCCACGATCTCACCGAACACTATGAATCGCTGCAGTTAGTAACTCAAATGCGTAACGAAACCGTAATAGAGTCGGAGATACTCTCGCTTCAGAACACCTACCTACAGGAAAAAGAAGCCTTTAAACGCACTTTTATCGCCAACTTTAGTCACGAGTTGAGAAATCCACTTACCGGGATATTCTCGTTTACCGAAATGCTCGAAAAGACTCATCTCTCCGACGAGCAATACGATCTCGTTGAAGTTGTTAAATCGCTGTGTCAGGATTTGAATATTATGATTGAAGATATTCTCGACCTATCCAAAATTGAGGTCGGCAAATTCTTCACAAAAGACGAAGTGTTCGATTTCGATGAAATGCTCGACACCGTCAATTTTATTTATTCGACCAAGGCCAGACAGAAAAACTTAAATTTCCAAATTCACCGCGACGAAAAAATCCCGCAATATATCGAAGGAGATCAGAGCCGAATAAAACAACTACTTGCCAACACCATAGAAAATGCCATAAAGTTTACCGATGAGGGGCAAGTAGACCTATACCTGAAATTGAACAACAAAAGAGCCAATAAAGTCAACATACAATTTGAAATTACCGACACGGGCATAGGCATCGCAAAAAAAGATCTCAACGACATCTTTACCAGCTTTACTCAGGTGCATAAAGACAATAAGTATCCCGGATCAGGATTGGGTTTGGCGATAGTCAAAAACTTGGTCACTTTGATGGAAGGAAATATCTCGGCAGAGAGTGAACTGGGAAAAGGAACGAGCATACGGTTTAATCTCAAATTAAAATTTCCCCTTCATCACAGAGAAAAGCAAAAGAAAAAAACACAGGAGAGCGATATACTGTTCAACAATCCTGACAAATACAGCATATTGCTCATCGAAGACAACAAAATCAGTCAAATCATCGTACTCAAAATACTAGCATCTCAAGGAGCCTTCTTTCTCGATATTGCTGAAAATGGCGCTCAGGCTATGGAGAGGGTAGAAGAAAACGATTACGACCTCATTCTGATGGATTTGCGACTTCCCGATATTTCCGGCTACGAACTCGCCCCGTTAATACGAGACTTGCCCGAAAAGAAATATGCCAAAACACCTATTGTAGCTCTTTCGGGCAGTATGATGGGAGACGGAAAAAATGACTATAAAAAAGCTGGCATCAACGACATCCTACAAAAGCCGTTTCAAGAGCTACAATTGTTAAAGCAACTCAAAAAGTTTTTTAAATGATGTACTAGTTCCGCTCTGACAAAAAAAGGCATTAGCGACTCGACTCTATCGATTCATGTGTTTCATCTCTTCTTTGAAGGTGTCGAGATCTACCCCGTGAGAAACCAAATCGTATGCCTTGGCTATGATATACTTTACATTCCCCGGTGTGAATCCCAGTCCCACTCCCAACTTGTGCAACATAGCAGTCTCTTCCTCGTCAGCTATATGATCTGCATACACCATACGGACAAGATCGTAAAGGCGCTCCAGTCTCGAGTCGTAAAAAAAAGGAGGGTTTATAGGGTATTTCGCAGGATCCACCAGAATTGCAGCGTAGTCTTCTTCCGAGATATTGAGATTGACAGCCAGGCGATCGAGAAATGCTCTTTCCTCTTCATTAATCCCGCCATCCGACAGTGCTACGCGGACAATCGCCGCAAAATGATCTCTGTTTCGCTCCAAAAAGGCACTGGAATACAAATCTAATATTGACATAGCTAAGTAATATTAAAGTTTTAAAAACTTTCTTGAGTGTTCGCCGCAAATATACATTTTATCCGAGAATCTGTTTTTATTACCTTTGCACAAAATTTTTAGCGTGAATAACACCCAGGCATTGCCAGTTTCTTTTTCGGCAGCCATAGGGGCTCCCGCCCCTTCACAGTCTCCGCAAATGCGAAAACTGAGGAGTGCTATTGCCTCCGCTCAAACTTCGGAAAAAATATATGTGGGCGGACTGGTCGGCTCATCGCTCTCATTTGTCGTTGCTCAGCATTTCACAGAGAGTGAACTCCCACATATGCTCATCCTCAACGACAAGGAAGAAGCTGCCTATTACCTCAACGACTTGGAGCAGTTACTCGGAGAAGGAAACGTGCTCTTTTATCCAGGGAGCTACCGCAGGCCATATCAAATAGAAGAAACCGACAATGCCAATGTATTGCTTCGGGCCGAAGTACTCAACCGGATAAATTCTAAAAAGAAACCCGCGCTCATCATCACCTATCCCGATGCCCTCTTTGAAAAGGTTGTCACTCGCAAAACTCTAGAGCAAAACACCTTAAAAATGAAAGTAGGAGAAAGTATTTCTCCCGACTTCGTCAATGAAGTGCTTTTCGAATACCACTTTAGAAGGGTTGACTTTGTGTCAGAACCCGGTGAATTTTCCGTTCGAGGCGGCATTATAGACGTCTTTTCATTTTCTAATGACGAACCTTATCGCATAGAGTTTTTTGGAGATGAGGTAGACAGTATCAGGACATTTGACGTAGAGACACAGCTCTCGCTCAAAAAATTAAATAAAATAAGTGTCATCCCAAATGTAGAACAGAAGGTAGTGGGCGAGATGAGGGAGAGTTTTCTCAGCTATATTCCTGGAAAAACGGTGATCTTCCGTCAAAATAGCGGAATGTTTAGCTCCAGAATCGACCAACTCTTCGCAAAGGCAGAAGAGGCTTTTACCTCCCTACAAGGAACCGTAAAACACGCCAGCCCTGAAGAACTGTTCTGCAGCTCGCGGCTATTGGAAAAACAGTTTACCGAATTTGTCGTCGCCGAAACCGAAAAGTTGGCGTCGCTTAGCCTTACAGAAAAAGACAGCCCGTACAAAGAAATAGTCACCTTTCACACCCGACCACAGCCCTCGTTCAACAAGCAGTTCAACCTGCTATTGGACGATCTCGCACAAAACCGTGAAAATGGATACACAAATTACATCTTTTGCAGCAGCGAACAGCAGGCGCAACGCTTTCACGATATTTTTGAAGAACTGCAAGGAGATATCCCTTACAAAACGGTGATATTCCCGATATATCGAGGATTTATAGACGACGACCTAAAAGTGGTGTACTATACCGATCACCAGATTTTTGAGCGCTATCACAAGTTTAATCTCCGCAACGGCTATGCAAAAAAACAAGCCATCACCCTCAAAGAACTAAACCACCTGCAAATAGGCGACTACGTTACGCATATAGACCACGGTATAGGCAAGTTTGGCGGACTGCAAAAGATACAGGTGGAAGGCAAACCACAGGAGGCCATAAAACTGATTTACGGAGAACGCGATATTCTCTATGTGAGTATTCACGCCCTGCACAAAATCACCAAATACAACGGCAAGGACGGAAAACCTCCAAAAATTTACAAACTGGGCAGTAACGCTTGGAAAAACCTCAAGAAAAAGACCAAAAACAAGGTTAAAGAAATCGCCTTCAACCTGATTGAGCTATACGCCAAAAGGCGAACAAAACAAGGCTTCTCCTTTGCCCCCGACAGCTATCTACAACACGAATTGGAGGCTTCGTTTATCTACGAAGACACCCCAGACCAGAGCAAGGCTACCAAAGAGGTCAAAAACGACATGGAAAGCGAGCACCCTATGGATCGCCTCGTATGTGGAGATGTGGGCTTTGGAAAAACAGAAGTCGCAATCAGAGCTGCCTTTAAGGCGGTAGACAACAGTAAGCAGGTGGCGGTATTGGTGCCTACCACCATCTTGGCCTTTCAACATTACAAAACCTTTAGCGAGAGACTCAAAGACCTCCCTGTTACTGTCGATTACCTCAACCGCTTCCGCAGTGCAAAAGAGAAAAAAGACATACTGGAACGACTGGCCTCAGGTAAAATCGATATCGTAATCGGAACACATCAACTGGTAAACAAGAATGTAAAGTTTTACGATCTCGGGCTACTCGTGGTAGACGAAGAACAAAAATTTGGGGTAGCAGCAAAAGACAAACTCAAAACCCTAAAAGAAAATGTAGACGTGCTCACCCTCACAGCTACCCCCATTCCGAGAACGCTACAATTCAGTCTTATGGCAGCGCGCGACCTGTCGGTTATCACCACTCCGCCCCCCAACAGATATCCTATAGAAAGCCATGTAATACAGTTTAGTGAAGAAATAATACGCGATGCTGTCTCTTATGAAATACAACGTGGCGGACAGATATTTTTTATTCACAACCGCATAGAAAATATCGCTGAAGTTGCCGGTATGATACAACGACTGGTGCCAGACGCCAAAATAGGTATCGGCCATGGACAGATGGATGGCAAAAAGCTGGAACAGCTGATGCTCTCCTTTATGAACGGCGAATTTGACGTATTGGTGTCGACCACTATCGTAGAAAGCGGTCTAGATGTTCCGAATGCCAACACCATCTTTATCAACAACGCCAACAACTTTGGGCTGAGTGATCTTCATCAAATGAGAGGACGTGTAGGCCGAAGCAACAAAAAAGCTTTTTGCTACTTTATCACCCCTCCCTATTCGGCTATGACCGATGATGCCAGGAAGCGCATACAGGCTCTTGAACAATTTTCCGAACTGGGAAGCGGATTTAACATAGCGATGAAAGACCTCGAAATAAGAGGAGCCGGTGATTTGCTAGGAGGGGAACAAAGCGGCTTTATCAACGATATCGGTTTTGATACCTACCAAAAAATACTGAGTGAAGCCATAGAAGAGCTCAAAGAAAATGAGTTTAGCGATCTCTACGGCCACGACGATACCAAAGAGTATGTACGAGACACTCAAATCGACTCCGATTTTGAACTGCTTTTCCCCGACGAATACGTTAACAGCGTTACAGAACGACTCAATCTGTACAATCAGTTGAGCGCGGTGAGCAATGAGGGAGAACTCAAAAAATACGAAGACGATCTAAAGGATCGCTTTGGCCCCTTGCCGGTACAGGTCACAGATCTACTCAACAGTGTAAGACTCAAGTGGATCGCCGCTTCTATGGGATTGGAAAGACTGATTCTCAAAAACGGAAAAATGGTGGGCTATTTTATAGCTGACCAGCAGAGTCGTTTCTATCAGAGCAAAACTTTCCTCCATATTGTACAACTGATACAGCAACACCCAAAAGGCTGTAAAATGAAGGAAAAAGACACTCGATCAGGGCTTCGTCTGCTGCTTACTTTTGAAGATATCACCTCAGCCGACAAAGCGTTAAACGCCTTAAAACCCTTTGTACTCCGTGAAGAAGAGACCCCAACTCCCTAAAATTAGAGCTTATTGTCGAAGTTCAAACCCGCTTTTTTTTGTGAAACCCTGAAATGTAAGCAAGATTCAAATTATGAATTCGTTATATTTGCAAAGAAGCCCAAAAAACAGTTAACATTTATGAGTAAGTCGTTTGAAAGATACCAAAAGCGAAGACTGATTTCATCGTATTTCTCCGTAATACTCAGTATATCGCTTGTGTTGTTTCTGTTGGGTATGTTGGGCATGATGGTTATCAACACCAAAAAACTGGCCGATCACTTCAAAGAACAGGTAGCTGTATCTATTTTTCTGAAAGACGACGCCAAAAAAACAGAGATAGAACAACTGCAAAAAAGCCTTGCCCTAGCCGAGTACACCAAATCGGTCAGCTTTGTCTCTAAAGAAGCTGCTGCAGAAGCACAGAGTGCGGAAATGGGAGAGAATTTTATGGATTTTTTAGGATACAATCCCTTGCAGAATTCCATAGACGTCAGATTAAAAGCCGATTTTGTAGACGCTCAAAAACTGGAAGAAATTGCCGGAGAAATAGGAACAAAAAATTTTGTGGACGAAGTGTCCTACGACCGTCCTCTTATCACTCTGCTCAACGAAAACATCAAACGCTTAAGTCTTTGGATATTACTGGCCAGTGGTGCCTTTACCATTATAGCTGTGCTGCTGATAAACAGTTCGATTCGACTGTCTATCTACTCAAAACGGTTTATTATCAAGACTATGCAGATGGTAGGAGCCACAAAGCGCTTTATACGACGGCCATTTATACAAACCAGTGTTAAACTGGGCGTTATAGGTGCCGTAATTGCCATAGCCGCTATGGTTGCCTGCCTGTACTATTTCGACCGACTATTCCCGGAACTCGGACTCTTGCAGGATCCCGCTCTACTCCTGATACTGTTTGCCGGCATCTTCCTCATGGGAGCGGTTATAAGTTGGATTAGCACCTATTTTGCAGCTCAAAGATTTCTGAACCTGCGCACAGACGATTTGTATTACTAATAAAACAACACCATGAGTAAAAAAGATAAATCACAACGAGAATTCATATTCCAAAAAAAGAATTACACCGTGATGTTTGCTGGTCTCGCTCTGATAGCACTGGGATTTATCCTAATGAGTGGAGGCGGCACAGACGATCCGACGACCTTTAATTCAGAAATATTTAGCTTCAGGAGAATAAGACTTGCCCCCACTCTTGTCATTGTCGGTTTTGCCATGCAGATATACGCCATCCTGCTTTCTCCTAAGGCTAAAAACAATAAAAATGAATAGTGGATCAACTGTGTATTCGACCAATACCCGCTCTATCAAAACATTGAGTTGTCAAATATTCAATAAACCCTATTTCCCTTCGTTTAGTCTGATAAATGATCTAACCCGACAGTAACACATGGACATTATTGACGCAATTATCCTAGGAATCGTCCAGGGTCTTACCGAATTCCTTCCCGTATCATCCAGCGGTCATCTCGAAATAGGGAAAGCCTTGCTTGGCGACAACTCCCTACCCGAAGAGAGCCTTGTCTTTACCGTAGTTCTCCACTTTGCCACTGCTCTGAGTACCATAGTCATATTTCGGAAAGAGGTTGTGGAAATCCTAAATGGACTCTTCCGTTTCAAAGACAACGAAGAAACGAGATTTTCCATTAAAATCATCCTCTCCATGATTCCGGCAGTATTCGTAGGGCTGGTATTTGAAAAGCAACTGGAGCAACTCTTCGGAGGGAACATATTGCTGGTGGGATCTATGTTGCTCATCACTGCATTGCTGCTCTATTTTGCAGATCGTGCCAAAGACACCACAAAAAACGTCACCTACAAAAATGCAATTATTATAGGGATCTCTCAGGCTATCGCACTGCTCCCCGGCATATCCCGAAGTGGGGCTACCATCTCCACTTCTGTATTACTCGGTATAGACAAAAGCAAGGCCGCAAGGTTTTCTTTTCTCATGGTAGTCCCTCTCATATTCGGAAGTATTGCTAAAGAACTGCTCTATGGAAACATCAGTTTTCAAGCAGAGCAAATCACCCCCCTCGCCGCAGGTTTTGCTGCAGCTTTTTTCTCCGGACTCCTCGCTTGTACTTGGATGATAAAGCTAGTGCGCAACAGCAAACTCACCTATTTTTCAGTGTACTGCCTCATCGTAGGAATTGTGGCTATTACTTATTCATTTTCACAATAACGATGGAAAAAAATTCTGCCGAATACTTCACAGAAGGACAGATTCTACTAATAGACAAACCGCTACACTGGTCGTCTTTCCAGGCGGTAAACAAGATTAGATGGGCGATTCGTAAAAGTTTTGGTCTCAAAAAGATCAAGGTAGGGCACGCCGGCACCCTCGATCCCCTCGCTACAGGTTTGTTGATTGTATGCACCGGAAAATTCACAAAAAAAATACCGGAACTACAGGGGCAGGTCAAAGAATACACCGGTACCATTTCTCTCGGGGCAACCACGCCTTCGTACGATTTGGAAACCGAAGTAGACCAATCCTATCCCACTGCACATATCAGCCCGGAACTGATTCGAGAGACCGCTGCAAAATTCACCGGAGAAATTGCCCAGATTCCTCCTGTATTCTCCGCTATTAAAAAAGACGGGAAGAGATTGTACGAACACGCGCGAAAAGGACAAGAAGTAGAGATAGAACCTAGAAATATAACTATTCACTCTTTCGAGACAGACGACAGTCATTTTCCCGACATCTCCTTTAGAGTGGTGTGTAGTAAAGGCACTTACATACGTTCTCTCGCTCACGACTTCGGACAGGCGATGCAATCAGGGGCACATCTTTCCAAACTCCGTCGCACAGCTATTGGCAACTACCGGGTAGAAGAAGCCATTACACCCGATGCCTTTGTGGAAGGCCTTCGTGAAAATCCGTAATTTTTTAGTATTTTTCACGAGAAAACCACATCCCGAGACGATGTGTTTTGTGCCACCCAATTATTTTGTGCTTCGGGCGTTATATAAAATATGGAACTGAACGGAAAACAATACGCATTGCTGATATCATCACTTGTCATGATGCTCCTACTGCTTACTCTGTTTAATATCCACCTCTCGACACAGCAAAAAAAAGAACGACTAATCGAACTGCAAGTAGAGGAAATAGTCGAAGAAAATATCCAACTACCAAAGGAGAGTAGCCGAATTAAAACGCATATGGCCTATAACGAATCGGTAAAGAGTAAGTTTGAAGAGGAAATTAAGGAATTTAAAACACTGGAAGAGCTCAGAGAAGGGAAAAGAGCTGAAGAAAGTGAAGAAGAACAGGAAGAAGATGCTTCAGACAACACTTCCAACACCGCAGAAAACGAATCTATAGACGGTGGCATCTATAGGGAAAAGCAGTCGGAAAAAACTCCCGAAAAATCTAAGGAGTCCGAAGGAGACAACAGTACCCATAACACGGTATTGCACAATAACACAAACCGACACAGCTCTATTTCTTATTCCCTAGTAAACCGTATTCACCGTTATCTTCCAAACCCGGTATACACCTGTTCTGCCCAAGGCAAAATAGTGATCAATATACGAGTCAACTCAGCTGGAAAAGTAACCCGAGCCGATTTTAACAGAAAGAGTTCCACATCTGCCAACGGCTGTCTTGTAGACCAAGCCATCACCTATGCCTTAAAAGCCACTTTCAACAGCAGGGAAGGAAGCGGAGAACAGCAGGGCACCATCACCTACCTCTTCCAAGGATAACAACTCACTATTCCGGCAAGCTAATCTTTCCCATGCTCACCCATGGATAAGCCGAAGAACCTTCCAATTCCGGACTACCAGCCAAGGTTTCATTGGCCAGTATAGCAAACAATACCGCCTCTTTAGCATCAGGGTCAAGCCCTAATACAGAGGTGTCGACAAACTCCATTTCAGGACAAGCCTCCCGGAGCAATTCCATCAACAGGGGATTTGAAGCTCCACCGCCACTGACAAAACCACTTATTTTCCCTCTGCAATCCAAACCTCTTATACATTTTACAATTCCGGCCACGGTAAAATGAGCCAAAGTGTGAAGAACATCTTCGGGAGATATCACTTCGGCACAACGCTGCTGTGCATGGTCTATATAATGCTCATTAAAAAGTTCGGGGCCTGTAGTACGTGACCCTTCTTCTTTAAAAAAAGGATGATCTAACAAAGCCTTCAATAACTTTTCGTTCCGCTGTCCTTGCCGTGCGATCTTTGCATCTCGGTCGAAAGGCAGGTCGAAATGCTTTTTTACATAAGCATCCATAAGTGTATTCCCAGGGCCGGTATCAGTACAGAAGGCTTCGTTAAACCCAGCTCCGGCTTGAAGAAAAGTCAAGTTGGCAATTCCACCTATATTGAGTAAAACCCGTGATTCTTCCACATCGGAAAAAAGCAAGTAATCGCCGTATGCGGCCAAAGGTGCTCCTTCGCCTCCCGCTGCAATATGCTTCTGCCTGAAATCAGACAAGGTTATAATCCCTGTTTTTACTGCTAAATGATCGCCATCGCCCAACTGAAGGGTCGCATTAGAATATTCATCCCGTTCGTGATAGCGTTTGGGCGCGTGATAAATGGTTTGCCCGTGACTGGCCACAAGATCGACCTCTTCCGGTTGCACTGCCCAATTCTTCAGAGCTTGTAGTATCATAGCGGCGTGTACCTCCGCTATATGGGGGTTCAACAGACATAATTGAGCTATGCTTCCAGTTTCCTTAGCAAATACTTCGCTTATACTATTCCTAAACCCATCCGAATAGGGAACGGTGACAAATTGCAACAGCTCTACTTCTGTTTTCTGTCCGTGCCCCTCCACCCTACAGAGTGCTATATCTAGTCCGTCGAGAGAAGTACCACTCATCAGACCGACAATCAGTCTCGATTTTTTTCGGGAGATCTCATATAGTTTTGCAATCGACCGCTTCATTGTAGTTTTTTAGTTGATTCGTTCGTAGTTTGTCAAAGGTAATCAACAATCTGTTCTATCTATATCACCTCCTATTTTTTGATCTGCATTGAGTTGAAATAAATTACCTTGTCAGGGCGACAAGAAACCGTTAGACGAAACAATCACAATTTATATATACAAGACGCCGTAGAGACGCAAAATTTTGCGTCTACCCCCATTGACGAATTGATGTGGTACAATTGGAAATCTTGTATCGGATGCTTTAATAAAATTTATTCAATACAAATATGTATCGAATAAAATGTTAATGTCCGGAAACCTGAGTAGGAATAGAAGTTTTGGGATTGGAGTTTACGTTTTGTCTAAATAACTCAATTACCATCACCCGCCATGGCAAGGAGTGCAAGGCAAAGCTGCGCGCGACGTGGACATCGGGAAATAGTTGTTTAGTTGTTTAGTTGTTAGTGTGTATTAATCAATGGGTGTTGTGCAATTAAATCCTTACTTTTACGCAAACAAACGTCAACACACTTATGTCTGCACAGAAACGCCTTTTTTTACTGGATGCTTACGCACTAATTTTCCGTGGGTATTACGCCTTTATCAAGAATCCGAGGATCAACTCTAAGGGAATGGACACCTCGGCCATTATGGGCTTTACCAATTCCCTGCTCGATGTGATTCGGCGTGAAAAACCCGATCATCTCGCGGTGGCATTCGACAAAGGAGGCTCGGCAGCTCGTACCGAAATGTTTGAGGCGTATAAGGCCAATCGAGACGAGACCCCGGAGGCGATTAGAATTGCTGTCCCTTATATTCAGTCCATTCTAAAAGCCATGCATATTCCGGTCATCGAAAAGGAGGGATTTGAAGCAGACGACATCATAGGAACCTTGGCTAAACAGGCTGAAAAGAAGGGGTATCTCACCTATATGGTTACTCCCGACAAGGATTTTGCTCAACTGGTTTCCGAAAACATATTTATGTATCGCCCCGCACGTATGGGCAACGGGATAGAAATATGGGGGATACCCGAAGTTCAGAAAAAATTTGAAGTGGAGACACCTGAACAAGTGATCGATTACCTCGGGATGATGGGTGATGCGGCAGACAATATCCCCGGATTTCCGGGAGTAGGTGATAAAACCGCTAAAAAATTCATCAAGGAATTCGGCAGCGTGGAAAATCTGATCGCCAATGCCGACAGCCTGAAAGGCAAGATGAAAGAAAAGATAAAAGACAATGCCGAACAGGGATTGCTCTCTAAGGAGCTCGCCCGAATTATGCTGGACGTTCCGGTGACGTTTCACGAAGAGGATTTTGAATTAAATACTCCTGATTTTGACCAGGTAAAAGAGATCTTCCAAGAACTGGAATTTCGCCGTCTTACCGAAAACTTCATAAAGATATTCAGTCCGGAAACCACAGTAGAAAGCAATACGACAACCTCTTCGGGCTCACCCTCACCTCAGTCGGGCACACAGTTTGACCTCTTCGGAAATCCGGGAGAAGAGAGTGTTCAAGCCGAATCGGACAGCGGGTATAAATCTCTGGAAAACAGCACTCATCTGTACCAGTTGGTAAACACTCCTATGGCGAGAGCCCTGCTGTTGCAAAAACTAATGCTTCAGACGAGTGTTTGCTTTGACACCGAAACCACCAGTCTTAAGGCATTACAGGCCACACTCGTCGGGATCGCCTTCTCCTGGGAACCCGGAAAAGGATATTATCTCGCGCTTCCCGAAGAGCGAAAAGAAGCTCAGGCCATCTTGGAAGAGTTCCGCCCTTTTTTTGAAAATGAAGACATCGAAAAAACAGGACAAAATCTAAAATACGATATCAAGGTACTCTCCAATTACGGTATAGCGGTAAAAGGAAAGTTGTTCGACACCATGATTGCCCACTACCTCATCAATCCAGATATGAGACACAATATGGATGTACTGGCCGAGACCTATCTCAACTACAAGCCTTTACCCATAGAAACTCTTATCGGTAAAAAAGGGAAGAATCAAGGGTCTATGCGCGATGTAGCTCTCGAAAAACAGACAGAATACGCGGTAGAAGATGCAGATATCACGCTGCAACTAAAACAGTTGTTTCAGTCAGAACTCCCCAACCGAAATGCCCTTAAGCTATTTGAAGACATTGAAGCTCCTTTGGTACAGGTGCTTTCAGATATGGAAATCGAAGGTATTCGAGTAGATACAGCCTATCTGAATTCACTGTCTCAAGCCTTGGACAAAGACATTAAGGTTCTCGAAAAAAACATCTACGAACAGGCTGGAGAAGAGTTTAACCTAGCCTCCCCAAAGCAGCTTGGCCCAATACTATTCGACAAACTCAAACTGGTAGACAAACCAAAAAAGACCAAGACAGGTCAGTATTCTACCGCAGAAGATGTGCTCTCCTATCTCGCCAAAGACCACCAAATTGTCGAAGACATACTGATGTGGCGACAATTGCAGAAGTTACAGAACACCTATGTCGATGCTCTGCCCAACGAGATCAACCCCAACACAGGGCGTATACACACTGTGTATAGTCAGGCGGTTGCGGCTACAGGTAGGTTGAGCAGCAACAATCCCAACCTGCAAAACATCCCTATCCGTACCGAAAGGGGTCGACAGGTACGAAAGGCTTTTATTGCCCGAGATAAGGATTACACCCTCCTGGCTGCCGACTATTCGCAGATAGAGCTTCGCATCATCGCTGCGCTCAGCGAAGAAGAAAATATGATTAAAGCCTTTGCTGAAGGACAGGATATCCACGCCTCTACTGCGGCTAGGGTTTTCGGAGTTCCTTTGGAGGAAGTGACCCGCGAACAGCGGAGCAATGCCAAAACGGTAAATTTCGGTATTATCTACGGGGTTTCCGCTTTCGGGCTCAGCAACCAGACAACGCTGTCGAGGAGTGAGGCCAAAGAACTCATTGACACCTATTACAAGACCTATCCAAAACTAAGAGCTTATATCAACAAGCAGATACACTTTGCACAAGACCACGGCTATGTTGAAACCGTACTCGGAAGAAGGCGTTACCTGCCCGATATCAATTCCAGAAACCAGGTAGTTCGCGGAGCTGCCGAGCGGAATGCTGTAAATGCCCCTGTTCAGGGTAGTGCGGCCGATATCATCAAAATAGCCATGATAAATATCCATCGCAAGCTTAGAGAAGGCAAATTCAAAACTAAAATGCTGCTACAGGTGCACGATGAACTGGTATTTGACGCCTACAAGCCGGAGCTGGAAACCATCAAGCCGCTGATTAAATCGGAAATGGAAAACGCATACAAACTCAGCGTTCCCCTCGACGTAGAAATAGGACTCGGAGAAGACTGGCTCAGTGCACACTGAGCCGATCTTCTTATTTTATATTGACCCTTATCCCTTCGGAATGTGCGCTCATCTCAGGAGCGTACATACACTGTAGGGAAGTGATTCCGTTGGAAAAATCACCACTGTTATTTGCTCTGAGATCGTATTCAAAAACATAAACTCCCTTCTGCATACGGTCGGCAAAAAAGTTGGTAGCGGCATCGCGAGTGCTTTCGTAATACCCCAGATTGCCCTGCCAACGATATCCCGACAACACATTAACCGGCTCAAAGCCACTGGCGCGCATATCTTTAATATGTACGAACTCCAGATCTCGATCGTTCTTTATCTCGAGGCGAACAGTCACCAAATCTCCTACTCTTATAGGTGTTTTTTCGGTGATGGGTTGTAATTCCGGACCTTTATCCGTCATTTTTTTCAGGAAGAGTTCCTTTTTAAAACGCAGGCCGGTCTCGGCAGAAGTGATCTTATCCAAGTCCTCAAAATACTGCCAGTACAGCGCTCCCCAAACCACACCTGGTGAGGTTTTTTCTATATTCACCTCACCCATTTCCGACTTAATCTCCTCTCCTTGCCAGCTTGTTTTTACATAACCACTACCTCGCTGTGTTTCTTCCATTTTCTCAATATCCAGCTTATTCTCACCAAGGCTTACAGCCAATCCTCCTTCCGTATTCACCCAATCTTTACCGGTACTCATCAGTGCATAAACCGCTTCGGTAGTCGCTTTGGTAGACGCCCAGCGATTGGTCTGTCTGTTTTTCAGCAACCACACCTTCATCAATTCCACACTCTCGGTATCGTTCAACACCTCGTCGAAAGCCTCTATCAGCAATGCCTGAGTTTCTATGGGGGCATTTTGCCAATACCAACCCGGAAGGTTGTCTTTCCAGTACATTCCCATCTCGTCGCTCACCACCGACTGCTCTTTTGCCGACCGCAGCAATTTTCTCGCCTGAGTATCTTTTCCAAAACGGTGGTATACCAGCGATAACATAGCCTGGTAATATCGAGATTTGCCAAATTGTTCTTTTTCAAACTGCTTCAGAAAATAGTCGGCCATAGCTTTTCCTGTATCGCTCAGAGGATAATCTTCCAGGAAATAACTTCGCGCATACATCCAGTACACCCCACTGTATAAAGAAGGAGTATGCTCCTCATTTTTCTGATAGCGATCCCATTCAGCTTTCATCTCCCCATCGATATATCTTATTCCATTTTGTATAATATTTTCTGGGCTAATCTCGAAATCCTTATCAAACTCCACACCCATGGCCTGCAAATGACCAAAACCGGAAACAATATGAGTGGTAATATAGCGGTTAGGAGCACCTCCGTCAAACCAGGGGAAGGCTCCGGACGACAATTGCTTGCTCTGCAATTTTCGGAAAGTAGACTGCAGCTCATTACGCATATTGTTCAAGTCGAAGAGCACTGCGATTCGCTTCATCTGTTCGCTTTCACTGGCTGCCTGACGTACCCAAGGGGTTTCTTCAAGCAGTAGGGATTTCAGCTCTTCATTGAGCTCAAGTTTGGACTGTAACTGTCCCTTGCTATTCCAATCGTCAAAAACCGCCTTTATTTTAGGATTGGAGTTCACCAGTTGTTGAGAGATAACATTGCCGTACAATCGAGAAAACACCTGCTCAGAACAATCGTAAGGAAACTCTCTTAGATACGGCAGCGAAAACACAGCATACCATACCGGATTGGTCGTCATTTCGAAGGTGAGCCTGAAATTGTCCCGTGTTGCAGATTGTGTGTGCAATAGTTTATCCAATTCAAATCGCTTTTGCTGTCCTTCTCTTATGTGTAAGGGCAGTGTTTCGGTGACCAGCATTCTATTGGTCAACACCGGCAATGCCGATTCTTCCCCGTCGGAATAGTTTCCCGCTTTGGCCACCACTCTATACACAATAGCCTGCTGTCCTTTCGGAACTTTTAAAGTCCACCCCACATTGGCGCTTTGTCCTTCCCCGGCGGCAAATTCGCGGTTGTTGTTGTCATTGCCGAAATCGGCATCAACCGGCTGCATACTAAAAGCGTCAAACAATTGCAATTGAGCTGTTCCGGACAATGACTCCCCGGACAAATTGGTCACCTTAGCTTGAAAATCAATGACATCCCCTTCCCTTAAAAATCGAGGTGGATTGGGCACGATCATCAATTCCTTTTGAGTGCGCACACTGGCCTCGTAATTGGCCGTTTGCAGTTCTGGTGTATGCGCCAAAGCCATAAACTTCCACTCCGTAAGGCTTTCGGGAGTAGTAAAACTTACCTTTACATTTCCTTCCTTATCCGTTTTGAGATGAGGAAAGAAAAATGCAGTTTCCTGTAGGGCTCGCCGCGGCTGAACAGAAGACAAATCCGCTTCAGTATCACCAGGCGATGGCGGAGAAGGGGGGGCACTTGACATTTCAAATGGCACATCATCCATCACGGTCGATTCAGATATTGAAGCATAACCCTGAATTTGTGTTTGTTTTTTAGGTGTTCCCGAACTAATCGAACCAGTTCCTCTTATCATTACAGTTATTCCTTTCTTATAATTGATATCAAAACCATACCAATCAATGTTTTCAAACCAAGGTTTACTATGTGGCACCTTAGTAAAATTGCGCAACAATTGATTAAAATAGCTAGATCCATATGCGGCAGAGGTATTCCACCTTCTCCTGCTGTATTCCTTCAACATACTTTTGCCGGGACTCCATTGTATATCATGTGGCTTAAACTGATCGAGAGAAGCATCGTACATAGTGGCGAGCATCTCAGTTCCCTTTGTGGTCAGTTTGGCGAGGAAAGCATCTGTCCCTTTCCCGCTTACCGTAAGTTCCCAATGCTCTTCATCTCCCGGTTGTAACTTGTCGCGCATGGTACCGGCAGTGATTTCCAAAGTATTTTCTTCTAAAGGAACGACGATGGTCTCCACTCCTTGCTGGGCGGTATTGAATTTTCCGAAGTAATAATGTACAAAGACATTGCCTCTGTAATCTTCCTCTACAGGAAAGGAGAAGGTTTTTGTCCCCCTGTTTATCTTGAGTATTTCCCGTTTTACGATCTCTCCATCGCTCTCCAATTCTACCACCATCACAACATCATGAGCAGCACTGGCGAAAGTCAGCCGGGCTTCTTCTCCCGGACTATAGCTATCCTTGTCGACTGTCACAGACAGCAACTCATTGTCTACAGGCTGTTTTTTATCCCTCTTATACAAGTATACTAACTGTTCTGTAGGAATGCTGTCTTTTCCGTCTCGAATATACCCTCGCAACAGGTAATGACCTTCTTCCCACTCTTTTCCGGGTTTTACCGCAATCTCCTTACTCTTCCCGGTATCGAAATTAGTCGAAATCACCGGCCTTTCCTCTTTCCAGTTTTCTTTTTTGTTTTCGTCTCCATAGGGATCGTTTGGAAACAGGCGTACGAATTCATCTTTACTGTACAATTCGTAATCCCCTTCCGGTAGCTGAACTTCCCGCAATACCCGTTCCGGAGGAACTATCTTGGTCAGGCTCAGCTCTCCTTTTGCCGGCACAAACTGTCCGTTGAGATTTTGGGTGTGCAGTCCTATCTTTTCCAAATCTTCCCAAGCCATCTTCGACGGCATATCCAGATGAAGAGTATATCTGAGGTCTCCTACCGCAATGTTCTGACTTCCGGATCGAGTCTCTCCGTTGACATCTGTAACATCCGCTTCTACGGTATAGCTATAAGTACGCGGATTTTTTGCCTTCTCCTTAGAAACCGGAGTTATCGCCTCAAAGGGAATCTCAAAACGCCCTTCGGTATCTGTAGTCGTTTCTCCATGTGTAATCTCCTCTCTCGGTTCTGGGCGAATTACGCTCTGTCTCCACCAGGGAATATATGGATATATCGCCTGGCGATACACCCTGTACACCACCTTTGCACCGTCTATATTCGCACCCGAGTACGCCAGTGCTTGCGCAGTTGCCTTGACTTCCTCTTCGAGGCGGAAGTTCTCTTTTACCGTGTCGAATACCACTTCAAAACGGGGGCGCTTGTATTCTTCTACATTAATGAATACACCTCCTTCATCACTATTCAACCTATACATCCCGGTAAGCCCTCCCGAAGGAAGTACAAACTCTCCGGATACAGAACCAAAGGAATTAGTAGTCAGCTTCTGCTCAGTCACAGTACGGCTGTTAGGATCTACCAACTCAATATTCAGTTTCTCATCTGAAACGACTTCCATTTTTCCATCCGGATTCTCCTTGTAGTGTATTGCCTTAAAATACACCGTTTGCCCCGGTCGGTATATCGCTCGATCTGTAAAAAACTTAGTAGTATAGGAAGTCTCTTTCTCTTGCCTGCTATTGCGATAGCTATACTGATTGTAAAATACTTCTTCTCCTTTAATACGATAGTAACTGCTATAGCTCCCCTTAGCTAAAAAAGGAATCTCTACTCGACCAAAATCATCGGTAGTAAGTGTTTTTACCAAATCTAATCCTTTGTCGTCCCTTTTAAATACCTCTACAGTTATTCTCGATTGCGGATGCCCGCTCTGTCTTTCGGTAATCATCAATTCGCTACCATTTCCCACCATCGCATAATCAGTGACATTGAGTTGATCTGATTGCAGTATTGCACCTTCATTTTTTAAATCAAAATCTGCCTCATTGCTCGCCAGAATAATATATCTTCCCTCGGGCAAGTTCTCTAAGGCCGCTGTTGTTGTGTGTTCTTGGTAATCGTCGAAGGTTTTCAGGTTGAGCATAAATTCTTTCTTGAGAGGATATTTTCGCATTAAAGCTTCCAGCAATTCCTGTTTGTCTTTATTCTTGGCATAGCGAATCTCGCGCAACGGATCTTCAAAATAATTTTCAAGATCCGGGTGGAATTGCAATACTTTAAAATAAATCTTGTCGAGGTTTTTATGCATCACCGACATAGGGTTTGCCTGTTTACTCGGGATATAAGATTCCAATCGTATCTCAAACTTCTTTTCTTTTATCTGTTGTTCTAACCTTAGAGCCTCATTTACCGAAGGCGTCCCTTCGTAGTCGCTTGTTATACGATTGACAAGCGACAGCGCCTTTTCACACCACTCTTTTCTCGCTTCAAAATTTTGAGCCTCCTCCTCATTCGCCTGTTTCTGGTAAAATTGAGCGAGTTCCAACAACACCTCCCCACTATACCAGCTGTCGGGAGCAATGCGGGAAAGTGTTTCTAATTTGTCTACATACTGTTCATTGCTGTATTCTCCCTCACAGAGATTAATCGCCTTAAGAGCATTGTAGAGCTGGGCATTTGTATTCCCCTTTTCCCGGTGAAATTCTTCCAGTTCTAAAAGCAGGTTTAATGCTTTTCCTCTATAGTATTCAATATCTGTATCCCTTTTAAAAGTATTGGAAAAAATGGATGGTTGATCGAGAAGAAAATCGATTGCTCTATGAGCGATAAGATCGTACATAGTGGGGCGGAGCTCTCTCCCCAATTTAATATATGCTTCGCTCTCTTGTTTCTTATCTTCCTTCTTCTCTCCCCTCTTTACACCCTGCCAGACTAGCATCTTATCCCACTCGGTTACCCTTTGCAGCCGAAGTGTCTCTACATTTTCAAGGGAGCTGAGATAAAGAGCAGTAATTCTGTCTTTAAAAACACCCTCGCTCCAAAACCGGAAATCTTCGGTCGAAGCCTCTTTCATCTCGGTACGCTTGTTTATGGCCCATCTATTCCTGCGGTAATAGGAGCTCAGGGTTTCTGCCAACATAGACGAGAGCACGTTTTTTTCTACTCCAGAAGCTGTGCTGATTTCCGATTCAAAATTGCGAATTATCTGTAGCTGCACCTCATCACTATCGTCGGTAATTACGGCTATTTTACTCTGGTACAACAAAGCCCGTATCCTCTGAGTAGCATTGCCGTCTTTTCCGGCAGCTTGGTATATTTCATCTACCTCGGGCAGCAAACTTTTGAGTTCTCCTTCTATTTCTTTCTCTTCGATTTCCTTCCACTTCTTTTCGTAGGGAAATTCTTGGGCGGCTAATGGCATACAAAAGAGGATTAGTACACAGTATAAATAGGTATTCATAGACATTGTTTTTCTCGTTCTTAAAAATACGTTATTTTCGGCGATTTCTATTCAGCAATTAACAAATAATATGCCACAAATCTCCTCAATTTCCCCCTATCACCCCCTGACATAACCCCTTTTGATTAAAGAGGAGATTAGCTCGATGAAAACCAAACGATTACCCGTCTTAAAATAATAGGGGACTGCATTTGTAATTACGAGATATAGTTGTACATTTGCACCCCGTTTATTGGGAATGGAATGTTTAATTTAAAAAAATTAATGTGAACACCTTAAGCTACAAAACCATTTCAGCCAACAAGGCGACCGCTGACAAAAAGTGGTTACTTGTCGATGCTGAAGGACAGACGTTGGGACGTCTCGCTTCTAAAGTGGCCACGCTACTCAGAGGGAAGCACAAGCCCAACTACACTCCTCATGTGGACTGTGGAGATAATGTGGTAATTATCAACGCAGAGAAAATCAATTTAACCGGCAACAAGTGGGAGGCCAAAAAGTACATCCGTCACACCGGATATCCTGGTGGACAACGGGAACTCAACGCCCGTGAGCTATTTGCTAAAGGTCCTGCTCGCCTGATCGAGAAATCTGTTAAAGGTATGCTGCCCAAGAACAGACTGGGAGCAGAGCTTTTCCGCAACCTCAAGGTTTACGCAGGAGCTGAGCACAAACAGGAGGCGCAACAACCCACTGTTATTAACTTAAACGAGCTGAAGTAATGGAAGTTATTCACAAGATCGGCAGAAGAAAAACTGCAGTTGCAAGGGTATATGTTTCTCAAGGAAGCGGGAACATTACCGTCAACAAAAAAGAACTCAACACTTATTTTCCTACTGCCACATTGCAGTACAAAGTAAAACAACCGTTGAACCTTACCGATACCGCAGATCAATTCGATATCAAGGTAAATGTTTACGGCGGTGGTAGCAATGGACAAGCTGAGGCTGTTCGTCTCGCAATCTCCAGAGCACTTTGCGAAGTAGATACTGAAAACAGAGGAACACTGAAACCCGAAGGTTTACTCACTCGTGATCCTCGAATGGTAGAACGCAAGAAATACGGTCAGAAAAAAGCCCGTAAGAAATTCCAGTTCTCCAAACGTTAATTTTTTCCGGATTCAGGCCTACTACAAACTGGCACAATCCGAAATTTATCCTCTTCAAATCCGGTAGTACCGGTTGAGGTATTAAAACAAAACATGTTGTCGTTGTCCCGAGATAGAGGGAAATTAGTTTAGCATCCAAATGGCGAAGGCCTCTGCAGAGCCACTTCGACATTGCTAACTCAACGGAACGTAAACTATTACAAAAAATGGCAAGCAAAATAGAAGTTAAAGAATTATTAGATGCAGGTGTACACTTCGGACACCTCACCAGAAAGTGGAATCCAAATATGGCTCCTTACATCTATATGGAGCGAAACGGCATCCACGTTATCAACCTGTACAAAACAGTGGCGAAAATAGAGGAAGCCAACGAGGCCCTCAAAAAAATCGCCGCTTCGGGCAGGAAAATCCTTTTCGTAGCTACCAAAAAACAGGCTAAAGACATCGTTGCTGAAAAAGCAGGGGCTGTAAACATGCCTTATATCACCGAAAGATGGCCCGGCGGAATGCTGACCAACTTCGTAACCATTCGCAAGGCGGTGAAAAAAATGGCAGCCATCGACAGGATGAAAAAAGACGGTACATTCAACACTCTTTCCAAAAAAGAACGTCTACAAGTTGATCGTTTAAGAGCAAAGCTGGAAAAACAACTCGGTTCGATAGCAGATATGACCCGACTTCCCGGGGCACTGTTTATTGTAGATACCATGCGTGAACACATTGCCGTAAAAGAGGCACAAAAATTAAACATTCCAATTTTCGCCATGGTAGATACCAATTCGGATCCACGCGACGTAGATTATGTCATTCCTTCAAACGATGACGCTTCCAAATCTATCGAGAGTATACTTACACATGTTACCGCCGCTGTAGCTGAAGGGCTGTCTGAAAGAAAAGCTGAACGCGCTGAAAAGGATGCTAAATCTGAAAAAGACGAAAAGAGCGAAGCTCCTGCCAATACAGAGGAAACAGCTACTGCCGCAGATAACAGTGAAGAGGTCAAAGCCGAAGCTGCGGAAAACAACAGTGAAAATTAAACTTTAATTTAATATTGGGGTAATCTCCTCAAACGGATATTGAAATACTTTTATTCCGTATTGTTTGAGGAGTTTCTCCCCGTATTCAAAATAAAATCTAAGAAAAAATGGCAAATATCACAGCCGCAGAAGTTAACAAATTAAGGCAGGCTACCGGTGCCGGTATGATGGATTGCAAAAAGGCCTTGGTAGAAGCCGAAGGTGATTTTGACAAAGCGATTGAAATACTTCGCAAAAAAGGACAAAAAGTAGCAGCAAACCGCGCAGACAGAGAGTCTACCGAAGGAGCTGTTATCGCTAAAATAAACAGTGACGCCACTCAAGGGGTTATCGTTTCACTGAATTGCGAGACTGATTTTGTAGCCAAAAATGAATCTTTCATAAAATTGGCCAACGATTTGGCTGAATTGGCGCTGAACTACCCTAGCAAAGAAGAGCTGTTAAAAGCAGACTTCAACGGCATTACCGTAGAAGAGAAGCTCACAGAGCAAACCGGAGTTATCGGAGAAAAAATAGAAATAGGTGGTTTTGAAGCTATCGAAGCTCCTTTTGTAGGCGCTTATATTCACGCCGGAAACAAAATAGCTACAATAGTCAGCTTGTCTGCGCGCGTTGACGGTGCTGAAGAAGCTGCCAAAAACGTAGCCATGCAAGCTGCCGCAATGAATCCTATTGCGCTGGACGAAAATGGTGTAGATCAATCTGTAATCGACAAGGAGATCGAGATTGCCAAAGATCAGTTGAGAGCTGAAGGCAAACCCGAAGCTATGCTCGACAATATCGCCAAAGGAAAACTGAAGCGTTTCTTTAAAGACAACACTTTGGTAAATCAAGATTACATCAAAGACAGCAAGACCAGTGTTGCCAATTATGTGAAATCGGTAAACAGCAATCTCACTGTTACAGGATTTAGAAGAGTAGCTCTTGGATAAGAAACAATATTCCGGACACACAAATTCCTACTAGAGTAAAAGCCACACCCAAAGGTGTGGCTTTTTTAGTAGTAATCGCAAAAAATTATGCGGATTAAAATTTCCGTTTTCCTAATTTGAGATAATCATTATCTTTGCACACAACTCATCCGAAAAACTATGCAGTACAAGAGAATTCTCCTCAAACTCAGCGGGGAAGCCCTGATGGGACAAAAACAATATGGAATTGACCCTCAGCGCCTCTCAGAATACGCTGACAACATCAAAGAAATCGCGGAAAAAGGCGTTCAAATTGCCATAGTAATCGGAGGAGGCAATATATTTAGGGGAGTCGCCGGAGCCAGTAACGGCATGGATCGCGTTCAAGGCGACCATATGGGAATGCTAGCCACCGTTATCAACGGTCTAGCACTACAAAGTGCTCTCGAAGATACCGGCTTACAAACCCGGCTGCAATCGGCGATTCACATCAACGAAGTAGCCGAACCTTTTATTCGCAGGAGAGCTATCAGACACCTAGAAAAAGGTAGAGTGGTCATCTTTGGAGGAGGAACAGGTAATCCCTACTTTACAACAGACTCCGCCGCGGTGCTCCGAGCCATCGAAATCGATGCTGATGTTATCTTGAAGGGCACCAGAGTAGATGGGATCTACACTTCGGATCCTGAAAAAGACGAAAATGCTACTAAATTCGATTATATCACTTTTGACGATGTTCTGAAAAAAGGATTAAAAGTTATGGATACCACAGCTTTTACCCTGAGTCAAGAAAACGAGCTGCCAATCATTGTTTTTGACATGAACAAAAAAGGTAATCTATACAAAGTTGTTTCTGGTGAAAAAGTGGGAACCAAGGTAAATCTTTAACTATCTCGCTACAACTTAATAAAACGAACTATCATGAACGAAGAGATCAGTTTTATACTAGACAGTGCTACAGAGGCCATGGATGGAGCCATAAGCCACTTGGAAAAAGAATTCATCAATATCAGGGCTGGAAAAGCAAGCCCTTCTATGTTGGGAAGTATATTTGTAGACTACTACGGATCGCAAACACCCCTGGCTCAGATTGCCAATATCAATACTCCCGACGCCCGTACTATCAGTGTTCAGCCGTGGGAAAAAAGTATGCTACAAACTATTGAAAAAGCTATCATCGTTGCCAATATCGGTTTTAACCCCATGAACAATGGAGAAAATATCATCATTAATGTCCCCCCTCTTACCGAGGAAAGACGTAGGGAATTGGTTAAACAAGCCAAGGCTGTATCCGAAGATGCCAAGGTGAGCATCAGGGGAGCCCGGCAGGAAGCCAACAAAGATGTCAAAAAGCTAGAAGACACTTCCGATGACATCAAAAAGAACGCTGAGGTCGACATACAAAACCTCACCGATAGCTATATCAAAAAAGTGGATGCCTTGCTCGTCGTAAAAGAAAAGGAAATAATGACTGTTTAATGAGTTTCGAAACAAGCGAATACTACATACTAAAATGCCCGGGATTTCGGGCATTTTTTACATCTTCCCATAAAAACACACAATTTCTCCCGTAGATGAAAAAGTTTCTGCTCCTGTTTTTTCTCGCTCTTTCTACGACTGCCATTGCTCAAGAGGTTATTTCGGGAGTGGTACGCGATCGAGACACAGGCTCCCCCCTGCCCTTTTCAAATATTGTTACCGACACAGAACAAGGGACTATTACCGATGCAGAAGGAAAATTTGAGATCGAAAATCCGGAAGAAAATATTGGCTCACTCACCATTTCGTATATAGGTTATTCTCAAGAGACTATTTCGGTATCTAGTGAAGAACACTACTATACAATACAGCTGTCGCCATCTCCCCAAAGACTCCAGGAGGTAGTTGTTCGGGGCGGAGAAAACCCAGCTATAGATATTATGCGAAAAACCCTGAAAAACCGAAAACGCAATATGCCGGAAAAAAAACTGGAAAGTTTTTCCTTCAAGGCATACAACAGACTTTTGGTCACTGCCAATCCCGACTCTATCTCAGGACGTATAGATTCTATTTACAAGGAAGAAAAAGGGAAAAAAATATTCGTCAAGCCCGACTCTACTAACTACCTCCTCAAAAAGGAACTGTCGCGATCACATCTGTACCTATCTGAAAAAGTTTCAGAATATCGCTTCAACACCCAAAAGGGAAAAAGGGAAACCGTTCTGGCCACAAAAATGGCCGGATTTCGGGAACCTCTCTACGAAATTCTCGCCATACAAATGCAGTCCTTTTCTTTTTACGACAATCACTACGCCATTCTCGGAACCAAATACCCGGGACCTGTAACCCCCAGAGCATTTGCCAGCTATCACTACAAACTTCTCGACACTGTAGTGGACAAAGAGACCGGCCGACCAGCCTATATGATACACTATTACCCCAAGGAAAAGAGAAAAACTGCAGGCATAGAAGGAGTACTTTATATAGACACCCTGTCTTACGCTATGCAAAAAGGCATAGCTCAGCTCAAAGCCATTATCAATATCGATGCCTCACAAACGTTTCACTATTTTCCCGAACAGGATTTGTGGTTTCCGGCATCGAGGCAGATCAAAATTATCAGGGGTAAAAACCAAGAAGGCATATCTCTACTCGGAGTCTCTTTTACCGACTTTGGCAAAAAGCAGGAAGACTCTACTAATATATCCACTCGACAAGACATTTCGCGAAACATTCACTTTATAAGCAGGGAAGAAAACTTTGACTATCGCTTCAATATCCCATTGACCATCAAAGGTAAAGGCATTGCCATGGAGATAGAAGACAATGCCCACCTCAGGACCGAAGATTACTGGAACGGATTCCGTCGCACCCCTCTTACACAAAGAGGACAACAAACCTACGAAGTATTGGACAGTGTGGTACGTACCAACAATGCAGAGCGAAAGATCAATTTGGCCCGAAAACTCATCAAGGGATACTATCCACTCAAATACGTAGATCTCGATCTCAGATATCTACTCAAGTACAACAGTTATGAAGGTTTTCGCGTCGGTATGGGCGCAGTGACTAATACCGATTTCTCTTCCAAATACCGCTTAAAGGCCTATGCGGTTTACGGAACCAAAGACAAGAAAATAAAATTCGGTGTAGAAGCTGCGGCACGCTTGGCCAAGATAAGCAATACCTGGATAGGTCTATCTTATATGGACGACCTCGTCGAAACCGGCGGAACCGAATTTATCAGTGAAGCCCGAAGTTTTTCCCTTTTTGAACCCCGCCTTTTCAACATCACTATGTTTCACAAAACTAGGAGGTCGAGCGCCTTCCTGGAACACGATATCACAGCAAAAATAGGAGCAAAGTTACGACTGAGTCAAAGCAATATTATACCGGCCTACAACTATTTTTATCTGCACAATGGTGCCTCATATCACCACTTCAAACTCACCGAAGCTACCCTTGCCCTACAGTGGAATCCCTTTAGCAGATATATGCAAACCCGACACGGTAAGGCGACCATGAAAAACGAATATCCAAACTTTACTGTTCAGGTGACCCGCGCCATGAGCAACTTACTGGAAGGCGATTTCGACTTTACTAAAATCGACTTCAGGGGAGTTTATGAATATCAGCATCCCAACAGATCTAAAACTAGTTTACTCGCTACAGGCGGACTGGCTTATGGCGATTTGCCTATAACCCAACTGTACCAAGCCTCGCCCAATCAGCCCGGAGGTGAGGCCATCCTTCAGCGGTTTTCTGTCGCCGGGCGCAACAGTTTGGAGACCATGTATTTCAACGAATTTTACTCAGACAGATACCTGATGTTACAACTAAAACATCAAACCAATCGTTTTAAAATCGTCGGTCCGATAAAACCGGAACTCGTACTCATATCCAGATTTGCCCTTGGGAGTGTCACCCACAGTGAAAAACACATCGGCATAAACGTACAATCGTTCAACAAGGGATATCTGGAAAGCGGTTTTGAATTGAACAAAATATTCAAAGGCTTTGGTCTGAGTGCAATGTACCGTTACGGTGCCTATCAATTACCGCGATTTGACGAAAATATTTCCTTTAAATTCACGTACTACATGAGCCTCGGTTTTTAGGCTGTTATTCTTGAATTACTTACCTTTGCCCGGTTAAAAAAACAAAATGGTCGCCTGGATTAGCAAAGGATTTTGGGAGCGGGTTGCAAGAGTGATTCTCCGCAACAGGATATTGATACTTCTCATAATTACGGGGTTTACGGTTTTTCTCGCCATGCAGTGGCAAAATATGCGTTTTACCTATACCGAAGCCAACTTATTACCCGACCACCATCCGGTAAATCTGGAATACAATGAGTTTCTCGAAACTTTTGGAGAAGAAGGTAACCTCATTGTGCTGGCGGTTAAAGACTCTTCTATTTTTACCCCAGAAAATTTCAAGCAGTGGAACCGACTGAGCAAACAGCTCAACGCCTTTCCTGAAGTAGACCTCGTCATGTCGACAGAAAACTTGAAGGAACTGGTCAAGAACGATGAAAAACAACAGTTCGAACTCGCTCCTGTAATTAAGCATCCACTTGAATCCACTGAGGCTATAGACTCCCTTAAACAACATCTTTTTAACGAGCTCCCCTTCTACGAGGGACTGCTCTTTAACAAGGAAACTCAAACCATACGCTCCGCGGTATATATCGACAAGGAAATTGTAAACACCGAGGTACGGAAAGACTTTGTTTTTAACGACCTCATACCGCTTATAGAAAAGTTTGAAAAAAATACCGGAATAAAGGTACACGCTTCCGGCATGCCTTATGTCCGCACCCTTAGTGCACAGAGTATCATAGATGAAATAGGCGGTTTTATTCTGGCAGCTTTGGGTGTTACCTCCCTTATTTTCTTTTTCTTTTTCCGATCTTTGAGAGCCACATTTATCTCCATGGTTGTGGTTATCGTCGGAGTGATGTGGGCCTTCGGAACTTTGGGCTTGTTACATTACGAAATCACCGTACTCACCGCCCTTATTCCACCTCTTATCATTGTGATAGGTATACCCAACTGTATATTTCTCATCAACAAATACCAGCAGGAAATACAGAAACACGGCAATCAGGCAAAATCACTTCAAAGGGTAATCTCTAAGATTGGAAATGCCACCTTGATGACCAATGCCACTACAGCTATAGGTTTTGCGTCTTTTATCATTACCGAAAGTACGCTGTTAAAAGAATTTGGAATCGTGGCCTCCCTCAATATTATGGCCATTTTTATCCTTTCCATACTTATCATTCCGATTATTTACAGCTTTATGCCCATTCCCAAAAACCGCCACCTAAAACACCTCAATAAAAGATGGGTTGGAGGTTTTGTAAACTGGCTTGTATACACCGTAAAACATCGGCGAATCGCCATTGCCATTACATCTATTTTATTATTGATTTTAGGTATTATCGGGGTATACCAGATCAAGATATCGGGTAGTCTTATAGAAGACATGCCTAAAAACGCAGAATTTTTCAGGGACATTCGTTTTTTCGAAAAAGAGTTTGACGGCATTATGCCCTTGGAAATCATGATAGACACCAAGAGAAAAAACGGAGTGATGAGATCGGCCACACTGCGGGGAATAAACGAACTTGACGAAGTGATTACAGATATAGAGGGACTTTCAAAACCCATTTCTATAGTAAATTTGGTAAAGTATTCTAAACAAGCTTATTACAACGGAAATCCGAATTATTACCAGCTACCCACAAGTCAGGAAAGTCACTTCATCATGTCGTATGCCCGAAAATCGGCAGGCAACGCCAATCTGCTGAGCAGTTTTGTCGACTCTACCGGACAAATAGCCCGAGTCACTACTTTTATGAAAGACATGGGGACAGACAATATGGAGTACGCTCTCGACAGAGTGCAAACCTCAATTAAAAAACTATTTCCCGAAGATCGATACGACGTAACTATCACCGGTAAGGCTCTAGTCTTTATGAAAGGGACTAAATACCTGGTAAACAACCTGATATCTTCTCTTGGCCTGGCTATTTTTCTAATTGCTCTATTTATGGCCTATATGTTCCGGTCTGTCAGAATGATACTGATATCACTGGTTCCCAATATCTTTCCTCAGCTCATCACTGCTGGGGTTATGGGATGCCTCGGCATTCCTATCAAACCCTCTACCATACTCGTTTTTAGTATAGCTTTTGGTATATCGGTAGACGACACAATACACTTCTTGGCCAAATACCGGCAAGAACTGGTGAGTAACGGGTGGAAAATACGAAAATCGGTCTATGCAGCGCTGCGAGAATCAGGAATAAGCATGTTCTATACCTCTATTGTCTTGCTCTTCGGTTTTTCTGTATTTACAACTTCGAGCTTTGGAGGCACCGTAGCTTTGGGAGGTCTCGTTTCCACCACCTTGTTTTTTGCAATGATGGCCAATCTTATCCTCCTCCCCTCTCTACTGCTGTCACTGGAAAAAAGCATTGCCAACCGAAAAATTCTGAAAAAACCCAATTTCGACGTCCTAACAGAAGACGATGAGGCAGAGTAACTCCTTTTTTCTTTGAAAAACAACTATATTTGCCCCCTAGTATTAGATTGCATTATCTCGCATAGCTCCGCATCAGAACGGCATCGAAAAAGTGTATAATTTTATTTGCAAGCTCATAAAAACATGAAGGCATACTGCGTAAAAGACCTGCTTAAGGGAGATTTATTATTACAGGAAATCAGCATAAAAGGATGGGTAAGAACTTTTAGGAGCAATCGTTTTGTCGCTCTGAACGACGGTTCTACCATTCACAACATCCAATGTGTAGTAGATTTTGAAAACACCTCTGAAGAAACCCTTAAACGAATCACTACGGGAGCTGCCCTACACATCAAGGGAACTTTGGTAGAGAGTTCAGGAAAAGGACAGAAAGTAGAAATACAAGTCGCTGAACTCGACATATTGGGTGACGCCCACCCTGACGAATATCCTATTCAGCCCAAAAAACATTCCTTAGAGTTTCTACGAGAAAAGGCTCACCTACGCACCCGAACCAATACTTTCGGGGCGGTGATGAGGGTTCGCTCAGCGCTCTCCTTTGCTGTTCATCAGTATTTTCACTCCAATGGATTTAACTATGTAAATACCCCAATCATTACCGGAAGTGATGCCGAAGGAGCGGGTGAGATGTTTCGAGTTACTACTCTCGATGCCCAAAAACCTCCGTTGGATGAAAGCGGTAGTATAAATTACAAGGAAGATTTTTTTGGAAAAGAAACCAATCTTACGGTCTCCGGACAACTCGAGGCCGAGGCTTATGCGATGTCGCTCGGAAAAGTGTATACCTTCGGTCCCACTTTTAGAGCGGAAAACTCCAATACCTCTAGGCATTTGGCCGAATTCTGGATGATAGAACCCGAAGTGGCTTTTATGGATCTGGACGGCAATATGGATCTGGCAGAAGATTTTATAAAATACGTGGTGGGCTATGTGCTGGAACACTGTACAGACGATTTGGAATTTTTGGAAAAACGACTGTTAGACGAGGAGAAGTCTAAACCCCAGGCAGAGCGAAGTGAAATGACACTTACCGAAAAACTCCGTTTTGTGGTAGACAATAATTTTATGCGAGTGAGCTATACAGAGGCCATAGATATCCTCAAAAACAGCAAGCCCAACAAAAAGAAAAAATTCCAATACCCTATCGATGAATGGGGAGCAGACCTGCAGAGCGAACACGAGCGTTATCTAGTAGAAAAGCATTTCAAGTGCCCTGTGATACTGTTTGACTATCCCGCCAAGATTAAGGCTTTCTATATGCGTCTTAACGACGACGGCAAAACAGTGAGAGCCATGGATATTCTCTTCCCCGGAATCGGGGAGATTGTAGGCGGATCACAGCGGGAAGAACGCTATGATGTACTGCTCGAAAAAGTGCGAACCATGGGGATAGACGAAAAAGAGCTCTGGTGGTATCTCGATTTGAGAAAATACGGCACCGCGGTACACAGCGGCTTCGGACTCGGATTTGAGAGGCTCGTTCTCTTTGCTACCGGAATGACCAATATAAGAGACGTTATCCCTTTTCCTCGTACTCCGCAGAATGCAGAATTCTGATATTTTTACTACAATTCCCGACATCGCATGATGTCGGGAGTCTTTTCCCTAATATCTTGCAGCATAGTGCTAAAGGGCAAACATACTCCTTTTAATATCCCTTTAACTCACATTCTTTCTCCGGTTCAAAGTTTTCGACTATTTTTGTAGTACACCCTGTTTTTAATCGAAAATACAGATGCTGAAGCAACAACTACAGTTCAAATTATCTCAGAAGCTATCGCCTCAACAAATCCAGTTGATGAAGCTGATACAATTGCCTACTCAGGCTTTTGAACAGCGGCTTAAACAGGAAATTGAGGAGAACCCAGCTTTGGAAAGCGGTAAAGAGGAAGAAACCTCTTATGAAGATGATCTGTATGATGCTCAAGACGATCTTTACGACGAAGGCAATGAAAAAATAGAGGCAGAAGACATCAATGTAGACGAGTATCTCAGCGACGACGAAATTCCGGAGTACAGACTGCAAACCAACAATTACAGTGCCGACGACGAGGAGAAAAGCGTGCCTTATGCCGCAGGGACCACCTTTCATCAAAACCTTCTAAACCAACTCAGCACATACAGCTTAGACGACAATCAGCGAGACATTGCCGAGTTTCTGGTGGGAAGTGTGGACGAAAGCGGTTATATAAGACGATCTGTAGAAGACATCACAGACGATCTCGCTTTCACTCAAAATATTTACACCGACGAAGAGACCGTCGAAAAAGTCTTGCGATTGGTACAAGAGCTCGACCCGGCAGGAGTAGGCGCACGAGAGCTGAAAGAATGCCTGTTAATACAATTGAAGCGAAAAAAAACTACTCCCTCTGTACAGCTCGCCATAGATATTATCGAGCGCTCATTTGAGCAATTTACTAAGAAGCACTACAACAAGCTACTTCAGCGACACCACATAAGCGAAGAGGAATTGAGAGATGCTATACAGGAAGTAGAGCGACTCAATCCCAAGCCCGGAAGTTCGTACTCTGGCAGCAACCGCATCATCGAGCACATTGTCCCCGATTTTAGCATCCGCATCGTCGACGGCGAACTCGAATTGGCGTTAAACGGTAGAAATGCGCCTCAACTACACGTTTCGAAGGAGTACAGCAATATGCTGCAAGGATATAAAGACTCCAAAGAAAAGTCTAAATCCCAAAAGGATGCTGTACAGTTTATCAAACAGAAACTCGATGCCGCAAAATGGTTTATCGACGCCATAAAACAGCGGCAGGAGACCCTCTTTGTAACTATGAATGCTATTATGCACTATCAGGAAGAATACTTCTTGACTGGTGACGAAAGAAAACTAAAGCCAATGATTCTCAAGGATATTGCAGACAGCATAGGCATGGATGTCTCTACGGTGTCGAGAGTGGCTAATAGCAAGTATGTAGACACTCCCTACGGCACCAAGCTAATCAAAGAGTTCTTCTCTGAAGCGATGAAAAACGAACAGGGAGAAGATGTCTCCACTCGGGAGATTAAAAAGATACTCGAAAACATCATTGAGGAAGAAGACAAAAAATCCCCTTTAACAGACGACAGACTCGCTGTAATGCTCAAGGAAAAAGGATATCCTATTGCGCGCAGAACCATCGCCAAATACAGAGAACAGCTCGATATACCCGTAGCTCGTTTGAGAAAACAGATATAGCATCATGACAATCTGCAGGATATTAAGCTATCTCTTTCACCCCCTGTTTATGCCTTTTACAGGAACCGTAGCTTACTTTCTTCTATCTCCGACATACATCCCTTACGAGCTACAGAAAAAGGTCTTTTTTCCCATCTTTATTCTCACCGTACTCATCCCTATAGCATTGTACTGGCTACTGAAGCACTTGGGATGGGTAGACTCTCACGAACTCAAATCGGTAAAAGAGCGGAGAATACCCTTATATGCATCCATAATCATTATGTATGTAATTAGTCTTTATATCGCTCCGTCAAAATTTTCTCCTGCCTTGCATTATTTTTTCACAGGTATTACCGGCACACTATTTCTATGCTTGCTACTAGTTATCTTTAAGGTAAAAGCGAGTTTTCACATGATGGGAATAATGGGCGTAGCAGCCTTTATTTTCGGATTTAGCATACACTTTCAAACCAATACAGCACCGGCACTAGCAGCCCTTGCCATTATTGCAGGGGTCATTGCCGTATCCCGGTTATACCTCAGGGCTCATACACTTCGCGAAATAGTTATAGGAGCACTTATCGGCGCCATTCCTCAAATTGTTATATTCTGTTTTATACTATAGGCAAAACGCCGTTTAAAGCGCATAAAAAACAATCCCTATCTTCAGGGCGCTCATTTCAAGAAATTCACCCTCTGCCGTAACTATATCATCGTCAAAGAGTTTTCCCAAACCGTAGTACACATAAAAATTCCAGGTATTGTATCCGGCACTGAGTTGCAATCCGCTTTGAAACTTCCTTATATCGCTGTTGGAAAAGCCCGTGCTTTGTTCACCCTTAAATCTAAAGCGGTTGGCAAAAACATAGCCAAATTTAACCCCTGCGTACACTCTCCAAAACTTATAACTCTCTGCAGTAGAAGTTCTCCACCGAAATTCGACGGGCACTTCCAGCACGTGAATATCCATTTTATTTCGCTTGTAATCGGTACCTTCAGGAATAAGTCGATAATCGGTTTTGCCATTGTTCTTAATTGCCTGTAAATTGTGAAAGTAAGAATTAAAACCATAGCCCACACCTATACCGAGTGCCACATTACGAGCAGTATTCAAAGGTATATCTTTAATAATACCCACCTGAATTCCCCTCGAAAGATTTTGTTGTTTCACGTCGTCGGGGCGGTTTAAGAGCATATTATAGGTAACCCCTATATAAACCTGATCTTCCTTGTATTTGCGATCAACTCTGGTGGTATCGGTCAACGACAATCGCGTATCTTCTCTCTCTTGAGCCTGGACGGAGCCTATTACAGCAAAACAGCATAATACTATCAACAACTGTATCTTCATAGATTTCTGGTATTGGGATATCAAGTTAATGAGTTTTTTCGGTTCGTCAAACAGCGCTACAAACAATTGCAATAACAAGTAAAAATGAAAAAACCGGCCAAATCTGACCGGTCTTTCAAAATATAAGTTTCAAGAAATGCGAGAAATCAATCAAGATTATTCATTGCATCCCCTTGCTTGGTAGAATAATTTACCTTAAGGGCATTGACCTTGCGGAGTTCCTGTTTGATATCAGACACCAGCCCCATATTAGTTTCGTTATCTACTTTCAATGCTGTAGTCATAGTAGCTTGAACCTCCTGTCTCATATCAGCTCTTTCCGAAAGTATAAAAGGCGCCACAGCGCTTACACTTTCCAGTTTGTCATTCAGCTGAATTCGAGGTAAGCTACCGTATTTACTTTGATATCTCGGATGTGGTTTACCTACATAAATATAGACCACATTTTTATCCGTCTTATCCAGTGTCTGCACTTGATCTGCCGTTGGGAGAACATTATCTACCATCAGCTCGTCGTTTTTCATCTCTGTAACTGTCATAAAGAAAAACAGCAACATAAATACAATATCCGGCAGAGAGGCTGTAGACACAGCAGGTAGTTCGCCACTTTTCTTCTTTTTGAATTTAGCCATAATACTGTGTTGTTTTTAGTTTTTCCTCGGTTCTGCTTCCGACAAATACTGCGGATACATTTTCTGAATATTTTCAATCCTGTTTTTCAGTACATCCTTTTGAGCATCTGAAGTTTTTGGATCGTTATAATCATCCTGCATCGTAGTAAAATTCGTTTTATAAAGACGTTGAGCCTCTCTATTTCGCAAGAAGTTATACGCGGCTACAAGTTCGTTTTGCACAGCGATATACGTCTTGTACTTGGTTTCTCGGTCGTTAACCAAAGAGATTATCGCTTTGTGCGGGTGAACCGATGAAGTCTCATCTCTTGCTCCTTGACAATAATCACAGGTCTCTCCTTTATCGTTGGTTCCCCCTCCGTTGTCGAGGAAATCTATGGCTCTTTGTCGCAAATCTTCAAGAGGAATAATCTCCTCATTTACCATGAGAGCATTATCCTTGTTGATAAGCACTTGCAACAGGTTCCTTTCTTTAATAGTAACTTCGCTATCAACTTCTTCCATTGGAGGAAGTTTTCGGTCGAGCCCCACATCTGTTTCTATGGTAGTAGTTACCAAAAAGAATATCAACAGAAGGAACGCGATATCCGCCATTGACCCGGCATTTACTTCCGGTATCTCTCTTCTTGCCATAATTATTCCCTATTTAAATAAAACTTTCTTCACTCCGGAAGACAGCATCGCGACAACAGCCAAAACTGTTAAGACGTAAAACGCTATCAAACCGGCACCGACTAGTTTAGACGTTGAAGCATCTGCGGCAACAGATCCATCTTGCGCCAGAATCGGATCTCCTGAAGCTACCAAATAACTCACAACCAATACCAAGCCAAAAACCACGAGCGAGGTAATCATTTGTTTGAGTTTGTGATGCCCTAAAATTCCCTTTATTGTAAACAGGATGGTCACTACTATAGCTATACCAAGCAGGATATAAGACACAACGAACATAAGATTTACGTTGGAATCTCCGGATGCCACCTCAACGGGGACATCTCCATCCGGCAGCATAAGCCAGAGCGCAACGCCTATTACACTCAACAGGATTAATACGATTTTAAATATTTTCATAATAATATATCTCCTTTGATTATTTTCTATGAGCTACTAACAAGTCGATCAATACGATAGAAGCGTCTTCCATATCATTAACTATACTATCTATTTTAGCGATGATATAGTTGTAGAATATTTGAAGAATAATCGCTACGATAAGACCGAATACCGTTGTTAAAAGAGCTACTTTAATATCACCTGCGATAAGTGAAGCGTCGAGACCACCGGCGGCACTAATTTTATCAAAGGCCTGAATCATACCGATTACCGTACCCATAAATCCGAGCATAGGAGCTACAGCGATAAAGAGAGAGAGCCAAGATACGTTTTTCTCCAGTTGTCCCATTTGTACACCTCCGTATGCTACAACAGCTTTTTCGGCGGCTTCTACACCCTCTTCACTTCGATCTAATCCCTGATAATAAATAGAAGCAATGGGACCCTTGGTGTTTCTACACAATTCTTTTGCAGCTTCAACACCTCCTGAAGCAAGAGCATCTTCTACTTTAGCTGTAAATTTCTTGGTATTTGTAGTAGAGAAGTTCAAGAACATAATTCGTTCAATAGCCACGGCAAGACCGAGTATCAAACACAGAAGAACAATCCCCATAAATCCGGCACCACCTTCGATAAACCTTTCTTTCAATACTTGGTGAAATGACTTGTTGCTTTCTTGAGAAGCAGCAGCATCATCCTGAACAAAAGCAGCAGCGTCATCTGCGATAGCAACAATCTCTGAAACAGTTTCAGGCACAACAGGAGCAAGATCCTTCGCTTCTGTCGTCGTTGCGTTGAGAGCCATTAATCCGGCAACAGCCAGAATAGAAAATAATCTTTTCATTTCTTTTAAACTTAAATTTTGTTAGTTAATAGGGTTAAAGATATAAAAATTTTAAATTAAAAATCCGCAATTAAAAGAAAACAAAACCTTTCAGATTCTACCTTTTTGGCACAAAACCAAAAAAGAAACATTTTTTTAAGAACTTATTGTATCGTTATTCTTTTCTTTCAAACAAAGTAAAATTTACTGTTGTCTTCTTACGGAGAAGCAAGTAATAAACCAACCTGCCTTTGCAGAGAGGAAGGGATTCGAACCCTCGATACGCTTGTGACGTATACACACTTTCCAGGCGTGCGCCTTCGACCACTCGGCCACCTCTCTCTTTCTACTGCTCGCCCCGTGGGGATTTCTTTGGGGTGCCAAATAACGAATTTTTTTTTAGTTGATAAAATTTATCTCGTTATTTTTAGTTCATCTCTCCTCTTAAAGGTGTTTCAAACACAGTTCTAAACGCTTTTCTACTAATTTTATTTCCCAAGAGGTACATCAGTTTTGCCAATGCGGCCTCTGTGGTAATATCTTTCCCGTTGATAAGCCCAAGTTCTTGAAGATGTGTACTGGTTTCGTATTTTCCCATCAAAACACTACCTCCGGAACACTGGGTGACATTGACCACAAAAATCTCATTTCGGATTGCCGATTGTAACACCTCGCTAAACTCCTCATCTGTAGGGGCATTTCCAGCACCGTAAGTTTCAAGTACCACTGCCCTTAGTCCGGGAGTTTCGAAAACGGCTTTCAACACCGCATTACTGAACCCGGGAAACAATCTTATTACAGCTATATTATTGTCCAATTCCTTATGAACCTTGAGCTTTTTCCTCCGATTGGGCGACAGCAGGTATTCTCTGTTCACTTTTAGGTGAACACCGCTTTCGGCTAAGGGAGGATAATTGAGCGAAGCAAAGGCTTCGAAGTGTTCTGCATTGATCTTGGTGGTTCGATTGGCGCGATACAACTTGTATTCAAAGTAAAGACATACTTCCGACAACACCGGCTTCCCCCCGTCTTGCAAGGCTGCAATCTGTATAGAGGTGATGAGATTTTCTTTGGCATCGGTACGCAGGTCTCCAATGGGCAGTTGTGACCCCGTAAGTATCACCGGCTTAGACAGATTTTCGAGCATAAAGCTCAGGGCCGCTCCGGTATAGCTCATGGTATCACTACCGTGAAGCACCACAAAACCGTCAAAGTTGTCGTAATGCTCTTCTATAGTCTGCGCAATCTTCCCCCAATGCTCGGGATTCATATTAGACGAATCGATCGGTTCATCAAAAGACACCGTTTTTATATTGCAGTCTAAGTGCGATAATTCTGGAATGCGACTTACGAGCTTGTCAAAGTCGAAAGCTCTGAGTGCCCCTGTCTTAAAATCTTTTATCATTCCGATAGTTCCCCCTGTGTACAACAGGAGTATATCCGATCTTTTTCCCATATACAAGTTTGTGAAATCACTATCAAAAACAAGCCCCAAATACCGGTGTCTTGGCACTCTATACTATACGTCTATTCGCTCCAATTTTACAAGGTCGGCTCGTATTTCATACGGTTTATCACCGGATTGGCATACATGGCCAGAAAATTTTTTCGAGTCACTTCGTCTTCCCCACCTACCCGTTTTTCGAGTCTCCGCTCAAACTGTCTTTTCTCCTTCTCGTCATATCGATCTGCAAACCTAGTCGTATTTTTCAGCAAATCGTAAGCCAGGTAGTTGCTAGGCCACAATCTATAGTTTATATGAATCTGCTTGTCGATACAGTCGGCGAGCATCTGAAACTGCCTGTTGACCGATTCTCCACTATCTCTAATCTCATCTAGCTCACTATCGCTGATTTCCCCCACCTGAATACAGATTCGCTTCTTTTGCCCCAAGGCCCCCTTCATTATAGAATTAAAATCTTCGTTGCTCGACTTTACGTATTCCAAATCGTAATGTCTGGCCATAAGCTCAGGCATTTTCAGTAAATCGGTAGGGTCGTACTCATAAGAAATAGCGACAGGGGTAATGCGCAACTTCTTAAAATAATCCATTACATGAGCCTCATCGCTGGCCATAGCCAACATTTTCAACACTCCTTGTTGAGTCTCGTCGTTGCCATCTTTGGTTCGCCCTTCCCGCTGTGCAATCCACACCGACCGGTCTTCCTCCTCCAACAGGTGTTTTATATAGGTCGATACCTTACGAGAGCTCTCCAGCATTTCCCGCGGCGGCAAGCCTCTTTGAATCAAGAAATTTCTAACCAGTTTTGAAAGCGTCAGTAAAAACGGCTTGTGCACCAGATTATCACCTATAGCTGTAGCTGTGAGCACCAAACCGTTTTCGAGCAGAGCTAAATTCAGCAAGCTGGTATCCATAACAATATCGCGGTGATTAGATATCAAGAGGTATGAGGTGTTGGAAGCCAACTTGTCAAAGCCTTCCGCAAAGAATCCTTCAGCACTTTTTTCCAAGACATTTTTTACACAGTAGTAGATTACTTTGGCCTGAAAATCGTCTATGGAATGACAGGAATTCAGTATTTCCTCTATCTCTTCCGCGCTCTTATCCGGCAAGGAAAAATGTAGCAGGGCACGAAACATGGGGTGTTCCTTGTACTCGCGCAAGACAGCGTTTACCTCACTGTCTAGATAAGGTCTGATTTCTTTATAATTATCCAAATGATATCACTTTAACAGGACTTCCACATCATCTAAAAACAACAGCGCTACAAACCTACAGCCCTGTATATCTATCAGAACCGGGAGTCCATACCCGGTAGCAAAGTTACGCACAGCCTACAAATGAACAAAAATTTATTGGCTTTACCACTTATATTCTGAAAATCTCAGTGGCATTGGCAGTAGTCTTAAGCGCAACATCTTTTTCAGACAGACCGTACACTTCGCTTATTTTTTCGAGCACTTTCACTAAGTATGCGCTTTCATTTCGCTTACCTCTATACGGCGTGGGAGCGAGGTAGGGAGCATCTGTTTCCAAAACAATACTATCTAGTGATATCTGGTTCAGAAACTGGTCTATTTTACCGTTTTTAAAGGTAAGCACTCCTCCTATTCCGAGTTTCATCCCGTATGAAACTGCCTGCCTTGCCTGTTCTAAGGTACCAGTAAAACAGTGAAAGATACCGAACAAATCGTCTCCTTTTTCCGATTCAAGAATTTCAAAAACCTCATCAAATGCCTCTCTACAATGAATTACAATAGGAAGCCCATGGTTTTTGGCAAGTTGTATCTGCCTTTTAAAAGCCTGCTGTTGCTGTTTCAAAAACTTGCGATCCCAATACAGGTCTATACCTATTTCCCCTATGGCATAATACCTGCGTTGCTGTAAGTTTGCCTCTACATGAGCCAATTCTTCCTCAAAATTCTCTTTTACATGAGTGGGGTGTAGTCCAGCCATAAGGTACATTCTGTCCGGATAGCTGTGTTCCAGTTCCAGCATGGCTTGGGTATAAGAAGAATCTATGGCTGGGATAAAAAAACGTTCTACTCCTGCCGCTATGGCGCGCTGTATCATTTCGTCTCTGTCGGCATCGAAGGCTTCGCTGTACAAATGGGTATGAGTATCGGTAATAATCATGCCACAAAAATATAAACATTAAACTATCTTTGCATAACTTTTTACAAAAGTCGGGTATACTCAAACCCCGTAGTCTGTCATACAGCGTATATAAACTAAGGTAATACATGAAAAGTCTAAAAACCCTGCTCAGCGGAAAAAATTTTGTCCGTATCCCACTAGAACTCACCAATACCAATCACTTTGAAATTACCGCAGAGATCAACGGCATTAAGGGTAGGTTTATTTTAGACACCGGGGCTTCCAGCACCTGTGTGGGTACTGATTGCGCTTCCCATTTCGAATTGAACACTAAAAATTCAGAAATCAAGGCCTCTGGAGCGGGTGCTACCAATATGGACACCTTAGTATCTCACAAAAACACATTGACTATTGGAAACTGGACGCGAGCAAAGGTAAAGCTGGTACTCTTCGATCTCTCACATGTTAACGAAGCGCTGATACAACACGATTGCCCGCCCGTACACGGCATCATAGGTGCCGATATTCTCAGAAAGTCAAAGGCGATTATCGACTACGGAAAAAAATGCGTCTATCTGAAAAACAAGAAAACGACTTCCACGACAAAAAAAGACGACAATCTATAGCCTACTTTTGGCAAATACTTAGGAGTTGCCATTGCAACACCCTTTTACATATGGAGGTCTTTAGGCTCTTTGCCATACCTACGAGTGTCGGCCTTAGTCAGTATTCTAAATTTTTCGGTTTTGGGAATCTCTTGCAAGAGAGACAGAAATTCTTCAGGTAAGCCTGTGAGCTGCCGAGAAGTCATATCTATCCACGCTCCCAGCATTTCGCAATGTGCAAAATTCCGACCCGAAGCATCGTAAAAATTGTGGTGAAACTCAAAAAACATACCATCTTCACTTATTCCAGCAAGTTCTAGCGATACCCTTACCGGCTTTCCGGGAAAGACTTCTTTAAAGTAATAGATGTGTTCGTAAAAAACTACCGGTCCGAGTCGATGCTCGGCTAATTGCTTCTGCCCTAGCCCCTTTTCCGTCAGGTAAGACATCCTGGTGTGACTCATAAAATTAATATAGGCAGAATTGGCCAGATGACGATTGGCATCTATATCGCTCCACCTAATGTCAAACTCCTTGAAATACATAAGATTTTCTCTTTTTATACTATGCATGCATAGCAATTGTAAAGATACATTTTTTGCTTGGAAAAAATAACCCAATCACCGGCCAACTACAACGTTAAAGCTCTCAAAATATGTTAAACCCGACCTTAAAACTCTGTTTTATTACCTATATTAGTAGCTGAAATTACAGCTGCGGCGGAAAATGAAATTTACTGCGTATTTTTTCTTTTATTTCGAGCCAATACTGTAGTTTCAGACAAACCTAAAAATGTGGAAGACGGTGAGATCAACCGTTTAAACGCATTGTCAAAACCGTTAGAAAAATGAAAAAATTACTATTGACAATAGCCCTAGGGACGGCTGTTGTACTCGCCGGTTGCGGAGAGAAAAAAGAAGAAAAGAAAAAATTCAGTTACGAAAGGACTAAAACCGAAGCGAAAGCGGCCAAAACTACGGCGACTTCGCAGGTACCGGTAGACATGGAAAATAAGGGAATAGGCCCTATTAAAGAAGTTGTTTTCGGAGATATAGACCAGGCGATGGTGAGCCGGGGCGAAGAAGCCTTTAAGACCAAATGTACCGCCTGCCACAAAACGGACCAAAAATTCATAGGTCCGGCTATGACCGGCATCTACGACAGACGAAGTCCGGAATGGGTGATGAACATGATACTCAATCCTGCGCAAATGCAAAAAGAAGACCCCATTGCTCAGGCTTTGGTAGAAGAGTACAAGGGCACATTGATGCTAGATCAGAACCTCACTGAAGACGAAGCTAGGGATATTGCAGAATTCCTCAGAACACTGTAAAAAATTTATATATTCTCAACGCATCCCTTTTCCGCAAGGAGGAGGGATTTTTTGTGTTCTCATATAAAATCGTCTACTTGCTTATAGGCGTCTATCACGGCTAGTTCGCCCACTCCATCGGGTCGAGAATTACCGTGTTCCATCCCTACAATCCCGTCAAAACCACGATTGTGAATATATTTAAACACGTTTTTGTAATTGATCTCTCCTGTGGTAGGCTCATTTCTACCGGGATTGTCCCCTACTTGAAAGTAAGCGATCTCGTCCCAGCTGGCTTCGATATTCGGAATGAGGTTACCCTCGGTAATCTGCTGGTGATAAATGTCGTACAATATCTTGCAGGAAGGTGAGGCTACTGCCTTACATATCTCATAAGCCTGAGCCGATTTGGAAAGAAACATACCGGGGTGGTTCATATAGTTCAAGGGTTCTAGCACCATAACAATTCCATGAGGTTCGAGTATAGCCGAAGCCCTTTTTAGCGACTCCACCACATTGGCGGTCTGATATCCAGGTTCCAGGCGAAGATCTCTATAACCCGGCACTACGGTCACCCATTGGGCATTGACTCGTTTGGCCACCTCTACGCTCTTTCGTATATCGGTGAGAAACTCTTCGCGCTTCCCTTCGTCCCCGCTGGTCAGATTGGGTTCGGACCAGTATATTTTATGTGCGACGAACACTCCCATTTCCATATTCAGCTTTTGCATAGTATTGGCTATGGCTTCTTGCAGGTTTACGGGACGGTTTCTCATTTCATTATCTTCAAAAGCAGTAAAGCCCTGCGCTGCCATAAATTCCAATTGCGAAATGATATCCCCGCCTGCACTGTGCTTAAACATCCCTTCATGAGGGGCGTATTTTAGGTTGAACGCATGTGGTTGTTTCGCCTTTTTTTCCGACTTCTTTTCGGAGGCAAAAGCACCTATTGTTCCAGCTACAGATGCTCCCAAGCCGGCTATTAACGAATGTTGTACAAATTTCCTTCTCTGCATTTTTTAGTTCAAGCTTATCAATTCAGTATGACAAATATTACAATGACCACAATTTCCCTCCACTTGCTTCTTCCAGGGGAATACACCCCTTTTGAACTCCCGGAATGGGATCGTAGGCTAGCACTTCCTCTCCTATATACTCGCTGATCTTGTACGCCTGAATAGTTTTACTTCGCACTTCTTTTACAAAATCGAATACCAAAGCGTCACGATTTTCTGGAGTGAGCTTTCCATTATCGCGATATTCTCTGAGTACCTCACCCCATTCTTTTCGCTCTTCAACACTTGCCTGAAGCGCAGCAGCAATTACTTCTTCCACTTCGTCCGGACTCGATTTCAGCAAATCTGTCGGACTTTCCGCGCCGAGTTTTTCGGCAAAGGCCTTGATTCCGTCACGCATCTTCCTTTGTTGTTCCGCACTGTACACCTCATTGAAATACTTATCGATAAACTGAGGCACATTCAATTCTCTAGCCCCCGGGAGATCTGGGGTAGTCGGAATGATGATGTCTGTCATTTTTGACAATACATCTCCTTCTTCAGGACTGAAAAATTCTGGCGTCCAGCTAGCCTTGGGGTCGGCAGTACAACTCTGCAGTATACTGATCAGCGTGGGGGTTGCAGCCACAAGTCCGAGCGACAATCCTATATTTTTTAACACTTCTCTTCTTTGCATGGTGTTCTTTGTTTTACAAGTTCATTCTCTTGAGTTCTTCCACTGCGTGATTGGCGGCTCTTGCAGTAAGTGCCATATAGGTAAGCGAGGGGTTTACACAACTCGACGAGGTCATAGCCGCTCCGTCGGTCACGTATACATTGGGCACAGAGTGCAACTGATTGTGAGCATTCAGCACCGAAGTTTTCGGGTCTCTTCCCATACGCGCCGTTCCCATTTCGTGGATACCGAGCCCCGGAGCCCCACCGTTATCGTAGGGCTTAACATCCCTAAAACCGGCAGTTTCGAGCATTTCTACCGCCTGCTGCTTCATATCCTTACGCATATTGTATTCGTTCTCCTTGTACTCGGCATCGAAGGTAACTGTCGGCAGTCCCCATTTGTCTTTCTTGTCGTAATCCAAATACATCTTATTGTTGTGATAGGGCAGCATCTCTCCAAATCCGAGCAGGTTGATTCCCCAATCTCCCGGACTCATGATCAACTCCTTGAGTTTTTCTCCATAAGCCAATTCCTTCACGGTACTGCTCAGGTCACCTCTTCCTCCACCACCCTGATAGCCATATCCTCTCAAAAAGTCCTTTCTGTCTGTTTTTCCACCGAGGTTGCGGAACCTGGGGATATACAATCCGTTGGGCCTTCTTCCTTTAAAATACATGTCTTCAAAACCGTCTACCTTTGCTCTCGCTCCAACCTGAAAATGATGATCCATGATATTGTGTCCAAGCTCTCCGGAATCGTTGCCCATACCGTCGGGAAATCTTTCAGATTTAGACTGCATCAGTATAGAAGTAGAAGCCACTGCAGAGGCACACACAAAGATAATCTTGGTCTTAAACTCCAGGGTTTCTGAAGTTTCCGCATCGATAACTCTCACCCCTGTAGCGCGTTTTTTATCCTTGTCATACACGATTTCGTGCACTATAGAAAAAGGTCTCAAAGTCATATTCCCGGTGCGCTCCGCCGCGGGTAAAGTAGATGAATTACTGCTGAAATACGCTCCAAAAGGACATCCTCTTATACAACGACTCCTGTACTGGCAAGGACTCCTTCCTTCAAATTCTCCCGCGGTAATATGGGCCACCCTTCCTATTGTGAGCAATCTCCCGTCGTCGTATTTTTCAGCCATCGATTTTTTTAGGTCCTCCTCCACACAATAAAGATCCATCGGAGGTAAAAATTGCCCGTCGGGCAACTGAGGGAGTCCCAGTTTCTCACCGCTCACCCCTATGTATTTTTCCACATAATCATACCAAGGCGCTATATCTCTATACCGTATCGGCCAATCTACGGCTATCCCCTCCTTGAGATTGGCCTCAAAGTCGATATCACTGAGGCGATAACTCTGTCGCCCCCACATAATAGAGCGCCCTCCTACGTGATATCCCCTCATCCAGTCGAACCGCTTGTCTTCGTTATAGGGATGTTCGAGATCATTCACAAAAAAATGCTTGCTATCTTGTTTGATCGTATAACCCGTTCGGGCTTGTTTGCCCTGTTTCCTAAGGTCTTCCTGAGTAGGCGCCCCTCCGTTGTCCATATCCCACGGATCTAGGTGCATGGTAGGATAGTCTTCTATATGCTTTACCATACGCCCCCGCTCCAACACCAGTGTTTTCAAACCTTTTTCACACAGCTCTTTGGCTGCCCATCCTCCGCTAATCCCGGTACCGATAACAATAGCGTCGTACTCCTCCTGCGGAGAATTGTAATAAATAGCGCCCATTATATATTGTTATTTCTACATTTATGAATAGATCTCAAATATATGAATTTTGCATCTTATTATATATTTTTTAACCGAATAAACACCTTTTCCTTGTAAATCTTATTATTTTAGCATCTCACTTCTAAACCCTATTAGCATGAACCGACGAAGATTTCTGGAAAATTCGGGCAAAGCAGGCGCCGCCTTATCGCTATTAGGACTATATGCCTGCAAGGACCCAAAAAAAGGCAAACAGCCACAGGTCACCCCGGAGAACGTCGAGGCAAACAAGGAAGTTTCGCTCTTTTTTAAACTATCTCTCGCACAGTGGTCAATTCACCGAATGATACTAGAACAGGGATTCGACCCTTTTCGCTTTGCCGAAAAGGCAAGTGAATGGGGATTTGCAGGACTCGAATACGTAAATCAACTGTACATAAACGAACTGACAAAAAATTCGCATACGCCTACCGCCATGAGCAAGCTGGTAAAAGAGCTCGACAAGCGCAGTTCGGATCAGGGTGTAAAAAACCTGATTATTATGGTAGACGGCGAAGGTAATCTTCCGGTAAAGAACAAGGAGGAGCGGATGAAGGCTGTAGCCAATCACCACAAATGGATAGATGCCGCAGCCGAACTGGGGTGCCATTCTGTACGGGTCAATCTCTTCGGAGAGCCACTGCCAGAAGATTGGAAGAAATACGGAGCAGAAGCCCTTTCTGAACTTTCCAGCTACGCTGCCAAATCGGACATTAATGTATTGGTTGAAAATCACGGACATTTCTCTTCCAATGCTGCCCTGCTGGCAGAGGTTATAAAAGAGGTGAATATGCCCAATTGCGGCACCCTTCCCGATTTTGGCAATTTCTGTATAGACAAACAGGACGGAAAATGCGTGGAAGAATACGACAGGTACAAAGGTGTTGCAGAACTTCTCCCCTATGCCAAAGGAGTGAGTGCCAAGTCGTACGACTTTGATTCCGAAGGTCTGGAAACCACCATCGATTACGAAAAAATGATACGTATGGTAAAGGATAGCGGGTACACGGCATATGTAGGTGTAGAATACGAGGGCAACAGACTGAGTGAGGAAGAAGGGATCAAAGCCACTCGCGATCTGCTGCTCAACATAGGCAAAAAGATAGCTTGAGTATCACAATCAACCAATCGTATCCCGAAGTCTAAAGGATACCTAAAAATCTATATCTATGAATAAGAAAATTCAATTCCAGCTATCCCTTATGATGTTTCTGGAGTTCTTTATATGGGGAGGGTGGTTTGTAACATTGGGAAGGTTCTTACCTGTCAATCTAAACGCCAGTGATTACGAGATTGCCAATGTGTTTTCCACACAGTCGTGGGGAGCGATTATAGCGCCTTTTATCATCGGTATGATTGCCGATCGCTTCTTTAATGCCGAACGCATTTTGGGGGTTTTACACCTCGTGGGCGCAGTGCTGATGTACCTCATGTACCAGGCTACCGACATCGCTGCCTTCTTCCCTTATGTGCTGGCCTATATGATTTTGTTTATGCCCACCTTAGCTCTGGTAAACTCTGTTTCTTTCAGGCAATTGACAAATCCCGAAAAACAGTTTTCCAACATTCGAATTTGGGGAACCATAGGCTGGATTATCGCCGGATTGTGTATCTCATACCTGTTTTATTGGGACTCGGACCAAGGTATCGCCAATGGGTTGTTAAAAAACACCTTTTTAATGTCGGCTATCGCTTCACTGATTTTGGGTCTGTTCAGTTTTACCCTGCCTAAAACTCCTCCTGTAAAGGTAAATTCGTCAGAAAAACCTTCTCTGTCTTCTATAATCGGACTGGACGCTATCAAATTGCTCAACAATAAGAATTTCCTGGTATTCTTTATCTCTTCCATACTCATTTGCATCCCCCTGGCTTTTTACTACCAAAACGCCAACAACTTTTTGGGCGAAATAGGCATGGAAGGTGTCACCGGAAAAATGGCTATAGGACAGGCTTCCGAGGCTCTGTGCCTTTTGCTGCTTCCAGTATTTTTCTCCCGATTTGGCTTTAAAAACACCATAGTAGTAGGTATGTTGGCCTGGGCTATACGCTATGCGCTTTTTGCCTATGGCGATGCCGGTGCAGCAACCTATATGCTGCTCATCGGTATTGCCTTGCACGGCATCTGTTACGATTTCTTTTTTGTATCCGGGCAGATCTATACCGACAGCAAAGCCGGAACAAAATACAAGAGTGCTGCCCAAGGTTTAATAACTTTGGCCACCTACGGACTAGGACAGTTGATAGGTTTTTGGGTAGCGGGTTATATAGGCACAGTATATGCCGGAATGAAATCGGAAAGCATTGCCGCGTTCTGGCAGCATGTCTGGCTGGTACCTGCAGGAATAGCCGTTGTAGTTACTCTACTCTTCCTCGCTTTCTTTAAAAATGAAAAGATAGCATTCAAAGAATCCTAGTCAATATTAAACGCAAAAATCAACAATAAACGCAATGAGAAAATTGAGAATGGGCATGGTTGGCGGAGGTATAGGCTCCTTTATGGGGGGCGTTCACCGCAAGGCATCGACCATGGACGGCATGGTAGAATTGGTATGTGGAGCCTTTAGCAGCAACCTTGAAAAATCGAGGGAAACGGGCAAGTCGCTCTACCTTCCACAGCATCGCTGTTATGAAAATTTTCGCGAAATGATAGAAAAAGAAAGCCGGCTTCCCGAAGGAGAACGCATGGATTTTGTATCTATAGTCACCCCCAATCACCTACATTTCGAACCGGCAAAAATGGCGTTAGAGCACGGTTTTCACGTGGTGTGCGACAAACCGATGACCCTTACAGTCGCCGAGGGTAAAACCCTTGAAAAGCTAGTAGAAAACAACAAACTGCTGTTTGCCCTTACCCACAACTACACCGGAAATTCCATGGTAAAACAGGCCAGAGCTATGGTAAAAAACGGAGATCTGGGAGAAATTAGAAAAGTGCAGGTACACTACCTTCAAGGGTGGATGACCAACGAACTAGACGAACAAGCCACGACAAAGCCCTGGAGGGCCGACCCTTCGAAATCGGGAGTAGGTGGCTCGCTGGGCGATATAGGAACCCATGCCGAAAATTTGGTATCTTATATCACCGGATTGAAGATCACCGAAATCGCCGCCGATCTGGCACGCATCGGTCCGCAACGTCTACTCGACAACGACGGCAACATCCTTTTCCGAATGGAAAATGGCGCCAAAGGGGCTATGTCTATGTCGCAGATCGCTACGGGAGAAGAGAACGACCTATCCATACGAATATACGGCAGCAAAGGGAGTGTACAGTGGAGACAGGAGGACTCTACAAGACTATTTGTAAAATGGGCAGACCGTCCGGAACAAATCTTTACACCTGATGGAAATGGCATATACGATCAGGTTAGAGCAGTGTCGCGAATACCCAACGGGCATCCGGAAGGCTATCTCGAAGCCTTCGCCAATATATACCGGAACTTTGCCGTCCATCTGATGGCAACAATGGAAGGAAAAACACTTGCGGATCCCGACTACCCCACGGTAAACGACGGAGTACGAGGTGTAAGGTTTATTCACGCCGCCGTGGAAAGCGACAGCAAAAATTCGGCTTGGGTAAGCCTGTAAAAGTCTAAATCTATAATTACATCACTATGAAAACCGTAAAGGGTCCGGGAGTATTCCTCGCGCAATTTGTAGACCACAAGGCTCCTTTCAATTCGCTGGAAGGCCTGTGCGAATGGGCTTCATCGCTAGGGTACAAAGGAATACAAATCCCCACCACCGAAAACTTTCTGATAGAGCTCGAAAAAGCAGGGAGTACAGACGAAACGGAAGGGCAGGAATACTGTGATGCACTAAAAGAAAAAATAGGAGCATACGGACTGGAGATCACGGAGCTCTCTACCCACCTTCAAGGGCAGCTTGTCGCCGTACATCCGGCCTACGACATCATGTTTGACAACTTTGCTCCCAAGGCCTACAAAAACAATCCCAAAGCCCGTACCGAATGGGCCGTGGACCAAGTAAAAAAAGCAGCTAAGGCAAGCAGAAGACTCGGCTTGAAAGCCCATGCCACCTTTTCGGGTTCGCTCTTATGGCACACTGCACACCCCTGGCCTCAACGTCCGCAGGGTCTTGTAGAAATGGGCTTTGATGAACTCGCAAAACGCTGGAAACCCATACTAGACACCTACGACGAAAACGGAGTAGATCTCTGCTATGAAATCCACCCCGGTGAGGACCTGCACGACGGAGATACCTTTGAGCGATTTCTCAAAGCTACCGGAAATCACAAAAGGATAAATATCCTCTACGACCCCAGTCACTTCGTATTGCAGCAACTGGATTACATCGCCTATATAGACCACTACCACGAATTTATCAAGGCCTTCCACGTGAAAGATGCCGAGTTCAACCCCACGGGAAAAAAAGGAACCTTCGGAGGATATAACGATTGGATAGACCGGGCAGGACGGTATCGATCTCTCGGAGACGGGCAGGTAGATTTTAAAACCATTTTTTCCAAACTCACCCAATACGGCTGCGACGTATGGGCCGTAATGGAATGGGAGTGCTGTATAAAATCGCCCGAACAAGGCGCCCGAGAAGGGGCTCCTTTTATACAACAGCATATCATAGAAGCTACAGAAAAGGCCTTTGACAACTTTGCCGGGGGCGATGTAGACAAAGACAAACTGACAAGAATACTGGGATTGTAATTTGAGATTCTAATAATACAGAGTGGTTATTTCCGCTTGTAAAAAATACAGAAGATGAAAAGAATAAGTATTTGTATGGTCGCACTGGCACTGATGAGCGGCTGCAAGGAAAAAGTTGACAAAAACAAACCGAAACAAGAGGGTGCAATAAAGCTTGACACACAGCAGAACAACAGTTCGGAAAAAGCTGAGGGTGAATGGGTCTTTCTTTTCGACGGAAAGACCTTTAGCGGTTGGCACGGCTACAATGCCGATGAGATTTCTCCGGAGTGGAGTGTTGTAGACGGAGCTATGGTACTCACGCCAGACAACGACAACAAAGCGGGCGGGAAGAACCTGGTAAGTGACAAAGACTACACTAACTTTGAACTCTCCTTGGAATGGAAAATATCAGAAGGGGGAAACAGCGGAGTATTTTGGGGCGTAAGAGAAATCGCGGAACTACCAGAGCCCTATCAAACAGGGCCGGAGATACAAATCATCGACAACGAAAGGCATCCCGATGCCAAGGTAGGTCCTAGTCACCAATCGGGTGCCCTGTACGATATGGTCGACCCCTCCAGTGAAATGGCAAAGCCGGCGGGTGAGTGGAATACCATGATTGTAAAAATAGATCACAACAGCAACGAGGGCAAAGTGTGGCTCAACGGAGTAGAGATCGTGAGTTTTCCCGTACACGGTGAGGAGTGGAAAAATATGATCGACAACTCCAAGTTTAAAGGATGGGAAGGCTTCGGAGTTTACAAAACGGGCAAGATAGGACTTCAACACCACGGCGACAAAGTATCTTTTAGAAACATAAAAATAAGGTCTTTATAAGCAAAATCGATATAAAATCAAGTCCCCGATAAAAGTGGTAAATTGATTTAACATCTTATCGCCTTGGCGAATATTGATTTCTCTTTGATTAAAGATTAGAAAATAAAAGGTAAAAAATTGTATTTTAGAACCCTGTTTTTTCAGCAGATAAATAATCTTATTACAACATACCTTTATGAAATCATTACTCCAATGGACCATTTTTATACCGATTTTAGCCTGGATTTTGTTTTTTTCAGGTTTAATTCCCAATAGTGGATTCTCCCAAATTATTGCGAGTATTTTGCTTGTTTTCAGCGTAATGGCCTCGGTACACCATTCTGAAGTAATCGCTGAAAAGGTTGGTGAACCTTTCGGAACCATTATTCTTGCAGTATCTATTACAGTGATCGAGGTTTCTATTATTGTGTCACTGATGTTGTCTGAAGCTACTGATTCGGCTTCTACACTCGCGAGAGATACGGTCTATTCGGCCACTATGCTTATTCTAAATGGTATTATTGGATTTTGTTTGCTGATAGGTGGACTAAAACATTACGAACAGAAATTTTCCGCTTCTTCAGTAACTATCGCTTTGGTTTCTTTGATTTCAATCGTGGTCTTTACATTGGTGTTTCCCACCTTTACAAAAAGTGTTCAAGGCTCTTATTATTCCACACCTCAGCTTATTTTCGCATCTGTTGTCTGCCTGGTTATCTACACCACTTTTCTATTGGCCCAAACAAGGCAATACCGACAATATTTTCTCACCGTTGGCGTAGACGAAAACGAAGAAACCGCAACTCCCATCAAAATTAGTAATAAGGTATTTATAACAAGTCTTATCGCACTAATTGCCAGCTTGGGTATAGTAGTTTTATTGGCAAAGACCCTTTCACCAACTATCGAAGGTATTATTGTAGGATACAATTTACCTAAAACATTGGTAGGGGTTGTCATTGCAGCCATTATTTTATTACCAGAAGCCCTAGCTGCAATCTTCGCTGCAAGTAAAAACAGGCTTCAAACCAGTTTAAATCTGGCATTGGGATCAGCATTGGCAAGTATAGGGCTAACAATTCCCAGTGTGGCTATATTGTGCATTATAATGGATATTCCCATTATTTTGGGATTAGACATCAACTCTATCGTTCTATTGGCATTATCCGTATTTACCGTAATGCTATCGTTAAATAGGGGAAAATCAAATTTTATATACGGTGTAGTGCTCCTAGTCAATTTATTTGCTTTTATATTTCTGATGATTTATCCTTAAACAGAGAACAAATGATATATCCACTCGTAAAAATGTCAAAAACTCAATTATGCATCTTAGTGTTCTTCACAGGTAGTATATGTATTTACGCCCAGCAAAACGGCCTTGAAAAAGAACCCACAAATCCTGAGGCCACCGAGTTTTACAGTCCGGTGCCTCCAAAGGTAATCCCAGCTGTAGAGAACAATGGGATTCCGAGTGATGCCATAGTGTTGTTTGACGGAAAGAATTTGGACGAATGGATCAGTGTCAAGACAAAAGAAAGGGCAAAATGGGTATTGAACAGCGATGGCAGTATGTCGGTAAAACCCGGAGTCGGCGACATTCAAAGCAAAAAAGAATTTGGAAGTGTACAGCTTCACCTCGAATGGAAATCGCCCGAAAAGATAGAAGGAAACAGTCAGAATCGGGGAAACAGTGGTGTATTTCTCCAAGGGCTGTACGAAATACAGATCCTAGACAACAACGACAATGAGACCTATGTAAACGGACAGGTAGGATCGCTATACAAACAACAAGCCCCATTGGCCATGGCCTCTGTAAAAACCGGTGAATGGAATACCTACGACATCATCTTTCACGCGCCTGAATTTGAAAAGGGACAACGCGTAAAAAAGGGAACCATCACCGTGATACACAACGGCATTCTCATTCAAGACCACGTAGAGATCAAGGGAACCACCGAATACATAGGATGGCCCAAAGTAAAGCCACATGCTAAGGGGCCCATAATACTACAGGATCACGGGAGTCCGGTAAGCTACCGGAATATCTGGATTAGGGAACTTCCTTAAAATCACCGTCTAAACCGAAGAGAACACCGATTCGAGCCAATAGCCCGGAAGCCGGTGTTTTTTATTTAATACCCTTATGTTTTCTAATTTACTTACCTTTGCCCAACTTATTTCTATAAAAAATCAGGATGATAAAATCGATGACGGGCTTCGGGAAGTCGGTAGTACAACTCCCTAACAAAAAGATCACCATAGAACTCAAGTCGCTCAACAGCAAAAGTCTGGATCTCAATGCCAGGATTCCCTCTCTGTACAGGGAAAAAGAGCTGCAAATGCGCAATACCATAGCCAGCTCTCTGGTTCGGGGAAAAGTGGATTTCGGTCTCTATGTGGAGATCACAGGAGAAGAGACCTCCTCCCAGATCAACGAAGCCGCGGTAAGGGAATATATCCGTCAACTCCGAAACATCAGCGATGCCGACGATATCGATCTGCTCAAGATGGCTATACGTATGCCGGACGCTCTCAAAACAGAGCGAGCTGATATAGACGAAAAAGAATTTGAAGCTATTTCCAACGCCCTGAACGAGGCCATTGTAGAAATAGACAACTTTCGTCGTGAGGAAGGAAGCGCACTCGAAAAAGATTTCCTGTTGCGTATAGAAAACATTAGACAACTATTGGATCAGGTAAAGACCCTCGACCCGGAACGTATAGCTCACGTGCGTGAACGCCTGGAAAAAGCTGTGGGCGACCTCAAGGAAAACGTAGACAAAAACCGATTTGAACAGGAGCTCATATACTATCTGGAAAAGTTTGATATCACAGAAGAAAAGGTGCGGCTTACCAATCACCTCGACTACTTTATCAGCTCTTTAAACTCAGAAGACTCCAACGGACGAAAGCTCGGTTTTATCGGTCAGGAAATAGGAAGGGAGATCAACACCATAGGCTCAAAGGCCAACTACGCCCCTATGCAGAAAATTGTGGTGCAAATGAAAGACGAACTGGAAAAGATCAAGGAACAAGTACTCAATGTGCTGTAAAACCCCATAACCCAATCCTGAACGGATATGTCAGACAACAATACTCCAGAACAAGGAAAACTCATAGTATTTTCGGCCCCTTCCGGCAGTGGAAAAACCACTATTGTACGACATTTGCTGGGCATTGAAAAATTGAATCTGGAATTTTCTATTTCCGCCACTTCACGTGCGCCACGAGGAGAAGAAAAAGACGGAAAGGACTATTACTTTCTCAGCACTAAAGAATTTAAAAAACACATTAAGGAAGAGGACTTCCTGGAGTGGGAAGAAGTGTACCGAGACAATTTTTACGGAACCCTCAAAAGTGAGGTAGAGCGTATTTGGGCATTGGGAAAGCACGTTATATTCGACATCGATGTAGCGGGAGGATTGCGTATCAAGAAAAAATTTCCCGATCGAACCTTGGCTGTCTTTGTAAAGCCCCCAAGTATAGACGAATTAAAAATACGTCTCAAAAAACGCAAGACCGAACCGGAAGACAAGATCAATATGCGTATTGCAAAAGCTTCGGTAGAGCTAGCTACGGCTCCACAATTTGACAAAATCATTAAAAACTACGATCTTGCAACTGCCCTCAGAGAGGCAGAAGAGTTGGTTGACAACTTTGTAAACGGGCATACAGACTAATACAACGATTACAGCGTGACTATCCACAAAAAGACAGGCCTTTTTTTCGGAACCTTCAACCCGGTTCACATCGGACATATCATTATTGCCAATCACTTTGCCGAACACAGCGATTTAGACGAGATATGGCTGGTGGTTACCCCCCATAATCCGTTTAAGAAAAAAAGCAGCTTACTCCCCGATCACCACCGTTTGGAAATGGTGTACCGAGCCACGAAAGACTTTGAAAAGATAAAGCCCTCCGACATAGAATTCAAACTCCCACAGCCCAACTATACCGTAAATACACTTGCGTACCTACAAGAAAAATACCCGAACAGGGAATTTTGTCTCATCATGGGCGAAGACAATCTGAAAGGATTGCACAAGTGGAAAAACTACGAACTTATTCTCAAACATCACGCGGTTTACGTATACCCCAGGATTACCCCTTCTGTGCAAACCGTTCAAGTTTCTCTCGACCGCATCTTTAAGGTCGATGCTCCCATTATAGAAATATCTGCAACCGCGGTACGCAAAGATATAAAAGAGGGGAGAAATGTAACTCCCCTCCTACATCACGAGGTGTGGAAATATATCGATGAAATGAATTTTTACAGATAAATTCACTTCGCTCGGCTGTCAAACCTCACTTATTTTTTGTTGCTCTTCACCAAAATATCGATCACTTCCCGTCCGTTGGAAGAGCCCAAAGTAATATCGTCTACCCTAATCGCCGCGTACAAGTTACGTCCCGAAGCATTCGATTTAAAATAGATAATATCTCCAGGTTCCATACGTCGCACTCGAGTAGCCGGACCGTTGTTCTGCAATTCATAACCCGATCTTGAAGTGATATTGCTCACAGCAGCATTGTAAGCATCGATCAAAGACTGTCGAGTACTCAACTCGTCGAAGGTGTCGTTTTCCGCCTGAGTGGGATTGGACAATCGCACAAAGGTTCCGCTATTTCTAACAGACCAATCAGCTATACGTGTAGAGCTTCCCCAAGCGGTAACTGCACCATTTGAAGGAGCCATAAAATTAGCGTGACCTACCCCCGACCATAGGTTGAGCATGTCTATGCTGCTCTTCACCTGATCGGCCGATTCCGGATCGTGTCTCTTGATATTGGCTAAGTCTACGTGATAAGTATCACCTTCAGGACCTAATGAAGACCACCCTCCCACGGCAAGAGTACCCGCTTTTAAGACATCCTTACTTCGCGGTACGCTTACCGCCTGACTCTTATCTACTTTAGCCGACAGCGTTATTGAACCCGCACTTCCGGTAGCATAGCCCGTAACCTTAAACGCCGCCAATATTTTCTTTGAAGACGAGCGGAAGAAGATCACATCTCCGTTTTGTATTTTGTTGACGTGTTCTCCCGAACCGTGTTCGGTGAGGGAATAACCGGATTGTGAAGAGACCATACTTTGAGCCTGCTGGTAGGCGTCGTGTAAATCTCCTACATTTTGGGCATTAGTAAACAAGGCATTAGCTTGAGAAGAAGCGTCTAGTTTAATAAATGTTCCTTCATTTTTAACCAACCAGTTTGCATTGATCTTGTCGCCGGTATCCCATTGACTCAAGCGACTCGCATCGGAAGGTGCTATAAAATTAGCTCCGGTACTGCTGCCGTTTAAAAAGACAAAGTCTATTTTTTCTTGGTGATACAAGGCATTTTCTGCAGGCTCCAATTGCTTGCTCGGATACCCGTATGTCTGCCCGTTTACCACATTCAGAAAACGCGGTCCGTTCAGATATCCCGGGTTGTCTAAGGTTACCTGATAGGTCCCTATAGACGCATTCTCATCAACAGGGTCGGCAATCTCCGTAATATCCATATAATTCAACATCACTTTGGCAAACTTTTTGGCAAAGGCCGCACGATTGGTAGCGTTGTCTCTCAATCCTACCCGATTACACTCAATTTGAAAACCGTATACATTCGGATAGTCGTCGGAGGTAAAATGACGGGTGTTGTAGCCTCCGTTAAAAAAGGCTTCCCCAGTAGCCGGATAAGGATCCTGCTTGCTGGGCACAGCTCTATATCCTTCGTTTTCCATCATAGTCCCAAAGGCATTGTCGCCCAACATCATCTCTCGAAAATCCATATAGGGATTCAGCTCCATCAGGTTGTTGATAGATGAATTCCCGGAATGTGTCGGCAAATTGACACCGTTGTACACATTTATCAGGCTGCTTCTACCTAGGCTATACCCCAGCTCTAAACGCAGATTGGGGTGCCCGTGTCCGTGAAGGTCTATATAAATGGCTCGCCCGTGCTTGGCAACAGCGTCGTTGAGGGCGGTGTCTATATAATTGTGAAAGGTATGCCAGGCAGTCTCCATCTGCGAATTGCCACAGGTAGCGTCGGCAATCGCCCTGTTCTGATCGATTTTGGCCCTTTGCAAATGACAGAAAATAATATAAGGCCGAATATTGTACTTACTGATAAATTCCTGCTCTATAGCCCGTGCCAGCTCGCGGGTATTGGCATCTGTAATCGTAGTGGGATTATTACATGTACGGTCGGGAATATTAGAAGGCTTAAGGTTTCCCCCGTGAGGTACACTGATCACCAAAGGGATATTCCCAACTACCACCTCCGTCCAGTTGTTGGAATCTTTGTACACATCACCGCTCTGCCAATTACTGGCTACTGCATTGGCTTCAGAATTCAGAACGGGATCTTCAGGGGTAAATTCTTTTACACAAGAATAGAAAATAACGGCACTCAGCATCGCGAATACCATTAAAACGCGGGTAAACTTGTTTTTCATAGTTGTTGATAGGTTAATTGGGTTAAAATGTTAATAAGTTTTAACTAAATTCTTATTTATTTTTTAAAATCGCAAGTTTTACTCATAAAATTTGAATTTATTTTTTACAGAAAAGAGAGGAGAGATATTTTGAGGTGAGGGAGTGATTTCTTTGCTGGGAGGAGTTTTGTTGTTTGTTTTGTAGTTGATTAGTTTGTAGTTTTTAGTTCTTAGTGTGACTTGGGTTTGACAGCCGGAGCCTCTGGAATAACGTTAAGGACTTGGGATATTGGGACGGGTTTGCGCTTTCAGCCCGAAAAAACTTCTCCTCACCTCTTCTTCTCCCCGTCTCCAAGTCTCTCTGTCTAGTGCTGTCATCACGAGAACTAACATTTAGGCAACCGCATAAATTTTAATGACGCCTCCCTACACTAAATTGCTGTTAATCAGTGGTTTGTTAAAAATGCGTCATGGGTAGGAGGTGACGTGGTGATCTTCTTACAAGTACACCCAGATCATGGCTCCTCTTCCCCAAGCATTCTCCAACTTTTGACGAGGTAATTACTGCGAGCCTGATCCTTTACCCCGCCATAGATCAATGTTTTGGAAATGGGTTGTGGTGCTACAAATTTTTCAAACTTATCCAATCCCTTGAAATGCTCACTCTTA
>JAJUFH010000004.1 GCA_029266035.1 Sinomicrobium sp.
AATTCTTTGTAATTTCATAGACACGTAGAATAGAAAAACCCCGTTTTTTGGCACTTTGGCCAATTTTCGGGGTTTTGTTTCTCTAAATTACGGATTAATTCACTGAATTACAAATGTTTATTTAATTCTGAATGTACCTATCTATACCCTTACGGTATCGGGAACGAGCCCGGTGTAATCGCCTTTGTTTCGGATTACATCTCTCACAATCGAAGAACTGATATACGACTTTCCGGAAGAGGTGAGTAGAAATACGGTTTCTATTTCTGAGAGTTTCCGATTGGTATGGGCAATGGCTTTTTCAAATTCAAAATCAGCCGGGTTGCGCAGTCCTCTCAGAATGAATTTTGCATCAATCTTTTTGCAGAAATCCACGGTGAGCCCCTCATAGACCATGACCTTGATATTAGGAGCATCTTTAAAGGCTTCTTCGATAAAATGCTTGCGCTTCTCTAGAGAAAACATATACTTCTTTTCTGCATTGGTGCCTATGGCAATAATCAGTTCGTCAAACAAGGTCACTCCTCGGGAAATAATGTCGTAATGACCGAGTGTAATAGGATCAAAAGATCCGGGAAAAATAGCTCGTTTCATAGTTTTCAGTTCTTAGTTTGTCAGTTGGTATCAGTGTTGTTATTGGAGATTGCCGGGTGGCAAACTCCAAATACCGAGCTTCAAACTTAGAGCCCGTTATGCCTACTGAGATCTATCCCCCAGTATTTTATCTTTTTAAAGCTTCCTCTATCGCACTGTTAAAGAGCGCGGCTATCGGAATATCGGCAGCTGCGGCCTGACGCGGCAGTATACTCTCTGCGGTAAGCCCGGGAACGGTATTGATCTCAAGTAAGTGAGGAATATCGTTTACAATAATAAATTCACTTCGGGCAAATCCTTTTAACTTTAGGATGCTGTATATCCTATGTGCCATTTCCGAAATTTTTTCCGTCATTTCATCACTGATTCGAGCCGGAGTAATCTCTTGCGATTGACCTTCGTATTTGGCGTTGTAATCAAAAAAGTCATTTTCAGTGACAATTTCAGTTATTGGAAGTACTTTGATCGATCCTTTATAAGGGATTACTCCCACCGATACTTCAGTTCCGTCCAAGAAAGATTCAATAATGATTTCGTCGTCTTCCTCAAAGGAGTGCGCGATAGCCTGCCGGAGATCTTCCTCGCGATGTACTTTGGAAATACCAAAACTCGATCCGGCTTTATTGGCCTTTACAAAACAGGGCATACCAACTTTCTCTTTAATCTCTCCCGTCTTTATCTCGTCTCCCTTGTTTAGATAATAGGAGGTAGCACAGGGAATGCCATAAGCCTTCAACACTGAGAGACAGTCTCTCTTGTTGTAGGTGAGTGCAGCTTGATAAAAATTACAGGCCGTATGCGGTATGCCTAAAAGATCGAGATAAGCCTGTATATAACCGTCTTCTCCGGGAGAACCGTGAATGGTGATAAAGGCAGCGTCAAAGCGTATTTTTTCTCCTTGTTGTGTGATGCTGAAATCGTGACGGTCCACAGGAAATTCCTCCTCGTTGTCGTCTACGTAAACCCACTTGTCTTTGGAGATTTGAATGCGGAACAGCCTGTAGGTATTGCGGTCCATATTGCGGTATACCACCTCGCCGCTTTTTAGGGAGATTGCAGCTTCGCTGGTGTATCCTCCCATTAATATTGCAATATTTTTTTTCATCAGTTACACGAAATAGTTCTTAAAATTCGTTAAACCAAATGTATAATTAATAAATCAGAAGATAAAAGAACTTTCAGCAAAAGTTTGCAGACAATTGTCGCAGCCTGTTCCGAAAGGAAACAGTTTTATATCTTTGTCATCTTAACTATAGGATATGAGTATTTTGAAATTCCTGACCAGCAAGACATTTTTAATACAGATTGGCATTGCTATAGCCTTGGTGATTGCCTTAGTGTTTCTGACTCTTGGATGGCTTAAAACAACAACCAATCACGGAGAGTTTGTAACCGTTCCAGATCTGTCGAAGAAAACCCTCAACGAGGTGAAAGAAACCTTAGATGAACTCGACCTTCGCTTTGAAGTACTGGACTCGGCCAATTTTAATCCGTCTTACCCTAGGTATTCGGTTATCGAGCAAGAGCCTGTGGGGGGGAGTGCAGTTAAGGAAAACAGAAAAATATATCTGACTATCAACCCCTCCGGTTATCGAGAGGTAAGTGTTCCAAATATCATTCAGGTAACTCGCAGGAATGCAGAGTCTATGTTGCGTGCGGTAGGGCTTGACGTAGGGCGTATTGAGTATATCGATGAGATAGGAAAGGATATGGTGTATTACATAGAATACCAAGGAAAAAAAATAGCTCCCGGAGATCAGTTTCCAAAGACAACAAAGATAGATCTAGTCTGTGGTGATGGCGGACCGGAAGAGCGAAGGAAAAAGGCTGAAGCTGAAGCGGCTGCTGAGGCTGCCGATACGGAAGGCACAAATACAATGGGGAATGACGGAGTATAGCGGAATTGACGAGCAGGAAGACGAACTATACGAACACTACAGCTTTATGGCCGGTAAGGGGCAGGAGCCGTTGAGGGTAGATAAATTCCTGATGAACTTTGTAGAAAATGCCACGCGAAACAAAATACAACAGGCGGCCAAAAACGGTAATATCAGAGTCAATGGCGTTGTGGTTAAAGCCAATTATCGGGTGAAGGCAGAAGATGAGGTAAAGGTATTGTTTGAACATCCTCCCTACGAATATTTGCTCACCCCTGAAAACATTCCGCTGAATATCGTTTATGAAGACGACCAGTTGCTGGTGGTAAACAAGGAGGCAGGAATGGTAGTACATCCCGGACACGGCAATTACAGCGGTACATTGATCAATGCCTTGGTATATCATTTCGACCACCTTCCAAAAAACAGTAATGAAAGACCTGGATTGGTGCATCGTATCGATAAAGATACCAGCGGTTTATTGGTTGTGGCCAAAACAGAACAGGCTATGACCCATTTGTCAAAACAGTTTTTTGAAAAGACCAGCGAACGCGAATACGTGGCCTTGGTATGGGGAAATATAGAAGAAGATGAAGGTACCATAGAAGGACATATAGGACGACATCCCAAGAATCGCCTGCAAATGGCTGTTTTTGAAGATGGAGAGCAGGGTAAGGAAGCCGTGACTCACTATCGAGTATTAGAGCGTCTCGGATATGTAACTCTGGTATCCTGCCGTTTGGAGACGGGCAGAACCCACCAGATACGAGTCCATATGAAACACATTGGACACCCTTTGTTTAACGACGAACGCTACGGGGGAGACAAGATTCTCAAGGGCACTACCTTTACTAAATACAAACAATTTGTAGAGAATTGTTTTAAGGTATTACCCAGGCAAGCACTACACGCTAAGACTCTCGGATTTGAGCATCCACTTAGTGGAAAGTTTCTCCGCTTCGATTCCGAAATACCGGAAGATATGGATGCTTGTATAGAGCGATGGAGAAATTATTCCAAACATTCCAGTTTGTGAAGCTTGTCGTAATATTTTAATTTTTGCCCCCCATTTTTTATCTTTATGTTCTCCAAATAATCCACTTTCCATGAAAAAGATATCATTCTTGTGTTTTTTGGGGTTAGTGTTTGCCACAGCTTGTAAGCACAAAGAGCCCGTAGATATTATAGTTACCAATGCAAAAGTGTATACTGTAGATTCCGATTTTACTACTGCCGAAGCCTTTGCTATCAAAGATGGCAAATTTGTAGATGTAGGGAGTGTAGAAAGGATTGAAAACAATTATTCTGCAAGGGAAATTATCGATGTAAATAGCAAGGTAGTGATTCCCGGACTTATCGATGCACACTGTCATTTTTACGGATTGGGCTTAAACCTTCAGCAGGTAGATCTGACTGGAACAACGAGTTTTGAAGAAGTGCTCGACAGATTGAAAGTGGGAAGTGATAAGCAGACCACATTTATCTACGGTAGAGGATGGGATCAGAACGATTGGGAAGTAAAAGAGTTTCCGGACAAGGAAGAACTCGACAAGCTCTTTCCCGACCTTCCTGTGGTACTGGAGAGGATCGATGGACACGCTTATCTCGTAAATCAGAAGGTGTTGGATATGGCAGGCATTACAGGGGCTACTCATGTAGAAAACGGCGAGATTGTATTGAGAGACAGCCTGCCAACAGGGGTTTTGATCGACAGTCCTATGCGACTTGTAGATGCCGTACTTCCAGCCCCAGAAAGGGATAAGCAGATTGCCGCGCTTACCGAGGCTCAGCAAATATGTTTTTCTTATGGCTTAACTACCGTAAATGATGCAGGTTTGTCTAGAGAGGTTATCGAATTGATCGATAGTTTGCAACAAATGGGAAAACTGGATATCAGAATCTACGCCATGGTTGGAAACGACGAAAAGGATGTTATGTACTATTTGTCGAGGGGAATACAGAAGAGCGAAAAGCTCAATGTGAGATCGATAAAAGTATATGCCGACGGTGCTCTTGGATCTCGAGGTGCGGTGCTAAAAGAACCCTATTCCGATAGGCCGGAACACTATGGCGCTATGGTAACTCCGGTTAAAGATATTGAAAAATTGGCCCAGCGCATAGCTGCCTCCGATTATCAGATGAATACCCATGCTATAGGTGACTCGGCAAATGCAGTTGTTCTAAAGGCGTATACCAAGGCCTTGAGGGGGGAAAAAGATCGTCGCTGGAAGATAGAGCACGCACAGGTGATAAGTGACGAAGATTTCTATTTTTTTGAACAGGGAATTATTCCTTCGGTTCAACCCACTCATGCTACTAGTGATATGTACTGGGTAACCGACAGACTGGGTACAGAACGCAGTAAAGGAGCTTATGCATATCACAGCTTGTTAGACAAAGCCGGAATATTTGCGCTTGGTACCGATTTTCCCGTGGAAAAGGTAAGTCCCTTTCTCACTTTTTATGCTGCAGTGAGCCGTAAAGATACGGCCGGATATCCGGAGGGCGGATTTCAGATTGAAAATGCTTTAAGTAGGGAAGAAGCGCTGAAAGGAATGACTATTTGGGCGGCGTATTCCAACTTTGAGGAAGGAGAAAAAGGGAGTATAGAGCTGGGAAAAATGGCAGATTTTGTCATTCTGGACAGGGATATTATGGAGGTTGCTGAAGAAGAACTGCCCGGAGTGGAGGTAGAGGGAACTTTTATTGGAGGTAAAAAAGTGTATTGATGTCAGAAAAGAAAAAGCCCGGGAATAACGGCGTGCGCGCTATTTCCGGGCTTTTTGAAATGTATTTGTAGCCTAATTTATTTTGGGCTTACCGGTATTTTTACTCTTGTAGTAGACCATCCGAGATAGAGATCGGCACCTTTCTCATTGGGTTCAAAGCTAATAGAGAAAGCTTCCAAATCTTCTTCACCCGAACTTACTGCTACTTTGGTACGAGCGACGTCGTTTGCTTCTTTATACTCGTATGCACCCCAGACATCGGTATCACTGTTGAGAATGATGGTCCATTCTTTGGTTCCGGGAATGGTGTACAGGCTATAAGTACCCGCAGCAACTTCGGCATCGCCAAAAACTACATCCTTAAAGAAGGTGATTTCCGTGGCCTCGTTAGCCCCTGTACGCCATACCTTGTCAAAGGGCACCAAAGTGCCAAATACAGGTCTTCCCTTTTTTTGCGGCCTGCTGTAAATTACCTTGGCGATTGGAGGAGTTTTGCGATCGGTACGGTAATAGACAATGTCAGCTGGGCTCTTGTCTAGATCACTGAATTTTTGAGCGTGACTTTCCGTTACAAGCCCCATAGTAAAGGCCAGTATTAATACTGCAAAATAGTTTTTCATAGCGAGAGTGTTTATTTAATTTGTTCTACGAATACCGTTTAAAGTTAGAAAAACTTTTTAAATCGAGTGTGATTCCCTGGTAAATTATTAGCCAATAAGTTATTCAAGTCCCTCAATAACCCAGTAACCTAGTAACTCATTAACCCAATAACCAAACAACCCAACCTACCCCCTAAGCGCTTGATCGAGATCTGCGATAATATCGGCTACATTTTCAAGTCCCGCCGAAACCCTTACCAGTCCGTCAGTAATACTTACTTCCAGCCTGTCTTCCTCGCTGAGCCTGCCGTGTGTGGTCGAGGCCGGGTGGGTCACTATGGTGCGGGTGTCTCCGAGGTTGGCAGAGAGAGAACACATTTTAATGGTATTGAGAAATTTGCGTCCGGCGTCTACGCCACCCTTGATTTCGAAAGCGACTATACTTCCTCCGGCTTTCATCTGTTTTTTGGCTACTTCGTATTGAGGATGTGATTTTAGGGAAGGGTATTTTACCCAGTTGACCTGCGGATGACTTTCGAGGAATTCGGCGATTTTCAAGGCGTTCTCACAGTGGCGGTCCACTCTTACTGCTAGGGTTTCCAAACTTTTAGACAACACCCATGCGTTAAAAGGAGACAGTGCCGGCCCGGTATTGCGGGAGAATAAATAGATTTCCCTGATGAGTTCCTTTTTTCCTACGGTGATTCCTCCTAGTACACGCCCTTGCCCATCTATCAGTTTGGTAGCGGAATGTATGACCAGGTCGGCACCAAATTTAATGGGTTGTTGAAGGTATGGAGTGGCAAAACAATTGTCGATAACAAGGATGAGATTGTGCTTTTTTGCAATACTCCCCAAAAGCTCCAAATCGAGAATATCAACGGCTGGATTGGTCGGGGTTTCTGCAAAGAGTATTTTTGTCTGCGGAGTGATCAGCGATGTAATTTTATCTGTTTCGTCTACCTTAAAGTAGGAGGTACTGATATTCCACTTGGGTAAAAATTTGGTGAAAAGGGTATGAGTAGAACCGAATACCGATCTCGCAGCCACAATGTGATCGCCGCTGTTTAACAGGGCGGCAAAGGTAGAGAATACTGCAGCCATTCCTGTAGCAAAGGCATATCCGCTTTCGGCGCCTTCCATATGGCATATTTTCTCTACAAATTCTGAAGTGTTGGGATTGGTGAAACGACTGTAAATATTTCGCTCTTTTTCTTCCGCAAAAGAAGATCTCATATCTTCGGCATCTTCAAATATAAAACTCGATGTCAGGTATAGCGGACTGCTGTGCTCCAGGAATTCTGTCCGTTGTGTTTGCGTTCGAATGGCATCGGTTTCAAAATGTTGTTTTTTCATTGTCTGATTTAATGTTGTAGTGTTATTACCCAAGTTCCTTTTTTCAGGGTAATTTTTATTCTCCTTTATCTGCAAGTCTCAGTATATCTCCAAATACACCCCGTGCCGTTACCTGGGCTCCGGCTCCGGCTCCTTGTATTACCAAGGGTTGAGAACCGTAAGATTCGGTGTAGATCTCAAAAATAGAATCCGAGCCTTTTACCTGTCCGAGGGCACTTTGTTCAGGTACAGATACCAATTTTACTTCTAGTTGTCCCTTGTCGCCACTCAGATCGCCCGAAAGCTCACCTATATAACGCAAAACGTGACCGGGTTGCTGCGCGGCTTTAATCGCTGAGTATTCGCTGTCGAGCTCTTTCAGGCGTTTTAGGAAATCTGCAGCCTCTCCTTCCCGAAGTCCGGATGCTTCCGGAATCAGGTTTTGTATGCTGATATCCTCAAACTCGTTGTGTAAGTCTAATTCACGAGCGAGAATAAGCAGCTTGCGCCCCACGTCGTTTCCGGAGAGATCTTCTCTAGGGTCGGGTTCGGTAAATCCTTTATCGATAGCCTCTTGAAGCACTTCGCTAAACGGACGGTCTTCAACGGAGAAGGTGTTGAACAGATAGCTTAGAGAACCTGAAAATACGCCTTTAATTCCGGTGATGTTTTCTCCAGATAAATGCAGTAATTTTATGGTGTCGATAAGCGGTAACCCGGCTCCTACATTGGTTTCATACAAGTATTGTTTGTGATTTTTGTCGAGGGTATTTCGGAGTTCGCGGTAAAATTTATAGCTCAGGGTATTGGCTATTTTATTTGACGATACCAGATCGAAGCCGTTGTTGACGAGGTCGATGTAGTTTTCTACAAAATCAACACTGGCCGTATTGTCTATGGCAATTAGATTCTCCAGGTGATGTTGTCGGGCATAGTCTGATACCAAACTTACTTGTGAGGGCAGTTTGCTCTCTTTTAGGGCCGTTTTCCAGTTATTGTCTATTCCGTGTTTGTTTAAGAGGACGTTTCTCGAATTGGCAACAGCAAATATATTGAGACGTATGTTTTTTCGCTCCTCTATGGTGTCGGCCGAAGAGAGTATCTGCTCTATAAGAGTACCACCTACGAGTCCGTGTCCAAAAATAGCGATGTTTACTTTTTTAGAAATACCGAATATCTCGCCGTGAATTACGTTGAGTGCCTTGTGTAATTGTGCTTTTTTGACGACAAGGCTGACGTTCTTTCCGGTTACGGTATTGTTGAATAACAGAGGGACAACTTGATTTCTTATCAAGGCGTTGTAGGGCTTGTGGAAGGTGCTGAGATCCTGTCCTACTATAGAGATTACAGAAACGCCGTCTTCGGCAGATATCTTGTTGACGTCTTTGGAATAGAAATCTTTTTCAAATTCTCTTTCCAGTTCTACGATAGCCCTGGATGCGTTTTCTGCGTCTACTACCAGTCCGATTCCTCTTTCTGAAGAACCTTGCGAAATAATACTCACGCTTATATCGCTATCTCCCAAAGCCCTAAAAATACGAGCGTCGACTCCGGCCTTTCCGAGAAGTCCTCTCCCTTCCAGATTGAGCAAGGCAACATCTTCGAGCACCGAAAGTGATTTGATACCTTCCTTGTTGGGAGTAGAGGTAATCAATGTTCCCTTGTTGTCGTTGTTGAAGGTGTTGAGTATTCGAAGTGGAATATTCTTTTCAATCAGAGGGATAATGGTCTTGGCGTGAAGGATGGTCGTGCCAAAATTGGCCATTTCATTGGCTTCGTTATACGACAATTGCTCAATGCGCTGTGCCTCCGGAACCAGTTCGGGATTGGCGGTAAAAATACCGTCTACATGGGTGTAACTCTGCAATTCTGAAGCATCTAGGAAATTGGCGATAAGCGAAGCGGTGTAATTGCTTCCATTGCGTCCCAGCGTAGTGGTCTCGTCTTTGGTATTGGAAGCGATAAAACCAGTTGCGATATGTACGGTGTCGCCATTGTGTTTTTTAAAGTGTTCCAGAACGTTTTCTTTAGACAGTTTTTCCAATGGTTGAGCATTTCCAAATGCCTCGTCGGTCTTGATGAGTTTTCGGGTATCGGTAAACACGGCTTTAATGCCTTTGTGTTGAAGTATACCAGTGATGAGCTTTGCAGAAATAACTTCCCCTTTAGAAAGGATTTGATCTTTTATTTTCGAACTGTAATCCCCCAATAGGCGTATGCCTTCAAACAGTTTTTCCAGTTTGTCGAATTGAGGGGAGAGATCTACATAAGAGAAGTCGCCTTGCTGATAGGTTTTGAAGGTCTCAAAATCGCTTTTGTAATCTTCTCCTCGAGCTGCCTTTTCCAACAGGCTCTCCAATTCGTCGGTGGCATTCCCTCGTGCCGATACAACTACACAAATCTTTTCTCCATTTCTGATTTTACCTTCTATAATATTTAGCGCATTAGTGATGCCTTCTCCGTTGGCCAGTGATTTTCCGCCAAACTTCAGTACTTTCATTCTCTTGTTGTTTTTCCCTTTCTGAAAGATGCCCCCTATGAGTTTCTCCAGTTGTTCATATTCTATTAAAAAAGCGTCGTGCCCGTGTACGGAATGTATTTCTCCATAGGTAACCCGATCGTGAGCCTGTGCCAGTTGTTTGTGGGTTTCTCTATTCTCTTCGGCTGTAAAGAAGAGATCGGAGTCTACCCCTATAATGTGAATCTTGGCGTTGATCGACTCCAAAACATTAAAGTTTTCCTTGTGATGACGGGTCACATCGATAGTCTTGAGCAGTTGGTTCATCAGCTTGTAGGCTGCCAGTTGAAAACGCTCTTGTAACTTGTTGCCGTGATGTAGCAACCAACTCTCTACGTTAAATACCTTTAGCTCTTCGTTGGTCGTTCTGTTAAACCGGGTTTTGAACGATGCAGGTGTGCGATAGCAAAGCATGGCGTGCATACGGGCGTCGTGAACCGGATTTTTGGAGTTGACTAAGAACTGCTCTTGCACCTGGCAGTTGGCGATAAGCCAGTCGGTCGATTTCCAGTCGGATGCAATAGGGATAAGGTGTTCGGTAATATTTGGGTCCAGCACGGCCATTTCCCAAGCGATACCACCCCCCAGAGAACCTCCGATAAGGGCAAAGAGCTTATCTATTTTCAGTTGCTCCAGTCCGAGAAGAAATATCCGAGCCATATCGCGGGCTACAAAGTCTTTGTAGTTGTCGATTACAAAACCGTCGTAGCCGTTGCCGGGAACATTAAAGGCCAATATGGTGTATACGGAGGTATCTATACCTTTGCCTTCTCCGATAAGATCTTTCCACCATCCGTTTTTTCCGGCTACTTCCGAATTTCCCGTAAGGGCGTGATTTACCTGAATTACCGGAGCTTCACCCAAGGGCAAACCGAATACCTGATAAGAAAGGGGAATGCTTTCGATTTGTACCCCACTATCGGTAGTAAAATTCTTGATTTCTAACTGATGTAAATTGCTGTTCAATGTAACTTTTTTATATCTCTGTACTATCTAATGTTACAAGAAAAGCGTGTGCGGAAGTCGTTGCACCTAACCGTGTGAACTGTACACGGTGTTATCTTTCCCCTTTCGAGGTAGAATGTAGCACCTTCTCCGAGGGAGGGTTGCTAAGGCTTCAGCGGGTCTATTCCCTCTGCCTTTCTTGATAACATCTGTTATTTTTATGAACTTTTCTTTCCAATCCCACTGAGGACGGATAGAATCAAGTGGCAAAGTAATATAATTATAATGAGACTGACAATGTTTTTTTAATCAATTTCCGCAATCCGGTACCAGAGTATCTTTCTGTACGCAACGCTCCTATCTATAAATGTTCCACTATGAGATGGTTTATCCTTACTGCACAGCCTAGACGTCTGGGGGGTTACAGTGATAAAGCTATTTTTTCCACGGCACTGATAGTGAAATCCAAATCCGCATAACTCAATGCATCGTTGAGAAACCAGCTTTCGAAAGCACTGGGGGGGAGGTGGATACCTTCGTTCAGCATGCCGTGAAAGAATTTTTTAAACCTTTCGTTGTTACCCGTAGCAGCACTGCTAAAATCTCTTACTTTCTCATCGGTAAAATGAACAGATATCATAGACCCCATGCGGTTGATGTGATGAGGTATATTGCGCTCGCTCAACACTCGTGCTATCCCCTTGTGGAGATACAGTGTTTTTTCTTCAAGGCTTTTAAAAATTTCCGGATAGGCGTTCAGTTCAGAAAGCAGAGCCAGTCCGGCACTCATAGCTAGTGGATTGCCACTCAGTGTTCCCGCTTGGTATACCGGGCCCAAAGGAGCCAAGTGGTTCATAATTTCGTCTCGAGCAGCAAAAGCCCCTACGGGAAGTCCGCCGCCAATCACCTTGCCGAAGGTAACGATATCTGCCTTGATACCAAAGAGTTCCTGAGCTCCTCCTTTAGCGAGGCGAAATCCGGTCATTACCTCGTCAAAGATAAGCAGGCTGCCGTTGTCGTCACAGAGCGAACGAAGGCCTTGCAGGAAACCTTCTTCGGGCAGTATACATCCCATATTCCCGGCAACAGGTTCTATAATGATGGCGGCTATTTCACCTTTGTTGGCAGCAAATAATTCTTTTACTCCTTCAAGATCGTTGTATTTGGCCAATAAGGTGTCTTGTGCAGTCCCACGAGTAACTCCCGGGCTGTTGGGCGATCCGAAAGTCACCGCTCCACTTCCGGCCTGAATCAGGAAGGCGTCGGAATGCCCGTGGTAGCATCCGGCAAACTTGACAATCTTTTCTCTGCCGGTAAATCCTCTGGCAAGTCGCACAGCGCTCATACAGGCTTCGGTTCCGCTGTTTACAAAGCGAATCTTATCGATGTTTGGCACCATAGATATAGCCAGTTGGGCGATTTCGGTTTCCGTTTCAGTGGGCATGCCGAACGAAGTTCCCTTTTTTGCTTTTTCAGTAACAGCTGTGATTACCGGCTCATGAGCATGCCCAAGAATCATAGGTCCCCAGGAAGCGATATAGTCGATAAGCCTGTTGCCATCAGCATCGTACAGATAAGCTCCTTTAGCGCTTTCTATAAACACAGGGGTTCCTCCTACCGATTTAAAGGCTCGTACTGGAGAATTGACCCCTCCGGGGATATATTTTTCGGCTTCTGCAAATAATGCACTGCTTCTTTGATATTTCATCTTGGTATTTTTTTGTCAGGTGGATTTGTTAAGGGATGTTTAGGTTTTGTCCTATGGATATATTGTTGTTTTTCAGTCGATTTTCCCTTTTGAGGGCTTCTACTGTGGTGTTGTACCTTTTTGAAATGGAATACAGGGTGTCACCTCGGCGCACCACGTATATCTGTTTTCGATTTTTTTTCGATGAGCTGCGGGATGTTTTTGTTTTCGAATTGCGGAGTACCTCGTCGTCGTAGCGGTATAGTTCGTATCGCTCTATCAGGGCTATCAGTTTTTGGGGATATCTCGGATCTGTAGCGTATCCCGCTTTGCGGAGCCCTTTGGCCCAGCCCTTGTAGTCATTCTTTCTTAGGTCGAAGAGGGAGGCGTATCGGCTTCGGGAAGTCAGAAAAAGTGAATGATCCCTGTATGAGGTGTGTGGGTCGTCGTATTTGCGAAAACACTCTCCCTTTTCGTCGTCGTCGTGATATGCCGTACCACCTTTCCAGCCGGTGTGACATTTGATGCCGAAGTGGTTGTTGGTCTTCAGAGTGAGTTCACCTCTTCCCGAACCACTTTCGAGTATACCCTGAGCGAGGGTAATGCTTGCCGGGATACCAAATTCGCGCATTTCATCCTGTGCTACAGGAGCAAAGTAGCGAATGTATTCTTCAGTGGAGTTGACCACAATTGGTTTGAATTCTGAACTTTTTTCCTGTTCTTTATCCACTGTTTTTAAGGGGTCCGAACTATGTTTAACGCTTTGCTCTTTTTTTTGCTGATTTCTTTGAGCTACCTTTTTTTTAGAACCACAGGAAGAGACCGTCAGTCCCAGAATAATAAGTAAGGATATTATTTTTCGCATATTTTTTTCTGTTGTGATGTGCACCCCTTTGCCGGAAAATATTACTTTAATCAATGTCTATAAGTGGCAATCCTTTTTGTTTGAGCTTTTGGTTCATACCGTCTATACCCTGCAATCCACCTGTGTGAATGGCCAAAATGGAAGTTCCGCTTTTAAAATAGTCTTCTTCCACCAGCGCCATTACACCGTACATCATCTTTCCGGTGTATATCGGATCGAGAGGTATACCGGTCTGTTTTTTGAACTCATTGACAAAGCGAATAAGCGATTCATTTACTTTTGCATATCCACCAAAATGATAGTCTTCTACCAGTTGCCAGTTATCACTTTGGGCAAATTTACGAATATCCTTGTTTAAAAAGCTACCTTTAAGCGCGGGAAAACCTAAGACTTTCTGTTTGTCGGTGGCGCTGTTGATTATACCCGACAGTGTACCACCCGTGCCCACGGCACAACAGATGTAGTTGTAGGTCTTATCTTCTGCAGTGAGTATCTCTTCGCATCCCTTTACCGCAAACTCATTGGTTCCTCCTTCTGGAATTGTAAAAAAATGTCCGAATTCCTGCCGGAGTTTGGCGATAAAGCCTTCGTCCTGTTTTTTTCGGAAGTCCTCTCTAGAGACAAATTTGAGGCTCATACCTTGTTCTTGTGCAAACCGGAGTGTGGGGTTTTGGTCTTTGTAATCGCCGAGCTCATCACCTCTAATTATGCCGATGGTTTTAAAACCGTATTCACGACCCGCAGCGGCAGTAGCTGCAATGTGATTGGAATAGGCCCCTCCAAAGGTGAGCAGAGTGTCTGCCCCTTCGTCGCGGGCCTCGATAAGATTGTATTTTAGTTTTCTGAATTTATTACCCGAAATATGGGGGTGAAGCAAATCTTCCCGTTTTACGGTAAGCTTAATCCCCTTTTGCTGTAATAGGCCAATGTCAATGTCCTGATTCAAAACTGTACTGTTAAAAAGGGCAAAGGTAGGGGTTTAAAATCTTTATGTTTTCTGAAGCGATTTTCGGGCATCACCTTGTATAGAATCGACTCTGCGCATCATGTCTTCAAACATGCGGTGGTGTTCTTCCATACGCTTTATAAACAGGCTGTCGCCCACAAAAGGTGCAAAGAAAGCAGAATCAGACGAAAATGACTGGAAGAAATCGTCTCCAAAACCAGCCGGCATTCCCATGCCTGGTATTTGTCCGAAACTGTTCATAATACTGTCTATGGCAGCCGAAGACATATCTCGACCGTCTGAAGAAAAGGACCAAGTATAGGTGGAGTCCATTCGGATGATGTTACCGTTCTCATCCACTTCCTTGTTTACTTTCCAACTTTCCTTAGGACGTGGAATAGAATCCTGTTCTCCCTTGTTTTGTCCTGAAATGCCGCCATTAGATTTTTCCTGACCCAGGCAGCCGAATACCGCAAAAAATACAGTGAATAAAAGAGCTAAACGTTTCATTTTGTCAATGTTTTTTTGCGGAAAAGGCAGCAAAAAGAATGCCGAGCTGATGTTAAGAAGCGTTAAAAAAGTAGTGTGCAAACTGCCAGGGTTTTCTGGTTTTCAGATAGTGTGCATCCTGTTCGCAGGTGTAGGCTTCACGTTCAAAGCTGATCTGTCGGTAAGCAATGTGAAGGTCGCGGTATTTTAGCCATTTGTACAACCATTCCAAACCGTACAAAACATAGAAGGGAAGTATGAGCAACTCCAACTGTTGCTGTAGGTGTATTTTTTCGTGATTTAGCAGTACAGAGTCGTTTTTGAGTTCGGGTGATTTTAGGACAATGACCGGCCACAGAGTGAGTCCTATATATGGCTTCGGAATCAGGTGCTTTGAAATTAATATCATAAGTCGCTTCGGATAATGCTTTCAAAAAATTATCTTTGTAAAGATAACAAGAGGCAGGAAGTTGTCAAAGAGAAAATGTTTAATTCCTGATCTTTCGGGAAGTGATTTAAATGTCGGGCTAAAATTTTGAAAAGGAAAATTATCCCCATAGAAGAAGGAGACTATTACCTTTCGGAAAAAGGGTATAAGGTATTTACGGAACAATACCATCTGAAAAGGGGGTATTGTTGTGAGAGCGGATGCAGGCATTGCCCTTACGGATACGACCGTAAAACAGCTTTGAAGCGATGAGAACAAACAGCACATTCCGATACAAAATCAGAATTTTTGGTATCCATCACAGAGTGGATATCAGATATCCGTAGTGTAGTGTTGCTCCCTAACGGCGGTTTCTTTTACTGCTGTATTTACAGATTTTTTTACGATACAGGAAACAGCAGTTGCCAATATGCGGTAGATATGTACTGCTCGACAATTGCACAAAATTTTTTGACTATGACATTTCAAGAACAGTTGTTGGAAGGCATACCTGAAAAACTGCCTTCTCCCAAATCATACGATCCGACCGTAAACCACGCCCCAAAGAGAAAAGATATACTCAACGCCAAAGAAAAGAAGCTGGCACTCCGCAATGCGCTGCGCTATTTTAAGCCCGAACACCACGCGGAATTACTAACTGAATTTTCTCGTGAACTAGAAACATACGGTCGGATTTATATGTATCGCTTTAGACCGGATTACCCTATGTATGCCCGTCCTATTGAAGAATACCCGACCTCTTGTATGCAGGCGGCAGCCATTATGTTGATGATTCAGAACAATTTGGATCCGGCTGTAGCGCAGCACCCCCACGAACTCATTACCTACGGAGGCAATGGTGCGGTATTTCAGAACTGGGTGCAGTATCGCCTAGTGATGAAGTATCTCGCCGAGATGACCGACCAACAAACCCTGGTCATGTATTCCGGACATCCATTGGGGCTGTTCCCTTCTCATAAGGAAGCACCAAGAGTGGTGGTGACCAACGGTATGATGATTCCCAATTACTCCACTCCCGACGATTGGGAGCGCTTTAATGCCTTGGGGGTTACCCAATACGGACAGATGACCGCCGGAAGTTATATGTATATAGGTCCTCAGGGCATTGTTCACGGAACCACCATAACGGTGATGAATGCTTTGAGAAAGATAGGAAAACAACCGTCGGGTTCGGGAGAGAAGGGAACAGGAGCATTGTTTGTCACTTCAGGCCTCGGAGGGATGAGCGGCGCCCAACCCAAAGCAGGTAATATAGCAGGCTGTGTTACGGTTTGTGCAGAAGTAAACCCCAAGGCGGTACACACTCGTCATTCCCAGGGATGGGTAGAAGAGGTAATCGACGAGCTCGGAGAACTGGCCACACGTGTAAGGAAGGCGGTTGCCGAAAAGGAAATTATCTCCATTGCCTATCGGGGCAATGTCGTTGATGTATGGGAGTATTTCGATAGAGAGGGGATTCACATCGACCTCGGATCGGATCAGACTTCTTTGCACAATCCCTGGGCCGGGGGGTATTACCCGGCGGGAATGGATTTTGACGAAGCCAATCGCTTGATGGCTGAAGCTCCGGAAGTGTTTAAAGAAAAGGTACAGCAAAGTTTGAGAAGACATGCAGAGGCCGTTAACCGTCACACAGCAAAGGGAACCTATTTCTTCGACTACGGCAATGCCTTTCTCCTGGAAGCGTCTAGAGCCGGTGCCGATGTGTGGGCTCCCGGTGGTCGGGAGGCAGGTCCTGAAGAGCGGGAATTCCGCTATCCTTCCTATGTGCAGGATATTATGGGACCTATGTGTTTTGACTACGGTTTCGGACCTTTCCGCTGGGTGTGTACCAGTGGTAAGGAAGAAGATCTCAACCGTACCGATGCCTTGGTCTGTGAAGTACTCGAGGCACTTAAAAAAGAATCTCCTGAGGAGATCCGACAACAGATGGACGACAATATCCGCTGGATACAGGGTGCCAGAGCAAATAAATTGGTAGTGGGTTCCCAAGCGCGGATATTGTATGCCGACGCTGAAGGACGCATTGCCATAGCCAAGGCATTTAACGATGCTATAGCCAAGGGCGAAATAGGTCCGGTGGTATTGGGTAGAGATCATCACGACGTGTCGGGTACCGATTCGCCATATCGCGAGACCTCCAATATATACGACGGTTCGCGATATACCGCCGATATGGCCATACAGAATGTTATAGGCGATAGTTTTAGAGGGGCTACCTGGGTAAGCATCCACAACGGTGGAGGTGTCGGATGGGGTGAGGTGATCAATGGGGGCTTCGGCATGGTTCTTGATGGTAGCGTAGAAGCAGATCGCAGACTTCACGCCATGTTGTTTTGGGACGTAAACAATGGTATCGCTCGGAGGAGTTGGGCGAGAAACAAAGAAGCAGTATTTGCTGCACAAAGAGCTATGAATATGGAGCCTTTGTTGAAAGTTACACTTCCCAATGAAGTCGATGACGATTTGTTGAACGGGCTGTAGTTTTAACAGAGTATTTGAAGGTAAAGCGATCTGTAATTTGTATTTTTATATAGTGGATTTTTTAGATCCGGACAACGGACAATACTATAGAGTTCAATTTAAAAAAATTCCAAATGAAAGCAATACGATTATTACCATTGATGTTCCTGGCCTTTATCGCAGGATCCTGTACCTCTGTGAGGGTTGCAGCCGATTACGACAAGCGGGTCAATTTTACTCAATACAAGACCTTCGCATTTTTTAAGCCAGGAATCGACAAGGCTGAAATATCCGATCTAGACAAAAAGCGGATACTGAGAGCTATTGAGGCCGGACTAACAGCCAAAGGGCTTACCAAATCGGATAATCCGGATATGTTGGTGAGCATCTTTACCACCGAAAAAGAGAGGGTGGATGTCTACAACAATTACGGTTGGGGATGGGGTTGGAATCCGTATTGGTGGGGCATGGCCTATCCCAATGTTTCTACATCTACAGAAGGCTCTCTCTTTATAGACTTCATAGACGCCGGTAAAAACGAATTGGTTTGGCAGGGAAAGGGAACAGGTTATCTCACTTCAAGAATGGATAAGAAAGACGAACGCATCCGCGAGTTTGTAAATAGTATACTCGAGAAATACCCTCCCGGTATAGAAGTGTCACAGCGATAGTAATAAAGAAGTGTAAATAACAAGATGTAGATTTTTTACGATTGTTTGTTATCTTGTGCTTTTGTTGATGTTTTGTTGTTTTTATACGGTTTTTGTTTGTAGGTATATGTGTTTTTAAGTTAAAATATTATATTTATCAATGATAACTGAAATAATACGGTCTGATGACTTCAAAACAAAAATCAAAAGCGTACTGGAAAGAAAACGTGAGATATCTCGCTATTCTCCTTTTAATTTGGTTCCTAGTTTCCTACGGGGCGGGAATATTGTTTAAAGATACACTCAATACTGTCAGAATAGGAGGCTTTGAACTCGGATTCTGGTTTGCTCAGCAAGGGTCGATGTATGTCTTTGTCATACTCATATTTGTATATGTCCGCCTGATGAATCGCTTGGACAAAAAGTACGGTTATGATGAGTAGTTTTGCTGTGATGAGCGTACAGGCTTGGACATATATTCTTGTCGGAGTCTCCTTTGCACTTTATATCGGTATTGCGATATGGTCGAGGGCAGGATCAACCAAAGAGTTTTACGTTGCCGGAGGAGGGGTTTCCCCTCTCGCTAATGGGATGGCTACTGCGGCCGACTGGATGTCTGCTGCTTCTTTTATCTCCATGGCTGGTATTATTTCCTTTATGGGATACGATGGGGCTGTTTACCTTATGGGGTGGACAGGAGGATATGTGTTGTTGGCTCTACTTCTGGCACCCTATCTTCGCAAATTCGGAAAATTTACAGTCCCCGATTTTATCGGAGATCGCTATTACTCGAGTACAGCTCGTATAGTAGCGGTGATATGTGCACTGATCGTTTCCTTTACCTACGTAGCCGGACAGATGCGCGGTGTGGGAGTGGTGTTTTCACGCTTTCTGGAAGTGGATATCAATACCGGAGTGATTATAGGTATGGTGATCGTTCTTTTTTACGCCGTACTCGGAGGGATGAAAGGGATTACTTATACTCAGGTAGCGCAGTACTGTGTGCTGATCTTTGCCTTTATGGTGCCCGCTATTTTTATCTCCATACAGATGACGGGTAATCCAATTCCCCAACTCGGGATGGGAGGTACACTTTCCGACGGATCTGGGGTATACCTGCTCGACAAGTTAAACGGACTTTCAAGAGAACTCGGTTTTGCCGAGTATACGGAAGGGAGTAAAAGTCTAATCGATGTATTTGCCATTACGCTGGCTCTGATGGTGGGAACGGCCGGATTACCCCATGTTATTGTGAGATTTTTTACGGTACCTCGGGTTAAAGATGCCCGAAAATCGGCGGGATTGGCACTGTTGTTTATCGTGATTCTCTACACTACTGCTCCCGCTGTTTCTGTCTTTGCACGTACTAATCTGATAGAAACCGTAAGTGGTAAGCCCTACTCGGAAATGCCGGAGTGGTTTACCAATTGGGAAACCACCGGACTGTTGGATTTTACCGATAAAAACGACGACGGACTGATACAATACGTGGCAGATGAGGAGCGAAACGAATTGCAGATAGACAACGATATTATGGTGCTTGCTAACCCTGAGATTGCTAGGCTTCCCAACTGGGTTATTGCCCTTGTCGCAGCTGGAGGACTAGCCGCAGCACTTTCTACTGCAGCGGGATTACTTCTGGTGATATCTACATCTGTATCCCACGATCTAGTAAAAAAACAACTCAAACCCGATATGTCCGAGAAGAATGAACTGTGGGTGGCCAGGGGAAGCGCTGCCTTAGCGGTAATTATCGCTGCCTACTTTGGGATAAACCCTCCGGGTTTTGTCGCCGCCGTTGTTGCTCTGGCCTTCGGATTGGCCGCAGCCTCATTTTTTCCGGCGATAATACTGGGCATCTTTTACAAGCGAATGAATAGAGAAGGAGCCGTAAGTGGTATGGTAATCGGGATATTGCTGATGTTGTTTTATATGATGAAATTTAAATTCGATCTCTTCGGGGGCGGAACGGAAGCCGATTGGTGGTTTGGTATATCACCGGAAGGATTCGGCATGGTGGCGATGATAGTCAATTTTGCAGTGGCTCTTTTAGTAAGTCGATTTACCCCGGCTCCACCTGAAGAAGTGCAGGATATCGTAGAAAATATACGTGTACCGGGAGAAATACGTTAGGCTGTTAAAGCGCTTTTGGGTTGGACGAGAGACCCTTCGACAAGATCAGGATGAACATCGACCTTTCTTAAAAAAGGTTGGAGGTGTCATTCCGATCCCAAAGGGAGAAATCTCGGGCTTAGATGTATTGTAGTTGATTAGTTCGTAGTTCTTAGTCAGTCTCCTGATCTCTTTGTCTTACGGAATGCTGTTGTAAAGGTCTGCCAGATTTGGATAAGAGATAGTATCGGAAAAAACAGGCTGACCGCAATAAGATTTAGCTCTAAAAAATAGGGAAAAAGAAGATTTTAATTTTATATTTGATATATCGTAAAGAAAGGGATATATCTAAATCTTAGACGATTTTATTACACACTAACTAAAAAATCATTAAAGAACATAAAATTATGGGGGCTTACGAAATCAAGAGTCTGGAGCAATATTTTAAAGTATACAAAAAGTCGATAAGAGAACCGAGAAAATTTTGGTCTAAGATTGCTGAAGATTTTGTGTGGTATAAGAAGTGGGATCAGGTACTAGAGCACCATCTTGAGAATGCTGAAGTAAAGTGGTTTGTAAATGGAAAACTCAATATTACAAAAAATTGTATAGATCGTCACCTCGCCAAAAGAGGGGATAAAACGGCTATAATTTTTGAACCTAACGATCCGCAGGAGGAGGCACAGCATATCACTTATAACCAATTGTATGCAAGGGTTAGTAAGATGGCTAATGTATTGCGTGATCAGGGGGTGAAAAAGGGAGATCGCGTTTGTGTCTATCTGCCTATGATACCCGAATTGGCCATTACTCTACTGGCTTGTGCGCGTATCGGAGCTGTACATTCTGCAGTATTTGCAGGATTTTCTTCAACAGCACTTTCCACTCGTATACGCGATTGTGAAGCCAAAATACTCATCACTGCCGATGGAGGATTTAGGGGAAACAAGACGATAGATCTCAAAGGAATAGTAGATGAAGCTTTGGAAGATTGTCCAGACCTCGAAAAAGTACTTGTCGTAAAGCGCACCGGTGCGGATATCGATATGAAAAAAGGCCGTGACATGTGGTTACAACCTCTGCTCGATACAGCTTTGAACGAGTCGGTTGCCGAGGTAATGGATGCCGAAGATCCTTTGTTTATACTCTATACTTCAGGCTCTACCGGGAGGCCCAAAGGTATGTTGCACACTACAGCCGGATATATGATCTTTACGGCTTATACCTTTAAAAATGTATTTCAGTACGAGGAGAAAGATGTCTACTGGTGTACTGCCGATATCGGTTGGGTCACGGGACATTCGTATATATTGTACGGACCCTTGGCAAATGGAGCTACCACGGTAATGTTTGAGGGGGTACCTTCTTATCCAGATTACGGAAGGTTTTGGGAGGTTGTAGACAAACACAAGGTAACTCAATTGTACACTGCGCCTACGGCTATTAGAGCATTGGGGAAAGAAAGTACCGATTGGGTTACAAAATACGACCTTTCTTCCCTTAAAGTTCTCGGATCTGTTGGAGAACCTATCAATGAAGAAGCATGGCACTGGTACAATAGTCATGTAGGGGATAAGAAATGTCCTATAGTCGATACTTGGTGGCAAACAGAAACAGGAGGGATTATGATTTCCCCTATAGCATTCGCTACTCCTACTAAACCGACTTATGCCACTCTTCCCTTACCGGGAGTTCAGCCCGTACTCATGGATGAAAAGCGAAATGAGATAGAAAAAAATCAAGTAGTAGGGAATCTATGTATTCGGTTTCCGTGGCCGGGTATGGCTAGAACTATCTGGGGTGATCACCGAAGGTATAAGGAGACTTATTTCTCAGCTTTTCCCGGAAAATATTTTAGTGGAGATGGAGCTTTGAGAGATGAGGTAGGCTATTATCGCATTACGGGAAGGGTAGACGATGTGGTCATTGTTTCAGGGCATAATCTAGGTACAGCACCCATAGAGGATGCTATCAACGAGCATCCGGCAGTGGCAGAATCGGCTATTGTAGGTTTCCCTCACGAGGTAAAAGGGAATGCTCTTCTAGGGTATATTATATTGAAAGAGACCGGTGAAACGAGAAACAGAGAGAATCTCACGCAAGAGATCAACCAACATATTTCTGAACATATCGGACCCATTGCAAAATTGGATAAATTACAGTTTGTGAACGACTTACCCAAGACGAGAAGTGGTAAGATTATGAGGCGTATTTTGCGAAAAATAGCTTCGGGAGATACAGACAATCTCGGCGATACATCTACCTTGCTCAATCCCGATGTGATTTCAGATATCATAGAAGGGGCGAAGTAAAGCAACAATACACCTATACATTAGAACATCACCTGCGATTTGGGACAGACAAATCGCGGGTTTTCGCAATGCCTTTGTGTTTCAGTCTTGATAGTATTTTAAGGAATATAAGGGCAGTGATATAGGCGTCTCCGGCAGCGGTATGCCGATCGTTTCTGTCTACATTCAGTGTTTCAGCCAGCTCGTCGAGGGAGTGATTTTTATCTCTGTCTATTAGGTTCGACATAATTCGGGTACGATTGTAGAGTACAGCCGTATCGAGTATGTTGTTTTTTAGTTTTGGCAGCTCGAGACGTTTGAGTGCGTTGTTGATCATAGCCGTGTCAAATCGGGCGTGGTGGGCTATCAGAACAGCATTGCCTACGTATTCCAAAAAAAGGCGAATGGCTTCTTCTTCCGAGATCAGGTTTGCCCGTTTTTCCTCGCGTAACAAACCGTGAATTTTTACGGTTTCCGGATTGAAAATATCTTGTTTTACATACACCTCAAAAATATCAGATACGGAAACGCTGTTGTCTTTTACGCTTACTGCCCCTATGCTCAAGATGCGATCAGACTTGTGATTGAGCCCAGTGGTTTCGGTGTCGATGACCACAAATCGGGTGTCGGCGATATAGGGAGCGGGCTTTTCCTCGAATAACTGTTCATAAGCCTTCCAGTAATCGGGAAAATCTTCTCTCTTCTTTTTTTTAAACAGTCCGAACATAAGCCTTTTATTAGTACATCTTATCGCAGACCAAAACCATCTTGTCGTTGTTTTTGTCTGTAGTAAAGAAAATAAAATCCGTTCCTCCCTCTTTTATCTGAGACTTTTTGCGTAGCTGTTCCACACTTTCCGGAAAATTCCGCGTAGCGATATTAGCCTTTTTATCTCTCCATAAGGTTTTTAACGTTTTCTTTTCTTTATAAGAGATGATTTCCCTGATGTGAAAAGTTCTTCCCGGGAAGTTTTTGATATGGGTATCAGAGCTGTAGAGATGAGAGTGTCGGTGCAAAGCGGAGAGTCCTGTTCTTTCCGACAGCGATCGAAACCCTCCCGATTTCATGATGGCCGCATTGGGTTCGTACAAATATGTCAGTGCGGTGGTATAACTTTCAGCAAGCTTGTACTCGTCGTCGCGCTCAAAGCTGAATTGTTGCACTCCTTTAGAGCTGTAGTTGATGGCGTGAATACGACAAGATCCTTCAAAGCCTTTTTTCAGTACCCACAGCAATTCTTTAACCTCGTTGTTTACCGCCACAATATGCAGCTCTCGGGTACCCGGAAGCTCTCTCAATCCACTGCTGATATCGAGTAGCGGTGCTGTTTTTATCAAGATATTATCACTGTGATTAAACAGTTGTGGAAGTAAGGATGGGATGTCGGGAGTACAGTCGCCCAACATAAACACCTTACCCTTGCTGTCGTGTCGCCGTGAAGGATCTGCATAAATCCAGTCGTACTGCCCCTGCCTGAGCAGATAATCCACGCCATCTCCTTCTACGGATTGTATGTTTTTAGCTCCGAGTATGTCAAAATTATGAGTAGCTATGGCTGATAGTTTTCCGTTCATTTCACAGTGGGTAACGCGTTCCACGATTTTGGAAAAATAAAAACAATCGACACCCAATCCCCCTGTGAGATCTATCAGCGTTTTACCGTTTACCAATCCAGCTTTGTACTGTGCCGTTTTTTCCGAAGATGATTGTTCGACAGAGATTTTAGGCGGATAATATATTCCTTGCAGACTGTACCAGGAAGGGAGTTTGTTTTTTGCTTTTTTGCGAGATTCCAGCTGCTGTACAATCTCCTGCATAGAGACCTCTTCAAACGGACTTTTTTTAAAAGAAAGATCGAGAAAATCGGTATCGGTGTTCTCTAAGATATAGCGCTGCACGTCCGGATGAGTAATCTTTCTGTTCAATATATAGTGATTTATGCTGTCTATGCTGTTTTTAGCTTTTCCTGAAGTATCTTGATCTCATCTCTGAGCTTCGCTGCCTGCATAAAGTCGAGTTCTTTGGCAGCTTTTTCCATTTCTTTGCGTTTTTCCCGGATAGCCTTTTCCATTTTTTCCTTAGACAGATAAGTCGTTTCGGGTTCAGCTGCCATAGAAAGTGTATCAGAGGAGGTTGAGTAGTTTGTGGCTCCTACTGCTTTGCTGAGGCTGTTGTCTATCTTTTTGTTCAGTGCCTGTGGTGTGATCTTGTTCTTTTTGTTGTACGCCATCTGTTTTTCCCTGCGGTAGTTGGTCTCGTCTATGGTGCGCTGCATGCTGTCTGTAATTTTATCGGCATACATGATGGCCTTTCCATTGAGGTTTCTCGCAGCCCTACCCACAGTTTGCGTCAGTGATCGCGTACTTCGCAAAAAGCCTTCCTTATCGGCGTCGAGTATGGCTACAAGCGATACTTCGGGCAGGTCCAGTCCTTCTCTGAGCAGGTTGACCCCGATAAGGACATCAAACAAACCTTTTCTCAGGTCCTGCATAATCTCTACCCTTTCCAAGGTGTCTACATCACTGTGAATATAACGACATCGAATGCGTATACGGCTGAGGTATTTGGTGAGTTCTTCAGCCATTCTTTTGGTCAGGGTAGTCACCAATACGCGTTCGTCTTTTTCTGCTCTAATCTGAATTTCTTCTACGAGATCGTCTATCTGGTTTTTGCTAGGTCTGATTTCTATTATTGGATCCAGTAGTCCTGTCGGTCGGATCACCTGCTCTACATAGACTCCGGCACTTTGTTGAAGTTCGTAATCTGCCGGGGTGGCACTGACGTAAATAACTTGGTTTTGCAGTGCTTCAAACTCTTCAAACTTCAACGGCCGGTTGTCCATGGCTGCCGGGAGTCTGAATCCGTATTCCACCAGGTTTTCCTTGCGCGAGCGATCCCCTCCGTACATGGCGTGTACCTGGGGGATGGTCACGTGGCTCTCATCTATAACCATGAGGTAATCGTCTGGAAAATAATCCAAGAGGCAGAAAGGACGCGTGCCCGCCTCGCGACCGTCCAAGTATCTCGAATAGTTTTCTATACCCGAACAATAGCCGAGTTCCCGTATCATTTCCAAATCAAAATTGGTGCGTTCTTCCAGTCTTTTAGCTTCGAGAGCTTTTCCGCTTTCTCTGAAAAAGTCCACTTGTTTTACCAAGTCGTCCTGTATTTGCTTTATGGCATTCTGTAGTACATCGGGAGAGGTGACAAATATATTGGCCGGATAAATATTGAGCTTTTCATGTTTTTCCAGCACTTGATTTGTAGTGGGGTCAAAAGCTTCTATCTCTTCTATTTCATCACCGAAAAAGTGAACGCGATAAGCATTGTCCGCATATCCCGGAAAAACATCGACGGTATCACCTTTGATTCTGAAATTTCCGTGGAGGAAGTCGCCGGTAGTTCTGGAGTATAAACTTTGCACCAATCGGTGTAAGAATTTGGTGCGAGAGATCACCTGATCCCGTTCGATAGCAATGACATTCTTTTTGAATTCTATAGGGTTTCCAATACCGTAAAGACAGGATACAGAAGCTACGACCAATACATCCCTTCGTCCCGAAAGCAGGGAAGAGGTGGTGCTGAGTCTCAGTTTTTCAATCTCGTCGTTTATGGAGAGGTCCTTTTCGATATAGGTTCCAGTTACAGGAATATAGGCCTCAGGCTGGTAATAGTCGTAATACGAAACGAAGTATTCCACCGCATTGTCGGGAAAAAACTGTTTGAATTCGGAATACAACTGTGCTGCAAGGGTTTTGTTATGTGCCAATACAAGAGTGGGGCGCTGTACTTCCTGGATTACATTGGCTACGGTAAAAGTCTTTCCCGAACCGGTAACACCCAGCAGGGTTTGATACCGTTCATTCTCCACTATGCCCGATGCCAGTTGTTTTATGGCTTCAGGTTGATCGCCTGTAGGTTTGAAATCTGATTTTACCTGGAATTTCATGAGAGTAAGCCTGGGTTACATTGTTTATCTCCGACATTCAAAATCCGGAGTCCGCAATTTCGGCACAAAGATACAAACAAAATAGCGTAATGAACGGTCGGTGTTCCATTTGAAAGGTCAAACTCAGTGCTCATCTTTTATACTGCTGATTGAGCCTTCGAAACCTATCAGGCTTCTCTCGGAGCTGTTCACTACCATATTGGTCTTTTTATTGGAAAATACTTCGAGTGTGATATTGTACAATTCGCTCCTTTGTCGCGCGTCGAAGCTGATGCGGTACATTTTTTTGGCATCTATGAATTCGATGTCCATTTCAGAGATTTTTTGGTCAAATTTAATACCCTCTCCATCCGGGTCATAACCCCCTCCTGTTTTTCGCTCTCCAAAATAGGGAAGTCGGGCACTTACAGAGTCTCCTCTAATTTCGAGATAGTTGGGGTTGCCAATCAGGCTTACGCGTTGTATACTGTTTTGGGGTCCCAGGATGTCTCCCATCTTCATCATAGCCATGGTAACCATAGGGTTAGCCCACTCGCTTTCTACTCTGAATTCTTTACTGCGAATAAGGCTGTCAAGGGCGGCCATATCCTGAGGTGAGACATTTTTGACTCCGCCGCAACTGCTGAGGCAGAAGACGCTGAGCACTACTAATAAACCGAAAAAGTAGAAAAGATGTTTCATGGGTACCGAAATTATAGCTATACAAGTTAAGGAATTTTTTTGAGTAGGTTCAGGTGTGTTGGCATTGAATTTCTACCGGATATATTTCCCTGTTTCTGTCAGTGTAACAACGAGGGGGTTTTGTTGTTAAAGCGGTATCCCAGTCCCAACATCAGGTAATTGGGTTTGTGAAAGTCTTTCAGGTTATAACCGATATGCAGGAATGAATTTCTGGTAGTTGTAATCTTGAGTGCAAAGGTTTGGTAAGTACCTCTAAAATCTCCTCCCTTGTGTAGCAGATTGCTCCCCAATCCGATGCCCATAGTAAAGAAAGGCATGATGTATTCGGCTCTTGCCGATATACCCATGGCGAGCTGTTGATCTGAAGGAGGCTTAAAAAACTTTTGTCTCGCCGAAGCTGAGAAATAATTTGGGGCGTATACATTTGCACTACCGTCGTATACCGCATCTAGGGAAATACCTGTACGGAACCGTCGACTCAGGTTGTACATGGGCGCAAAATACATACCCAGTACGGGGTATCGATGTGGAGAGGGGACGAGCTGTCCTGCTGTCTCTACTCCCTTTCTCCGCCAGGAGCCAAACAATACCAGGTCGTAGCTGATGTGCTTGGGGTATTCCAAAGTCAGTGGGAGTTGTTTAGGTAAGACATCCACAGTAGCGTTTCGTTTCTGAAAGTCGTGTAAAAGACCTATTTTCAATCCCGTCATATTGAGTCCCGCATTCGGGAAACTGGTGTTTCCGTTAGAAAAGTGGGTGAAATCTATGCCTGTTGCAAGATTGGTATACCGACCTAATTTCCACCGCAGATAGACTCCGGCATTCAGATAGGCATTGGTCGACGATCCGATTGCTATATTGTAGGGGTTATGCTTAAAACTATGAGGTTTCCATCCCGTTGATATTCCAAAATTCCACTCGTAATCCAGTGCAATACCTTTTCCAATTTTGGCGATTTCCGAACGTTGAAAGAGGTATATACTCCAGGGCTTTCCCAATTCTTTCGGGTTGTCAAAACCATAGTGCGATATTCCTATGCCTTGGTAGGTATTCGGATAAATTCGATTTCCCCAAGAGTGGTCTGAAAATCTGAAAGCGTATTTTAGGTGACCAGACCAGGCGGTTTGAATGGGTTTTTGTTTGAGGTTTTCCCCTCTGTAAAACGAGGCTGTTGGCAATATGTAGGCCGGCCGGAACTCTACAGCTATATGGTGTACAAAACGCCCACTAGCCTTTGAGTTTTGAGAAATAGGCGCATTGATGGCATCTTGAGACAAGGCTTTGAAAGGGACAATTGCACAAAGGCATAAAAACAATAAAAGTCTGATAGAGAATTTCACTGCACACTACTGCCTTATGTTGCGATTAGGTCTCCGCAAAGTGGAACATTTTTTTGGTATCCGCACAATCCAAATAGAACGTACGGATCACAAGTTAAGCATTTTTAGTAAATATTTCTATTTTTAAAAAATTCCTGTCAGCGCTTTGTTGTCAATGCCAATTTTACGGTAGTCAAAATCCATTTTTTCTTGTAGCAGGGTGGCGTACACGCTTCGGAAATCTGTTTTGTATTTCAGATCGCCTTTTTCCAGGTCGGCCAGATCGGGGTTGTCGCCTATTATCTTACCTCTGTTACTACCACCAATGATAAACATAGGTGCGGCGGTGCCGTGATCCGTCCCTTTTCCGTTGTCGTGAACTCTTCTTCCAAATTCAGAGAAGATCACTATGGTGATGTTTTGTAGTAATCCCGAATGTTTAAGGTCTTTGTAAAAGCCGTACACGGCATCGTTTACTACCTTGAGTTGTCGAGAGTGTATTCCCAATTGATTGTTATGGGTGTCAAAGCCTCCCAAAGAGGTGTAGTAAACTTTGGTATTGAGATGACCCTTTATCAAACGCGCTATCCATTTCAGGTTTCTTCCGAGTTCCGTTTTGGGATATTCACCTGGGGTTATCTGCTTTTTTAGGGCTTGTTGTATCTCTTCCGAACCTTCTATGACAGAATTTGCTATTTTTCGGGCAAAGTCCAATTGAGGGGTATCGGAGAGTCGCGCTTGTTGTTCTTCACCGCCTTTGTATTTAAATTGATTCGGATTTTTTACGGTGATGAAATTGGGCTCCGCAGCCAAGAGTGCGAGATTGTCGGTTTGGTCCAAATTAATTCCCGCTGTGGGATCGTGATCCTTGCACTGCAAGTCGAGATATCTACCCAACCATCCCTCGCTGAGGTATTTGTCGGCCGACGAAGCGGTTTGCCAAATTTCCCTGCTCCTGAAATGAGATCGGTTGGGATGGGGGTATCCTACGTTCTGTATCACGGTGAGATCTCCTTGCTGCTGTATTTCGGCAAATCCTTTCAAAGACGGATGAAAGGCCATACCTCGGTATTTGCCGATTACCTCGCCTTTAGAAAGTCCAATAGTCGGTCTCGCTTCGTGGTATAGAGGGTCGTCTATAGGAATATAAGTATTTAGTCCGTCATTGCCTCCGTTCAGTTGAATAAAGACTACAGATTGTTCTCCGGTAATCAGCTGTGATTGCTTACCGTAAGAAAAAAGAAAATCGGGAAGGAGGAGAGCTCCTCCGGTCAGCGTTCCGGTTACCGATAAAAAATTACGTCTGTTCATTTTTTAAGTCTTTTAAATAATGATAGATGAACTACCGGCTCAGATCAACTGATATTCCGGGGTTTGAACTATATAGCGGAAAAGTCGAAGTACGGCTTTATCGGCATTGTCTTTCTGCGGATCAAAATCGTAGGGGAGTATGCTTTCCATATCATTTTCTAAAGTATCGTCTACGCGAAACAATGTGCGGCTGGCAATATCTTCTATAATTTGTCTGCTGTTGCTTTTAGGGTTCCAGTTTAGCGCTATTTCAATCTGCTGTATTCCGTTTTGTTTGGGTGCACTCGGATTGTTGAGGTAATATTTACCCATACTCAGCGTATTGGCCATCTTGTTTCTCTGTATAAAGAGTTGTGAGGTGAGCCATGAATTGCCCCCTTCCCATCCCTTTACATTGGGCTGGTTGAAAAGATCCATACCCTGTCTGGAGAGAAATGTGGCTATGGTGGTGTTGTCTACCTCCTCGGCATGGAGCTCGTCTACGAGTTGCAACATATACACCAAAGGATCTTTTATCTTTCTTCCCGCATTGGGTTTGTCGTATTCTTCGGTAACTATTTTGGTAAAGAAAGGAGCTAATTCAAAATCCACACTTTTCAGGTAATCGCCGTAGTATTTTATCAAGCTCTTTTCGGGGTCGTCATACACAAACCACTTCAGTATTTTTTCGGTGATAAAATAAGGAGTGTTTTGCTGTTCAAAGATAATATCTATCAAGTCGTCCAGTCGGAATACCCCGGTTTTACCGAGGTAGTTAATAGGCTGGTGGTATGCTATTTTTTTTCGGTAAACTCCCATTCCATTATTTCCAAACCCCAATCCTGCAAGAGCCTTGGCTCCGTTTTTTATATCTTCCTCGCTGTAATGACCAATACCGAGCGTAAAGAGCTCCAACAGTTCCCTGCTGAGGTTCTCATTAAATTTCCCGTTTTTGTTGTTCTGGTTGTCCAGGTATTTTATCATGGCATTAGAACGCACAATCTGCTTGGTCAGTTCGCGGTAATTGCCAAAGGCGTTTTCTCTCAGAATGCGGTAATGCTCATATATCCAATAATTCTCCTGTACCTTTTTCCAGGAAGCCACAAAGTGATTGTGCCAAAAGCATGTCATTTTTTCCAGTAGAGGATGTTCGCTGTTCCGCATTCGGTTTACCCACCAGGATTTCATTTTGCGGAATGTCCTTCGGTTCTCTCTTCGGTACATTTGTCGCTCTTCCCTAGAGATCTCTCGGTACATCTTGTTGCGTTCCCTGCGCTCTGAAAGAGTCTTAGGTTCGTCGGAGAGAAAGTCGGGAAAGTCAACTTCAAAAGGAGCGCTATAAGTGTCTTGAAGAAAGCCTTCGATGCTCTTTTCTTTAATTTTTGCAGCCTGCTTGGTGCTAAACCCCAACCTCAATGCCCATAGGTGTTCTAATTGCATCATTTATAGAAGAATATGTTATTATAAATGTAAGCAAAAAATACTTTCGAAGCTACGGTAGATGCAATTTTTATTAGCTAGGCCTGTTATATTTTTTTCATACAACAGGCCTTAATGTTGTGTCCCTTATAATTTCAGACTATTGTTACTTCTATCGGTATCAGGGAGTTGGTGTTGGGGGTCGATTACCACTTTTTTTATTTTTGAAACAGACGAAATGTCGATATTGACCTCTGCGCCTGTTTGCCATATTTCTACAGGAATGGTAAAAGAGTGTACTTTACCGTTGGATTCAGTGATTTTAAGCGGAACAGGCATAGCCATCTGATCTTTGTTCTCTAAGGTGAGTACAGCTCCCTTTTTGACGTCATTATCTTTGTACGACACCTCAGTCACGGCCTGATCCAGTTGCCAGTTGTTCGCATACCATCCGTTCCAGAACCACGTCAGATCTTCTCCGCTACCGTTGTTCATTGCGCGGAAGAAATCTTCCGGTTGTGGGTGTTTGTATGCCCAGTTTTTGATGTAGTATCTAAACGCGTAATCAAATTTGTCCTGTCCTAAGATAACTTCACGCAACAATACCAGTCCGAAGGCCGATGAAGGTAGGCCATAGGGTGTACCAGTTCGCGCTTTTGTGCATCTGCCGGCGTGAGTAGGGTAGGGCCTCCTTTGGCGGCTTCGATTACGGGAATAATCTCATCTGCCGGATTGCCTTTTCCAGGGGCGTATTCTCCGTCCCGTTTCGGTGCAAATTCTCCGCCGTTAAAATCGTCGTGAGCGTAAATATCCATAAAGGTGTTAAAACCTTCATCCATAAAGGGATAACGCCTTTCATCCGATCCTACTATCATTGGGAACCAGCTGTGTCCGATTTCGTGAGCGGCCAATAGAAACATCAAGTAGGGTTCTGCTTTATAGGTGTTAAATGCGAGACCTGGAAATTCCATCCCACCTACCGAACCACCTATGCCGGTAGCTGTGGCATAAGGGTATTCATACCATTTGTTTGAAAAATTTTCAACGGCTCCCTTCAACATTTCGGTAGAGCGAGCCCAGGCTCTTCCTTGTTCGGTACCTTCAACGGGATATGCAGATTGTGCTAGGGCAGTATTTCCACTGGGAAGCTCTATTTTGGCCGCGTCCCATATAAATGCTTTCGACATTCCCCAAGCAACATCCCTGGTGTTGTCCATCTTAAAGTGCCAGGTTACCATACCGTTTTTGGCAGTAGTTACCGGCTGTTTTAATTCAGATGCTTTGCGAATCATTACGGTTTTAGCCGAATTTTCTGCCTGTTCGAGGCGTTTTAGGGTTTTGGCCGAAAGAATATCGTTTTTATTGACCAATGTACCCGATCCAACCACTAGCTCTCCGGCCGGAACCGTAATACTGTAATCGATATTGCCGTAATCGAGATACATTTCACCACCACCTATAAAAGGCAGCGTATTCCACCCGCGGTAGTCGTCGTACACACACATACGCGGATACCAATAGGAGAACTCGTACACTCTTCCGTTTTTGGTGTCCATATAGCCTGAACGTCCGCCGCCGCCTTTGGATTGTAGTATATAGCTGTAGTTTATTTTCAATTGAGCTTTTTGTCCCGACGCTATAATTTCGTCCCCTAGACGTATCTGCATACGAGTTCCGTCGATTACATAGTTAGCGGGTTGCCACGAAGCGTTTTTCAGGATTAGGACTTCTGAAATGGTGTATCCTTTAGTGGTATCTGTGGCAATGCCCGGTTGACGAAGTTGTTTGACCCTGGAGTTGCTGTTTAGAATATTCTGATCTAGTTGAAGCCACAGCTGTTGTAGTTCGTCGGGGCTGTTGTTGGTGTAATCGATCTGTACGCTGCCGTCGAGTTTTAATGTTTCAGTGTCGAATGTAGCCTGTACCTTATAATCTGCCCGATTTTGCCAGTAAGCGTTTCCCGGTTTGCCACTTGCACTGCGAATAGCATCGCCTTTGTGGTTGTAAAAATTGTCTGAAAAAAGTTTAGAAGGCTTGTATTGTGCATTAGTTGAAAAATACGAGCAGCACAATACCGCCAAGCATACATATTGAAGTAGTTTCATGGTATTTGGTATTGGATTTGTAGGCCCGAATTTATAGTTTTTTTAAATTTTTTTCCTGTTTTTTTACAATAAATCGAAAAAGAAAGACCTGAATACTTTTTGTAGCTCAATTCTTTTGACAGGTATTGATCTCCATGAGGAACAAATTCAAATTTCCCAGAATGTATTTGCAAAAAACGGTTGTCACATATTGATTTTTACTAACTTGTGGGGGAGTTTTTGTGAAAGCACTCGATAATGAAAAGAACTAAGGAAAATAGTGAACACTATATCTGGGGCGATAATTGTAGTGGATGGCATTTGTTAAAATCTAAAAGCTTGAGCGTTATCGAAGAGATGATGCCTCCAAAGACACAGGAGAAAAAACACTATCACAGCAATGCGCAACAATTTTTTAGAATATTGAAAGGAAAGGCGACTTTTGAAATTGAGGATGCAACAATAGAGGTAGAGAGCGGAGCGGGAATACATATTCCACCTAATGTAAAACACAGAATACGGAACGATCAGACGGAAAATTTGGAGTTTATAGTGATTTCAGAACCGACAACCCGTGGAGACCGATTTGACCAAGCGGAGGAATGAAGAGCAATAAATATCAAAGGATATTACAGATTTATAAAGAGATGAATTAAAAAAACAATCCAGTATGAAAAAAATTATTTTACCTATAGTAGCATTGGCTATTGTTTCCTGCCAGAACACTACAAAACAAAATAAAGAGCAACAACAGTCAGAGCAAGAGCATTCTACCGAGCCGGAGATGAAGATTATGATTCCTCAATCCAATTGCCTCGAAGCAGTATCCGGCAAAGACAGTATTTGGTTGAAGATAGAAGTGTTTCCCAATGTAGCCATAGGAAGCTTGAATTACAACTTTTTTGAAAAAGACGACTCACAAGGCACTTTGGAAGGCGAGATTGTAGATCAGACCTTTTATGCCGACTACACCTATGTGTCGGAAGGAGTACAATCGGTACGAGAAGTCGCTTTCTTATTGAAAGACAGCACCGCCACAGAAGGTTATGGCGAAATGGTAGAAAAAGACGGAAAAATGGTGTTTAAAGACCGATCAAAAATCGATTTTTCTAAAGGGTTAGAGTTTAGTCCGGTAGATTGTGTGGAGCGATAAGGAGATGTTTCGTGTCGAAATCCTTCACTTTTTCATGCCTAAATTTTAGAAAGATTAGGGAGTATTTGAAATTAGTAAATTGAAAAAAAATAACGTATGAAGTTTTATTTTTTCTTCCTTTAATTCTGGATGAATATTCTCAGACTTTTGTAAATAAGCAAAAGAACGAATATATTAGAGCTAATTTATTTATAAAAAATAAAAATTTATTGTTTTTCAATAAATAATTATTGATATTTGCTTTGTGTATTAGTAAAACATAAGCAAATGACAACAACAAATTCAACCGTACTAAGAGTGATGAATGTCCTTTTTTGGATTGTATTCATCGGGTTTTGTATCAAGACAGTTGCTATACTGATCTCATTTTTAATCAGCCTCTTTGTGAATTCGGAAGGGGCGGCAAATTTGTATATGGGGTACGATATGTCGGAGCTGTACTCCTACAGCAAGCAGTATTACATTTTTACTGTTTCCTTACTTCTTGTATTAAATGGATTAAAGACGTATATCGCCTATTGTGTGGTGAAGTTTTTCATGAAATTCAATTTGTCCAAACCGTTTAACCACGAACTCACAGATTTGTTTTTAAGCATTAGCCATATCTCATTAGGGCTATGTGTACTGGCATTGATAGCTGCGTTGTATTGCAAGTGGATTTTAAAGAAAGGCATAGCTGTTCCGATTGATTTTGACGGCGGTGAGATCTTGTTCTTTGCAGGTATTATTTACATATTGGCCCTCGTTTTTAAAAAAGGAGCAGATTTGCAAACGGAAAGTGATTTAACGGTATAGGTTATGGCAATTGTTGTGAATTTAGATGTGGTGATGGCCAAGCGTAAAATGTCTTTAAACGAACTTTCCGATAGGGTAGGGCTGACGCTGTCTAATCTTTCGATACTGAAAACAGGAAAGGCAAAAGCGATCAGATTTACTACCTTGGAGGCCATTTGCAATGCTCTGGATTGTCAGCCAGGAGATATCTTAGAGTATGTAGAGGACGAAAACTGTATTTAAAAAAATACATTAACTTTGTTATATATGTAACTCAAATATTTATTTTAATGATGAAAACTATAGCTACCCCCATTAAGCTTTTGCTCGGCATTCTTATTGTGTTGAATATAGCTCTGTTGTCTGTTGTTTCATACCTTTTGATGAATCGAAATTCTGACGGTCTCATGGCGGTGGAGCGGATAAATATCAAAGACAGCACCGGGAATAGTCGAGTAGTGATTTCGAATGAAGATCTGATGCCGCCACCTATTTTGGGAGGTAAAACCTTGAAGCGGATAGTTAATCCTGCCGGACTTGTTTTTTACGACCGTTTTGGTAACGAACGCGGTGGTATCGCTGTTACCGATAACGAAGAGACTAACTTTCACGCTCTTGCATTCGACTACGATAATGCAGATGCTATAGGTTTGGTGGCACAAGACAATAAAAACGACGATTATTTTCGCGCCGGACTGATAATCAACGACAAAAAGTCGTCTGGAAAGGTAGGAGATAATACCAGCCGGATAGACCTGATGACAGAAAATGGCAATGCTGCATTGGTGATTAAGGATCCGAATTCGATACCTCGAATCGTGCTGAAAGTGGATAGCATAGGTAACCCGTATATTCGGATTTTTGACGAAAACGGAAACCCTACATGGCAGCAGTAAACTCACTAGCTGTATTGTAACAAAACACCATCTCTTATTTCGTTGAAAACATTTCTAATTCTTCTGATTACCAACTGGAAGGTTTATTAGAATATGTAAAAGACCAAGAGAGAAATAGTACTAACCTTTAGAAATTAAGTGATTAAGAGGTAGCTCTATACGGTTCAAGAGGCAGTGATGGTGAGGTAATGGTGACAACAAAATAAAAATGGTTTAGAGTTTAGATCTGCATTTTTGACGGTTGAGGTACTTTTTTACCTGTTGAGCAATGGGTTATTTCAAACATGGCAAATCGGCAGTTTTGTGCTCACATTGAATGTTTTTTGGGGCATAACCGTAAAAGGATTTAAAGGCAGCTGAAAACTGTACCAGTCCGTTATACCCCGACAGATAAGCAATTTCTGTGATACTGTGATCTCCTTTTTCAAGGAGGTGCATGGCGTGCTTCATCTTTAAGAGGATGACATATCTTTTTACGGTTATCCCGTAACAGGCTTTAAACCCCTTTTTGAGTTTGAATTCATTGAGGTTTACCTGTTTGGAAAGTTCGGTGAGACCTGGAGCATTCCTGAAGTGGTTTTCCAGGAAACTTTTGGCTTCTTGTATTCGGGAGATGTCGTAAGGGCTGAGCCCTGCGATCTTTTGCCGGTTGTGATTCTGATACATTTCCAATTGTATGAGCAACAGAGCCTGTATCTTATTTTCGAGATACCACTTTTGTAATTCTCCTTTTTGACGACAGTGTTTTATATCGTAAATGAGTTCGTGAATAAAAGGGGTGAATGGAAGTAGTGTGGCAGACAACCTGTGGATACCATGAGTTTCAGTACTCCGGAGAAATTCCTGGTGTAAGGTACTTTCCTGAGGAAGAAGCCTGTGATAAAAATCCTTCGACATCACAATCGTGAAATAGTCTATGGGCGAACCGGCTTCTACATGATAGCTGGCCTTAAAATCTGAAGCATAAGTGAGGTTGTGTGTCAGGTTTTTGTATGTAATTACTCTTTTTAGAGGGGTTATAGTTACTGTAGAGGCTGTGTTAAATAAAAACTCCATGACGACACAATCGCCTTCCACCTCAAACTCATCGGTCACAGGCCGGGAAAATGTCATTTGAACATCCAGTAATAGAATCCCAGAGGCCCATAATTCTTTGCATTTCAGGAGGTCAATACCCTTCATGCCGATCATATTGAGATTGCTTTCCTTGAAAGGGTGTACATTATCATGTGTATTTCCTATTTCCTTTTGAATATAAAATTTTTCGAATTCGGTAAGTCTTGCCGAGATCTTCATGTTGTAAAAATCCGTTTATATTAAAAAATTATCCACTTTTCATAAATCCAATCGGAACCTGCCACTTACATTTGCATTCGATTTTATTTAAATTAAGTCTAAATTAATAAAAATAAATACACCCTGAAGGGATTATTTTCCGGATTTTTTCTGTTTCGGGGGTATCGAATACCGGATAAAAGGGTATCCGCTTGTATTTGAATAGAATAGAAAGCAATGAGATGAACCAATTACAAAACACTAACTACAATAAACGCATGACTCAAAACGATCGTAAAACTTGTTTGATACTTTTATGGGGGCTATTTCTGTGTTTTGCTCCCAAGAATATTTTTGCGCAGTCATCAGGATCCCTGTCGGGAATTGTTCAAAATGCTCTCGGAGAAAAGATTCCTAATGCTTCCATACTGTTTGGCAACAACAAGTATAATAGGTATGCGGATATGGAGGGAACTTTTTCTGTCAAGTCCATACCTGCCGGTACCTATCTTATAAGTATTACAGCAGTCGGATATGAAGAATACCTTTGGGAAGTTGTTGTAAAACCCGGGCAACATACCGAATTTACCGCCATACTTCAGCAACATATAAGTGAGCTGGACGAAGTGATCGTTTCGGGAAAATCAAAAGTACAGAAGGCAAGAGAACAGTCTTATCAGGTGAGTGTGATCGATGCAAAACAACTGCACAATACATCTTTAAACATTGCTCACGCCCTGGACAATGTACCTGGAATTCGGGTTAGGGAAAGTGGCGGACTGGGATCTGATGTAGATTTTTCTCTTAATGGATTTACAGGTCACCAGGTAAAATTCTTTATCGACGGAGTGCCTATGGAGAGTATGGGGCATGCATTTCAAATCAATAACATCCCCATAAACCTTGCCGAAAGAGTAGAGGTGTACAAGGGGGTAGTTCCCGTAGACCTCGGATCTGACGCCTTGGGTGGAGCCATTAATATTGTGACCAATTCAGGTCGCGCTAACTATCTTGACGCATCTTATTCCTACGGTTCTTTCGGCACTCATAAGACCTCGGTTAGTCTGGCGAGAAACTTCAAAAGTGGCTTTACTTTAACGCTCGATGCCTATCAGAATTACTCCAAAAATAATTACTGGGTTGAGACAGAGACTCCTGTTAACAAATACGGAAAAGTAGAGAAAGTCAGAACCAGACGGTTTCATGACCGTTACCGCAATGAGATGGTAATGGTGGGTGTGGGGGTTCGTAACCGGTCGTGGGCAGACCACCTGATTATAGGTATGGATCTCGGACAATATGCTCGGGAATTACAGAATGGCGTTACCATGGAAGATGTCTATGGCAATCGGGAGTCTAAAGGGGTAACCTTACTTCCATCTATAAAATACCTCAAAAGGGATATAGGTCTTAAAGGGCTCGATCTGAACATCAGCGGGAACATTAATCTCGGTTACGAAAGGGTGACCGATACGATAAATAAACAGTATAATTGGTTGGGAGAGGTTATTCGGGAGTCTGATTCCGACGGGGCGGAACGCAGCCGTGGAGACAATAAATACCGGAATAATAGCGGTGTAGTGACCGCAAACCTGAGTTATAGGATCAATGACAAACACGCTCTGGTGCTCAACAATAACTTCACAACTTTTAAAAGAGTCAATAAAGATCTTCTCAAGGAAACAGACCAGTTTTTTAACAGGCCCAGCTCTTTGCAGAAAAATGTACTCGGACTGTCATATCGCTATGATCCATCCGAAAAATGGAATACTTCGATATTCGGTAAATACTTTGTACAACACAGTAAATCGTTTATGAATGTGGCTATGGCCGAGAATCCCAACCATGACGATTACGATTGGAAATCAAACACCTTCAGTACCTATGGCTATGGTTTTGCCAGCTCCTATTTTATCAGGAAAAACCTGCAGTTACGACTGTCTTACGAACACGGTATACGGGTTCCAACCAGTGGAGAATTATTCGGTAATATGAATACGCTGACGGGAAATGTAGACCTGAAACCGGAAAGCAGTGAGAATGTCAATATCGGAATCATGTTTAACCCTTCTATAAAAAACACCCACTTTTTTACTTTTGATGCCGCGATATTGTACCGGTATTCAAAAGATTTTATACGTACTAGTCTTACCGAAAGTTTTGCCACTACCATACAGCAGATGGTCAACCTGAGAGATGTAGATAACAGGGGGGTGGAAGGCAGTATCCGGTATAGATATAAAAAACAGCTCAATGTAGGAGTGAATATAAGTTATCAGAATTTGATAAACCGGACCAAATATGAGGGAGGGAGTAACGATATTGTAAGTATTGTGTATAAAGACCGTATCCCCAATATGCCATATCTGTTTGGAAATGCCGATGCTTCCTACGCTGTAAACCGACCTTTCGGAACCGACGGAACACTTACCATAGGGTATCAGTTACACTATGTTCACGAGTATTATGAAGGATGGCCAAGCCTGGGAGAAGAATCTACAAAAATAACCATTCCCACACAATGGAATCACAGTGCCAGCCTTATTTACGCCTTTAAGGGAGGAAAATACAACCTGACCCTTGAAGTGTTAAACCTGACAGATGCCCTGTTGTACGATCATTTTAAATTGCAAAAACCAAGTCGGGCATTCAACCTTAAATTCAGATACTTCCTGTTTAATTCATAGTAAATTATCTAATAAACACCAATATATCATGAAATCTAACATTTTATCTTTTAGCTTGATGGCTCTGTGCCTGTTGTTTTTAAGCGCATGTAGTAGTGATGACGGACCCGGTACCGAAGGACCAGAGAACCCCGATGCTGCTACCGAACAATTTGTAATTGCCGGTGAGGCCGCCACAGCCGAACAGGCTAAGACCTATCTTTTTCTTGCCGATAAGCTCGATGAAGGGGAAATTACTGTTCAGGGTAACGGGTATGAGACCCGGGGCTCTACCATGTTTGCCCTGAATAACAAAGCCTTCTCCTTTCAGTACAACCGAGGAGATCCCGGATTTACAGAAGTATTTCAACTCAATCAGAAGGCTAAACTGGAAAAGGTGAGCTCTTTTTCCGTAAAATCGGTAAACGTTTTTCTGTCGTATAAAGATCAGGAACATCTTTTGGCATACAATATCGGGAGAGCCTTAAATACTCCCGGAAGTGCGTATTGGATCAATACCGAGACCAATACAGTTGATAAAGATGCCGAATTTGACCAGAAGATCATCTATGTAGATGGTAAATTTATCCCCAATTATTACGCGTTTGTATACAGCTTTTTTGAATTCGGAGATAAGATATATGCAGTGTACAATCCGAGGTACGGAGGAGAAGGAGAACAGGACCCTTATGATTATGAAAACCGTGCCTTTGTTTCCATATTCGATCAAGATATGAATTTTGAAAAGACCATCTCAGATAATCGTATGCCGTTTATTGGGCGCTACTATAATGTAATGGGACTTGGGCAGGACGACAATGGAGATATTTACGCATTTTCTACCGGAGATGTAGAATCAGACAATAACCACGCTGCCTTCTTGCGAATTGAGAATGAAGAATTCGATAAAGACTACTACTGGGATGTGGAAGAAGTTGCCGATGGCATGAGAATTCATGCCGGAAAGCATCTCGGAGGTGATAAATTTATCCTTGCGATGGTTGATCGGGACGAGGTGAAAGCGGAGTCAGAGGGGGCTAAACTTGCCATAGTCGAGGCTGCAACCAAGGAGTTTCACTGGGTTTCCGGAATTGATGATTGGATAGCTCCGGGAACTTATGCTTTCCCATTATTTATCAATAACGGAAAAGCATATCTTCCTTTGTCTTTAGAAGAGGCTTCCGTAACTTATCTGTACGCCATAGATCCTGATAATTACATCGCAACACAGGGATTGAAACTTACGGGGATACAAAATATTTCCGGTATCGGGATTTTGAGCAACGAAACAGCTGAGTAATTAGCGTAACTGCTATGACCTAAAACCATGAGTTCGATTGAACAGGGAGTGGAGATGATTAGATTTCTTCACTCCCTTTTTCTTAAAAAGGAAGATCGACCCTGACCCCGTTTTTCCAGTAACAGGACGTGTAAAAGGCAGGAGCTATTCCGATGGCTCCGGATACATAAACGTCGTCGCCATCTATAAAAATGCCGTAAGCTTGGGCATTGTCGTCCAGTTCGTGCAGTGTTCCGTTTTTCCAGTAGCTGGCCGTATGCCCAGAGCTGTTGGAGTTGTGTTTGTTTACCAGCCCTACTGCATACACATCAGCGTCTGATTTGGTGATCTGCCATACCTCGCCATATCGCTCATCCAGTATTACAGCTTCCTCGTTTTTCCAGTACATAGGAATACCACAAAGGCCCCCTGTGTAATATTCGTCTTCACTTTTTACATAAATACTGCTCACTCCCCAGTAAGCAACGGTTTGTTCCGGCAATATCAAAGTGTCTACAGCTGTCGAAATTCCGTCCCACACAAAGGGTGTACGGGGTTAAAAAACGGATCCTCCTGAAATACTTCCAGAAATCTCTCCTAAAGAACCCGCAAAAAGTGGTGTGTCGTCGTAGAAGCCCACCGAAGAAACTGTGCCTATACTATCGGTGTCCATTTTTATGATGGTATTGTTCTTGTAGTAGAACACCTTGCCATCTTCGGCAAGACTGCCTTGGTCAAAACTATATGTTTGAAGTTCGCCTTGTGCGTCTCTGTATATCTGTACTTTTCTGTACTTTTCGTCAATCGCCTTGCGGTAAGTAGATTGATTTTTTACAAGTGGAGTAAATGTCTCTTCATCAACGCGCTCTCCGTTAACCCAGAAAGAGGTAGTGAGGTCTCTGCCCTGCTGTCCTCTAAAACCGCTGACCAACACATCTCCGTCTTCCACTAAAATAGAATAGCCTGCGGCATAAGGCCCGTCGTTTCCTGTGGGAAAACCTAAATCGTCGTTGTTACAAGCGGTTAAAAGTATCCCAAAAATCAAGATTTTTACAAAATTCAGAAAAGGGAAACGAGAAAAAATGGCGTTGGTCATAGTAGTGTTTTTAAGGCCGTAAAGGTAGTTTGTTTTTTATGAGATACCGCATTGCCCGAAAGGTTGCTTTTTCCGATGATAACTAAAGCTCGACGAGCTCTAATCCGGTAACTTATTTAAACAACTGTTGAGTTGTTGTCAACAGTAGTAGAATTCTAACTTTCCTCTTTACATCTTACAAATCTCTTTTTTTCAGCAGAGCATAAGACCAATAGATAAACAGAGCTGTCCAGATGAGTACAATAACTATTTCATACCAGTGTACACTGTAGTCTTTGGTGATGGTCTCGCCGATTTGGCTTGCTACTGTGCGCACCGCAGAGAGCCGACTCCCGGGTTCTTTGATCAGGTTGCTCATGGAATTGAGCGGGAAGAAACGGGTTACGGAGGAGGCGGTGTCCGAATTGAATTGAGACCGTAGAATCAGGTAAAAAACACCTTCTATAATCTGCCAGATTACCAGAAAACCAAGCGCAAAAGCAGACCTTTTTATAAGCATCCCGAGAAAGAGACAGAAAGAGAAAAAACCGGTCAGTTTAATAAAATAGGCGAGGAGGTACTCCAAGTCGGAAAAAATGATCGAAGCCTCGTTGTAGTCGGAATAGATCAATCCGAGTACCATAGACACCACAAAGACAAATACCGTGGAAATAGCCGCGAAACTGAGAACAGTAAGGAATTTGGAATAGATAAACTCCCATTTGCTCAGTCCGTCTATAAGGTTCTGTTTTATGGTTTTGTTACTGTACTCATTGGCGGTCATAGACACGATGATAATGGCGAGAAACAGCTTTAACCAGGCGGCTATATAGGTGTTAAAATGCCAGATGTATGGGAAGTTGAATATCCCCTGTTCGGCAACCTGAAAATGTATTTCCCCAAAATCGAAATTGACAGTGGCTATCAGTGCGATACACAGTAGCAATACAAAATAAGCCGTAATCAGTACCTTGCTGGAACGGTTGTTCCAGAGTTTTATGTATTCTATCTGTAGTAGACGGAGCATAATAGTTCTTAGTTTATTAGTTTGTAGTTTGTAGTTGTGGTTTGTAGTTTCAATTCTCTGTGAGTGCGAGGAATTGTTCTTCTAGGCTTTCTTTGCGTTTTACAAGATGAGAGAGCACTATTCCCTGATCGAACATCAAGCGATTAAAGGTGTCGGCCTCCATGGGCTCGTTGAGAAAGGCGGTGATGAGGTTGTTCTCTTCTTTGATTTCTCGGAATGTAGGATTGTTTTGCAATACAGCAACAGCCTTTTCCTGTTCCGAGCATCTGAGCTCGAAAAAGCCGTGACTGGCTACCATCTCATCTACTTGTCCGGAATACAATTTTTTTCCTTTTTGAAGGACTACCACATGAGAGCATACCTTTTCCACTTCGTCTAGTAGATGAGAGGCCAGCAGTATGGTAGTTCCATCTGCAGCGATTTGTTTAATCAGCTGTCGTATCTGGTGTATCCCTTGTGGGTCGAGTCCGTTAGTGGGTTCGTCGAGTATGAGTATCTCAGGATCATTGAGCAGAGCAGAGGCTATGGCTAGTCGCTGTTTCATACCGAGAGAATAGGTTCTGAACTTGCTGTCTTTGCGGTCTGCCAGTCCTACTACTTCCAGTTTTTCCTGTATTTTGTGGTGGGGCACCCCTTTGATTTTACACACTAGTTCGAGATTCTTTTCGGCGGTCATATAAGGGTAAAAGTTAGGACGCTCGATAATGGCTCCTACTTTTTTAAGGGCATCGTGAGTAGATACATTTCCGCCGAACCACTGAAAATTTCCCGAGCTTTTGTTGACTACATTTAGTACAATGCCGAGGGTAGTCGATTTTCCACTGCCGTTTGGTCCCAAGATGCCGTATACATTGCCTTTTTCTATGGTAAAAGACAACTCATTTACCGCGGTGAGATAGCCAAATTTTTTGGTGAGCCTGTCAATGCTGAGAATAGTTTCCAAAATAATGGTGTTTTTATTCCTTAGTGTTGATAAAATAACCCAAAATGAGGTTAATATGTTGACGTACAAATTACGATTTTGTTACAAATGGCAAACTTGTTTTTCGTTTTTTTTGTTTTTGGAAAGCGCGATGGCTTTAAAAAATATGTAAGTTTGGAGGATAGTAATCCCATAGTCCGTTTTCGATATGTCTGAAGAGCGATTAATGTCTAAAAAGAAACCCGCTTATCCGGTAAGCGAACAGTTGAATAGCTATTTGAAAGAATACAATCGCAACATTAGAATTCCTATCTTTTACGAGGATTTGTTACGTTTTTCCGGTTCGGTGGTGGTATACGACGAGAACGATAAGGACACTTTGTGGGTACGGGTGTTTTACAGCGAATTTGACCGGGAGGAAATAGACTTGAGTTTAAAGCGTGTCTATTCTATACTGCTCTCAGATGGTAGTGACAATATTATACAGTACCTCAATATAGATTCTATAGACTATTGCACCTTTGGTAATTCTAAGCCTTTTCGCATTAAGGTGAGGAATATACTCAACGACAACTACACCTATTTCTACGTCAAGAAAACCGATGCTTCCCGTATTTACGGTTTGGAGCTGGAGCATATGCTCTCGCCTTACAATCTCAATTTTCTAGTCTATAAGAATACGCTTATCGAAGAGCATATTGCAGGTATTCCGGGCGATGTTTTTATCAGAGATTTTTTGCCGCAGTGTACCGAGCGGGAAAAGTCTCAGATCGCCAAAGAATTTGTCAAGTTTAACGAGCGCTGTATGATACGGCTGTTGGGCGATATGCGTTCTTATAACTACGTGATTGTAGCCACCCACGATTTTGATCACGTGGTCTATAAAATCAGAGCCATAGATTTCGACCAGCAGTGTTTTGAGGGTAAACTCAAGGTGTATCGCCCCCAGTTTTTTAAAGAGAACAACACTATGGTCAACCTAGTTCGCGACAAGCTGCAGCGCAGTTCGGTAGATCAGTATAAGATAGAAGAGCGCTCTATAGTGGCCAAAAGACTCATTAGCTACAACGAGCGAATGGAGGAGTTGTTAGACTGTGCCCGAGTGGATGTCCTTTCAGTTCCCGAAAATGTAGAACGCCTTAAAGTGGAGATATTGAATTTGGTGCAGGATGTAGAGTTTAAAAAAGCGACTAATATGGGAGAAATCCTGGAAGCCGCCTTGAATTTTGTAAAGCGCAACTACCAGGATTACAATATCAACAAACGTCTTTTTAATCTCAAAGATTAATTACTTCTCAATTCAGCTTTTTTCCTCTCGGTTGAAGTACACCAAGTAGTAATACATCTGACGCTCTTCATCCCAACCCTTTTCTACAAATTTCTCGGCAGACTCGGGATTGATAAAATCCATTTTAATCTGAATATTGGTGTCGAGATTGATGACGTTTTTTATCTTTTTACGCGCCTCGGTCACCGCTTTGTTGGCAATGGGAAAGGTAGATACATCTTCTATGTGATATTTAGGCCCCTTTTCTACTTTGTAGTGTTTAAATTCGGGAATGAGGTCGGGATTGTCCATCACCTCATTGAGAAAACCGCTCTCTTCAAACTGGTCGTTTTTAGCAAAGTGGTTTACCGCCCGGTTCATAAACAGTACCTCCTGTTGCTTGTCTTCTGCGGGAAGCACTACGTCTTTGGCAAAATCCTGGCAGAATTTTAGGTATTTCTTGGTGATGAAATTTTCGTCGGTCAAGGCTTCTACTCCCAGAAAATTCTCCAGCCAGTATTTGGTGTCGTAACGGTTGCTGTCTACCGAAAGTATCTTGTAACCTTCGTCTCTGTGCGAATTGAAAATAAGACAGCCTTTGTCCAATTTATTGATGTTTACGCCCTGTTGTATCAGGATGTCGAGATTGGATTCACCTTCCCTGAACTGAAGGAAGTCGTGCTTCAATTCACTTTTGAAAATGCCTATTCCATCAATCTTTTCATTGTCTACCACCATATCGCTAAAGTAAGCTACATAGACTTCTCCACTTTTTATATGGGGGTGATTGGACTGCTCGAAAAGATGTGTCGCTATTTTTTTAGACTGTTCGTGAATTCCGTTCGGATTGGTGAAGATTTCCGAAACGATTTCAAAGAGGGGATGGAATTCCACATCTACCTCATTGGCAAACTTAAAATAATTTTCTTCCTTTTCCCGAAAAGGTTTCAGGAAGTATTCTTTTAGTACAGCTGTGATTTCATCGTTGAGCAGATAAGGCTCACGGGAGAGGAAAATGTTCTCGTTTCTACTCTTATTTCCCACTCGATGCACCGAGAGGCTTTCTATTTGTGAAGGATAGAGGTTTAGCATATTTTATTTGAAATTTGCAGTAAAGATACATCAAAGGATTTTTAATTTTCCTTAAATCACTATGCCTATTGTTCATTTCGTCTTATATACAAGACAAAATCACCTTGTTTCTATCTTGTAAGCAAGATAAAATCGAGTTTAAAGGCAAATTACAAACTCCAAACCTAATTCCAATTCTCGTCGAAATCGAGGTCGTCGTAGTCGTCTATATCCAGTCCGAAATCGTTAAAATCATTGTTGGACATATCCTCTTCGGTTTCAAATTGTTTTTCTGGGGGAGCTTCCGGAAGCTGTCCGTGGGCAAAGAGTAGGTTGGGGTATGATCTACCGTCCTCTTTTTCTGCGATATCCGCCAGCTCTACAAAAAAGGTCCACATACTCAAAAAGTCGTAAACATAAATAGCTCTGGTGTTTTCCTGGTCCAGCACATCGTCGATAGAAGTTTCTGCCATAAGGCGTACATCGGCCTCCTGTTCGTCACTCATCTCAAAAAGGGCGATCTCTTCACCTTGATTCCAGGTTTCATCACTCAGGTAAAACGAAGCCATTTCACTGCCTTCAAACCCAAAAGCCTGGGTTATGGTATTGTGAAAAACCTCCATGGTTTCTTCGGCCTCAATCTCTATATCTCGGAAGACATCTTCTTCCGCATCGAGTATTATCCTGAATTTATAGATCATTTACTTGTAGTCTTTTAGTTCTTAGTTCGTAGTTGTTAGTGTGGCAAAGTTAAGAAGATTTCACAGTATGCCGGGTATCGAGCAATAGATAATACTGTACACCAAACAATATTGTGGCTGCGATAAGGTGAAGGCTTTGAGACCCAAAGGGGAAGTGCAAATATGCCATAGCTATTCCAGACAGTACCTCCAGTCCGAGCAGGATAATAATCCACCTTACCCGGGTATAGCCGAGATTGTATTTGCGGTTGATTGCAAACATCCACAAATTCACTGCCAGAACGACAATTGAAAAAGAGCGGTGTACATAAAACCACCATCCACTACTGTTCAACCATAGTTCTCTGACCGTATCTCCAACTATTTTTACCTGATCGTCTACTAATTGTCGCACTTGGGTGCCCAATACCACTTGTATTATTGTGAGTCCTAATGCTATCCAAATAAGCTGTGTCAGTCTTTTGTGATAGCGATGATTTACTTCCTTGTCTCTGGTAAGGTGTAATATGTAGATAACAAGAGCTACGATAGCGAGGGCTGCGAGCATATGTGTGGTTATTTTAACTGGTGCTAATACAGAATATACCACCGTGGCACCCAACCAGGCCTGAAAGCCCATGCCGAATACGGCAAGCCATGACAGCCAGGTTACTACAGGCTTATCCCTGCGATAGGCAAAAGAGGCTATGGCCATTAGAAAAGTAGCCATTCCTGCCAGAGCACCACAAAGGCGGTTGATGTATTCTATCCAGGTGTGCATGGGATTGAAGATAGCGTAGTCGTGTTTCGTATACGCTTCCCAATGCTCTGGGGTATAAGTGTCTGAGGTGGTGAAATCAGATTTTGCAACCATCAGGGTCTCGTCGTGAATAATGACCTGCCCTTTCTTAAATTCTCTTCCCGCTTGCCACAACAGCTGAGATTCTTCGGTGGGTGGGATGTAGTACCCGAAGCACTTAGGCCAGTCGGGGCATCCCATACCACTACCGGTCATACGCACCAAAGCACCGGCAAGGATAACGAGGTATACGAATACCAATGTAGCCTTGGTAATTGTCCTGAAGTTTTTTTTGAACCAGGTAGACATAATGTTTATAGTTTGTTAGTTCTTAGTTTTTAGTCACCAAGTCAAAGCCTGAGATTCCTCCCTCCTTCGGCGGGCAGGCCTGATTGTCGAATGACAAATCTCAATTTTTTCTCCTCACCTTCAAATCTCCTCACCTCCAAGTCTCCAAGTCTCCTCACCTCCAAGTCACTTTGTCTCCACCTCACCGGCTTTCAGTCCCAGTTCTTTTCCTTTTTTTAGCATAAAATCGTAGGCTGCATCGTAATCGTTGGGGATATCTCCTTCCAGTATGGCTTCTTTTATGGCATCTTTTATAATTCCTATTTCTCTGGAAGGGGAGAGCTTAAAGGTTTTCATGATATCTTCTCCACTTATCGGCGGCTGGAAGTTTCTGATGTGGTCTCGCTCTTCTACTTCTACGATTTTTTGTCTGACAATCTTAAAATTCTGGTGGTATTTCCTGAATTTTTTAGGGTTTTTGGTCGTGATATCCGCTTCGCAGAGTGTCATTAGGTCGTCTACGTGCTCTCCCGCATCAAAAATCAGTCTCCTCACCGCAGAGTCGGTAACTATATCTTGTGCCAGAACAATGGGGCGCGAACTCATAGCGACCATTTTCTGTACAAACTTCATCTTTTCATTCAGCGGCATTCGCAGGCGTTTAAAGAGTTTGAACACCATTTTACCTCCTACAAACTCATGCCCGTGAAAAGTCCACCCTATCTTTTTGTCAAACCTTTTGGTAGGTGCCTTACCGATATCGTGTAGCAGTGCCGCCCATCGAAGCCAGAGGTCGTCGGTATGTTCCGAAATATTGTCTACTACCTCTAGCGTATGCCAGAAGTTGTCTTTGTGTTTTTGTCCTTCCTTTTCTTCAATTCCCTGTAAGTTGGTAAGTTCAGGGAGAATGATGTGTAACAAACCGGTTTTGAACAGTAAACTCAGTCCGATAGAGGGCTTGTCACTCATCAGTATTTTGTTTAGCTCGTCTACTACACGCTCTTTGGAGACGATTTTTATCCGGTTTTTGTTTTGCGATATAGCTTGTAGTGATTCGGGAAATATCTCAAAGTGCAATTGCGAAGCAAAGCGAATAGCTCTGAGCATCCGCAGCGGATCGTCGGAATAGGTGATATCGGGGTCTAAGGGAGTGCGTATCAGTCCCTGTTTCAAATCTTCCACACCGTTAAAAGGGTCGAGAAGATCTCCGAAGTTGTCTTTTTGAAGGGAAAATGCCAAGGCGTTGATGGTAAAATCGCGTCGGTCTTGGTCGTCCTTTAGGCTGCCGTTTTCTACTATGGGCTTACGGCTGTCTGAGCGATAGCTCTCTTTGCGGGCACCTACAAATTCTACTTCGAGTTCATTCCACCGCAGCATGGCCGTACCGAAGTTTTTAAACACCTGAACCTTGGGTTTTCCGGGAAGTAGTTCTGCAACTTTTCGAGCCAGGTCTATACCGCTTCCTACAGTTACAATATCAATATCCTTAGGAGTGCCTCGTTGTAGCAGGTAGTCGCGTACATATCCACCTATAACATAACTGTCAACTCCCAGTTTGGCGGTTGCTGCCGATATAATGTCAAAAATATCTTGTTGTAATGCTTCTTTATGGTTTATCAACCTCACTTTAATTTTTTTTAATTGCCACGGATACTTTGGTCTATAATACAGATCCGGATGTTCGTAGGGATTATTACGACTCTTTAACTTCAGTGAATCTCTTGCTGCTAAGACATAAATAATCTCCCGGTTACCGAGCAAATCTCGGTATATAGACTTTCAGATTGCTGCAAATTGTAGCAATCAGGATTAAAAATTCATATTGCAAATATATTAGTGTATTCGTGGCAAACAATTCATTTCCTTATCACCTTTACGATACCGTCTTTACTAATCTTGATGATAGATGACGGTTGACCTCCCTGTTTTTCGTGCTGCAAATTTACTACATAGTCTACACCTTTTAAAATTTCGGGAGCTATTTCGCGGTAGGATTGTGGAGTAGGGGCGCCGCTTATGTTTGCCGATGTAGAAACTATAGGCTTGCCGAATTTTCGGATGAGTCGCTGACAAAACACATCTGATGCTACTCGTATGCCTATGGTGTTGTCTTCGGCGATAAGGTTTTTGGCTATGCCTATAGGGTTGTCGTATACAATAGTAGTGGGTTTGGTAGCTAAATCTATCACATCGTAGGTGACTTCAGCGATTTCAGGAATGTATTTTTCCAGCATAGGGACATCAGATACCAAACAGATAAGCGCCTTGGCATCCGATCGCTTTTTTAGAGCGTAAATCCTGGCTACGGCATCGGTATCAGTCGCATCGCAGCCTATGCCCCATACGGTGTCCGTGGGGTAGAGGAGAAGTCCTCCTTCTTGGAGAATGATCACGGCTTTATTGATTTCGTCTTGCATTTTTTATTAAAATGTACGTATGTATTTCTGACCTTTTTTTAATTTGGGAAGTGACAAGTAATCCCCTGTTGTTTTGTTAAACTTATCCGGTGTGAATTCGAGGACTCCATTGCCGGGATAAAAGGTTAATTCACCAAAAATCACCCTTCCTTCGGTAGCGTACAAATCGACCCTTACTAACGGAAAACCTTCTGATAATTTTTCTGAAATTTCAAGCATGAGATTCAGACTGCTTGGCTGCTCTACTTCAGCGCTGTTGGGGAGGTAGTGTTTGTACGGCAATTTATTCCACTCGGTGTCGTAAAACAGGCGTTGGTGTTTTCCGAACCTATCTACGTCGATGTGAATGAATTTAGGAACTCCGTTAAAGCAAAAGAACTTGTAGTCATGTAATAGTCCGAGGTCAATTTCTCTCAAATATTTTTCGACGATAATTCTCGGCTTGACATCTTTATAGGCCCATTCGTGTCCGGCTTTGTAATAAAAGTTGTGAAAGAGCCACTTTCTCATTTTTAATCTGGCTTTAAACTTGTTTAGTTTCGCCTTGTCTTTTACAATGAGATTAAAGCCACTGCCGTGAACTCCCTTTAGCACAAATTCACTGGGGAGCGAGTCAAAATTAACGTCCTTTACGGTATCGTATACCCCGTAACACTCATTCAGGTATTCTTTCCCGATTTTTTCCTCTACATACACTCTCACCGCGTATTTGTCGACAAGTTGATTGAGTATTTTTGGGCGATAAAAGACCTTTAGCCATTGAATTTTTTCATTGAGTTCTTTAGGATCGTCTAGAGATAATTTTTTACGAGTGTAATATTCGTAATAGATGCCTACAAAGTGTTTTTGAGGTAAGAATTTTAATTTTTTTAATAAGCCGAGAATTATTTTACTCATAATTACAATAGGGATAAATTTGTAAACGGGGCAATAAATTTAATTATCTCACCTCATAACAAAGATATATAAATTGTACTTCCTATTTTGTATTGTAGCATTATATATTCCTGTATGAAAAACTCGGTATATCAGTTTTTATAAGTGCTTAAAATCCTGGAGTATAGCTAAAAAAATGAATGGGGTATGAACAGTAGGCCTATAAAGATTTTGAAACTATTATCGCAGATGACGGATCAGGCAAAGCCACTGAAGATCTGATAGATTGCTATAGAAAAAAAACTATCCGGTAAAACTGCTTCATTTTAAACGTGAAAACCTTACTTCTGATAAGTGTTGCATGTCCTTGTGCGTAAAGTGTTTTTTCGGTGGTTGGGTGAAACTTTCCGGAGTTTTCGCACTTGGAGTAATCACAGTTTAGGATGTAGGAAACAGAAATAAGCTATTCGTTAGCTTTTATAAATACAATTTGCTATTGTATAGAAGTCCTTTTTTTATTGTTTTTGATGTTGTAAGAGCCATAATTTTATATATCGGGTCATTACGCCATAAGAATTGATATAGGCACTGACAAATCCCGGAAAACCATCCATAAACCCTCTTTTGAAGATGTATTCATTGAAAAACCGGAACGATGGCTTGATTAGGATATGAGCTAAATGAGCTCTTTTGCCCTTGTTATACATTTCCTGGGCCTGTAACCACGCATAGTGGTTTTTCTTTCCGATAAAATGATCAAATCCGCGATAGGTGTAATGTAAAATACGATTTTTTAGTCTTCCTTTCTTGCCTTCAACTATCAGGTTTTCGTGTACTAGTTTGTTTCCAAATCTGCAGTGGGATTTTTTAAACAGTAGGGTTTTAGTGTCGTTTTGTGCTGTGCCGTATTTCATTTTTCGTCCCATAAACATACGTACAGCACCTACTTCATACGCTTTGTAGCTGCTTTCTTTTTCGATTTTAGAAATAATTTCCTCCTGTAATTTCGGAACTATCACTTCATCGGCGTCTAGAATAAAAATCCACTCGTTTGAAGCACGGTCTATAGCATAGTTTTTCTGACGGGAAAAATTGTCAAATTTCCGTTGATAAACAGTTGCGGAATATTTTTTAACTATTTCTAGTGTGCGATCTTTACTAAAAGAGTCGATAACCAGTATTTCATCGGCAAAAGTAGCGGACTGTATAGCTCGTTCCACAAAATCTTCTTCGTTAAGGGTAGGTATGATGATGGTAAGCTTTGCCATGAATAGTGATAAAATGTGTATTTAATATTTGGGATTTAGAACAACAGCACCAAGCAGTTTTTTCTAATTTAAAGCAAAGATATATATCTGTATTCATACTTTTGTCATTCTAATAAAAGAACTAAATAGGGGATTGGAGAATGGAAACGAAGCACAACTGTGAAATCTCGGTAATTATCAGTACCTATAATGCAGAGGCATGGCTGGAAAAAGTCTTGTGGGGATACCACGCGCAGACCTTTAAAAATTTTGAGTTGGTCATAGCCGACGACGGTTCAGGACCTGCTACCAAAGCATTGCTTCAACGCATGCAGAGCGAGGTTTCTTATCCCATTGTTCATGTGTGGCAAGAAGACGATGGTTTTCAGAAATCGCGTATACTCAATAAGGCAATCACACAATGTTCAGCCAAATATATTGTGATGAGCGATGGCGATTGTATTCCTAGAAACGATTTTTTGGAAGTGCATAGCAGGCGAAAGGAAAAAGGCTATTTTCTGTCCGGAGGATATTTTATGTTGCCTATGTCTATATCAGAGACCATCTCTCGAGAAGATATTGAGAGTGGGCGTTGTTTTGATTTGAAGTGGCTTAAGGAACTAGGTCTGAAATCGTCGTTTAAAAACAATAAACTCACATCCGGAAATTTTAAGGCCGCGCTGTTGAATACGCTTACTCCTACCGGAGCTACTTGGAACGGACACAATGCCTCGGGATGGAAAGAAGATATCGAGGCAGTAAACGGATTTGACGAACGCATGCAGTACGGCGGGCAGGATCGTGAACTTGGGGAGCGTCTGATGAATTACGGAATCAAGGGAAAACAGATTCGATACAGTGCTATATGTGTTCATCTCGATCACGCTCGCGGGTATAAAACCCCGGAGTCGATTGCCAAAAACCAAGCTATCCGGCAGCATACCAGAAGTAGCAAAAGTGTGTGGACGCCTTATGGTATGCAGAAGGATAAAGCTTGATTTAGGTCCGAACATTGCAATAGAATACGAGTTTAGAAGATAAAAAATCATAGTTTTGTAAAAAACTAAGATGAGAATACTCGTTACCGGAGCTGCCGGTTTTATAGGATCACATACCGCCGAATACCTGGCCGCAGAAGGTCATGAGGTATATGGGGTAGACAATTTTTCGGATTATTACGACATCGCTTTAAAAAGGCGCAATGTGGAAGATATCCGAAAAGCTGGAGTACAGTTTTTAGAAGCCGATTTGACTGGGGAGCTGAATGAGCTTCCTGGACAATTAGATTATGTATTTCACTATGCGGCACAGCCCGGTATCTCTTCGGATGTCTCTTTAGACGACTATGTCCGAAACAATATTTTTGCCACTCAAAACCTACTAGAGGAGTTAGAGCGCAACAGCCCTGAACTCAAGCTGTTTGTCAATATGGCTACCTCTTCTATCTATGGCAGAGTAGCCACCTTGCCCGAAACAGCAGTCCCACAACCTATTTCCTTCTATGGGACTACCAAGTTAGCGGCCGAACAACTGGTGTTGGGCGCTCAGCGATTGGGTAAACTGAAGGCGTGTTCCCTGCGTTTGTATTCGGTATACGGTCCGAGAGAAAGACCTGAAAAACTGTATACCAAACTCATCAAATCTATTTACGAAGAAATACCGTTCCCTCTTTTTAAAGGAAGTGAAAAGCACTCGCGAAGTTTTACCTATGTGGGTGATATTGTAAGAGGAGTAGCCGCAGTTATAGGAAGAGAAGACCAGGTGAACGGAGAGATTATCAATATCGGGTCTGATGAAGAATACACTACAGGAGAAGGAATAGCTCTTGTAGAAGAAATTATAGGTAAAAAGGCACTGATTAGAGAAACTCCCCCCCGTTCCGGTGATCAGCAGCGGACTACAGCGTTGATCGATAAGGCGGAAAAGCTATTGGATTATCGTCCGCTTACTTCTTTTCGCGAAGGTCTCAAAAAGCAGGTGGAATGGTATAAGGATAACTTCCAAAACAGTCAAAATTAGCTTAAGCCACAATAATGAAAGATCTCTTCTCTGGGCATGCAGCTGATTATTCCCGATTTCGCCCAAGCTATCCCGAAGCACTGGTGTCGTATTTGGCATCTATGCCGAAAAGCAGAGAAATTGCCTGGGATTGCGGTACGGGAAGCGGACAATTGGCAGGAGCCTTGGCAGCATATTTTAAAAGTGTTTATGCCACCGATATCAGCGAGAAGCAAATGCAAAATGCGGTTCAAACCCCTAACATACACTATTCGGTATGCCCGGCCGAATCGACTTCTTTTGCCGACAAGCAATTCGATCTAATCACGGTAGCACAGGCTGTACATTGGTTTGATTTTGACGCTTTTTACAAGGAGGTGAAAAGGGTGTTGAAACCTGGCGGATCCCTCGCCGTTACGGGCTATGCGCTGCTCGAGGTAGACAGCGAAGTAGATGAGGTAATCCTCGAACTGTACAGCGGATTGCTGAAAGGGTATTGGGATCCCGAGCGGAGGTATATAGATGAGGAGTACAAGACCATTCCTTTTCCATTTACTGAAATAGAATCTCCTAAGTTCAGAAATGAATATCAGTGGAGCTTAGCACAGCTTACAGGATATCTGGAAACCTGGTCGGCCGTAAAACACTATACCCGAGATAAAGGGGTGAGTCCGGTAGCACTTGTAGGCGACCAACTTAAAGCAGCCTGGGGTGATGCAGATACAAAAACGGTCAACTTTCCGATATTGTTAAGGGTTGGAAGAAATGATTCGGCAGTAATCCCTTAAACCGCTGAGGCTTTGTTCGCCCAGTAAGGCCAGTTCTACATCGGAGAGGTGTTTGTAATTTGTAAGTAGTTTTGGTCGTCTCATGATATTGGTTTTTATTTCAATGTTTTTACAGTACTACTTTTTATAAGCGATTTCATTTGTGTTATGGCTACGGAGTTGAGTTGAATCAGTCTTTTATTCTGAGAAAGCCCCTGTTGTATCAACAAGGCATTTATACTTTCCATATTGCTCAGCACTACCAATTGCTCTATGGTAGCCGTATCGCGTATGTTTCCTTTTTGATGGGGATTGCTTTCACGCCATTCTTTGGCGGTAATACCAAACAAAGCCACGTTTAGCAAGTCCGCTTCATCGGCATACACCATACTGGCTTGCTGTTTGGTGATTTCTTTTGGTATTAGATTGGCTTTGATAGCGTCGGTGTGGATTTGATAGTTTATTTTGGAAATGGTTCGCTGTAAATTCCACTCCAAGTTCAAACGGTTGTTTTCCTCTTCTTTTAGGCGTTGGAATTCTTTGATAAAATACAATTTAAAACTGGCCAATATCCAAGAAGCAAATTCAAATGCAATGTCCTCGTGAGCAAAGGTACCACCATTTTTTCCCATTTTAGAGGTAATACCTTTAGCATTAACTGTGGCTATCCACTTGGAAGGCGAAAGTGTAAATGAGTTACTTCCCGCTTGGTGTAAAAAGGGGTCGATTTCGGCTCCTTTAAAATCGGGATTATTCAATTGTTCCCACAAGCCGAGAAACTCAATAGTGGCACGCGAACGCATCCAGTTTTTTACTACGTCTTTAGGCTCGGAGGCATTTTTAAATCTCGCAATATCAGTTAGCGAAATATAATCTTCTTTATTGTTTTCATATACAACAATGTCTATGCCTTTTACGTTTATTTTTTTCTTAGCAACCATATCCTAATGTTTTTAAAACGCACTAATACTGATTACATACAAGTTTTGTTTTGAATATTTGTGTGACAACAATCAATAAATATTGTTTTTTCTTCTTGTAAATATAGTATTATTACTACAAAAATAAAAATTTAGAATAGGGAAGGGCATTGAGGAAGGAAAGAAATGACGCTATAGTTGTATAATAGCAAGCAATTCCTTGCCCAGAATCCAAAATGGAATAGGGAGGGTTAAAGAACGATAACAATTAGAGCAAATCTCAATACTCCGAAGAGAAATGCAATTTTACCGAAGGGTATTTTTGCTGTGTCATTTGAATCGAAAAAGCGGAATCTGCAAGGAATACCAATTGCCCCTGTTTGTCTTTGGCCAGAAATTTTTGTTTTACTCTCTTAAATTCTGCAAACTCCTCACTTTTAGCATCATCTGGTACTACCCAGCACGCTTTGTGTATGGGGAACATCTCGTAGGTACATTTTGCGCCGTATTCGTGCTCCAAACGATATTGGATGACTTCGTATTGTAATGCTCCCACGGTACCTATCACCTTTCGTCCGTTCATTTCGAGAGTAAACAGCTGCGCAACTCCTTCGTCCATCAACTGATCTATCCCTTTGGCCAGTTGTTTGGCTTTCATAGGATCGGCATTGTTGATATATCGGAAGTGTTCGGGAGAGAAACTCGGGATACCCTTAAAGTGAAGTATTTCTCCTGAGGTAAGTGTATCACCTATCTTAAAATTTCCCGTATCGTGTAAGCCCACGATATCGCCGGCATAGGAGACATCTACAATTTCTTTTTTCTCGGCAAAAAAGGCATTCGGACTGGAAAACTTCAGCTTTTTATTGTGTCGTACATGTAGGTATGGGGTATTTCGTTCGAAGGTTCCTGACACGATCTTGACAAAGGCGAGGCGATCACGGTGTTTAGGATCCATATTGGCGTGAATCTTAAACACAAAGCCGGAAAAGGCCTCTTCATCTGGCTTTACCAGTCGTTCTTCACTTTGTTTAGGTCTCGGGAAGGGAGCGATGTCGATAAAACAGTCCAGCAATTCCCGAACTCCAAAGTTGTTGAGGGCTGAGCCGAAAAATACTGGTTGTAATTCTCCTTTGAGATAGGCTTCGTGTTCAAATGGAGGGTATACACCTTGTGCTAATTCCAAATTTTCGCGAAGGGTCTCGGCAGCTTCTCTACCTATTATGTCGTCCAGTTCCGGGTCTTCTAACTGATCGAAGGCAATGGTCTCTTCAATATTCTTTTTGCTGTCACCGCTAAAGAGATTGATATTTTTTTCCCAGATATTGTAAATTCCTTTAAAGTCATATCCCATACCTATGGGGAAACTGAGCGGGCTAACTTGTAAGCCGAGTTTTTGTTCTACCTCGTCCAATAGGTCGAAAGCATCTTTACCCTCACGGTCGAGTTTGTTGATAAAAACAATCATCGGGATGCTTCGCATACGACATACTTGCACCAGTTTTTCTGTTTGTTCTTCCACACCTTTGGCTACGTCTATGACGACAATAACACTGTCTACAGCGGTGAGTGTACGGAAAGTGTCTTCTGCAAAATCCTTGTGTCCCGGAGTATCGAGAATATTTATTTTTTTGTCCTTGTAGTTAAATGCCAATACGGAAGTAGCTACAGAAATCCCCCTTTGCCTCTCTATCTCCATAAAGTCGCTCGTAGCTCCTTTTTTGATTTTGTTGCTTTTAACAGCTCCTGCTTCCTGAATAGCTCCGCCAAAAAGCAGCAGTTTTTCTGTCAGTGTTGTCTTTCCCGCATCGGGGTGAGATATGATTCCGAAAGTTCTCCTTTTACTAATTTCCTGTACTAAACCCATAGTTTCCGTATTGCGGATGCAAAAGTAAGTATTATAATATGAACTTCTGAAGCGGAATAAAAAGGATTTTTTGCTCAAAAAACGAGAATATTGAAATCTCAAATTGAAAGTTAAGTCTTATATTAGCTCATTGAATATGTCTATTGGAGATTATTTTTATATAAATAGAATTTTTTTGTGATGAATAGTGATATTTTGAGAATAAAATTAGCCGTGTTTTTTCTGTTGTGTACAACGGGAGTGTTTTCCCAACGCCACCTGGCAGCCGATCGTTACTTCGATCAATTGGCCTATGTAAAATCGGCTGAACTATACGAAGGGCTTGTGCGCAAGGGAGATTCTACCGTACATGTGTTGGGGCGCCTCGGCGATTCTTACTATTACAACACCAATATGGAACAAGCAGAAAAGTGGTACGGCATTCTTATTCGTATGTACGAACAAGAGGTGGGACCCGACTATCTGTTTCGCTATGCCCAAGTTCTAAAGGGAAATCGCAAATATGAAGAGGCGGTGAAATGGCTTAAAAAATCTGCCGAAAAAGGAGGGGATGATCCTGAAATGATCAGACTTATAGAGGAGGGAGACTATTATACTAAGTTGAACAATCCCAAAGCTCGATTGTTTGGCAATCTGCACAATATGGCTATCAATACGGAATACTCCGATTTTGGAGGCTTTGTTCAGGGTGACAAATTCTACTTTGCATCTACTAAGCCCTCTGGGGGGCGAACGCGAATATACGACTGGAATAAACAGCCTTTTCTCGATATTTATGTGGGAGATCGCATGGGCAATGAGCTTTACGATGCCCGAAAGTTGGAGGGGGAAGTCAATTCTCGATTTCACGAGGCAACCGTGACCATTACCAAAGACGGGCAAACCATGTATTTTACCAGAGATAATGCAGAAAATGGAAAGCGAACTGAAAAGGATGAAAAAGGGACTGTGCACTTGCAGTTGTACAAAGCGTCTTTGGGTGCTGATGGAACCTGGGGTAACATAGTGGAGTTGCCTTTTAACGATGTGAGCTATTCCGTTGGACATCCTGCCTTGAGCCCTGATGAAAAAAAACTCTATTTTGTGTCCGATATGCCAGGAGGGTATGGAGTAACCGATATTTACGTGGTAGATATTCACGGAGATGGAACGTATAGTACACCAGAAAACCTAGGGAAAACAATCAATACCCGTGGACGAGAGATGTTTCCCTTTGTCGATAAAGACGGGGTATTGTACTTCTCGTCAAACGGTCATCCCGGTTTGGGCGGACTAGACATATTGATCAGTGAGCCTGTTAACGGTGCTTTTGGAAAAGTGACCAATCCCGGAGTTCCGATAAACAGTCCGATGGACGATTTCGGATTTGTGATGAATGAGGATAAAACCGAAGGCTATCTCTCGTCAAACCGCATCGGGGGCAAGGGAGATGACGATATTTACCACTTTACCGCAAGAGAGTGTATGGTTACTATTAATGGAGTGGTTACTGATAAAAGCAGTGAAGAGCCCCTGGTAGAAGCTTCGGTGCGAATCGTGGCTCCCGGAGGTGGAGTAGTAGCCAAGGTGCTTACTGATACAGATGGACAATACAGTCTTAAAGCCGATTGCCTGGAAGGAAGTTACACCGTGGTAGCCGAGCTGGAAGACTATCGCGCTGAACAACAAGAGGTGAATGTAAACGGAAAGGAAGAAGCCGAAGTAAATTTTGCACTTACACCACTTATTGTAGAAGATGAAATTGTAATCAACCCCATCTATTTCGATTATAACCGCTGGGAAATTCGTCCCGACGCAGAGTACGAACTGGAGCATATTGTTAGTGTGATGAATGCGCATCCGGAAATGGTGATTAAAATAGAGGCCCATACCGATTCTAGAGGAAATGATGCCTACAATGAAAAGCTGTCCGATAATCGCGCTAAGGCTACTCGCGATTATCTGTATTCAAGAGGAATAGCGGAAGAACGTATTGAAAGCGCTATAGGATACGGCGAAAAGCACTTGCTTAATCACTGTGCTAACGGAGTAGATTGCACCGAAGAAGAACACCAACAAAACCGAAGATCGTCTTTTATTATCGTAAGACGCTAGCGGAATAGAGGTTTCTCTTTGTGCATCTGCAGTTGTAATATCATCCTGTGTCAGTTGTTTTACAGCTGAATAACTATGGGGAGTATCAGACTGATGACAATATAAGCTAGTACGATAGTTTTTTTTAAGACTGTTTGCCTATCAGTTTTTATAGCATTGTATTTCAGTATGATATCGATATACTTTTCGGTATCTATATAAGTGTGGCATACCGTTAAGTGAACCGGGAAGATAACAGCTATGGCTAACAAATCCGGATTGGGCATGCCAGGTGCTAGTCCGTAGAATATGTGTAGCACAACATACAAGTTGGCAAAGATCAGTAACGACATAAAGATACAGGCAGTGTAGTGAGACATCCCGTTGTTATTCGACATTTTTAGAGCTAGATTGTACAAAGTGTAAAAAAGCATACGACAGAGTTTTTTGATGAGACAAGTGTAAAGGCTGTATTATGTATACACACTACACTGTTAGTAGTCCCATTAAATAGTGAAAATTCCCGCTCTCCCGACTTTGGTCGGCTTCTCGCAATGACACCTTCAACTTTCTGTAAGCCAAGTACTGTCATTCAGAACGGAGCCCTAGCGAAGTGCCTGTCCGCCGGAGGAGGAAAGAATCTCAGCCCAAGACCAAAGTATCTTCAACAGCACAACGTCTACCCTAGAGATTCCTCCTATCGTCGGAATGACATCACAGTTCATTCAGAATGTAGTGAAGAATCTCCCCCCAAGACCAAAGGCGCTTCAAAAGCACAACGTCAAAACAAGAGATTCCTTCAAGTCCTCCCATCTCCCAGTCTCTTCATCTCCACGTCTCCCCATCTCCAAGTCTCCACGTCTCCAACTCTCCCCATCTCCAACTCTCTCTGTCACTTTACTTTTGAACTTTAATTGTAAAGGAGTACCTTTGCACAAAATTTTTAAAAAGCAAATGGCTACAAACAGAACATTTACAATGATTAAACCCGATGCTGTTGAAAACGGACATATCGGGGCTATACTGGAAAAGATAACTGCTGCTGGTTTTAGAATTGTGGCAATGAAGTACACTCAGTTGAGCAGGAGGGATGCCGAAGAATTTTATGCTATCCACAGCGAACGCCCTTTTTTCGGTGAATTGGTAGATTTTATGACCAGGGGACCTATTGTTGCTGCTATACTTGAAAAAGACAATGCTGTAGAAGATTTCAGAGCATTGATAGGAGCTACAAATCCTGCGGAGGCTGCAGAGGGGACTATAAGAAAGCTGTATGCAACTTCGATAGGAGAAAATGCAGTGCACGGTTCCGACAGCGATGAGAATGCGGCTATAGAAGGAGCATTTCACTTTGCCGGAAGGGAGATTTTTTAAATTTTACCGATTGTATAAAATAAAAGACCTTTTTCGAAATATCGGAAAAGGTCCTTTATTTTTGAGCTGAAAGGGCAATTCATCTACTGTGTGGTAACTATCTCAACACTATTTTCTTTATCAGCTCTTTTCCGAGTTCTTCGTTGATTATGGCGATGATTTTTTCTTTCCCGTAGCTGAGTTCTTCTCGCAATACCGAAGAGGTGAGACTTACGTATAAGGTGTCGTTTTTGAGCTGTATGTCGGAGGTGTAATTGGCAATACCACTGCCCATAAGCTGCTTCCACGCCTTTCGCACATCTATCTTATCCATGCCCGATTGCAGCTTGTTCTCCGCGATAAAGGCTTTCAGTCCTTCCGATAGTGATATGTGTTCGCTGTGTCGCTTTGCCATGATGTAGTCGTATTATTTTTCTTGTAAATCTCCCAAATCGAGGGGCTCATATCGTTTGTAAAGGTAATTCAAATTATCTGCATTTCGCAGTATTAGTCGGTTTTCAGTCAGCTTAATTACCTCTTCTTCCCACTGACTTAGCGAGGTGTGATATTTGAGAATAAGGCGATTGTCTTTTAGACCGATCGAAAAATTTTCACTGTCGTTTGTGGTGTAATATTCTCCGTCTAAACGGGGCTGCATTTTTTTTCGAAATCCCGTGCTGTCGGTTGTTAACTCTATATAATCGACTGTAGTATTTACGTCAAATTCTTTTGTGTCGCCACCAGGAAACTCTACGCTTTCAATTTCCCAATAACCGGTGAGCTGCTGCAGCTGTGTTTCGGGAGAAGGGGTGCAGCCAGTAAAAAGGGTAGACAGACCTATCAGGAATGCTGTTGCGATATTGGTGTACTTCATAGTTAATGATTTTATTGTTTTTATGTTGTCCGATGTCATCTGACTAGAAGTAGTCTTCAGCTCGGACTTTCTACCTTCAAAAACGATTATAGTTGGAATACTTTATAAGACCGGGCAGTTTCCCGCACTACAGCTTCTGTTCGACTGGCATGGGTGTCGCTGATAAACAACTGTCCGAAATTGTTTTCCATCAGTTTTACAATGCGCGCCACGCGGTTTTCATCGAGTTTGTCAAATATATCGTCGAGTAATAGGATAGGCGATACGCCGGCCTGTTGTTTTATAAAATCGAATTGGGCCAGCTTTAGAGCGACCAAAAAGGATTTCTGCTGCCCTTGGCTGCCGAATTTTCTTATTGGATAGCCGTCGATTTCCAGGCTGAGGTCATCACGGTGTATCCCGGTGCTGGTATATTGAAGCGCTCTGTCTTTGTTGATGGCGTTTTTGAGCAGTTCGTCCAGCGGCTGCTCCGAAAGTGAGCTGCTATAGGAGATATTTACATTTTCACCACTGTTGGAGATGGCTCTGTATCGCTCCAAGAAAATAGGGACAAATGCTTCGAGAAATGCTTGTCTGCCTTTGAATATTTCTGAACCGTGAAGGTGGAGCTGCTCGTTGTATATACTTAAGGTGTTGTTGTCGTATGTGTGGTTTAAGGCAAAGTACTTTAACAGAGAATTTCGCTGACTCAGCGCCCTGTTGTACTGAATGAGGTGATCGAGATAGATTTTGTCGGACTGTGAGATAACACTATCTATAAACCTCCTACGAGTTTCACTACCCTCCACAATAAGGTCGCGGTCGGCCGGAGATATGATAACTAAGGGGAGAAATCCGATATGGTCAGACAATTTGTCGTAAGCCTTGCCGTTGCGTTTAATTCCCCGCTTTTGTCCTTTTTTGAAACTGCATATTATGTGTTCGTCATGTCCCATTTTACTAAAGAGACCGTCTACTACAAAAAAGTCTTCTCCGTGCCTTATATTTTGAACGGCGATAGGATTAAAATAGCTCTTGCCAAAAGAAAGGTGGTAAATAGCGTCGAGAACATTGGTTTTTCCGATGCCATTGTCGCCTACCAGGCAGTTGATCTTTTCGTCAAACTCAAAGTCTTTTGCCTTGAAGTTCTTGTAATTGACCAATGATAGTTTTTTTAGAAACATACCCTTTAATGCTGTGGATTCTTGCTGTCTTTTCGGCTCGAAAGTTACCTAAACTAATTAAAATATTCGAATAAATACACTTTCATATATCAATAAAAATTATATTTTTGCGGCACAATAAAAGTCTCTAAAGATGGCAACGTATAAGAAACGAGGACATAAACCCAAGAATAAGAAGGAAGAACAGGCGGAAAACATGAAAAGTACCACAGCAGAAGTGTTTGGTACGCTCGATGAAAGTGCTTCGAGAACAGAGGCGTGGGTGGCGAGAAATCAGAAAGCTATAATTGTCGGTATCGGAGTGGTGGCCGTTGCAGCATTGGGATTTCTGGGGTATCAGGAGTTTATGAAAGGGCCTAAAAACACAGAGGCTTCCAACGAAATGATGTTTGCACAGCAACTCTTTAACGAGGCTATAAACAGCACCAATAGAGATTCACTTTACACTCTTGCTCTAAACGGAGCAGAAGGGAAGTACGGTTTCCTCGATATTATAGAGAAATATAAAGGTACAGATGCGGCCAACTTGTCTTATTACAGTGCAGGAATGGCTTATCTCAATATGAATAAGTATCAGGAAGCTATAACACATCTGGAGCAGTTTTCTTCAGAAGATGCTATGTTAGGGCCTTTGGCTAAAGGGGGGATAGGAGATGCGTTTATGCAACTCGACCAACCCGAAGAAGCTTTGGATTACTACGAGAGAGCATTTGCGGCAAACAGTAACGGCTTTACTACACCCAGATTCCTCTTCAAAGCGGGCGTAACTGCTTTAGAACTGGGTAAAAACGACCTTGCCTTAAAGTATTTCAACAGGGTTAAAGACGAATACCCTGATTCGGAAGAAGGTCGTACCATAGATATATATATCGGAAAGGTAGAAAGTTCGAATTAAGTATGGCTACAGAAAACAAAAATCTATCACAATACGATAAGACGAGTGTTCCTGATGCGAGGGCTTTTCGATTTGGTATTGTCGTTTCGGAATGGAATGACACCGTAACAGAAGGGCTTTTTTCCGGTGCAGAGGCTACTCTTTTAGACTGTGGGGTACTTCCCGAAAATATTGTACGGTGGAATGTTCCTGGAAGTTTTGAGCTGACTTTTGGTTGTAAAAAGATGCTGGAAACACAAGACGTAGATGCCGTTATAGCTATAGGGAGTTTAATCAGAGGTGAAACCAGCCACTTTGATGTTGTTTGTAATGCTGCAGCTCAAGGGATAAAAGACCTCAATGTAAAATACGATTGCCCGGTGATATTCTGTGTGCTTACCGACGATACCTTGCAACAGGCTATAGATCGCAGCGGAGGAAAACACGGCAATAAAGGCACTGAAGCTGCTATTGCCGCTATTAAAATGGCTTCTTTGAGTTAAACCTCTTCTTCTAAAGACAACAATTCTTTTTTTTTGTGACAGAGCAATGAGGTATTGCAGTTGTGAAAAATTTAACCGCACACTCCTTACATTTCTGTAGTATTTTCAGTATTTTTGAAGGATTATGGGAGCATTAGGATCGCGAAAAAATAAAAAGTACAGCTATACCCCTCGTTACTACAAGAGTGACAAGGAAGGGAGTCCTTTTAAAATAGAGGGACGCTTCGACGGTTTCAGGAGAACGACAGTAGATAACAAAGGGTTGAAAAAGAAGATTAACAATGCCTTAGAAGATCTTAGAAGAGATCCGGGTAGCAAGGCCAATAAAAATGTTCTTATCATTGCGGCCATACTGATACTTTTATTCCTCTTTATTATCGATTTTGACCTAAGTATATTCACTTCTAAGTAATAATGGCAGATATCATACAGCTTTTACCGGATCATGTAGCGAATCAGATCGCGGCAGGAGAGGTGGTACAAAGGCCAGCTTCTGTGGTGAAGGAACTCGTAGAGAACGCAGTTGATGCGGGTGCTACTGAAATCAAACTCATCATTAAAAACGCCGGTAAAACGCTTATTCAAGTGGTCGATAACGGAAAGGGAATGACCGTTACAGATGCGCGCCTGAGTTTTGAAAGACACGCTACTTCAAAGATACGTTCGGCAGAAGATTTGTTTAGTCTGCACACCAAAGGATTCAGAGGTGAGGCTTTGGCGTCTATTGCAGCCATAGCCCATGTGGAGATGAATACAAGACCACAAAACGAAGAGGTGGGTACGCGTATTTGCATAGAAGGGGGGAAGTTTATTACACAGGAAGTGGTAGCGACGGCTGAAGGAACTTCTATCGCTGTAAAAAATCTTTTTTTTAACGTTCCGGCAAGGAGGAACTTCCTCAAGTCGGATCAGGTAGAGTTGCGACATATTATCGATGAATTTCACCGGGTATCTCTGGCTCATCCAGATATTCAATTTGCCATGTATCACAACGGCAATGACCTCTTTAGCTTGCTGCCCTCCAATTATAGACAGCGAGTGGTAAATATCTTTGGGAGTCGAACCAATGAAAAACTGGTTCCTGTAAGTGAAAATACCGAGGTGCTCAAACTCTCCGGATTTGTGTACAAACCGGAACACGCCCGGAAAAGCCGAGGAGAACAGTTCTTTTTTGTCAACAATCGCTTTGTGAAGAGTCCGTACCTTCACCATGCGGTTGTAGCGGCATTTGAGGGACTTATACGCGAGCAAACTCATCCTGGCTACTTTCTGTACCTCGATATAGATCCGAAATCGGTAGACGTCAATATACATCCTACCAAGACAGAGATCAAGTTCGACGACGAACACACCCTATACGCCATTATCCGCGCTGCCGTAAAACACAGTTTAGGACAATTTAATATAGCTCCCATACTCGATTTTGACAAAGACAGCGGCCTTGATACTCCTTATAGTTACAAGGATAAACAGGCCAGTGTGCCAAGCATAGAGGTCGACGCCAATTTCAATCCGTTCAGAGACGAAGGGGAAGAGACAGGAACTACTGATGCTGCGAGAGGATCTTCTATTGGAGGAGGAAAATCGAGGAATACATGGCAGTCTGATAGAAGAGGAAGTTCTTCTAGCTGGGAAAGTTTGTATGTAGGCTTGGGAGACGGTGATGCTTCGGCTAATTTCAGCTCGGTGGAAATAGAATCGGACGAAGTAGGAGGAGGGAAACAAGAGCAAGTCCTTTTTGATCACCGTGAGGAAAATCTGCCTTCCGTCAGCACCTATCAGCTTCACCGTAAGTATATAGTGACTACCATAAAGTCGGGTATGGTGATTATAGACCAACACCGGGCCCACCAACGTGTGCTATACGAGCGCTTTTTGCGTCAGATGACGGTTAAGGAAGGGGTGAGTCAGCAATTGCTCTTTCCTATAGTACTTCAGTATTCAGCTTCCGATATGACCTTGTTGTCTGAATTAAAGGGGGCAATGGAATTTATAGGTTTTGCTATAGAACCTTTTAAAGATGAAGAAATAACTATTACCGGTATACCTTCTGGGGTATCAGAAACAGAAGTGAGTATTATCTTGGAACAACTGCTGGCAGATTTTAAAGATGAAATTCCAGATCACAGTTTTTCTCAAAGTGATCGCATGGCCAAATCTTTAGGAAAAACCCTTGCCGTACGAACGGGGGATGTGCTAAACGAAGCTGCCCAAGAAGCGCTTGTAAACGACCTTTTTGCCTGTAAAGAGCCGGGAATTTCGCCCTTTAACAGGCCTACTTATATTACCATAACCATAGAAGATCTCGAAAAAAAATTTTTGTAAATGTTTAGAATAACCGAAGCTGTCAAGCACTTGCTTATCATCAATGTGCTCTTTTTTATAGCCACTCAATTGTATCACGACCAGATGTTGGAACTGTTTTCATTGTGGTTTATTAAAAACGGACACTTTGAGTGGTGGCAGATAGTGTCGTATATGTTTATGCACGGAGGCTTCATGCATATATTTTTCAATATGTACGCCTTGTGGGCTTTTGGAGGGCCTTTAGAACAGATGTGGGGGCGCAATAAATTTTTGTTTTTCTACTTTTCGGCAGGATTGGGTGCAGCATTGATTCACGCCGCAGTGGGCTATTATCAATTCAACGAGGGGATGAACGCTCTTACCGAGGCCGGATTGGATCCCGGAAGGATATTGGCTGCCTTGAATGAAGGTAAATACAGTGAATATTGGTATCAGGTAGCCCCGAGGGAAACAGTAGATAATATGATAGGTACCTTCCTCACTCCTGCCGTGGGAGCATCTGGAGCGATATACGGTATTCTGGTCGCTTTTGCCATGATGTTTCCAAATGCCGAATTGTTTCTTATTTTTGTTCCTATACCCATCAAGGCCAAGTATTTTATGCCGGCATTGATTGCGATGGATCTGTTTTCGGGCTTTACCGGTTATTCCATTTTCGGGGGAGGAATAGCACACTTTGCACATGTGGGAGGTGCCTTGTTTGGCTTTATCATGATGTGGTATTGGAAGAAAAACCAGTTTAACAACAATAGATGGAATTAATGGGGTAATTACAATGAGTTTTTAAAGTGTTATTGTGATTAATATGAGCATAGGCAACGATATAAAATACAAATACAACACCCTTAATGTAGGCGATAAGCTTATTGTGATCAATGTGGTGGTGTTTATTGTCAATATGCTGGTAGTGTCGCTTTTTCAGCTACAGTCCGATTTTTTTATGAGGTGGTTCGAATTGCCTAAGCACTTTAGCGATTTTATCACTCAACCCTGGTCTATCATTACCTATGCTTTTTTTCACGGAGGTCTTTCACATATCTTCTGGAATATGCTGCTGCTCTATTTTTCTGGACGTATATTTTTGAATTTGTTTGGAGGGCGTCGGTTTTTAAATGTGTATTTTCTGGGAGCTATCACCGGTGGAGCCATATTTATGCTCAGCTATAATATTTTCCCTGTATTTTCTGGGATCGACACCTCGCTGATCGGGGCGTCGGCAGCGGTGATGGCTATATTGATTTTTATCTGTACTTATATGCCCAATCAGGAAGTGAGGTTGTTTTTTCTCTTCAATGTTAAACTGTGGTATATAGGTGTAGGAGTGGTGTTGATAGATTTAGTGCAGATTCCGGTAGGCAATGCCGGGGGGCATCTGGCGCATTTGGGAGGAGCTTTACTCGGGTATATCTACGCCAAAAAATTGTACGACGGAAAGGATATTGGTACAGGATTTGAACGCTTAGTGTCAGGAGTGGTCAACCTCTTCAAAAGACGAGAGAACAGACCACTCAAAACTGTACATCGCAATAGAAAGGCGCAGGCTAATACTGGAGCTGCTGCAAGCTATAATGGCAATAAAGACGATCGGCAGAAAAAAATAGACAGTATTCTCGACAAGATCAGTAAAAGCGGGTATGAAAGTCTTACTCGAGAGGAAAAGGATTTTCTCTTTAAGGCAGGTAAGGAGGATTAAAAATCTCAATACATCAGGGTGAAAAAGCTGGGAATACTTCATAAAACCATATTCTTTCTCAATACGATTTTTGCAGTATTGCTATTGCTGTCGTATATTTTGCCCTATGTGTTTCCGAAGAGCTTTCCCCTGTTGTCGGTACTCAGTCTCACTTTACCCGTGTTTATTGTAATCAATGTTGTTTTTACATTGTATTGGCTGATACAACTCAAGAGGCAGTTTCTGTTGTCACTGCTCATATTACTCATAGGCTACAAACACTTGGAGGCGATGTACAGTTTTTCTGGGGTTTCTGAAGATGAGACTGAAGGACATATTAAGTTGATGACCTTCAATGTGCGTATATTTAATGCCTACGACTGGCTGCCGCAGAAAGATATTCCGGAGCGCATTGAGGCAATGGTAGAAAAAGAGGCTCCCGATATACTGTGTTTACAGGAGTTCTACTACACCCAGGAGGATACCTTTAACGCATTTTACCCTTATCAGTTTATAAAGTATACCACAGAAAACAATCATACCGGACAGGCCGTATTTTCTAAATATCCTATAGTGGCACGAGGATCATTGGAGTTTCCAAAAACAGGAAATAACGCCTTGTATGTAGATGTGGTTAAAGACAGAGATACTTTCCGCGTGTACAATTTACATCTGGAGTCGCTGCGCATTGCTCCGAAAAAGGAGCATATTGCCATAGAAGATCCGGAAGCGCTGTACAAGCGCATGGGAAATGCCTTTGCACTACAACACGATCAAGTGGAAATTTTCGACCGCCATCGCAATAGCTGTAGCTATAAGATGATAGTGGCGGGAGACTTTAACAATACTCCTTATTCGTATGTGTACAAACGGATAAAAGGGGATATGAAAGACTCTTTTGTAGAACAGGGGAGCGGATTTGGACGATCGTATGATTTCGACTATTTCCCAATGCGTATCGACTTTATTCTGACCGATCCGGATATGGAGGTCACCGCTCATAAAAATTACGACCAACGGCTTTCAGATCACTATCCGGTGATGGCTACAATCGATCTCGGAGGTGAAAATGTCGAGGGTGATAAAGAGGAGTGAAACCAGATTGTATTTTACATAAGAAGGCAGTCGACAGTATCTGCTAGGATATGAAGCAATAGAGCGAGCCCTACTATACGGGTGGGGCGGTATACGAAGAGCAGTGTGTACACGGCAATAGCGATGTAACTGTGAAGTATGTGAAAACCTATACTACATCGGTTTGCATCAAAAATAGGGGAGGCTAGCAGGTGATCTGCATCGATGATTATTCCCGATAGCAATACTAGACTTACCTTTTTAAATTTCGGTCTGAAAAACCAGTAGGCCAGCAGTACAGGAAAAATAAAATGAAGCCCGTAGTGAATGATAAATCGAAACATTAGCGAGGGAGCTCTTGATCTTTGAGGTATGATGTGGCATTCGGACCTTCGTTAAAGAGGAGGTCGAGTATGCTGAGATTGGGAATATGACCGTGTTTTTCTTCGAATACCTGGGTATATGGACTAAGCTTAAAATGAGGCTCTTCTTTGGCGTTGACCAAATGTCTGAAGTCTTCAAGCTCCGTAGTTTCTTTCTGGTATTCGGTAGTAAATGTTTGTTTCAGTTCAATTTGTAGTATTTCGCATATCAAATTGATAGTCGCCAGGTTTAGGTCCATCAAAAAATCGTGCTTCTGATGAAAAATTCCCGCTAGATCATCTTCGTAAAATTCGAAAAAAGGAGAAGATCGATAGGCAGTTTGCAGGGTTTTCCAGTGCAATTTAGCCCAAGTGGATTCCTCTTCTATACGTACGTCCTTGTATTTTTGATGAGCTCCGGTTTTTAGGTGTTTTACCGGGATGCTGAGCAATTGTTTTCCTCCGGCTCCGTAGATGTACATACGGTTGCGATAGGTTTGTTTCTGGAAGTTGTCGTGCATTTCAAAAACAGTATCGCAATTGACCAAGGCTACCATGTGTAGTATCGATGGAAAATAGGTCGGGTGAATGAGAACTTGTCTCGACATAGCGATTTAGATTCCGTTTTGTCGGATATGTTGTTGATTATCCCTGTTGTTTTTTGCGTTTCTTTTGTACAAATCCGAAGACTATCCATGCAGCTATCGCAATGAGTAGGTATTTGAGATAGGAAACTCTTTCGCCCTCTCCGCCTACGGTGGTAAACACGCGATCCCAACGTACCTTTCCTGCAAATTTGTCCCAGCTCATCCATATAAATACAGGTTTACCTACGATGTGATCTTCCGGAACATACCCCCAGTACCGGCTGTCTTCCGAATTGTGACGGTTGTCTCCCATCATCCAAAAATAGTCCTGTTTAAAGGTATAGGAGTCTGTTTCCTGACCGTTTATGAATATAGCATTTCCTTTTACCTCTAGGGTATTGTGCTCGTATTCGCTGATAATCTGTCTGTACAGCGGAAGTGTTTTGGCATTTAGAGCCACGGTCTTTCCCTCTTCGGGTATGTAGATAGGTCCGAAATTGTCTGCACTCCATTCGGTGTTTTTGGTATTAGGAAAAATGGAAGGGTCGACTTGTCCGGCGGGAACTACTCGGCGATTTACACTCATTATATTGGGGTTTTTCTCCAGTCGAGTAGCGCTTTCTTCGGTGAGCGATTGAAAGAAGTAGCTACCGTCGTTTTGGCGATAAAAATTATCGGTTACCCCAAAGCGTTCGTACATATAAGCCGGACTCAATTCGTAGCCTGCTTTTGGGACTACGCTATAGGCGTATTGCGTTCTAGCACGGTCTGGCAATTGGGTCTGCTTTCCGTTGATATATACGTAGCCGTTTCGAATTTCGAGAGAATCACCAGGGATACCCACACAGCGTTTTACATAGTTGGACTTCTTGTCGATAGGTTTTCTGATGTTGAGGCTGGCTCTATCACCGAAATAACGAACTGTATCTGTTGGCCAGTTGAATACAACTATTTCATTTCTTTTGATGTTTTGAAATGCCGGTAGGCGGAAATAGGGCAGCTGTGGCTTTTTTAGATAGGATTTTATCTTCAAGCCCGGTATGGTATCGTGTACCATAGGGGCAGCAACAGCAGTCATCGGTGTTCTGGCTCCGTAGTGAAATTTACTCACAAAGAGAAAATCGCCGACGAGCAATGATTTTTCCAGCGAAGATGTAGGTATCACATAAGGCTGCATGATATAGGTGTGTACCAGTGTTGCGGCCACGATGGCAAAGAGTATGGAGCTGATCCATTCTCCAGTAGCAGTAGTGGGTTTAATACTCCTGTCTTTTATATAGCCAGGGTCGAGTGCATAGTTGATGTAAAAGAGGTAAAACCCCAGCGTGATTACACAGAGCAAGGTATCGGTTGTGGAATTTCGTCCGAAACTCCGAGCTGTTTCTACCCATATTACCGGAAACATTATCAGGTTGACTATGGGGATAAACAGCAGTATAACCCACCACCATGGTCTGTTGATAATTTTCATCAACACCACGGCATTGTAAACGGGAATAATAGCCTCTATAGGCTTTCTACCGGCTTTCTGATACAATTTCCAGGTTCCTGCAAAGTGAATGAGTTGCAGGATGAGAAAAAATATAAACCACGCTGTTGCTGTCATTGTCTTACTGTTGTATTCTTGTAATATAGTTTTCTTGTTTCTTCTTCACAGAAGATAGCCTGCAAATTACATAAAAGCTCGCTTATATCTGGACTTTATTGCAGATTTAATACATCTTTCATAGTAAAAACCCCCGTTTTTCCCCGTATCCATTCGGCCGCGATCACGGCTCCGAGTGCAAAACCTTCTCTACTGTGAGCGGTGTGGACAATCTCGATATCGTCTACCTTTCCCGAATACTTTATACTGTGAGTTCCTGGAACGCTATCTATGCGTTTTGCAGTGATTGGGATTTCATTTTCCCCTGCATGGTCCAATTTCCATCCTGTTTTGGAGGTATTGCGTATGATACCTTCGGCCAGTGTTATCGCCGTTCCGCTAGGCGCATCCAGTTTTTGGGTGTGGTGTATTTCTTCCATACTCACCTTATAGTCGGCTAAATTGGCCATCATACGAGCCAGATATTCGTTGAGCTGAAAGAAAATGTTGACCCCTAAGCTAAAGTTGGATGCGTAAATAAAGGCTCCATCCGACTCCTGGCATCGCTTTACCGCTTCGTCGTATCGATCGAGCCAGCCTGTAGTTCCGGAAATGACAGGAATACCCAGTTCGAAACAGCCGGTAATATTGTTAAAAGCTGCCGAAGGAATACTAAAATCAATGGCTACATCTACTCCTTTTATAGCATCAGGATTAAATGCGTCGTCAATTTTTGCTGTAATTTCATGGTTTCGGGAAAGGGCAATCTGTTCTATCATTTTTCCCATTTTTCCGTATCCCAATAATGCTATTTTCATGGTTTGTGATTTGTTGTTTGTGGTTTGTTGCTGTAATCAATATACTATACTTCTTACTAATATCTCACTACTAACATCTCATTACCAACACGTCAAAAATCAAAACTCAGTGATAGTCCGAAGGTACTTCCGCTGGTAAAATCAGTGGGTTCGACAAAGGGTCTCAATGTCAAATCCTGACCTATATTGTGCTGTTTTAGATGCGCATCTACATTGGCGTCGATAATGTTAAGCGCATAGAGTCCTATAGTAATCAGTAGTGATAAATCTTTGTTTTTCTGGTAAAATTCCTGTCCCCGTCTCAGGGCTTCGTCAGACACATCAGGACTTCCGTCGGCATTGGGTCTGCCGTCCATGTCGTAAAATTCGTCGTCGGTATAGCCAGCAAGTCTGCGTTTGTATGCGGTGCGATAGCGGTGGTATTGATCTTTGTTGGTGATGTAGAAATACATCCCCGTTCCTAAGGCTCCGTATACAAGGGGAACTTTCCAATAGCGTTTGTTGTATATTTGTCCCAAGCCCGGAAGTATGGCCGAATAGAAGGCCGCTTTGCTGGGAGATAGCGGATCGATAGTGTGTTTTACCTGAATTATTGTGTCGCGTATCACCGCGGGCTCTTCTACAAGAGTACTATCTTTTTCCTGGGTTTGATTTTCTTCTTGTGCATTCGCTTTGGTAATTGCAAAGAGAAAAATAAAGAGGAAAACAAGGTTGTACACCTTGTTTTTCAACGATATTGTATATGTAGTATGTGTTTTGATAGCCGTTTGTATTCAGGATCTTAAAAGTTTGGACAGTCGAATAAAATCCTCCTTAGAATGGAAGGGGATTATCAATTTTCCCTTACCGTTTTTAGCCACCTTTACATCGATTTTGGTTGCGAGGTATTCGGTGAGGTCGTCCATTTTATCGTCTATATAAGAAGGGAGTTTTGCCGTAGACGAGGAAGTTTTGCTCTTGCTGTCTTTTCCCTGGATTTCTTTGACGAGTTTTTCTGTTTCCCTTACCGACAGGGTATTGGAAATGACCTTTTCGTATATACTTAGCTGTACGTCTTTGTCTTCTATATTGATAAGTGCTCGGCCGTGTCCCATACTGACAAAACCATCTCGCATTCCGGTTTGGATGATGGGGTCGAGTTTGAGCAGGCGGAGGTAATTGGCGATGGTAGAGCGCTTTTTACCTACTCGATCACTGAGTTGTTCTTGAGTGAGTTGTATTTCGTCGATCAATCGCTGATAGGACAGGGCAATCTCTATGGGGTCGAGATCCTGTCGTTGAATATTTTCTACCAGTGCCATCTCGAGTGATTCCTGGTCGTTGGCAATCCGGATATAAGCCGGAACGGAAGAGAGACCAACTAGTTTTGAAGCGCGAAAACGACGCTCTCCGGAAACGAGCTGATATTTGTTAAAACCGATTTTTCGAACGGTAATAGGCTGAATAACCCCGAGTTCCCTGATCGATGTGGCCAGTTCTTTGAGGGTATCTTCGTTGAAGTTTGTACGAGGCTGAAAAGGGTTTACTTCAATAGTGTCGATATCCAATTCAACGATATTACCCACCACCTTGTCCGCATTTTTATCGGAAGCTGTTTTAATATCGTTTTCCGGATCTTTCAGCAATGCTGATAATCCCCTTCCCAGTGCCTGTTTTTTTGTCGCTTTTGCCATTAAACCTTCTCCTTGTTCTTTTTTATGATTTCACGAGCCAAATTTAAGTAATTTGTAGCACCTTTGCTGCCCGCGTCATAATTAATAATACTTTCTCCGTAACTAGGCGCTTCTGAAAGACGTACATTGCGTTGGATAATGGTGTCAAATACCATATCGTTAAAGTGTTTTTGCACTTCTTCTACCACTTGATTAGAGAGGCGTAATCTGGAATCGTACATGGTGAGCAATAGCCCTTCAATGTCTAAGCTGGGATTGTGTATTTTCTGCACGCTTTTTATAGTGTTGAGCAGTTTGCCTAAACCTTCGAGCGCAAAGTATTCGCACTGTATAGGTATAATGACAGCATCGGCCGCTGTAAGTGCATTCAAGGTGAGGAGTCCGAGTGAGGGAGCACAATCTATCAGTATGTAATCGTACTGATCGCGCATATTTTCTATAGCTTCCTTGAGCATGTATTCACGACGCTCTTTGTCTACTAGCTCTATCTCGATAGCTACCAAATCTATATGAGCCGGAATAAGGTCTAGGTTGGGAGATCCGGTTCTTATTACAGCGTCTTCAGCGTTTAGCGTGTGTTCGAGCAATTGATAGGTGCCGCCAACAACTTCTTCCACATTTACTCCTAGTCCAGAAGTGGCATTTGCTTGGGGATCAGCGTCGATAAGCAATACTTTCTTTTCCAGAACCCCGAGAGAGGCTGATAAGTTTACGGAAGTGGTAGTCTTTCCCACTCCGCCTTTCTGGTTTGCAATTGCTATTATTTTGCCCATATAGTTTTATGTTGGATTTAGACAGGTAAAAATACAACTATTTCCGGGTTATGAAAATGAAAATTGTCAACACCCTTTCGGTACCGACAACGCTTTGTGTAAAAAGTTGTTGTAGGTGAGATTCTGCTGTGGTAATCTTTTATTTCTCCGAGTTTCTGCGGATCATTTCTTCCAGCATATCCCACATTTCCGGGCTAATTCTTTCCAATATGTTAAACTGGCCTGCCCCTTTGAGCCATTCTCCGCCGTCTATGGTAACCACTTCTCCGTTGAGGTAAGCCGCAAAGTCTGAGACCAGATAGGCCGCGAGATTGGCGAGTTCTTGGTGTTCACCAACGCGCTTTAGGGGAACCTTTTTAGCCAGGTCAAACCTTTCTTTTAGTTCGCCAGGCAACAGTCTGTCCCACGCGCCCTTGGTGGGGAAGGGGCCGGGAGCAATAGCGTTAAAACGGATGCCGTATTTTGCCCATTCTACAGCCAAACTTCGCGTCATAGCCAGTACACCTGCTTTTGCAGTGGCACTGGGCACTACATAAGCCGATCCTGTCCACGCATAGGTGGTTACAATATTGAGCACTACAGTATTGGTTTGCCCTTGCTCAATCCAGTGTTTTCCAAAGGCCAGAGTACAGTTTTTACTCCCCTTGAGTACAATGTCGATAATGGTATCAAAAGCATTGGTCGATAGCTTTTCTGTGGGCGAAATGAAGTTTCCGGCCGCATTGTTGAGTAGTATGTCTACCTTGCCAAAGGTCTCTAATACCTGCTGTAGCATAGATTCTACCTGATCGTAATGGCGTATGTCGCACTGAACAGGCAAACAACGCCTCCCGGTTTCTTGTTCCAGTTGGTGAGAGCTCTGTCGCAATTTTTCCAGATTGCGAGAAGTAATGGCTACTTTGGCTCCAAGCTCTAGAAAATAATGACTCATAGCTTTGCCTAAACCACTACCACCCCCAGTGACTACAATGTTTTTGCCTTTTAAAGCATCGTCGCGAAGCATCTTGTCAGTGTACATATACTGCTGTTTTTCGTAAATATACAAAAATAGTATGCGTGCATAGTAGTTTTATGGCAGAATTTGGCGGTTTTAAAGCGGACTATTCCGATGCTGCTATGAGTATTTCGAGTATCTCTATGGCAGCTTTACTTATTTTGGTTCCGGGACCGAAAACGGCTGTCGCGCCCGCCTTGAGGAGAAATTCGTAATCTTGAGGGGGGATTACACCGCCCACAACAATCATAATGTCTTCTCTTCCGTATGCTTTTAGCGCCTCTATTACTTGAGGTACCAGTGTTTTGTGTCCGGCAGCGAGGGAGGAGATACCGACTATGTGTACATCGTTTTCCACCGCTTGTTTTGCTGCTTCTTGCGGGGTTTGGAAAAGGGGGCCGATATCGACGTCAAATCCTACGTCGGCATAGCCTGTGGCCACTACCTTAGCACCGCGGTCGTGACCGTCTTGTCCCATTTTGGCGATCATAATACGCGGTCTTCTCCCTTCCTTTTCGGCAAAGGTGTCGGCCAATTTTCGTGCTCGGTCAAAACTGTTGTCGTCTTTTATGGTTCCTGAATACACTCCTGTAAAAGATTGGATTTTTGCTTTATGCCTGCCGTAAACGGCTTCGAGCGCATCGCTGATTTCTCCCAGCGTAGCTCTGTTTCTGGCGGCTTCTACGGCTAAAGCTAATAAATTTTCGCTTTCCCTACGTGCTCCTTCGGTCAATTTGTTCAGAGAAACGGCCACGGCTTGTGGGTCTCTATTTTGTTTTACTTCCTGCAGGCGCTTTATTTGCTGATTTCTCACACTCTGATTGTCCACTTCCAGTATTTGAAGTAGTTCTTCTTCTTCTAGACGGAATTTATTGACCCCTACAATGATGTCTTGATCGCTGTCTATACGCGCCTGCTTTCGGGCAGCGGCTTCTTCGATACGCATTTTGGGAATACCGGCTTCTATGGCCTTCGTCATCCCCCCGAGCTCTTCAACTTCTTTAATGTGTTTCCAAGCTCTTTTGGCGAGCTCGGCAGTGAGATATTCTACATAGTAACTTCCCGCCCAAGGGTCGGCAGTGTTGGTGATATTGGTTTCTTCCTGTAGGTATAATTGAGTGTTGCGAGCTATGCGTGCCGAAAAATCGGTGGGCAAAGCAATGGCCTCGTCCAAAGCATTGGTGTGTAGCGATTGTGTGCCTCCAAATGCTGCAGCGGCTGCTTCTATACAGGTTCGAGCAACATTGTTGAAGGGATCTTGTTCGGTCAGACTCCATCCACTGGTTTGACAATGGGTGCGCAATACCAGTGATTTTTCGTTTTTTGGGTTGAATTGCTTGACAATTTTTGCCCATAGCATTCTACCGGCACGCATTTTGGCAATCTCCATAAAGTGATTCATGCCAATAGCCCAGAAAAAAGATAGTCTCGGTGCAAAACTGTCGATGTCCAATCCTGCTTTTAACCCTGTTCTTATGTATTCTAATCCGTCGGCAAGAGTATAGGCCAACTCAATATCTGCAGTGGCTCCGGCTTCTTGCATGTGATAACCGGAGATGCTGATGCTGTTAAAGCGAGGCATGTGTTTGCTGGTGTACTCAAAGATGTCGGCTATGATTTTCATAGACGGACTCGGAGGGTAGATATAGGTATTGCGAACCATAAATTCCTTGAGAATGTCGTTCTGTATGGTGCCCGATAGTTGTTGAGGAGTGATACCCTGCTCCTCTGCCGCTACAATATAAAAGGCCATGATGGGGAGCACCGCTCCGTTCATAGTCATAGACACAGACATGCGGTCTAGAGGGATTCCGTCGAAGAGAACCTTCATGTCTTCTACGCTGTCTATAGCAACTCCAGCCTTACCTACATCACCTACAACTCTGGGGTGGTCACTGTCGTAACCCCGGTGAGTGGGAAGGTCGAAGGCTACCGACAATCCTTTTTGTCCGGCTTCGAGATTGCGGCGGTAAAAGGCATTGCTCTCTTCTGCTGTAGAGAATCCGGCATATTGACGAATAGTCCAAGGACGCCGTACATACATGGTACTGTAGGGACCTCGCAGAAAGGGAGGAATACCTGCTGCGAAATCTAAATGATCGATGCCCTTGATGTCTTTTAGGGTAAATACAGACTTGATGTTTATCCCCTCCGGCAGCGATGTGCTATCGTGTGTGTGTCTGCTATCGTGAGAAATATTAGCGGAGGCTTGCTCGTAGGGAATGGTGATATGTTGCAAATTTTTTCTCATGTTATAAGGACAGATGATGTTTGTGGGTGGCTGATCTTTTCTTTGTGTCTTTTCTTTGTGGAGTCGTACGATCGTACGACTCTACTGGGGTATATCTTCTCGATTTAAACGTTGCTGTTCTGTCCTTTCGGATAATCTGCGTTCCAAGATTGGGGCTATCAGGGTTTTTCTGCGATTTGTTTTGGCGAAAGGGAACAACTCCAAATGGTCTTTCATACGGTCGTTGGGATTGGTGTATTTGTTGGTGCCCACCAGTATCTTTTTTTCTTCGTCATAGGCCTTTTGTTCTGCCTCGGCGCTCTCCTTGATCTTTTTCTGGATGTTGTGGTCTTTCAGTTGTTTTAAAAATCCTCCTCCTGCTTCTATTTGTTTAAAAATCTCCAGGGCTTTTTCGGCCAACTGCAGGGAGAGTGCTTCTATATAGTAAGTTCCATCTGCCGGATTTAGTACCTCGTCCATATAGCTTTCGTGTTTTAGTATAAGCAACTGATTTCTCGCTATACGTTCTGCAAATTCGTTGTCCTTGTGGTACAGGCTGTCGTAAGGTAGATTGCATACAGTATCTGCACCTCCGAGTATGGCACTCATACATTCGGTGGTAGTGCGAAGCATATTTGTATTGTAATCGTAGAGGGTTTTGTTTCGGGTGCCGGGAAAGGCGAGTATATGGCAATCTGTTCGGATATTGTATTCGGCGGCTATTGTTTTCCACAACACTCTCAATGCTCTTAGTTTGGCAATCTCGAGAAAGTAATCGGAGCCTAGAGCTACTCGAAATGTGTATTGCTGTATTTGTGGTGAGTTGTGGTCTTGTAGGGCATTTAGATATTCGTTGGCATGAGCCATGGCGTATGCCAACTGTTGTGCCGCATTAGCTCCGGCATTGTGATAAAGGGCGGCATCTACCGAAAGTATAGGGTTTTGGGAATTGGTAGCTGCCATTTCCGACAGTATATCCATATCTTTTTTCAGATTGTAATACCAGTTGCCACTTCGAGCAAGCCGACCTATACTGTCGTTGTGCAGATATATTTTGGAGCGATTGGTCACCGTTTTGGAGAGCGAAGCGGAAAGAAATTCCGGTTGTAGGTGAATTGCAGTTTGTTCACTGTCAATACCCTGTAGCAACAGAGAGATATCTGTGTCTTGGCTCGGGATGATAAACCAAAGGCTTTCTACCCCGTTTTTCAGGGCGTTGAGCGCCTTTTTGTTGGCAGCCTTTTCGTTTCCGGCATAGATTTTCTGACATATTTTCCAAGTCTGACCTGTTGCGATCTGTGGGAGTGTTTTTTGGAGATCCTCAGAATGGTAGAAGGGCTTGATATTTATTCCTTCGGCAGTTTTTCGAATCAGGGTATTGTAGTCATTGCCTTGCAGGTCAAACTGTATCTTCTGTTTCCACATTTTGGCGGAAACCGGAGGGAACTCGTCAAACAAATGCTGTTTCATGTCTGTACGGGCTTTTAGCGGTTAATAGTGGGGCCGCGAAATACTATCGGGAAAAAGGAAACCTCAATTTCGGCCTTCTTCTTTCAGTGTGCTGTCTTTTTCTATGATATAGATATCTTCATTTTCCTTTTTAAAGAAATACTCCTCTCTAGCAAATTTTTCTATTTTGCTCTCGTCCTTCAAGTTGCGTATTATAGTTTTGTCGTATTCTATTTCCTTCTTGAGGTAATCTTTTTGTTTTTCGAGTTTATCTATTTCCTTTTCCAACTCCTGATGTGTAAGCAAGGAATTGGTGTCGAAAAAAATCATCCACACAGCAAAAACAGTGAGTACAATGACATAGATATTCCCGAAAAAGGATATCCATTTGTTTTGTCTTATTTTCTTTAAAAAGTTGATCACCTTCAGCTTGTGTTTTACGGGGCTTATTGTTTTTAAACGGTCAAAAAACCACTCTCCTCAAATGCTAAAATACACAATTTAGGGGAGTCTATATTTTTAGGTCAGTTTTTCATTGATAATAGTCCGCACAATATCTACGGCTACCGTATTGTATTTGTTGTTGGGGATGATAATATCGGCAAACTCTTTGGTGGGTTCTATAAACTGTTCGTGCATGGGTTTTAATGTGGTTTGGTATCGGTTTAGTACCTCGTCCAGATCTCTCCCTCGCTCGTGTATGTCTCTTTTTAATCTTCTGATAAGACGCTCGTCGGAATCTGCATGAACGAAGATTTTGATATCGAACATTTCTCTCAGTTCACTATGGGTCATAATGAGGATACCTTCTACAATCATCACTTTTCTCGGTCGGGTGAGTACGGTATCTTTTGTCCTGTTGTGTTCTACAAAAGAATATACGGGTTGATGGATGTTTTTTCCTTGTTTCAGTTCTTGGAGATGTGCTACTAACAAATCGAAATCTATTGCTCTCGGATGATCGAAATTGATTTTGACACGCTCTTCATAGGAGAGATGAGAGAGGTCTTTGTAATAGGAATCCTGAGAGATGATCCCTACCTCATTTTCAGGTAATTCGTTTATAATTTGGTTTACGACCGTAGTTTTGCCACAGCCGGTACCTCCGGCGATTCCGATGATTAGCATGAACAATTGTTTTGAAGCAAATTTAACAAAAGCCACTTAAAAATTTAAAATACAGTTCAGAATTTAATTGTAGTTGGTTGGTTGGTGGTTTGGAGTTTATTGTTCGTAGTTCGTAATTTTATCTTAATAACCCAATAACCCAATAACCCAATAACCCAATAACCCAATAACCCAATAACCCAATAACCCAATAACCCAATAACCCAATAACCCAATAACCCCCAACCCCAACTAAGCTATTCCATTATTAAAAAAAAACGTTTAAGTTTGTGGGATGAAGCATTTTATACTACCACTAATCGCAGTGCTTGCCGCAGTGTCGTGCAAGCAGGGGCAGGATCGCAAGGAGGCTGTCCAAGCGTATCCGGAACAGTCTGCAGATACTGTTGTTGAAACTTCGGAAAAACCGGAAGTTTCAGAATTGTTGTCATTAGAAGGTATAGCCGACAGTACTTTTGTAAGGCTTGCCGATTACAGCTCGGATTTTGTATTTGACATGAAATACGCCACTGAAGACAATTTTTTGGAGAGCAAGGTTTACGATTGCGCCGAATGTTATGTTCGTGCTGTGACGGCTCGTGCTGTAATTGAGGCCAATAAAGAGCTAATGAAACAAGGGTACCGCATCAAGTTCTTCGATTGTTACCGACCTTTGGATGTGCAGAAAAAAATGTGGAAGATTGTTTCCAATCCGCAGTATGTAGCCGACCCTGCCCAGGGGTCTATACACAACAAGGGGGGTGCGGTAGATATCACTCTTGTAGATATGGAAGGTAACGAACTCGACATGGGGACGGGCTTCGACTACTTCGGCAAGGAGGGGCATCACGATTATACCGATCTTCCGGAAGTGGTGTTGTCTAACAGAAAACTGTTGAAAACCACTATGGAAAAGTACGGATTTAAATCTATTCGTACCGAGTGGTGGCATTACAATCTAGTAGACGCTTCTAATGCCGAAGTAGCCAATTTCCGTTGGGATTGCGAATAGCCCCGGGAGGCTATTTCACAAGCACATCAGGATATGCTCCCGGGTTTACTTTGGGTATGGTAGACTTGTATTTGTCGTTTATAGCATCAATAAAGGCATTGGCTACCATGGCGTATCCTTTAGCGGTAGGGTGTACACCGTCTAGGGAGAAGGCTTTTCCTGTAGCGTATGCATTGGTTAGCATCCCGCCGTCGTAGGGAATACCTCCATTTGCCACTTGCTGTATCATCGCCTGGGTATCTACAAAGGCCAATTCGTATTGTTCTGCCAGAGCTTTGATAGTGGCGTTGTACTGTGTTTGGGCATTGCTTACCAGTTCCTGTTCTTCGGGAGTGAGTACCCATTTGTCATCCAGTGGTACAGATACGCCATTTATTTGTAGTGGATCATCGCCTACGGTAGTTCCTATAAAACTACTCGCTGTGAGTACGATGAGGTCGCTTGGGGTTGATTGTCGGAAATTCGGAATGGCTTCACCTGAGAGAGGATTGGTGAGTTGAGTGAGGTATTCGTCTACAATAACCACCGGATTTTGTCCGGCTTGGAATACAATTTGTCTTCTTTGGGCCTCTTCTTCAGATAGCATACCCAGGCTGGCGAGTAGCATTACCCCTTCATTGTACTCGGCATATCCTGCATTGAGTTGTGCAGCTTCTGCTTCCCCGAGAGGTACCGGAGCATACGGAACCGTAGTAAAGTAGGGGATGGAAGTCACATCGGGAATATTGGCTACTGCTCCCTTGGCGCCGTTTGCGGTAAGGGCAGTGAGCAATTGGTTGTATACTGCTGCAAAAACATTTGGATCGGTAATGTCGTTTTCACCGTAACCGGTGGGGTCAGTGTCTCCGGTACGATCTTCACCCACACCTCCGGAAGTGGCGAAACTCAAAATATCGTTATTGCCTATCCACAGTGTGAAAAAGCTAGGATCTTGAGCTGCGGCATCGGCTATAACAGAGGTTTCACTGGAAGAGGCAAAACGTACAAAATAGGGATTTGCCGTAGAGCCTACCCCGGCTATATCGCCGTAACCTTCTGCGACAAGATGGTATATTTTGGCTCCGGGAACTCCCATATTGTTTACAGGTCCCTCGATGTGGTTTGTGATATCAGTGGTGGGTTCGCTATCCAAAGTTCCGGGTGCAGGAGTAGCTCCCTCGAAGACCAATATCATCCTCGGTTCTGCAATTTTTGTACCCCCTGCAAGCAGTCCGCCATTATTGTCGGCGACCAGAGGTTGTACAAAATCGCCACCTCCTACGTGGGAAAATTGCTTGGCCATCATATTGGGATAGGAATTTTCTTGTCCTTGTAGGTATAGCGCATTATCGGCATAACCTGCGGTAAGCGAATTTCCCACAGCTACATAATTGGAAAAATCGGCTTCTCCGGAGGAATAAAAACCGGCGTCGTCTACCGATTTGTCAAATTCGGGCTCGCAGGCTACCAGAGCCAGTCCGCTGAGTATCAGGAAAGATATATTGTATTTCATAGTCTTTTAGTTTGTAGTTCGTAGTTTTTAGTTGGCAGGTTTCAGTATGGACTCTGCTGTTACTATAATAAAAAGGAGCTATTGTTTAAAAAGCATAAGACACTCCAAGGCTCGGCACAAAAGCGTTGTTTTTATAAGTACCTCCAAAGGGAACATTCTTTCCGTTTTCCTGATAGTGATCGTAGGTCGCATCGATTTCGTCGAAGTGAATATACAGGAAGGCGGCGTCGATAGCAAAGCGTTCTGAAACGTTAAAGCTGAGTCCTCCGGTAAAGTTGTTGGAATCGTTACGCGGAGTTTCAGGAGCAAAATAGCCCGCTTGAACGGGAGATTCGTCGTAGTAGTAGCCTCCTCTAATGGTAAATCGTTCGCTGGCTATATACTGCAAACCAAAGCGGTATACAGACGAATTCTTATAATTTCTAGGATTGTGAGATTCTTGTCCGTTGCTAAAAGTGACATCTAGGGCTTCGTAGGCATTCCAATATACCCTGTTGTAATCGAAAGCCACCATCCATTTTTCGTTTATGGTATAGGCAGCTCCAACGGCGAGTTCTGCAGGTAGGGGCAGAGTAGCGTTGAAAGTGGTGTTGTCGGTGTTTAACGGATAGGTAGAGGGAAGGTTTCGGAATTCGGCTTTGCCGTCTTTGGCCTTCATTTTCATTTCCGATTTATAGCTAAATCCGAGTGTGAGGTCGTCTGTAGCGCGGAAGGCAAGTCCGACAGAATAACCCCAGGCCGTAACGCCACTGTCTTCTATAGAAACATTAGATCGGTTACCATCGGCATCGGTGATGGCACGGTCGATATTCCGGTTAAAATTAACGCTACCAATGGCTAAAATTGGTCCACCACCTATACTGAGCTTGTCGTTTATCTTAAAAGAAAGCGTGGGTTGTATGTAAATAGCTTGTAGTTCTATATTGTTGACCAAGTGAGAGCCTTCCCAGTCTTTTGGATACTCCACACCACTACCGTAGGGTGTATACACCGCAATTCCCGCGCTCATCCAGTCGTTGACCTTTACAGCTGCATATACATTGAAAGGTGTAGCTACGGGATTATCGGCTTTTTCTACCCATCCGTACTGACTGTTTTGAAGGTGAATATTGGAGATAACCGGACTTACCCCTGCGCTGATGGTCACTTTCTTTTCCAGAAACGAAATTCCACCAGGATTAAAGAATACCGATTCTGCACTGTTGATTACAGCAACTCCTGCATGCCCCATGGCCAGTTGTTTTTGACCCTGAAGAGCGACGCGATATCCCCCTGCGTATGCACAGGCTGAGAGCAGTGCTACGGCCATTGAAATGTAGATTTTCTTCATAATCTATAGGTTTTATGTTCAGTAGATTTTTGAGAATACACGAAGTATCGCACCCCTGGGGTATGGGAAAGGATGGTACGAGTATCTCATGCTTAACGATACTAACAAATTTTGTTATAAATTATGAGATATGCAATTTTTGAAGCATAAAATTATGCACGCATAGTAAATTTACCTTAAAATTTAACGTTTTAGGAATTCTGATGTAATCTCGAAGAACATTTTCGGGTTTTCTGCCTGTACCCAGTGACCTGCGCCTTGTACGACAGAAATAGATGCTTGTGGAAAGTGTTTTTGAATGAGTTGTTGGTCGTCTGCCGTGATGTATTCCGATTTTTCTCCTTTTACAAATAGTGTTTCATTGGGGTATACGGCTTCTTGTGGAAGTGCTTTGCCTATTTCTTCTATATTGTCGTTTAAGGCGTTGAGGTCAAATCGGAAAGCTAACTCTTCCTTCTCTTTCCAGTAGATGTTTTTGAGAAGAAATTGTCTTATCCCCAATTCGGGAATATAGCGGGACAGTTGTTCGTCGGCTTCTTTGCGACTTTTGGTGATATTGAAATCTATGGAGAGTAGTCCGTTGAGTATGGTTTGGTGGTGTACGGGATAATACTTGGGAGAAATATCGACAACGACGAGCTTTTCTACCAATTCGCGGTGGGTGGTAGCAAAGAGCATGGCGGTTTTTCCTCCCATGGAGTGACCGATAATGCTGAGGTCTTCTAATTGGTGATACTTGCAGTAGCGCAATAGGTCTTCGGTGAGCAATTCATAGGAAAACTGATCGGAATGGAAGCTTCTACCGTGATTTCGTTGGTCTACAAGGTGTACTTCAAATCCCTCCTCTGCAAATTTGCTTCCCAGCGTTTTCCAATTGTCCGACATTCCGAGGAATCCGTGAAGAATGATAAGTGGTTTGCCTTGTCCGAGTATTTTTGAGTATAGTTGTCCTTCCATTTGATGATTACATTCTGTACGAAATAAGCTTGTCTTTTTCGCCTTGTGTGACGAATTCCAATCCGCCGTTGCTACCTTTTCTAAGGTCGATGGCAGAAGTGCCGTAAACCGGGCTGTTGCCCATCAATTTTGCATTACTGTCAAAGATATAGACTTTTTTCGCCTGCATATCGGTGATAGCTACATATATTTTGTTGTCTATATAAAAAATTTCCGGTTTTGTATAGATGCCGTAGTCCAGTTCGTATTTATTCGTTTTTACGGTAAAAATATTGTCCGACATTGTGGCCAGTGTTTTGGAGGTGGCGTAGATACCGTGTTCCCCGTCTAGCTCGAGTGATATGCTGTTGAGACGCCCTTGCTCATCTACCTGCACGAGATCGCCTGATGCATTGGTAGTGGTAAATTTGTTTTTGTAGGGGTATACTTCATTTCCTGAAAAGTTTATTTTGCCTTTTACCTGTACCCTGTTACGCCCTGTGCGATGCAATAGGTGGAGGGTGCCGTTTTCTTCTTGTACAACGATATAGTCGCGATTACCTAGCCTGATGTGTTTGGGTGGGTTTATAATAGCCGAACTCGTCCCTTTAAATACAAATCCACTCACGCGTTTTCCCTCAGAATTAAAGGGGACTACAGTATTGTTTTGCGTAATAAAAAATCGATATTTTTTGTTGTGGTCGTAGTCAAATACCGCCAGTCCTTTGGTGATAGGGTGATCTACTTTTACGGGAAATGGGGATACATCATTCCCGTTTCGATCTACTATATAGATGCCGTCTTCCAGCGCAAAGGCCAATTGCAGTTTTCCGTTTTTGTAGAGATCTACCTGATTAATGCTACCGAGGATAGGGCTGTTGAGTTTTTTCTTCCACAGCACCTTTCCTTTGTCGGAGATGAGGTAGAGATTGTTTTCTACGTCTTGCACTACGATTTCATTTCTCTTGTTGCGGTGGTTGGTTACCCATTGTGGTGGCAGGGCGATATCGGCGTCCAAGGCAATGTTGAATTTTTCAGATATCCCCTGTGTGGTCGTGCTAGTTCCCGGTTTGCGCATAGCGATATTGGTATGCGTAAAACGCTGTTCGTTTAGCGCCTGTATCACCAGATAAGGAAAGCTTTCTGTCTTGGTAAAGGATGCTTGTTGGAGGTTTCTGGATACGATTTTGTCAAACAGCAATTCTTTAAAGTGGCTATCTGAAGCCACGGCCAAAGTGGAAGCAGCATCGGGCAGACTTTCTAATAGCTGCTTGAAGAATTTTTGGAAAGCCAAGGTCGATTTGTTTTGATACTGACTGATGAGGTCGGTAAGTGCTTCCGGCTGATCAGACAATACGATAAAATCGTTTAGTGCGGTGTAATAGCTCACAGCTTTTCCGAGGCCGAAAGGAGGAAGGGTTTCCTCAAAGGGCTGTAGGGGAGTAATTTTATATATATTGTGATCTCTGAAATTGCTGTGTAACACAGCTGAAGAAGAGAAGGCATTTTCTGCCATTTCTGTATCGAAGGTGTGAAAGGCCGCAGCGTCGTATGTTTCGGTAAAAATAATTGCTATTTCATCTGTGACAGCCAGCAATTCCCTTATTTCAGGGGTGATAGAATCTCGTTGGGCAGAAAAATTTTGCGGACTCAGCGCTAGCATACCTTTAAATGTAGAGGGGGTGATAGCGGGTGAATGTTTTACGAATGGAGGAACTTCTTCAACAACTAGTGAATCTGTTTCCGAAACGATACCAGACAACAACAACTCTCCGGGTGATAGGTTTAAGTCGTACATCGTCCATTTCTCTGTTTTTGAGAGATTGTCTTTTATGTTTAGAAGAGGGTTTTTGGGGTTGAATTTGTTGTTTTTTAGAAATAAAGAGGTCTGCGTACTGCCCTCTGAAAGTGAAAACATCTTTTGAAAGTTCTCGGAGTTGTTTACTTGAAGAGACAGACTTTCATCTATCAGGCTTTTTGAAGACGACAATATGGAGATACTGTCGGTGAGTGCGCTGAAAATGTGCTGATCTTTTGAGGTGAATTCCCTAAAAGGAGTACTGCTTTGAGGCGACTTTCTCGCATTCCATCCCGGTATGGAATCGGGGAGGATGTCGCGAGACAGATATGCGAAATTGTAGGTGCTATCTGTTTCTTTTTGGATACACAGCAAGGCTTCACTTTTGTTTTCCAGTATTTTTAATACTTCTATTTTTTCCTTTAAATCGGGAGGTAACAGAGTGTTGTCTTTTAAAAAGTCGTTGTTCTTAAGGCTGTTGAAAAAAGCTTGAGGGTTGGGGATTTTTAAGATGATCGTTGCAGTTTCCGGAATGTGAGAGGTGAGTTTCCCGCTATGTCGTTCCGGCTTGCCACAGGAGGCAAGGAGCAGGAAAACAGTGAAAATAACAATAGTCTTTCGAATTAGGGTATATTTCATTTGACCTCAGCTTGTATTTTTTTAACGTATAACGGGCCTAACCTATTGTAGGTAGAGCCCGTTTTTGTATTGTTGAGTGATTGAAACTCGCTATTCAAATCGATTATTTGTCGTCTTCGTTGACCTGAGCGCTTTGTTCGGGGCTGTTTTTCTGGTTTTCTAATGCTTGTTTAATCTGTTTGGCGAGATTGAAATTAGGAGCCAATGCCAACGCTTGATCCATTAGTTGAATGGCCTCATCTACTTTTGTTTTGTCTTTGTTGAATGTGAGCAATCCTTTTTGGTAGGTCAGTGCAGCTTTTAGAGGTACTTCATAGGGAGGGTTGCTTTCGTAGAAAGGCATTTTCATATCGTCTTTGACGTTTTGAAGTCCGTATCCGATATGTTTGTCTACCTCGTCCAACTTCCCGATTTGTAGGTTGAGGTTGGCGAGTTCGTATGCGAGATAGGCATCGGGATTTCGGTCGAACAGAATTTCGTATTGCTGTACGGCTAGTTGCGGTTGTTCGAGTGATTTCAAGGATATCGCTTTGACATCTACAGCCATATCTGATGCAGAAGTGTCTTTTTCGGTGCCGAGCAGGTTGATAGCCTGCATATATTGTCTCGAATTGGCATAGAGAAAGGCCAAAGTATCTTTGCGTTCTTGAGAAGGGGCGATAACATAGAGGTGAGTAAGCGCGTTGATAGCTCCCTGTATATCCCCTTGTACCCTCATCTGCTTGTAAAAATCTTCGTAGTGTTTTTTCAGATCGGTTTGTCCGTTTGCCATAAAGAATGATGAGAATATGGCTAAAATTGCAATCTTTTTCATAGGATAAAATCGTATTAAGGTTTCCAAAACTATAAAAAAATAGCATTGATCCGTACAAAAACGATTAAGAAACTGTCTAAATTTTGTCACCCGTATTTTAAGCAGTTCAAATATCTTTTAAAAATTGATATTGAAGCGTGTTTATCAGATAGGTTGAAGATATGATTTTGCCTTGTGTTTCAACATCGTCTGAAAAGTTGGGTGGGGGAATTCTGAGTGCTGTGGCTCTTTCTGTGTAGTATACTTTTCGCGATGGGTGATTGGGGTGTGCTGCATTAAATACTTTACCCCATTGTTGCTGTCTGATAATCTCGGAGATAATACCTATGCAGTCGTCTCTGTGAATGAGGTTGACCGGAGCCTCTCCATTGGGAATTTCGGTTTTTCCCGACAGCTGAAGTACTGGTTGTCGATCTTCTGCGATAAGTCCAGCAAAGCGAAGTATGGTAGCTTGACTACTGAATTTCCTGATCAGTGCCTCGCAGGCCAACAATTGTTTACCACTTTCTTTGTCGGGTGCAGTTAGGGTGTGTTCGGTAACTACGGTATTGCTATCAGCGTACACTGAGGTACTGCTTATAAAGAGGATACGAGCCGGGGGGTGGTGGTCTAATGCTTGAAGTATCACATTGATCTTTCGTACAAAATTCTCGTTTTCTGCCGCTTTCAGCCGTGGTGGAAGCGCAATGATGAGTATATCTGCCCCTTGTATAAAATCGGAAAAGGAACCATCGATACCCTTTACAGTTATTTGTATTACAAAGGGGAGGATACCTTTTTCAGAAAGTGCAGCTGCCTTTTCCGGTGAGGTCACCGAGCCATATATGCTGTGCCCTTGCTGGCGAAGTGCATTGCCCAAGGGGAGCCCCAGCCATCCGCAGCCTAATATCGCTATTTTCACTGGTTTTTTTTTTAGGTTTTTTGACCTTTTGTGTTTTTGTTCTTTTGTGTTTTTGTGTTTTTGGTTTGTATAAATGCTGCCTTTAGGGTGGCTAATCGATGACAGTCTTGGGTTCGCCGGGCTAAATCACTGTAATAGTTGAATTGCTCATCACCGTTAAGGGATGAAATTTACGGTTTTTTTAAGGATAACGGCATCGTTGAGTACAAAGGGTTTGGGGATATGCCCTTCGGGTCTGGGAGCCACCGAAAACAGTTTGTGCTGCAGGAGATCAAAGGAGGATTCGTAAAGGGTGAGTTGTGGTTTTTCGTCTGAAGGCAGACGAAGTTGTATTTCAGTATAGCTATTGTCGGTAATAAAATGGGAAAATAGACGATTGCCCCTTTGTTGATTTTTTAGGTAGGTGGTAGGTAGTATAGCACCGTTAACGTTGCAAGAAAGGATAGCTGAAGTAGAATAGACATCGAGTCGATTGACGCTGCGTTGAGGTGTGATACAGAGATCTATCAGACGCTCGTTGGCCACAACCGTATCCCGGAGTACTTCGACCACAGGGGGGAGTATGTTTTTTACCGGAGCCTCTGCCGTATGGGTAAATGTACTGGAATACTTGCTACTAAAAGTTTCCACCGTATCGTTTTGTTGTTTTTCGTTTGCGAAATAAGAGGAGATCCAACTTCCCGGAATCGGATCATAGGTAGCCCAATGCGCTTTGTTGTTATCGGTATTCAACAGGTATACCAGACTGTCAGGTTGGGGATGTTCTTTGTCAAAATCAGAGGAATTGTGGGCTACAATCAGGAGTACAATCGCCACAACTGTTGTGAGCAGGGCGAGTTTGCGGTGCCGTTGATATGCTGCGATTACTGGAATTAGAAGTGCAAATAACAACGCCGTAAGCAGTGTAGAGGCTATCGCCATTTTCAATCCGAGACCAACCGGAAACATTTGGATAAGGGGAGCAAATATCCAGATAGCGGGTAGAGCCAGAAGGCTGAGTGTTAAAACACTTGGTTTTTTCCAACGGATGAGAACAAATAGAGAGCCCAATGCGCAATACAGTGGAATGATAAAAAAGCTCGCTCCTTTCAAATAGTGCCCGAGCAGGGTACAGAGCAACAGCCAAAAAAATATGGGGATAACCAAGAGGTTGGCGGCTGTCAGTTTTTTGAATGCTCCGTAGAACACGAGACAAATTGCCGCGCTACATAGGGTGAATACAGTGATATAGGTATGACCGTTATAGGGGAATCCTTGGAGTATATCGGCATATCCTGGATAGAAATGCAGCAATAAGGGCCAACTGAAATAACCTAAAAGCCCACAACAAATAAGTGCGGCAAAAAACGGAATACCTGCTTTTAAAATTTCCTTGGTATGGAGTACTTTTTCCCGGAAGCCGTAAACGAGGGCGAGTATAAAAAGGAGGAGAGCAAATGTATTCAATGGCCATATCCAAGAGAAAGGGTAGTGTATCACCATTCCTCCCGGGGCGTTGAAAAAGACGTGATCGCGTTCGCTTTTTAAGCTGCTCATATCGGTATCGGCAAAAAAGTGGAGTAGGGGCATAAGGTATGAACCCTGATGTTGAAGGGTAGTGCGATCCAATCTCGGCGGTATATCCAATGCCGTGTGATAGTCGTAATGGTCGTCTATAAAAGCGAAGTTTAAACCATTTATGTCGCCGTCTTCTCGAAATACAGTCAGGTCGGTGTCGTTAGGAAGTATTTTGTAAACACTGTAAAGCAGCGAATTTGCAACAGGATAGGAAGGCTGAGCTTCGGCAAAGGCCTTTATCAGTCCAGAATTCCCGGCATTGGTTTCGGGAAGCATAAAACTGGGACCACCACTGCCCCGCGCCTCAAAATTGAGCACGAGCTTTACTTTTTTTGCCCAAGGGTGTTGCGATACAAACAGCTTTGCACCGTTGAGTCCGAGTTCTTCCGAGTCTGTAAACAGTACGATGATATCGTTTTTCGGATATCGTTTTTCGGAGAGATAAGCCCTTAGTCCTTCAAGTATTGTCGCTACACCGCTCCCGGCATCACTGGCGCCAAATGAAGAGTGAGGAGCACTGTCGTAATGCGACAACAGCACCAAGGCATCGCCTTTACCGCTGCCTTTTACCTTGGCGACAATATTGCTGGCTTTACTCACATTACCCCAGTTGCCCGAGGTGTAGCCCTGTTGTACTTCCGGGGTGAGTCCGAGTTTTTCCAATTCAGCGATAAGGTAGTCTCGCACTTCTTTATGAGCTTCCGCTCCTACGTAGTGTTGTTTTTGGGAGATGGCACGCACGTGAATCATAGCGCGCTCTGTAGAAAAGCTGTTTTCGGGAGCATTGAGTTTGATATAGGTCTGTGGCATGGTGCCGTAAAACGACCAGTAAACCGCCGCACAAAGCAGCAGTAACGACAGTGGAGCAGCGTAAGTTTTCATTGTTTGTTCTTAGTTTTTAGTTGGTTGTTTGGTTACACTAACATCTCAATACTAAGTACCCAACCCAATACCAACGTAAAGATACCAATGCTGTATGAGCTTTGCAACTTCGGGGGGTAGATGATTATTTGATGTGTTTTTATGATTTTATATAGATTATTTATAGGATAAATGAAATATAATTGCTATTTTTATAACTAACCCAAAAAAATAAACCACTATGGCAATCAAGAGTTTTCAAGGAGCGAGGGAGGAAATAAAGAAAGATTATTACTACTCCATCAATGTGGCAGATCACATGACGCGGAAGCTGGTGACTTTTACGGCAGATCAGAATTTGCTGGAGGTTATGGAGAGCTTTATGAAGAATAGGATTACCGGTGCCCCGGTTGTAGATGACAATGGTAAACTCATAGGGATTATTTCCGATAGCGATTGTATGAAGCAGATATCAGAGGGGCGCTATTTCAACATGCCGATATGCGATATGACGGTAGATAAGTATATGTCTACCGAGGTGATGACCATAGCGGCAGATGCTAATATTTTTGATGCGGCCACCCGTTTTTACAATACCAGGCATCGCAGGTTTCCTGTGGTAGAAAACGGTTATCTCATAGGGCAAATTAGCCGTAAGGATGTGATGTTGGCAGCTTTGCGTATCAGTGGGCACAATTGGAGATAAGTTTAGCCTTGCTTGACCAAAACATAGATGTCGTTTTCCAGTGGTAGGTATCCCAAATCGTACAGGAAGAAATAGGTTTTACCATTCCTAGTGGTATAGGTATGGGTAAAGTAGTCGAAATCAAATCCTCTTTCCAAGAGCTTTAGTTTGCTGGTTTTGGTCTTGTCTTTCGGATTTAACTCGGCCAGTATCCGATAGTTTTTCCTCAATTTGTTGTTTATACGCCTCATCAGGTTTTTGCTGTCTCTGTTAAGGCGGTTGTTGTAGGCATTTCTACAGTGATCTCCACAAAACTTTTTGTCTGTTCGACCCGAAACAGGACGTTCGCATTCGAGGCATTTTCTATTCATAATATTGATTTTAGGAAAATTACTACAATATACGAAATAAAAAAATGTCAAATTAATCTTATCTTATACAAGTGGGAAGAGGGTGTATTAGAATGTATTACTTAATCACCAACTTTCGTGTAGAAGTACTGTTTATTTCGGTGACTTTTATAATGTAAATCCCGGCATTGAGTGCAGAGACATTGAGGGTACGACCACTGATTCTAGTGCGGAGCACTTCTTTGCCCAATACATCGTATATTGAGATTTCCTTAGGAAGGTTTTTCTGGGTGTGAATAGCCACCATACCTTCGGTTACCGGATTGGGGTATAGGCGGAGTTCTTCAATATCTTTTTGGGCAACAGTATCCTTGCTGGGCCTGGTAAGTAGTGCCCTGTAGTTTGTGTACCGCTGTTTTTTAACTACTTTCTCCTGAGAGTATCCAAAGAAACAGCATGCGAACATCAGAATAAGTAGGTAAAATTTTTTCATCCGCACAGTCTTTCGTATGATACAAATTTATTAAAAAATACGACTCAAAACACTATTATTTTGTTAATAGATATTAATTTTCTGGATAAAAAAAATGAGTTTTTGCGATTACAACACTTCAATATGCGATGTTTTTTACAGAGTAGCGGTGTGGTTTTATGGCGATATTTCTGTAGTAAATTGGTGTTGGGATAATAGTAAAGAGGCTGTCTTTTTTTCGAAGACAGCCTCAAACCTGATAAATATGAGATATAGTATCAGAAACTGTAGCTATATCCGATTGAAAACTCCCTTCCTGGTGATCGGAATGAGAAATTTTGATTTTGTGCGCGGAAAGCTTCGTATTGACTTTGACGGTCATCTCCCAGTATGTTACTGGCCTGAATGCTTATTTTGGAACGTTGTTCTTCTCCCAATGTTTTGGAAAAATTAAAGTTTAAACTATTAAAAGGCATAGTATACACATCAGGGTTTAATCCGGCAGTTCCAACTACTTCCAAGGTCTTTCCTTGAACGTTATAAAACATACCGCTTTCCAGACCAATGTCGTCATTTTTGTAATTGAGTCCAACATTGACAAGATAAGGAGATTGTCCTTGTAATTGTCTTTTTCTATCAATGGTCTCTCCATCTTTCAGATAAAGGTTACGTGCCTCGTATTCTTGTGTAGCCATTTCCATTTTTGAATCAATCAAAGAGACGTTCAGGTTTAGCGACAGGTTTTTCAGTCCTTCTGTAATAAATCCGAGATGTTTACGGGCTTCGAATTCGACTCCTACAACTTCTGCTGAAGGCGAGTTTCTAGGAGTGTAATAATTCGGAGCCGTATTGTCGTAGGATACAATTTCTATCGGATCTGTAAAGTGTTTGTAAAATCCACTGATGGCGAACATTTGCGCGTCTTCCGCATATAATTCCCATCTCAAGTCTACGTTGTCTATAGTGGTAGGTTCCAAATCCAAGTTTCCGATAAACACCAATCCGGTTAAGAGGTCGGAAATCTGTACCATTGATTTTTCCCTAAAGCTTGGACGAGCTATGGTTCTCGAATATGATCCGCGGATGTTCATATTGTCCTTAAGCTCGTAAATGAGGTTTGCCGAAGGAAAAAGATCAAATTTATCGAATAGCTTTTCATTGTCAGCACTTACTGTTCCAGTACTGTTTTGACCAGTGAAAAAGTGGGAGAAATACTCACCTCTCAAACCTATAATGGTTCGGAATTTCTCAAAGGGTACAAACTCGCTTGAGATATAAGTGGCTGCCGTATTTTGATTGGCCTCAAAGGTGTTGGCCGGTTGGAAATTTCCACGTATAAAACTACCTGAATTGGTGTCTGGTGTCCAGATGTTCTCAGGAGCGAGTATGGCATTTGCATCGCCGTTGAGGTCACTACTGTTAAATGCGCGGAACCCTATTTCGTAGCTGTGTATGCTGTAGTCTCGCTGTTTATAACTGTATAAGGCTCCAAATTTTAATGCTGATTTGCGATCGAACATCGACAGGTTTTTGGTGAAATCCACTTTTCCAACGATATTGTCTTCTGTCAGGTCGCGCCATATTCGAGCGGGATAACCGGCATCGGCGCTTATGGTATATGAACCATTGTCGTTGACGATAAATGTAGTTTGCCTTGCATCCTTATCTTGTACGCTGGCATGGGTAGGTGCTACGCTCCATTCGGTAGTAAAGGAAGCATCTTCACTGGAATGTTTACCGGAAAACAATAAACTGGTTACGGAGCGCTCAGTGTATTCCAGATAATTTCTCATCACCTGTATCGAATTGGATACCTGTGTGTCCTGGTTGTAGATAGACGCCTGGTTTTCTCCGTTCTGAAGGTGAAGGATGTTAAAGCGGTACTTGGATCTTTCCGTTTTATAAGACAGCCCTGCCAATCCGGATAATAATACGTTGTTTATACCTAGGTCACCAACTCTCCTGCGATCGTATCTCATTTCATAATTATCGGATTCACTCCATTTTTGATATATTCCATCATCAAAATTTTCGTAAAAAGAAGTGGTGTTCTTGTAGTCTAAAGAGGCGATAAGTCCAAGTTTATTACCATTACCTACATCAAATTGGTTTCCATAACTGAAGCTGAGTCCAAAATTTGGCATAGAGCTCTTCTGTTTTGCTGCCATTTGCGGGTCGAAAGATCGAGTAATCCCTTCAAGAGTACCGTTGTCTGACGGAGGAAGGGGAATGTCGGTATTTGACGGAATTGGTAGTTTTCGGGTACCGTTGTCGAAGCCTAGAAAGTCGGTGCCACCACCGTCGTAGCTCAGATAGTTGTCTTTAAAATGCATATCGGGATTGAATCCGCCAGATATAGAAAAAGACATTTGTTTGGAAGTCGGAAAATCTTTGGTTACAATATTTACCATTCCTCCGGTAAAGTCGGCTGGAAGTTCGGCTGCAGCTGATTTTTGTACGACAAGGTTTTCCAAGATATTGGTGGGGAAGACATCCATTTGTACGGTGTTTTTATCCGGGTCCAGTCCTGGGATATCCATACCGTTTAGGGTAGATTTGGTGTAGCGATCTCCCAGACCTCTTACATATACGTATTTCCCTTCTTGTACAGAAACACCCGGAACCCGTTTTACGGCTGCCGCGATATCACCTGCCCCTGCTTTTTTAATCCCTTCGGAAGAAAGTCCGTCTAACAATGTGACAGAGTTTTTTTGCAAGTTGAGTACAGAAGCTTCGGTGTTTTTTCGGGTGGTAGTAGTGATGACCACCTCGTCGAGGGCGGTTGAAGCTGGGTTTAGGGTAATATTCAGTTCTACAGTTTCTCCTCCAGATACTTTTACTTCCGCAATTTCCTTAGTCTCATAACCTACAAAAGAAAATACCAAGGTATGTATTCCTTCTTCGAGTTCGATGGTGTAAAGTCCTTCAAAATCGGAAGTTGCCCCATTAGTGGTGCCCTTTACTACTACATTGGCAAAGGGTAATACGTCATTAAACTCACCATCCATTATTTTTCCGGTAACCGTACCTGATTGTGCCGATAATAATTGGGCAAAGGCAGAGATAATAACAACTGAAAAAAGTTTCTTTAACATCAGTCAAAAGGTAATTTTAGTTTTTTTAATTAAGTAAAATGCCCAAGGGATTTTATAACCCCTGGACATTTTTTACTGTAATATCGAATTTTACAAGCTGTGTTTAGAATTCAACACCCATTGCGGCGGTGTAAGTCCATCCGAATACAGAAGTATCTGCTCCTTTTGTGTTGGGAGCTTCTAGAGCTTCAGCATTGTCGTAGAATTTAGCTTCGTCTCCAGCGTTGTAATCACCTGTAAATATTTCCTCCCAAACAGCATCTTGAGGAAGTACTATATTCCAGTCTGTAAAAGAGATATTGCCATTGGAAAGTTCTGTAGCTGAATCAGCACCATCAACGTGTACCGCTGCACCTGCTCCATAGCCATAAGCCAGTACGTTTTCTAAATTGACTAACAGGCCATCTCTGAAATCTGCGTAATCATTTGTGTCTGTTCCTTTTCCAATAAGGGTTATGTTTTTTAAGGTGTGTTGCATATTATCACCAGTAGTTCCTTCTGGACCGTCCATTTCAAGACTTGTCCCTTCGGTGTTATCAGCCATAATAGCGATTGCATTGTCAAGAGTTCCTGACCAACCTTGATCGGTGTCAAAACCGTCGTCTCCATGTGCCCAAACCAAAGCGTTGGTTACGTTTACAGTACCTCCAAACCACTCAATACCGTCGTCAAGGTTACCTACTACTTCAACATTTTCAATGGTAGTTCCATTACCAACACCACCGAGAGTAAGACCGTTAATTTCGTTATCTTGTCCTATGAGGATACCGCCGTGACGTATGGAGATATATTTGATAACTCCAGAGTTGTCGGCTGGATCTGTCCCTCCGTATTGTCCGTAAGGTTCATCAGGAGAAATACCTTCAATTTGTGCGTTTTCGCTGTCACCACTAGCAGAGATAGGAGCTTTTCCTAAAATGATGACACCACCCCAAAGTGCGTTGTCGTTTTCATCTAAGTTAGTACCTTTTAATTCTCCGGGTTTAATATTGTCAGCCTCTGCAGTAAATATAATTGGGCTATCTGCAGTACCTTCAGCCATCAGTTTTCCACCTTGGTCTACTACGAGTGCAGAAGCTGAGGTTTCTTGACCGGGTTTACCCTTAATAATTGTACCCGGCTCGATAGTTAGGGTTACACCTTCGTTTACTACCACTTTACCATCCAATAGGTATACAGTATCAGCATTCCAAGTTTCGTCTTCTGTAAGAATGCCATTTTTTACTTCAGTTACTACCTCATCTCCTCCTGGTTCTGGGTTTGGATCTGTAGTGCTAGAGGAATCGTCATCGCTAGAACAAGCTGAGATAAATACTGCTAGTACAGCGAGGATAGACATGAATTCAATTTTCTTCATTTTAATCAGGTTTAATTAATACTTTTGAGTTTTCTGATAATTGTTTTTGAACAGTTATTTGAATTTGTTCGGGGCAAAGAAAGGGGAGCTTTGTAAAGACGTCGTTACTTGAAAATTAAATGTAAATGATGTAAATGTTGTTTTAATGTTACGAGATTAAAAGAATGTTAATCGCTTTAATTATTTAATATTATCTTTACTTTTGGCGTAAAATGAATACGAAAATTAACAGAGAGATGAAGAAAAAAGACATCCGTATATTGCTGGTAGACGACGAACCGGACATTCTGGAAATTGTAGGTTACAACCTATCTGTCGAAGGATATAATGTATCGGTTGCCAACAATGGCGTCGAGGCAGTGGCCAAAGCAAAGAAAGAGCGACCGCATCTTATTATCATGGATGTGATGATGCCTGAAATGGACGGCATGGAAGCTTGTGAACAAATACGCAGAATTCCCGAACTGTCCGGTACCATTATTACTTTTCTCACCGCAAGGGGAGAAGATTATTCACAGGTGGCAGGCTTCGATGCCGGAGCAGACGATTATATTACCAAGCCGGTAAAACCCAAAGTGCTGGTGAGTAAGGTAAAGGCGCTCCTCAGACGATTAAAAGAAGAGCAGGAACCAGAGGAAGCGGTTGTTAAGGTTGGCGATATTGTTATAAATCGAGACGAATACAAGATAGAGCAAAAGGGCAAGGAGATTATACTGCCTCGCAAGGAGTTTGAACTGCTTTCGCTTCTCGCTTCACGACCCGGGAAGGTGTTTAAGAGGGAAGAGATATTAGACAAGGTATGGGGTAATGAAGTTATAGTAGGTGGAAGAACAATCGACGTACATATCCGAAAGCTCAGAGAAAAGATCGGCGACGATCACTTTAATACCGTAAAAGGAGTAGGGTATAAATTTGTTTTTTAAATCTGCCACGATTAGCACATTGACAAAACTCCCCGACTTTTTCGTTTCTTTGTAGCAGGAATTAATTTCCATTTGTTGTAATATGGCTACGAAACTGAAAAAATCATACAGATTTGCACTGCGGTCATCGCTGTACATCACACTCTTACTCAGTGTGATGTTTGTGTTTCTACTGTATTGGATAGCAACGCCAGAAACTGTACTCAGCTATCTAATGGCGGTGCTGCTGTATGCTGTGATCAATTTTTCTATATGTTTTTTAATTGTACAGTTTAGAGTAGAGCGGTTTATATACCAACGCGTAAAGAAAATTTACGACGATGTATCACTGCTGGAATCCACTTCTTTCCAACGGCAACCCGTCACAACCGATATGGCTACCTTAACTCGAGAGATCGAAAAATTTGCCGAAGATAGAAAGTTGGAAATAGAAACCCTGAAAATAAGAGAGGCTTATCGCAGGGAGTTTATAGGTAATGTGTCGCATGAGCTGAAAACTCCTTTGTTTACTGTACAGGGATATATACTGACCCTGTTAGACGGCGGAATCAAAGATCTCAGTATCCGAAAAAAATACTTACAAAGAGCCTCAAAGGGAGTAGACAGGCTTATCTACATAGTGAAAGATCTGGATATGATTACCAAACTTGAGTTGGGCGACTTGCATCTGGATTATGAAGAATTTGATATTGTAGAACTGGTTCAAAATGTTTTCGACCTGTTTGAAATGAAAGCCGCAAAAAAGAATATCACCCTTACTTTCGATACCAAATATAAGGAGCCTGTGATGGTAAGGGCTGATAAAGAACGTATACAGCAAGTCGTGTCCAATCTAATCGTCAATTCTATAAAATACGGCAAGCCCGACGGTACCACGGAGGTGAGTATAGAAAACTTGATAAAGAACAAGGTAATAGTGAGGATTACCGACAATGGCGAAGGAATCCAAAAAGAAAACATCCCGAGGTTGTTTGAGCGATTTTACCGCGTAGACAAAAGCGGAAGCCGCAAAGAAGGTGGCTCAGGACTTGGTTTGTCGATTGTAAAACACATCATGGAAGCCCATAACGAACGCATTTATGTGGAAAGTGTACACGGTATAGGTTCTGAATTTTCCTTTACCCTCGAAAAGGTTAGTAGTTTGTAGTTTATGGTTTGTGGTTTGACTTTTGGTGTCATTGCGAGAAGCCGACCAAAGGAGGCGACGTGGCAATCTCGGGTTTAGATGGATTTTAGTTTGTTAGTTCTTAGTTGGTAGCTCGTAGTGTTTTTTCGTTTTTCTGTGTTTTCGTTCGTAGCAATCACCATTTACATGCATCAGACGCCGTAGAGACGCAAAATTTTGCGTCTCTCCCCATTGACGAATTGACGTGGTACTCCTTACAACACCTTATTCTCCGTAGGAGACAGAAATACATCAAAGAGTTCTCGAAAATCGAAATTATTGACGGGAACTGAGGGTAGTCCTTCGTAGTTGTCGATTTCCGAAAGCATATTGATGTTGAATTTTTTCTGTGAGGCACAGGGTACTAATCCTTTTTTGTGCAGTCTTTTGGCTAAGTATTCCTGTTCGTATTGTCCCGGAGTGGGGATAAAAAAAGCCTTTTTACCTAGAGTTACGAGGTCCATGATAGTTGTATACCCCGAGCGTGACAATACCATAGCACTTTGGTTGAGAGCGGCTTCCAGCTGATCGGACTTCATAAAATTGTATACGGTAATGTTTTTTTCTTGCTTAACCGTTTGTGCGTTGTCTATTTGGCCTTGCACAAAGAGAATACGTCCTTCGTAGTTTTCAATTTCGTTGATGAGTTTGTCTTCGAGCATGCTGCGCTGAGGTTCCGGACCGGAAAGCACAATGGCTAAATCGTATAGTATGTCGGTTTCCTTTTTTTGAAATCTGCTCAGAGGGCCGATATATCTAAGGGGAAAATTAACTTTTTTTAGGTGGCCGAGTTTTCCGCTGAGGTTAGGTTTTTCTTCGGTATCGGGAACCCAGCACTGATCGAATTTTCTAATGAATTTACGGTGTACCTTCGAACTCAACCAGGTGGTGCTTCCGGTGAGCACATTGAGTTGATGGGTGATAAAAACCGATGGAACACTTTTGTGATACACCCCGAGACGATTGTCTGAAATAATACCGTCTATGGCCTTTTCTGCAATAATTTTTTTGACCAGCTTTTTTTCCTTGGCAACTGCTTTTATCATTTTTGGGGAGTCCCATATCATCTTGAGTTTAAAGAATCGGCCTTCTTTGGCGTATTCTATCTGGTATGACGGAAGATATACGCTTTCCAATTGTGGAAATTCCTGACGGAGTAGTTCTAGAGCAGTACCATCTGAAGCGATAACCGGACAGAATCCGTGTTGTATCAGGGCTCTGATAATGGGAATACATCGGGTTGCGTGCCCGAGTCCCCAATTGAGCGGAGCGACGAGTATTCGGTAATTCATACTACAAAATAAGTCATTTCGAAACCGATAAATATTTCCTTAATTTTGCGAAAAAATTAAATAATTGTTGTGGGGAGTAAAAACAAACTAAAGCGGTTTAGGGAAAACGAGACTTTTTCCAATGTGCTGCAACCAAAAAGGGAAGAGGTGTTGTCTGGAGACTTTTCACTGAAGGGAAAGTGGCGAAGTGAATTTTTTAAGAACGATCACCCGATAGTGCTAGAACTTGGATGTGGTAAGGGAGAATACAGTGTAAGCCTGGCGCAGAAGTATCCTCAAAAGAATTTTATCGGGATAGATATAAAGGGAGCACGGTTTTGGAGAGGAGCCAAAACAGCCTTGGAAGAAGGACTGCAAAACGTAGCCTTTTTGCGCACTCAGATAGAGTTGATCGATTGCTTTTTTGAAAGTGATGAGGTCGACGAAATCTGGATTACCTTTCCCGATCCGCAGATCAAGTACAAGCGCACTAAACATCGGCTTACCAATGCAGTTTTTTTGGAAAAGTATCGAAACGTACTGAGAAAGGGTGGAACAGTACACCTAAAGACCGATAGCGAATTTATGCACGGTTATACGTTGGGCTTGTTGCACGGTCTCGGATATGAGGTGTTGTATGCTCATCACGATGTGTACAGCAACAAATACAGTCCGGAAGAGGTGACGAGTGTACAAACTTTCTACGAAAAGCAGTATCTTGAGCAGCGAAAAGCAATTACCTATATAAAATTTGCATTTCCGGACAAAGAGGCGGAATAGTGATACAACAAAAATAACCGACCTATGGTACACATACTCATACTTTTCTTTGCCACCTTTTCGGCGGCGGCAATGGGGGTTTTGCTTCCCGGTCTGGTAAATATGACGGCAGCAAAAACCAGTGCGCAAAGAGGAAGAGTAAACGGTATGCTGTTTTCTACAGGGGCTTCGTTGATCGTAGTATTACAAGCCTATATAGGGGTGCTTTTTTCCAAATACTTGTACCGCAATCCAGATGTTATAGGTAGCTTGCTAAAAATTGCGGTATTGGTCTTTGCTTTTTTTGCGGTGTATTTTTTTATATCGGGAAGGAAAAAGAAGGAAAAGAGAAGACTGCGCCCCGCCTATTTTAGCAAGCGAAGAAGTTTTTTGAAGGGGATGTTTATCTCGGCACTCAACGTGTTGCCCATTCCGTATTTTTGCGGATTGAACGCGGCTTGGAATGTGTCGGGCTGGATCAAGTTTGAATTGACAGATATTCTTGTATTTGTCTTGGCAGCGGGTATGGGTACTTTTGGAACGCTCTATGTTTATGTAGTGTATTTTAACAGGCTCCGCGAGCGCAATGGAAGGTTTACCCAATATTCCGATTATATACTCAGTGTGTTGATGCTGGTATTGGTCATTATCACCCTGATTCGTATTTTTTACGGTTAATAGACTGGGGAACCGGTATTAAAAACCAAAAATTTGAAAGCTGAAAATCAAAATTTCTTCGAAAAAGTATATGCTGTAGTTCGTAAAATCCCCTATGGTAGAGTAAGTTCTTATGGGGCTATAGCGGGGTATCTGGGTGCCAGACGTTCTGCCCGTATGGTGGGTTGGGCCATGAATGCCTGTAACGGAAGGGAAGATGTCCCGGCGCACCGAGTGGTAAACAGAAAGGGAGTGCTCACCGGAAAGTTTCATTTTGAAGGAACAAACCTCATGCAGCAATTGCTTGAAAACGAGGGGGTAGAAGTACGCGAAAATCAAGTGGTTAATTTTTCTAATCTCTTCTGGGATCCTTCGGTAGAACTCGGAGAAAAATTTGCCGAAGAGCAATAAAAATGCAGGGATAAGGTATTCTTATTTTCAGATTGAGCATTTCTATACAATAGCTTTAAAATGTGAGTGCGAAACCTTATCTTTGTTGTAATTTAGAATCAATTTAATTAGAATGAATCTGTACTGATGAAGTTAGATCGAAAAGAAATATTAAAGGCATTGGAAACCATTACAGTTCCGGGAGAGGGACAGAATATGGTAGAGAGCGGAGCAGTGACCAATGTAATGACTTTTGGCGATGAAGTGGTGGTCGATATCACCATAAAGAATCCAAGTCTTCAAGCGAGGAAAAAAACAGAGGTGGAGATCCTAAAGGCTATACACAGTAAGGTTTATGAGAAGGCTAAGATCAAGGTGAATATCAAGGTAGATGCTCCAGAGAAGAAGCCTCAAATAAAGGGCAAAGCCATACCGGGTATAAAAAATGTGATAGCCGTAGCTTCGGGAAAAGGAGGAGTAGGGAAGTCGACTGTAACAGTGAATATCGCAGTAACACTGGCAAAAATGGGCTTTAAGGTCGGATTGCTCGACGCCGATATTTACGGTCCTTCGGCACCGATAATGCTAGACGTGGAAAGAGAGCGCCCCCTGGCTGTTCAACAAGGGGATCAGTCGAAGATGAAACCGGTTGAAAACTACGGTGTCAAGGTGTTGTCTATCGGATTTTTTACTCAGCCTGACCAAGCAGTTATTTGGAGAGGACCTATGGCAGCCAAGGCGTTGAATCAGATGATTTTTGACGCTGCATGGGGTGAACTGGATTTTCTATTAGTAGATCTTCCTCCGGGCACAGGTGACATACACTTGAGCATTATGCAGTCCCTTCCGATTACCGGAGCTGTAGTGGTGAGTACACCTCAGAACGTGGCTCTTGCCGATGCTCGTAAGGGAGTAGCGATGTTTAGACAAGATAGTATACGGGTGCCCATACTGGGAATTGTAGAGAATATGGCCTACTTTACGCCGGAAGAATTGCCCGATAACAAATATTATATTTTCGGGAAAGAAGGGGCTAAAAACCTTTCAGAAGATCTCGACATTCCCTTTCTCGGAGAGATTCCTCTAGTACAGAGTATAAGGGAGGCAGGAGATGTGGGAAGGCCTGCAGCTTTGCAGACCGCTACCCCATTGGAAGAGGCCTTTGAAGAACTCACCAAAAATGTGGTGCAGCAAGTGGTGAGAAGAAATGAAGATTTACCTCCTACGGAAGCTATAAAAATTACAACTATGGCCGGTTGTTCGGCGGTAAAATAACATAATATAACTACCCGAGGAGATGCTTAGCAGGGTGAAAGCTGCGTTTCCACGAGGTCTAAATACGGAAAAATGACAGCAGAAGAATTAAAGAGCAATGTAGAAAGAGCCTTGGAAGAAATACGACCGTTTCTCAAAAGTGACGGTGGTGATATCTCTCTCGTTTCCATAGATGATGGAAAATTGGTAAAGGTGCGCTTGGAAGGAGCTTGTACCGATTGCCATGTAAACCATATGACACTCAAGGCAGGAGTAGAGACTACCATCAAGAAATACGCTCCTCAGATCGAACAGGTGTTGGGAGTGAAATAGGGGTATTTTACGGCAACCGATAATACTCCCGGATCGCTCGATCCCGGAGGCAAAATAGGTATGGCCTGTGGTGATGGAGCGATTTGAAATGCAGTAAACATACATACCATGATTAAAACAGATATACTGATTATAGGTGCCGGTCCTACAGGACTTTTCGCCGTTTTTGAAGCTGGATTACTTAAATTGAAATGCCATATTATCGATGCCTTGCCACAGCCTGGTGGACAATTGGCGGAGATATACCCGAAAAAACCCATCTACGATATTCCCGGATTTCCGGATGTCCTGGCAGGCGACTTGGTAGACAATTTGATGAAGCAGATCGAATCGTTTGAACCTGGATTTACATTGGGGGAAAGAGCTGATACTATTGAAAAATTGGAAGATGGCAGCTTTGTGGTAACCACCAATAAGGGGACAAAACACCAGGCTCCCGTAGTGGCTATAGCTGGGGGATTGGGGAGTTTTGAACCGAGAAAACCCCCAATTGACAATATCGATGATTACGAGGAGAAAGGGGTAAATTACTTTATAAAAGACCCGGAAATCTACAGAGGTAAAAGAGTGGTTATTGCAGGAGGTGGAGATTCGGCTTTGGATTGGTCTATCTTTTTGGCCGATGTGGCTGCCGAAGTGACTCTGGTTCACCGAAGAAATGAATTTAGAGGAGCTCTCGATTCGGTAGAAAAAGTTCAGGAACTGAAAAAACTGGGAAAAATTAATCTGCTTACACCTGCAGAGGTTGTTGGTTTACACGGAAGTGATAAGCTGGAAACACTGTCTGTAACACACAATGGTGAGCTCATAAGTTTAGAAACAGATTATTTTATTCCGCTGTTTGGACTCTCTCCAAAGTTGGGACCCATAGCTAATTGGGGACTGGAAATAGAGAAAAATGCTATCAAAGTGAACAATGCCTTGGATTATGAAACTAATATTCCCGGTATTTTTGCGATAGGGGATGTGAATACCTATCCCGGAAAGCTAAAGCTTATCCTCTGTGGTTTTCACGAGGCTACCCTGATGTGTCAAAGTGCATACCGCATTGTAAATCCCGGTAAGAAATACGTGTTGAAATACACTACAGTAAGCGGCGTTGACGGTTTTGACGGCAGTCGCAAAGAAGCGCCTAAGGCCGTGATAAAAACTATAGAATAACTTTTTAACAACAGTTAATTCGGTGCTTGTAAAAGTTTGCGCAAGCGCTCTATTAAGCGCAGGGCTATGTGTTTGTGCCCTAAATTGGTGAGATGGAGACGGTCGCTATAACTGGTTTTGCTAGATCTCGATTGTCGTTCCTTTTCTCGGATGTCTCTTTTGATGTTTAGGAACATTTCCTTTTTGAGTGCCTTGTTCTGCGCTTCGGAAAGGGAATAGATGTTTTTGTGATCGTAACTGTCAAACAGCTTATCGAGCAATTCTTTTTCCTCTTTGCTGCATTGTCCTTTTAGATATTTGTCTAAAAGGAGGTGTAATTCTTTTTCGTTCATTCATGCACTTTTCTAAACTATAGATGCACGAAAGGGGAGCTACTTAGAGATGTTTTTTATTTTGTTTTGAAATTTGTTATCCTTGAAAGCCACCCATTTCGTCTTGGTCATCACCACGACCAAAACCACCTCCTCTTTCTCTCTTTTTGGGCTGGTTGAAACGGTAGGTGAAGGAGAGGGTAATCTGGCGTTCTCGCCACTGGTTTTCACTGTCGGAAGTAAAGTCGTCGGTAAAGGTGTACGATCTCCTTTTTCGGCTGTTGAACAGGTCGCTTACATTTAAAAAGAGCGTAGCCTTGTCTTCGATAAGGTCTTTACTAAATGCTAAATTGAGTCCGAACATCCCTTTTCTTTCAGAAATAGCTGTTTTAGAAGGGCCTCGGTAAAAACCGGTGGTTTGCCATCGTATATCGGCTGGTAGGGTGATATTTGCACTTAGTCTGGAAAACCAACTGGTGTTTTCAGTACCGTAGTCTACACCGTTAAATTCGCCATCTGTTTTAGATCTAAAGATGTTAAAACTAGTGTTGAATCTCACCTTTCTGGAGGGGTTGTACATAATGCTGAATTCACCTCCAAAACGATCTTTACTGGAGAGGTTGATGGGTAAAGAACGGATAATAGCTACACCGTCATCCGTAGTTATCCCGGTATCTTCCTGTATAAATTCAAACGATTCGGTTTCGTGTTGAAAGTAGACAGAGGTAGAAAAGGTCAACTTTTCCCATCGTTTTAAATAGCCAATATCAAAGGCATCGGAATAGGCCGGGTCTAGATCCGGATTTCCTTGAGAGATATTGGTACGGCTATCACGAGAGGGGAAGGGGTTGATAAACCAACCTCTGGGACGGTTTATACGACGGTTGTATCCGATAGAGAGATCTTCTTCTTCACCCAATTTATAAATGAGGTTTACTGTGGGAAAGAGTCCGACGTAATTTTTGTCAAAATTGGGGTCAAAGGGGAAGTCGACAGCCGATTCTTCTCCTGTTACTTTCCCTTTTAAAACGGTATTCTCTAAGCGAAGTCCTAACAAAAAGGAAAACTTCCCTATTTTATTGCCGTATTGGGTGTAAAGGGCGTGTACATTTTCGGTGTAATCAAAAAGGTTGGTAAGTCCTAAGTTAGGTACGTATTCTCCCGTGTCTAAATCGTATTGTTCCAAGTCGTAATCTGTAACCTCATTTTCCATATTACTCCTAAAACCGGCTTCAAACTGAGCGTCGCCCATGGGCAATACATAATCTAACTGAATGAGGTATTCTTTTTGTGTTTCTTTTTCAAAAATTTGTTCTCTTGCCATCAAATCCTCGGTGGGATAAAACAGATTTTCTTCGATAAAGGTCGGTCTGTCTTCATTGTCGTATGAGTACTGAAAGTCGGCTGTTAATTTGTGCCCTTTATCGTTGAAATTATTGATGTAATTTACCGCAAACTGCAAACTTTTGTCTTTTTCCCTTTCGGTTTCAACCCTTTCCGTTTCGTTGACTGTTGTTTCGCGAAGAAAACGGGAGGTGGTGTTTTCTGTGATGCTTTTGTCATCGCCCAGTCTGGCAAAAACGCTACCGGTAATAGAAGAGTTTTCGGTGAGGTAATACTCTATTCCTAAATTGGTGTTGATACCTCTGCGTCGGCGATCTGTATCTCTGTTTTCCAAAGTGTGGTCCACATCTACGTCCTCACCTAGATAATGATTGTCATAAAAGGAATTTCCCGGAGATTTTCGATAGTAGACACCTGTGGTATTAAAGATGTTGAATTTTTTTCTTCGGTAATTGATATTGGCAGAGATATTGTGATTTTCAGGCATTCCTGTTCTTACCGAAACAGAGCCGTTAAAGCCCAGTATTTCATCTTTCTTTAAAATGATGTTGAGTATACCGGCAGTACCTTCGGCGTCGTAGCGTGCAGAGGGGCTGGTGATTACTTCTACGCTTTCAATGGCGTCGGCAGGTAGTTGTTGAAAGATATCGGTATCTCCAAAACCGGCCATAGCAGAAGGCTTTCCGTTTATAAGTATACGCACATTGTCATTTCCGCGGAGGGCTATACTGCCATCTACATCTACCGTTACTGCGGGTACGTTGTCTAAAGCGTCGGAAACAGAAGCACCTTGAGTGGTAAGGTCGGTGCCTATATTGTAAATCTTTTTGTCCAATCGCATTTCTACGGTAGTTCGTTCACCTACAACTTCTACTTCATCGAGCTGAGCCACGTCGATATCGAGAGCGATGGTTCCAAAGTTTTTAGATTTTGTAATTTCTTGATTTTTAAAGCTGTGTGATTTGTAGGAGATGAATTCTACGCTGATGTCGTATTTGCCGGGACGCACGGCTATGCTAAACTTTCCTTCGGCGTCGGTCATACCTCCGGTGACGAGTTCGGGATTGTCGAGGCTTTTTACCACAACGGTTGCGTATTCGAGTGGAGCGTTGAGCTCCCGGTCGATTACAGTACCGGTGAGATTAACCGATCGCTGGGCAAATACAGAATATTGAATGAGAAAAACGATTAAAAATAACAGACTTCTTTTCATAGTGTCTTTTTGGTGAGTAATACAGTATTAGAGTTAGATTGTAAATGTAACCGATGGTTTAAGCGAGGATGGTTAAATGTTTGTTAAAAAAATAAAACCGCATCCGGAATCTCCGAATGCGGTGGTTTTTTTAGAAAAAACGACTAACCGAGGAAGGGGTATCTGTAATCTTCCGGAGATACAAAGGTTTCCTTGATAAGGCGTGGTGAGATCCATCGCATCAGGTTGAGTGCAGATCCTGCCTTGTCGTTGGTTCCGGAAGCTCTGGCACCGCCAAAAGGCTGTTGTCCTACTACGGCTCCGGTAGGTTTGTCGTTGATATAGAAATTTCCGGCACTGTTTTCAAGTACTTTAGTAGCTTCTTCTACGGCATAGCGATCGTTGGAGAACACCGCTCCGGTAAGCGCGTATTCTGAGGTGCCATCTACCAGCTTAAGGGCTTCTGTCCATTGCTCGTCTTCGTATACGTAAACGGTAACTACCGGCCCGAACAATTCGGTGGTCATGGTTTTGTATTTCGGATCGGTGGTAAGTATCACCGTAGGCGCGATAAAATACCCTTTAGATTTGTCGTAGGTACCTCCTGCGACGATTTCGGCTTCCGGATCGGCCTTGGCCTGATCGATATAACTAGTCAGTTTGTCGAAGGAGTTTTCGTGTATTACGGCTGTGATAAAGTTGCCCATGTCTTCCGGTGATCCCATTTTGAAAGAGGCGAGGTCCTCTTTGACAAAGTCGAGTACCTCTGTGGCTAGTGATTTTGGGAGGTAAACTCTTGAAGCTGCGCTGCATTTTTGCCCTTGAAATTCAAAAGCTCCTCTCGAAATGGCCGTAGCCACTTGTTTGGCATTTGCACTGGGATGGGCGATGATAAAGTCTTTTCCTCCGGTCTCACCTACTATCCTCGGATAGGTTTTATAGGTGTTGATATTGGCGCCTATTTTAGTCCATATACTTTTAAAGACATTGGTAGAACCGGTAAAGTGTATTCCGGCAAAATCCGGACTGGCCAATACGGTGTCAGTAATCATTACGGGGTCGCCGTATACTACGTTGATCACCCCGTCGGGTACCCCAGCTTCTTTGAAAACATCTACAATAACTTTGGCTGAAAACACCTGACTATCGCTGGGTTTCCAAACTACAGTGTTCCCCATCAAGGCAGCGCTAGACGGAAGGTTTCCGGCAATAGCGGTAAAGTTAAAGGGCGTAATGGCATATACAAAACCTTCGAGTGGACGGTATTCTACGCGGTTCCAAATCCCTTCAGAAGATTCGGGTTGGTCGTTGTATATCTGTGTCATGTATTCCACATTAAAACGCAGAAAATCTACTATCTCACAAGCTGAATCAATCTCTGCCTGATGAATATTTTTCGACTGACCGATCATAGTTGAGGCGTTCATCTTTGCACGGTAGGGACCAGCGATGAGATCGGCCGCGCGTAGAAATATAGCAGCGCGTTGCTCCCAAGAAAGTGCCGCCCATTTATTACGGGCCTCAAGAGCGGTAGAAATGGCTTTTTCAATATGTGCTTTCTCGGCGAGGTGATACTGCCCTACCACATGCTGATGGTCGTGTGGAGGAGTGATGGATCGGGTGTTGTCGGTACGTAATTCTTCGCTGCCTATATACAGAGGGATATCGACCGAACCATTGAAGTATTCCTTGTACTGTTTTAAAACTTCCTCTCTTTCCGGACTGCCTGGGGCGTATGACTTTACAGGCTCATTGACCGCCACCGGAACGTGAAAAAAACCTTTTCCCATGCTCAGATTAATTTTAAGTGTTAAGTGTATTCTTTCTTAAACCCTGTAAAAACAGGAGAAATGTAACAATATTGCAGCCAAAGGTAAGAAATACAAAAAATCTACCATCGATAAAGAGGGAAGAATTTTGAAGTAATTCTCAATGTAATAAACTTATATCTCAGCTGTTATATTAGATTTCGGGTCAAGAACTGTGCATTTATTGTAAAATTGCAGTGATAAAAGTAAAGCCGGAAGCGTTTTGTCAGAGAATGACACTACAGCTTCCGGCTTATATTTATAAAACAAGTACTTTAACCTAAACCTATTTGTTGTTAGGATTGCGAAGTTTCAGTTCTCGAACAACCGATTGGTAATTATTGATATCTACATTAGATTCTGCAATAAAATCGGCGGGTGCTACTACAATTCTGAAAAGTTGATTCTGTGTATATGAGGTATCCAATGTTCCTAGGTCAGCGATATTTCCATCGAGAAATACTTTTACTTCTCCGAATGTGTGGTCGTAGTTGTATTCTAAGATATCACCGTTTGTAAAGTATACACTTTGTGGCAGTAACTTCCATATATTAATGTCACCTTCCGGGTCGTCATAGAATTCTGAAGAGTGATATACTAAAACAGCATCTGATTCATAGACTTCGATACCCTCATCTTCAAAGAACAGAGTATAACTAAAATCATTTTGTTCCGTGAGGTCTATTGTAAAATCATAGGTCATACCTATAAATCCGTCTTGACCATTTTCACCGGGAGGGCCTTGGTCGCCTTCACAGGAAATAAATACAAGGGGTAGTGCTAATAGTAGTGCAAAAATCTTTTTCATCGTTTTTGTTTTTAATTGTTGATAAAGGTAATAATTTTCTTAATAAGCCCTGGGTCGCCGAGAATTTTCCGATGCCCGAGCTCACTGGTAATCATCAGTTGGCCATTGGGCAATTGTTTCGCAATACTCTGAGCAGCGCCCACGGGTACGTCGAGGTCGTCTTTATCGTGAATCACCAGGGTAGGTATACTCACTTCCGATGCTGCAAGGCTGGCCGACAACTGATTGATGTCGAAACCTATCTTCCGGTCGAATTTCTTTTTTATACGATGCCCAATTTCGTCTTTTAATCCCAACATCCGCACAAAATCTACTGCGATATCCTCTACCATATCTCCGGCGCCTATGGTGACCAGCTTTTCGAGTTTTATCCCTCTTTTTACCGCGTTGAGCAGCGCCATTCCGCCCAAAGAGTGTCCGACAGCTGCTTTAAAGGGGCCGTATTCTTTTTCCAACATCATTACCGCATCGATAAACTCCGACATATCGGAAGTTTTTCCGGCAGCTTTACCATGAGCGGGGGCGTCAAAACTTACCGTGGCATACCCGGCTTGCAGCAAGGCATCGGCAATTTTTACCAGTTGTGTACCCCGACCGCTCCAGCCGTGAACCAGCAAAACCCTTTGCTCACTCTGGCCGTATTCGTACACTACAATTTCCTTGCCAATTTGTGGAATGATGTGTTTGTGTTGGCTGCTCTGTCGATCCATATGCCGTTCCCGTTTGGGTAGCGGATAGCGAAACGGACTGATAAAGAGCCGGGATGCAAATTGGGTAGCGAGTGCCGGAGAGAGCGATTGTAATAGTTTGCCGGTAAGCCTGATACTTTTAGGGATGGCGATGGATTGCTGATATCCCGCGGTATTTTTCTGCTTGTTCACTTTTTAGTTTATTAGTTCTGAGTTCGTAGTTTGTTAGTGGGCTTTGCTCGGTCACTCGGTCACCTTTGAAACATCGTTTAATTATAAGCGGTAACTGAGGTGGCTGAGTGCTCCCGACTCGTTGGGAGTGTATCGAAGCCTCGAATGTTATAAAACTTGCAAGTTAATTCAATGTTTTTAAGTGGCAATATGGCTTTAGTGGGTTTTAACAGCTTTAGGTAATAGTTGTCTTATTGCTACGAGCTTTATTGCGTTGTATTTCGCTAAGGGTTTTTCCTCTGTCGTTGTAGTCATTAGGTTGTTTGGCACTGCCTATTTTTTGTGAAGAATAAATGCCCGAATGCCCTGAAAAGAGATAGGCGGTGATACAGGCCAAAGCGATGTATATGCCGCTTTCAATACCGAAGAGTTCGATGCCCATTACGGTACAGGCGAGAGGGGTATTGGTAGCTCCTGAGAATACGGCTACAAAGCCCATACCAGCCAGCAGCGCAGCGGGCAGCGGAATAAACAGCGAGAGGGCATTGCCCAAGGTGGCACCGATAAAGAAGAGCGGAGTTACCTCGCCGCCTTTAAAGCCTGCTCCCAGCGTAAAGGCAGTAAAGAGTAGCTTGAGCATAAAATCGTAGGGGAGTACCGGTGAGTTGAAAGCGTCGGCAATTACCGGCAGTCCGAGGCCTAAGTAACGAGTACTGTCGGTGGTAAATACAATCAGGGCGATGACAATACCTCCTAAAACTGGTCGGAGTGGAGGATATTTTACAGCAGATTGGAAAAAGCTGCTGAAAAAGTGTACCGCTCGAGAAAAGAGCAATGCGGTAAGTCCGAAACACAATCCTGCAAACAGTGCCCACAACAGTAGAGAAGGAGCCATGTTTGGTACAAAATCTACGCTGTAGTGCGAATGCCCTACGCCCCACCACCTACAGCTGTAATCTGCAATGATGGCTGTGATAAAGGCGGGAATAAGAGCTTCGTATCTCATTTTGCCGATAAGCAGCACTTCGAGAGCAAAAATCGCCCCGGCCAGTGGTGTTCCGAAAACCGAGGCAAACCCTGCGCTGATACCCGATATGAGAAGTATACGACGATCTGAAGGGGAAAGTCGGAACAATTTGGTAAACTGGTCGGCTATAGCTCCGCCCATTTGTACGGCAGTACCTTCCCTTCCCGCAGACCCTCCGAAAAGGTGGGTAATTACCGTACCGAAAAGAACTAATGGCGCCATTTTAAGCGGAATAACTTGGCGAGGGTGGTGAAACTCCTCCAAAAGCTGATTGTTGCCCTTTACCACATCCTGCCCCCAATAGTGATAGGTGAGCCCGATAATAAGTCCGCCCAAAGGGAGTAGTGCCACAATCCAATGGTGATCGCCGCGATAGTTGGTAACCCATTGAAGTGAGAAGAGCAAGAGGGCAGAGGCCGAACCTGCGAGTATACCTATGGGAATAGCGAGCAGCAGCCATTTTCCTAAAAAGATAAGAGAGGAAATCTTTGTGATTTTCCGAAGCTGTGAGTAGAGTTCTTTAGGTGTCATATCAAAATAGCATCAATACATACCAAGCCTTTTTCCGCCGTAGGGAAAAGCTCGATACAGGCGCCATCATCCTTTGTATAAAGGCGGTTTCCGGCAGACACCATTGCCACTGATGCAGTAACAGTGGGCAAAATTAGTGAAAAATGCTAAAATTTGAGCTACTGTAAACTCCCAATCATCTATTTAGAGCTGTAGGTAAGGACGATTTTCTTCGTTTTAAAAGTAATTTCCTACTATTTTGTAAAAGAATATCTTTAATTTAGTTGTGCATCCGTTTAATCTTTACTACCTTGCCGAATATATAATTCAATATTTAATTTGGTATTTTTTTATTTAACCTTAATTTTTAAACGTATTTATTATGTCATTTAAAGCAACTTTGGAAGTAGGTGGGAAGAAAGTGAATATTCTCTCTGCCAATTACGACATGGCCCAGGAAGTAGACGCTACCGGGCGTCCTTCTTCTGTAACAAGAGGAGGGAGAATCTATCTGACTGTTGAATCTACTGGAGACTCGTTTTTCTTTGAGTGGATGACCAACAATTTTGAGCGCAAGAACGGTACCATTACCTATGTAAAGCGCGATACCGATGCCAAGCTCCGGGAGGTTCACTTTACGGAAGGGTATATGGTGAAGTACAAGGAAATTTTTGACGCTTCAGGGAGAAACCCCTTGACAGAGACATTTACCATTTCGTGCCGAGCAATCTCCAGCGGAGGTGGAGAGCACATCAACGAGTGGGTATAACACAGCAAATTATTGACCTTTTAAATCAGGTTGAATGTTGCATTATAAATAGAGGCCGTTCTGAAAAGAGCGGTCTTTTTTGTTTGGAATAATTTGTTTTGTGAAATTTAAATTATCACCTTTTCCATCTATCGGGATTGAGGGAAGTGTGAAAAACTGCAGCTACAACAATAGTTTTATTTGGTTTATCGATGCTGTAGTGGATCATAAAAGGAAATATATTAAAACAGCACATCGAGTGTCCTTATATCGAATGGCATATGCCTCTGGGTTTTTTCTGATGAACAAGACTTTAGAACGGGTCTCCTTGGTAAAGCGTTTACCTAGTCCCTTTTGTTGAGAGTCATACCAAGAGGCAGTTTCCAAAACATCCAGTTTAGCAAGTGGTAAGATTACAGCATCGTACATTTAGAGGTCTTTTTCAATGTCGTCTATAGCACTGTCAAAATCTATGGCCTGTTCGGGTTCTTTCTTGTAATTTTCGAGGCGTTCATTTACTTCGTCAATTTGCCAGTCAGGTATGTCAAATTGTTCAATGTCTTTATACCTGTTCTTGAGTTCATTCCATTCTGAAATCGGGATAAAAACTCCGGTTGTTTTACCTTTATTATCTGAAATATATTGAAGGCTCATAATTACATTATTTTTTTGATGATTTGTAGAATGTAGTGTGGTCTGATAGAGCACTCTAGATGCTTTATACAGTTCTTTCTAAGTGAGAACAACACAAATATACGTCATTTTAAGATTAAAATAAAAACGAATTAATTCGGTAATATTAAGGTTAGCACAGAGCTACTTCACTACATCAATACAGCACAACATATAGCTACGGCTATGGCTGCACCGAAGCTGAGTAGGGTTCCTATAAGGATGTATTCGGTGAGCTTTCGGTCTTTGGCGCGGGTGAGGTCGCTGAAGCGGAAGATGGATTTGGCGGCGATGAGAAAGCCTACGCCTTCCCAGTGATCGGTGACGATAAAGACAAAAACGAGCAAGCGTTCGAGTATACCGATATATTTGCCGGCATTCTGTAGAGAGTCGTCTGGAGTCATGCCTGTTTCAGGAGTGTATATCGATATAGTAACCCTGATAAGGATAGAGGTGGGGAAGCTGAGAAACAGTGCTCCTGTGAGCAGAAGCCATTGGTCTTGTGTAAGCGAAAAGGAGGGAGGGGTATCAGTGGCGAACACCCATATTGCAATAATAGCCAGTAGGTGTAGTACTTGATCGGTAAAAAATAGCAGGCGTTTGTTTCGCGGATTTTGCAACAGCAGTTTTCCGGCGTCAATAATCAGATGTGTAAGGCCTATGGCTACGGGAAGATACCACATTTCGGTATTCCAGCAGAGGATCAATACGAGTAGGGCGTGTATCAGAGCGTGCAGGTACAGTTTTGCAGAGGCGAGTTTCTTCTCTTCTTTTTCACTCACCCAGCTGTCGGGTTGTAGTATAAAGTCGCCTATGAGATGTGCAAGCAGCAATTTCAAAAAGAGTTCCATAACAATGGTTTTGGTTTAAGATCACTTTGTTTCGGGGGGATTGTGATACCTGAGTTGATCGACTTTTTGTCTGTACATAGCGTCTATAGCTGTGATTTCGTCCATATAGGCGCGTTTCTGTCGTTCACTCACCGTATTTTGCTTGATCCCTATCATGGCTCCCAGCTCCTTTTGTGACAGTGAAGGCTGGGCCATGGTGAGCTTTACAATCTCTGCCGAGTTTGAGGTCCAATTGTCCATCGCGATAAGTCCGAGACGGAAATAGAGATTGAGTTCTTCGTCTGTTTGGTGGACCCCTGTTTTAATGGCGAGCTTGCTCCTTTCTTCTTTTAGCCGCTCAAAGAGTTCGCCCGAATAGATAAAGGCCGTTCCGTTAGATTCGGATACGGAGCCTCCCTCGTGGGTCTTATCACCTATTCCTATGGCCATTCGCACGTCGAGCTCCCTGAGGGTCTTTATGCAGGCCTTGATGTATACCGCCGCACGGAAAGCATTGTAGTAGTCTTGTATTTCTACCTGAAAACTGTCGCCTCTAAAAATCTCCCAATATTTTTCGGATACAGCCACTTCCGATAAGGCTTTTTTAAGAGGACCGAGCCACAAGTCGGGCGATGACGAGGCTCTCGAATTGACGATATCTCCTGTAATAACACTGATCATAACACAAATATCGGTTAATTATACGATATTTCAAAATATCGTGCAATGAAACGATATTTTAAATTATCGTCTTAAAAGGCGATATGTAGAAATATCGTGTACAGAGATGATACTCAGGCTAACTACAGATCGAGTTTTACCTTGTGACTGTTGTACACCTCTTCGGTATCTGTTTTAAAGCGCACAGCAAAGGCGTGTGCGTCTCTTTCTTTTTTGTGCTCTATGCGTTTAAGGCTCTTGTGAAAGCGCTGTAATTCTTTTTCATTTCTGATAATAATACCTGGAACGCCAACGTTTTGACCCGCTTCGTTTTTGGCTACCATGGTAAAGTAAGAGGAGTTGCAGTGCTTTACTTTTCCCGTCTGAATATTTTCCGCTTCTACCCGTATGCCTATAATCATAGATGAATTTCCCGCAAAATTGATCGAAGCTTTTAGGGTAACCAGTTCTCCGACCTCTACAGGATTCAGAAAATCTACGGTATCTACCGATGCGGTGACACAATAGGCGCCCGAGTGCTTGGAGGCACAGGCAAAGGCAATCTGGTCGAGCAGTGATAATATATAGCCTCCGTGTATTTTGCCGCTGAAATTGGTATGCGACGGCAGCATGAGTACAGAGATGGTTACGGCCGATTCTTCAACCGTTTTAAAAGCAGTGTTCATAATTAGTTTCTTTGGTGTGGCGATTGTTCTTCTACTACATTAGTTACAAAGTATTTGGTGTCTCCTAGCCAAGGGAATCTGGCCAGTCTTTCTACATAGTCTACCTTTACGTACCTACCCTGAAATTTTTTGAGATCTTCTATAACCTTTTCATCTTTGGAGAGTATAGAAAATTTAAAGATTTGCGCTCCTGATATTCCCTGACTTATTTCGCCTTCCCAGGTTTTTACTACAACCCCTCTATGACTTATTTTTATCAACTCTCCAGAACGTACTCCCTGACTGAAGGGAACAAAATAGACAAAGGCATAATAGATCAAAAATAGGCCTATAACAGATAGCAGAACGATAATAGCGGCTTTTTTCATAAGTCGGATGGGTTTGTGTTAATGTTGTTTTTCTTCGTTTTCTTCAGCTTTTTCCAAAACGGATTCGGGTAGGGACTTTTTTGCTTTAGCTCCCATTTTTTTGAGCTTTTCAATACTGGAAATAATATTTCCTCTTCCTTCTACCAACTTGTTCATAGCTCCTTTGTACTCTTTGTCGGCTTCTTCCATTTTTTTGCCAACTCTTGTGAGGTCGCCTACCAGTCCTTCAAACTTGTCATATAGCGCTCCTGCCTGCCGGGCTATTTCAACGGCATTGCGCTGTTGTTTTTCGTTACTCCACATATTGTCTATGGTGCGCAGGGTGGCGAGTAGTGTGGCAGGGGTTACGATAACGATATTTTTGTCAAAGGCCTTGCTGTACAATGTGTTGTCGTGGTTTACGGCGAGGGCAAAGGCCGGTTCTATTGGGATAAACATCAGGACGAAATCCGGACTTTCTATACGGTAGAGGTCTTCGTATCGCTTTGCCGATAGTTGTTCAATATGGCGTTTTATAGAGGCGATGTGTTCGCTGAGAAAGGATTGTTGTTGTTCGCCCTCTGCGTTTACATAGCGCTCGTAGGCCGTGAGGCTCACTTTAGAATCCACTATCATTTTCTTTCCGTCAGGGAGGTGTATGACAACGTCCGGCAACACTCTTGTGCCGTCTTCTCTGCTAATACTTTTCTGAATTTCGTACTCACGTCCTTTTTCTAGTCCGCTTTTTTCTAGCACCCGCTCCAACACCAGTTCACCCCAATTACCTTGCATCTTGCTGTCTCCCTTCAGCGCGCGAGTGAGATTTTCGGCCTCTTTGGTGATTTTTAGATTTTGGTGCTGCAACTGTAGGAGTTGTTCTTTAAGTGCGGAATGTATGCTGATATTCTCTTTCTGACTGTCTTCTACCTTTTTCTCAAAGAGCTGTATTTTTTCCTGAAGCGGAGCGAGGATGTTTTTGATATTTTCTCTGTTCTGCTGCGTAAACTTATTGCTTTTTTCTTCCAGGATTCTGTTGGCTAAGTTTTCGAACTCTCGAGTGAATTTTTCTCTGAGTTCCCGGGTTTCCTCCTGTTGTTCAACCAGTTTTTTCTGTAGGTTTTCCAATTGGGTCTCTCTTCGAACGAGCTGCAGGGCTGTATTTTCCTTTTCGCTTTGCAAGGCTGTTTTTTCTGTTTTGAGGTCGTTTACTTCCTGTACAAGTCTGTTGTTTTCTTGAACCAGCGCTCTTTCGCGCTCTTTTCCGGCGGCGAGGTGACGCCCTTGCCTAAGGCGATAGAAGAGAAATCCGAGAAATACACCGGTTATCAGAGCCGTAAGAGCGACGATAAGTAAATGAGAACTGGTGTACATCTGTTTGTTTTTAACACTTCAAAGATAGAATTTTTTGAGATATGACCTCTTTCTTCTCGACTGAGATAATCCATGTTACTCCACGATGCGAAACGATGCGGTTTTCGGATCGAACGCGATAAGGTCTTCGGGGAAAAGACGGTTGAAGGTTCCGTTTTGAATTAAGGATTTAGGGCCGCCAAAATCACTTCCATCGCGATGCATGAGGAGTATTTTGTCGCAGAGCTGTATGCAGTGTTCTATTTCGTGAGACGAAAAGACTATGCTCTTTCCGGTTTTGTGGGCAAGTGTGCGGAGCAGTTTGAGAATATGAGTTTTATGGTATACGTCGAGATGGGTGGTGGGCTCGTCTAGAATAATAAGAGCTGTATCTTGGGCTATGGCTCTCGCAATCATTACTTTTTGTAATTGTCCATCACTCAGAATATGGCATTTTTCAGCTCCGAGTTTTTCAATGCCAAGCAGTTTTTTCGCTTCGTCGACCTTGTCTTGATCTTTGGGGTTAATTGTTCCTGTCCAATTGGTATAGGGATGTCTTCCGAGCGCTACGACCTCGTTTACGGTGAGATTTCCCGATGGATGATGTCCGGTAAGTACCAGAGCAATTTCGCGTGCTAGTGCTGTAGCGCTATAGGTTTTGAGTGGTTTTTGATGGAGATATAGCTCACCCGAAATTCCGGGAAGTATTCGAGCTAGGGTACGCAGCAGTGTTGTTTTGCCCATTCCGTTAGCTCCAACAATGGCAATGAGTTCTCCCTTCCGAGCGGTAAAGGAGATGTCGGAGGCTATAACAGTAGTTTTTTTGCGACTTTTATAGCCTATGCTGAGCTGTTCTGCCTGCAATACTGTTGCTTGTTCCGTTGGTGCTTTGTCGGGCATGAGGAATTTTTGAAGGGTTAAAAAATCATTCTTTGTTTTCTCACCAATAGCCATACTACTACTGGCGCTCCTACCAGAGCAGTTATAGCGTTGATAGGAAGGGTGTCTTCACTCAGTGGCCATTGTGCAATGCTGTCGCAGATAAGCATCAATACGGCACCATAGAGAATTACTGCCGGGAGCAGTACTCTGTGGTTGGTGGTGTTGAATACTTGTCTTGTGAGGTGGGGTACAGCCAGACCTATAAAACTTATGGGGCCGGCAAAGGCGGTTATTGCCCCGGCCAGCAAACTGGTAGCGAGAATCAGTGCTATTCTGTTTCTTCGCACATTTACCCCCAGACTGGAGGCGTAGGTTTCTCCAAGTAGCAGGGCATTGAGGTTTTTTATCGAAAAGACACTTATCAGTACACCTACAACAATAAGAGAGAAGAGTATGGTAAGCTCGTTCCACCTCAGATTTCCGAGGCTGCCGAATGACCAAAAGATGTACTGTTGTAGTTTTTCGGCGCTGCTGAAATAGGAGAGTACGCTTACCACTGCAGAAGTAATGCTCCCAAACATCAGGCCTATGATGAGTATGGCCATGCTGTCTTTTACTTTATATGCTACAGCCATTACGGCAAGCAGGACTAGAAAACTTCCGGCTGTGGCGGCTATGGCCAGTGAAAAACTGCTGGTAAACAGCGAAATGCCGAGTGCAGAGGCTCCCATGATGAGCAGGGCTACGCCAAGGCTTGCCCCCGAACTGATACCCAATACAAACGGTCCGGCTAGTGGATTTCTGAACAGCGTTTGCATCAGTAAACCACTTACCGCTAGTCCGCATCCAGAGAGTACGGCAGTCAAAGCCTTTGGAAGTCGGTAATGGACAACGATATAATCCCAGGAAGAACTCCCTGAAGTACCTCCAGACAATATGGAACATACATCGCTAAACGGAATATGTATGGATCCCAGACTGATATTCATCAAAAAGCACAAAGCGAGAAGCAGTGCAAAGATGGAAAAGCGGAGGTAATATGATCTTGTTGTTTTCAAATGATCTGGTTATTGGGTTTTGTCCAGTGGTTTGTAAAAAAAAGCCTCGTAGTCTGGAAGTATCTCGGGATGAAAGATACTTATTAGGTCTTTCAAAATAATATCAGGACGATTGGGGCCGAGTTCAAAATAAAGCATTCCCTCTCCGACTCCTCGTGTTTTTGCATAAGTAAAAACGCGTTGTTTACCGAATGCGTTGAATTGGGTGTAGTGCGGATTGGCTTTTTGGAGTTCTTCGAAGCTGGTAAAGGCAGACGGAGCTATCCAGAAATCGGCATCACTAGCTCTGTCGAGTACACTTTCTAAGCTGAGAAAGAGGCTTCCGGTATTTTCGGTGTCTTTCCAGAGGTAATTGCCTCCGGCATCTTCTATAAATTGAGCTGCCCAGCTCTTTCCACCCGGGAGTATCCATGAATCTTGAAAAATACTTCCGCTTAGTACAGTTGGTTTTTTTTTGGCGTTTTTAGCCAATTCTTTGGCAGTGAGATACTCCGTTTCGATATGTTTGAAAATGCGTTCTGCTTCCGCTTCTTTACCGAAAAAAGGAGCAAAGAACTTTATCCATTCTGCCTTTCCCAACGGGGTTTTTTCGGTCCAGTCGCCGTTAAAAACCACTGGTATTCCCGACTGCTGCACTATGTCGTATGCCTTATTACCGTTGTTAATTGCAAAACCAATTACCACATCCGGATCGAGGTCTATGAGTATTTCGGTGTTTAGTTTTTCGTTACTCCCTAGATCTCTAATTTGCCCGTCGTCTATTAGCTTTCGAGTTTTTTGAGAAGAGATATAGCGGGTGTCGGGAAATCCGATAAGCCGGGTTTCCGCTCCAAGTGCTTCGAGTGCAGGGATATGAGTGGTGGAAGTTACCACCAAATTGTCGACAGGTACTTGTATATTAGCATCACTACTCATCCCTTCGGGAATATCTTCTTCCTTCTCGTAAAGGATATAGGTGTACGTTTTATTGGATTCAGGCCAGGGAGAATTGACCTCAATTTGTGTGTATCTGTCAAATTTTTTAATACTGTATCCTTGGGCATAAGTGATATCAACCTCCCGTCCTTCACTTTTATTATGCGTCGTTTTCTCTCTTTTACATGAAAAGAGCAGGAACAGTGTAATGAATGTGCATAGATAAAACTTCATCATGAGTTCAAAAGTAAAATAAATAATCAAGAAGCGGTAATGTGATTGGTAGTTTGTAGTGCGCCAGTAGGCAGTTGATCTAAATTCTCATTACTCACTATTCATTGCTGGTCATCAAAATAGTTCTTTTCAAAGTTAACCCTATGTTAAATCAATTACTAACAGTCCGAATCTTTGTGTATTTTAGCATTGATATTTCCAATTAATTAAAAATAATCATTAAACCAACAAGACATGAGGAGAAAAATTACGGGGAGTATCCTGGTGATTATGGCTTTTATGGGCTTTGGATTGCAAGCCCAGGAGTCCGACGGTAATAACCAGGATCTATTTGGCGAGTTTATGGATAGATCGGGCAACGCCTATCGTTCGGCATCTGGGGTTCCGGGACCGGAATACTGGCAAAATGGAGCCGATTATACTATAGAAGCAGAGCTGGATGACGTTTCCGATCGGCTCAAGGGAAAAATAACCATAACCTATCACAACAACAGTCCAGAACCCCTTAATTTTATCTGGTTGCAAATGGATCAGAATCGTTTTACTGAAGATTCCAGGGGGACGTTAACCACGCCAGTTCAGGGCAATCGCTATTCGGGAGATATAGACGGCGGATATAAAATTTCCGATGTTGTGGCTACTGCCGGACGCCGAGGGCAGGCTTCCAGTAAATACATCATCAACGATACTAGAATGCAAGTGTTTTTTAACGAAGCCATTCCTGCAAAGGGAGGAACCGCTACGGTATCTATGAGTTTCGAATACAAAATTCCTGAAAAGGGAATGGATAGAATGGGGCGTTTAGAAACGGAAAAAGGAACCATCTATTCGCTAGCGCAATGGTATCCCAGAGTGGCTGTTTTTGACGATGAGCGAGGATGGAATACTGAGCCGTACCTCGGAGCGGGAGAGTTTTATCTCGAGTACGGTGATTTCGATTATAAGATAACGGTGCCTTACGATCATATTGTGGTAGGGGCAGGGGAGTTGGTAAACCCTAAAGAGGTACTTACCAAAGAGCAGCAAAATAGGATGAACAAGGCTATGCAGAGTGATGAAACTGTATATCTGATCAGCCCTGAAGAGGCAGGTAACACCGATGTAACCCGTCCGAAGCAGGATGGCAAACTCACCTGGCATTTCAAGATGAAAAATACTAGGGATGTGGCTTTTGCTTCTTCCAAATCATTTATTTGGGACGCAGCACGCATAAATCTCCCAAGTGGTAAAAAAGCGATGGCTCAGTCGGTGTATCCCAAGGAAAGTGACGGACAAGAAGCTTGGGGACGTTCTACCGAATACACCAAGGCGTCGATAGAATATTATTCAGAAAAATGGCATGAATATCCTTATCCGGTAGCGGTAAATGTAGCCTCTAATGTCGGAGGGATGGAGTATCCTGGAATAGTGTTCTGCAGCTACAAATCTAAGTCGGGTTCACTTTGGGGGGTAACCGATCACGAATTTGGACATATTTGGTTTCCGATGATAGTAGGGAGCAACGAAAGACGCTATGCGTGGATGGACGAAGGTTTTAATACGTTTATCAACCATTACAGTACCCTTGCATTCAACAATGGAGAGTACGAATCTAGGTTGGCCAACTCTTCGAGGTTGGTGGGCTGGCTTACCAATAGCGGGAGAGAACCAGTGTCTACTTATCCCGATATAAGCCAGAGTCATAACTTGGGTATGGTAGCTTATTACAAACCCGCTTTGGGGCTCATTATACTGAGAGAGTATATATTGGGCGAAGAGCGTTTTGACAATGCCTTTAAGGCTTATATAGAAGCTTGGGCTTACAAACACCCACAGCCAAGAGACTTTTTTAATATAGTAGAAAACGTGGCCGGAGAAGATCTGAACTGGTTTTGGAAAGGATGGTTTTACAGTGATGGAAATATAGATCTCTCTATAGATGAAGCGGGACCTTACAGCGGAAATTTTGTAATGAGTTTTAGCAATAGAGGAGATATTCCGATGCCTGTGGTATACGAGCTTACTTATGAAGACGGCAGTAAAGAACGCAAGACTTTGCCTGTGGAAATATGGCAAAAAGGTTCGGAGTGGTTACATCTGTTGAATACCACTAAGAAAGTGAAAAAAGTGGAAATAGATCCAGATAAGATAATTCCGGATGTGAATACTTCCAACAATGTATGGCCTCGATCATAAGCCGAAGGCATTGAAGGTTTAACTAAATGAGAAAGCCACTTCAGATTTCTGAGGTGGTTTTTTTGTTCGTATTATTCGAAAAAACTGAAGATACAATTGCCGTATTTTTTCTCAAAGGCAAAGCGAGGTAGCTGATCCATACGAGTGTGTTTGGAGTGTTCGATTATGAGAAACCCATCTTCTTCCAGCAACTCATTTTCAAAGACCATTTGAGGTATTTTGGCAAATTCTTCTTCGGGAAAGTCGTACGGAGGATCTGCAAAGACAATATCACTGGTTGTTTTTACCTTTTGAAGGAATCGAAAGACATCGCTTTTTATCACTTTGATAGGAAAGTTGAGGGCCTCGGCCGTTTTATGGATAAATTGTACACAGCCCGGATACGCGTCTACTGCAGTTATTTGTTTTACACCTCTACTGGCAAATTCGTAACTGATGTTTCCCGTACCTGAAAAGAGGTCGGTAACGGTGATTTCCTGGAGGTAAAAGTGATTTTCCAAAATATTGAACAATCCTTCCTTGGCAAAATCGGTTGTGGGACGTACGGGAAGTTTTTTGGGTGCCAGCAGTCTTTTTCCCTTGTATTTTCCGGAGATAATACGCATGTTAAAAGGAGTTTAGAAGAATGGGTGATTCGTGAGGTGGTATAGTAGATACCCCTTTGTCCAGCTTGTACAGACAGTGGTGTTGTCCAAATGAAATATTTCTTATATATGTATGCACCATATTGCAATAGGCATCGTTTTGAGTGATTTGGCCCAGTAGAAGTAAGGGAACGGTTTCGGGGTTCAGACCTAATTGCTCTGCTGTGAAGAGGATGTAGTATATAAAATCAACTTCGTTGTTGTATTCAAACGAATTGTATAGCTGGAGTTTGCCGTCTTTCAGTACTACTATTTCAAAATGAGTGTCTTGTTTGTGTACATACACAGTTGGCTCTTGGTGTATTGGGCTGTGACGTATTAAGGTTTCTACAAGAATACTCGAATAGTGGCGGTACTCAAATTCGCCGAAACGATCGAAGATAAAGTTGTTGATGTTGACCAGTGGGACGTATACGTTGACGAGTTCGGCAACATCCAGATTGTCGTAAGTCACAAAGTCAGTTTCGAAGATTCGGGTGTTGAATTTCAGGTATTCCGACAATTTCTTTTCCTGAAACAGGGATTGGGGCACCCATGCAGAGAGGTTGTTCTGATGGATTAGATGTACCTTGTTAAAAGCCTGTTGCAATATGTCTTTTTCAGCAAATAGGGCTTCCGTTTTTTCGAGTAATAGTTTAGGCGTGACCTTTTCGTCAAAAGGGTGGTTTTCGTATACATAAACCGTTTTGCTCAAACCGTCTAGCACACAAAAAGAAAGTCCACTCAGGCTTACCTGAATGGACAATTCGTTATAATTGGTTGTATATGTCTTAGTTTTCTCGATTGGAGTCATAGATCATCGGCCAGTTTCCTGTCGTTTTTACTTCGTTCATTGATCCGACGATAATTTCCGGACCATTTACGTCGTCAACCGATATTATTTGTTTTTCTCGAGCTACGAGATCTTGAGGCTGATCTTTGAGGATAGCGTCTTTACTCACTTTAGCCTCGAATACAGCCGCTGTAAAACCACTTCTGTTGATAGTTCCGGCTTGCATACTGAATTCTACCCCATCGGTATAGGGCACCTTCATCATGTTTTTATAACTGTCAGAATCTTTAAAAAGAGAATCTTTAACACCGATAAAGCCCAAAGTGTCTATAATTTTTTTCTCTCTTGGCATGTCGATCTGATATACAGGATCGAATTCTACCCAACTGGTATCTCTCTGTTGAGTGATAGCAAATTCAGCAGTGTCTACAAACTGAATCAGACTGTTAAAGTCGTTTGCAAATCTTCCGGTTACTGCTCGGTATGCTTCCTGAGCATCCCTGATATCTTTCATGCGGTCGATTACTTTGGCATAGCGTTCCTTTTTTATCTTTTCAAACTGAATAGGGTCATTTACCGAACGGTAAATTTTGTACGCAAAGAAAATACTGAGTAGCCATAAAACAATCTGTATCCCTGTCTTCATCTTGTTTTTTCGATTTTAAAAATTAAAGAGGTTTTACGCAAAACTACAATTTTTTTTTATTCAGAAAAGTTTTTCTTTCTAAAAAAGGAGATAGGTAGTGAGAAAGTGGGAATAGAGAAGTAAATTCCCGACAATAAGAGGATGTCGTGTCTTAAAATCTATTTGTACTTTTGGCAAAAGAAGTTTTTATGAATGTGTCTTCCTTTTACCGAGATCTGATTGGCAAGTTTCCACACACTCCTACCTTAAAACAAGAAGCGGCATTACAGCAATTGGCTAATTATGTGTTTTCTACCGAAGAGAATCGGGTTTTTGTACTCAAAGGATTTGCAGGTACTGGAAAAACCACCATTATAGGTACTTTAGTGAAGCAGATGAAGGGGAGTTACAAGAAAACAGTTTTGTTGGCTCCAACGGGCCGAGCGGCAAAGGTAATTACCTCTTATGCCAATACCAGAGCTTTTACCATTCACAAGAAAATTTATTTTCCAAAGAAAGAGAAGGGAGGTAGTATGAAATTTGTGTTGCAGTCTAACAAGCATCGCGACACCCTTTTTATAGTGGATGAGGCTTCGATGATACCCGATTTGCCGGGAGACTCCAAGCTCTTTGAAAACGGATCATTACTCGACGATTTGATGTACTATGTATATTCCGGACAGAATTGCAAACTCATGCTCATAGGAGATACTGCCCAGCTACCTCCGGTAAACCTCGATATAAGTCCGGCTCTGGACGAAAATACCCTCTCCTTGCACTACAATAAAGAGGTGGGGCTAATAGAATTGGACGAAGTAGTGCGACAGCAGCTCAATTCGGGTATTCTCTACAATGCAACCGGTATTCGGGAGTGCCTTGGAGAGGAGGCCGTTTTCGATTTTAAGTTTGAGTTGAATAGGTTTGACGATATAGTCAGGCTTACCGACGGTTATGACATTCAGAGTGCGATAGACGAGGCATACGGCAATATGGGACCAGAGGAAACCGCAATCATAGTGCGTTCAAACAAGCGCGCCAATCTGTACAACCAGCAAATAAGAAGCCGGATACTATTTCACGACAACGAGCTCACGACGGGCGATTTGCTCATGGTGGTAAAAAATAATTACTATTGGGTAAAAGCCAACAGCGAGGCAGGGTTTATCGCGAACGGAGATATCGTTGAGGTATTGGAAATCTTTGCGATAAAAGAGCTCTACGGATTTAAATTTGCCGAAGTAAAGGTCCGAATGATCGATTATCCCGATATGTCCCCTTTCGAAACGGTGTTGTTACTCGATACCATTCAGGCCGAAACACCTTCGCTGTCGTATGAAGATTCCAACAGACTCTATCAGGAAGTGATGAAAGACTATGAGGAAGAGCGTTCGGGCTATAAAAAGTTTCTCAAGGTAAAAAACAACAAGTATTTCAACGCCCTTCAGGTCAAATTCTCATATGCGATAACCTGTCACAAAAGCCAGGGAGGGCAATGGGATACAGTATTTGTAGAACAACCCTATCTTCCCGACGGCATCGATAGAGATTATCTGAGATGGTTGTATACTGCAGTGACTAGGGCTAGACACAAACTCTACCTCATCGGTTTTAAAGACGATTTTTTTGTAGAGGAGTGATAGTGTTTGTTTATATTTGATTTAAGACTAAAAAAGAAGATGTATGACATCTGAAACCGTTATTAGTATTTTTTTGGGCATCGGACTTGCGGCAAGTACGGGGTTTCGCGTTTTTGTTCCGCTGTTAGTACTCAGTTTAGCGGCGCATTTTGGGGCGTGGGACCTCAATGAGAACTGGCAGTGGCTTGGCGGATGGCCTGCATTGATTATTCTCGGAGTCGCCGTGGTTGCCGAAGTGTTTGCTTATTTTATTCCTTGGGTAGACAATCTGCTCGACAGTATAGCACTCCCTTTAGCCGGAGTTGCAGGAACCATGGTGGTGGTTTCCACTCTTGTAGGCTTAGATCCTGCCATGACTTGGGCGATAGGGCTGATTGCAGGTGGTGGTACGGCTGCCGCCATAAAGGGAGCATCGGTGACCACCAGAGCTACCTCATCGGTAGCTACTGCTGGTTTTGGTAATTCCATTATTACACTTATAGAGACAGCAGTGTCGGGAGTATTATCCATTTTGGCTGTTGCAGTACCCGTAATAGCTATTGTATTTGTCATTTTAATTCTCGTTGTAGTATACCGTTTCTATCGTCGGATTAGACCGCGAAAATCACCTTGATGCTTTAGGGTGGGGAGAAATGTCTTAATTTTGGCCATAAATATGGTTTAGAGCGACTATTTTAACTATAACAGCTGCCGTATTCGTATAGAAACTCCTCAGTTGTTTTTTAATATGCTGAGGAAGACAAATAACTAAAAACTAACAAGCTAAGCCATGAAGATAATAGCTATGATTCCTGCCCGATATGCGGCAACCCGACTTCCTGGGAAGTTGATGAAAGACCTCAACGGCAAGCCGGTTATTGTTCGCACTTACGAGGCGACCGTACAAACCGGACTCTTTAGCGAGGTATATGTGGTGACCGATAGTGAGATTATTTACAAGGAAATTGTCAACTATGGAGGGAAGGCCATAATGAGTGTAAAAGAACACGAATGCGGAAGCGATAGAATAGCTGAAGCTGTTGCGGAGATGGATGTAGATATTGTGGTTAATGTTCAGGGAGACGAACCCTTTACCGAACGAGAAAGTCTGGAAAAAGTAGTCGCAGTTTTTGGGGAAGATAAGAAAAAAGAAATCGATTTGGCGTCTTTGATGACTGAGATTACAGACTGGGAAGAAATAAGCAATCCCAATATCGTGAAAGTCATTACAGATCATCAGGGCTTTGCACTTTACTTTTCTCGTTCACCTATTCCTTATCCCAGAGCAAAAGACGTAGGGGCGCGCTATTTTAAACACAAGGGCATATACGCTTTTAGGAAAAAAGCAATAGTTGATTTTTATCACCTGCCTATGTTATCGCTGGAAGCCTCTGAAAAAATAGAAGCGATACGCTATCTGGAATACGGCAAAAAGATAAAAATGGTAGAGACCGATGTAGAAGGAGTAGAAATCGATACCCCAGAAGACTTGGAACGAGCGAGACAGTTATGGAAATAAATTACAGCGCTGTAAAGGTTGTCGGTTTTGATGCAGATGATACGCTGTGGGTAAACGAAACCTACTTCAGGGAGACCGAGCAGAAATTTGCTCGCCTGCTGTCTCGTTATGAGACTGAGAATAAGATAGACCAAGAATTGTTTAAAGTTGAAATACAAAATCTCGAGCTCTATGGCTACGGAATCAAGGGTTTTGTGTTATCTATGATAGAAAGTGCCATCGATTTGTCGAATGGGCAGATTTCAACCGCAACCATATCAGAAATTCTGCATCTTGGAAAAGAGATGATATCTAAACCCGTGGAACTGTTGGACGGAGTGAAAGAGGTTTTGGAACAGTTGAGCAATACATACCGGCTTATACTGCTTACCAAGGGAGATCTTCTCGATCAGGAGAGAAAGATGGAGCGCTCCGGACTGTCGGAGTATTTTCATCATGTGGAGGTACTCAGCGACAAAAAAGAAGAGAATTACCGCAAGCTGTTAGATCACCTGGAAATCTCACCCTCCGAATTTCTCATGGTTGGAAATTCGTTGAAATCGGATATACTTCCCGTTGTCAATTTGGGAGGATATGCCATACACGTGCCGTTTCACACCACTTGGCTACATGAAACAGTAAGTGAAAATGAGATGGGTGGAAGATATGATACAGTGAGAAATATTAAAGAGATACTGCGTTATTTGCAGTAGTTACAACAGTTCTTAAGTGGTTTGGATTGAAGTAGAGAAGTGAAAGAATACAAAAAGCAATTTTATGAAGTTTAAAAATTTCCCGATGGTTCCGAGAGTGGTCTTCGGGCGTGGTAGTTTTGACCAGTTGGAAGAGATTCTTACTCCAAAACGAGAAAGCACTAAATCCCCTTTTGTCTTCTTGTTAGACGATGTTTTTAAAGGAAGTTCCCTCGAGCATCGGATTCCGCTTTCCGGAAGTGACCGCATAATATATATCAATTCTCTTATTGAACCGAAAACCTCTCAGGTTGACGCTATTAGAGATCAGATAAAAAATAGCAGTGAAGTATTGCCTTCTGGCATTATTGGAATAGGAGGAGGTACGGTAATGGATTTGTCAAAAGCAGTAGCCCTGATGCTTACCAACCCAGGCTCATCTGAAAATTATCAGGGCTGGGATCTAGTGAAACACAGAGCTGTTTTTCACGTAGGAGTACCTACCATAAGTGGAACCGGGGCAGAAGTCTCCAGAACAACAGTGCTTACAGGACCGGAAAAGAAACTCGGAATAAACTCTGATTTTACTACTTTCGATCAAGTGGTATTGGATCCGGATCTCACAGTGGGGGTACCGCTCGACCAATGGTTTTACACGGGAATGGATTGCTATATTCACTGTGTGGAATCTCTTACCGGAACTTATCTCAACGCTTTTAGTCAGAGTTATGGAGAAAAAGCCCAAGAGTTGTGCGATGAGGTGTTTTTGGGTAACTCACTTTCAGATGAAGTGATGAGAGATAAGTTGATGATGGCCTCCTGGCACGGAGGTATGAGTATAGCCTATTCGCAGGTGGGAGTGGCACACGCTATGAGTTACGGATTGTCTTATCTTCTCGGTACAAGACATGGTGTAGGAAATTGTATAGTGTTTAACCAACTTGAGGAATTCTACCCGGAGGGGGTTAGACAGTTCCGGAAAATGGTAGACAAGCACGGTGTGGAAATTCCAACTGCAGTATGTGCAAATTTAAGTGAGGACGACTTCAATACCATTATAAATGTTTCTATGGGGATGGTTCCACTATGGGAAAACGCCCTTGGTAAGGATTGGAAAGATATTATAACTCCTCAAAAATTAAGAGGGATGTATGAAAAGATGTAATTCTGACGATTGCAGAAGAAAGGGACGCCTAAAATTTTGGACGTCCCTTTTTTTGTGAGATACTTTTCCTGATCGCAATTAAATTCTGTAGATAAAATATTTTTATGTAATCATTTGATTTTTAGATTGTAAAAAGGTTATAAACGTTTATAATCGATTACAAGCGAAAGTAAGTAATTAAGTACCGAATAATGGAAAAATAGGCATTTATGTTTGTACAGCCAAAGGGATATACCTGGAGGCAGTATTGATGTCTAACTTTTTAAATACAGTATTATGAATGCAATCAGAAACAAGGTTCAGTTAATTGGAAGGTTGGGGCAAGATCCCGAGTATGTGAGCTTTAAAGACGGGAATCGCATGGCGCGTTTCTCCCTGGCTACCGACGACAGTTACAAAGACAAAGACGGTAAGAAAGTAGACCGCACGCATTGGCACAATGTGGTGGTGAGAGGTGGATTGGTAAATGTGGTGGAAAGCTATGTAAACAAGGGCAAGGAAATTGCCGTAGAGGGCAAGCTGACTACCCGATCCTGGCAAGATAATGAGGGGAAGCGACATTATATGACCGAGATACAGTGCAATGAGTTGCTCTTGTTAGGAAAATAATCTTTTGGTTAGGAATTCTGAAATGTGTCGGGCCCGATCAATTGTGTTGTCTTTTCTTTTTAGGTGTTTTGTCTGCCGCAAAAAGAAGTGATAAAGTGGTTAATCGGGCTTGAATACAATCGTAAAAATGTTTATAACTTTGTGCCATGACCGTTACATCTCAACTCGACACATATCTCAAGAAATATTTTGGCTACGACGATTTTCGTCCGGGTCAGCAAGCTATCGTAAATCAGATTCTCAGCGGTAATGACGTGCTTGCCGTAATGCCTACGGGTGGTGGTAAATCGCTGTGTTTTCAATTGCCAGCACTAATACTTGAGGGAACGACTATAGTAGTTTCACCTCTTATCGCATTGATGAAAGATCAGGTAGATGCACTTCGCGCCAACGGTGTGGTCGCTGCCTGTTATAACAGCAATCAAACTGCTGAAGATCAATCTGATTTATGGAGAGATTTGAGGGCGGGGATTTTAAAGCTCTTGTACGTAGCGCCAGAGAGCCTTCAGTATTTGCTTCCGGAACTCGGGCAGCACAAAGTGAGTATGATCGCGGTAGATGAAGCCCATTGTATATCTTCTTGGGGGCATGATTTCCGTCCGGCTTACACTCGACTTAAAGACTTGAAGGAGAGGTTTCCTGGAGTTCCTATAGCGGCTTTTACGGCAACTGCCGATTCGGCTACTCGTGAAGACATACGCTCTCAGTTGGATATTCCGGATGCTTATACCCATATCGCTTCTTTCGACAGGAAGAATATTTTTCTCGAGGTGAGACCCGGAACAGCTCGTTTAGCACAGATACTTTCTTTTATTCGCGAACGCCCTGACGAGAGTGGCATCGTATACTGCCTGAGTAGAAGGTCTACGGAACAGCTCGCGGCAAAATTGAGAGATAAAGGGGTGAATGCAGCCGCTTATCATGCGGGAATGACTGCATCAGAGCGAAGCGAGGTACAGGAGAATTTTGTAAATGATCGAGTTCCTATCGTGGTTGCTACCATAGCCTTTGGGATGGGTATAGACAAAAGCAATGTTCGCTGGGTTATCCATTACAATATGCCTAAAAATGTGGAGGGCTATTACCAGGAAATAGGTAGGGGTGGTCGAGATGGTTTGCCGGCATATGCCTTATTGTTTTATAGTTATGCCGATGTGATACAACAGCGGAAGTTTATAGAAAATACTCCCACAGAGTCGGTACAGTTAGCCAAATTGGAACGCATGCAACAGTTTGCCGAAACCCTGCATTGTAGGAGAGCTACCCTGCTTCACTATTTTGGAGAAAAATTGGAAGAAGGGTGTGGTCACTGCGATGTGTGTAAGTCGCCACCCACTTATTTCGACGGCACTGTTCTGGCACAGAAAGTGTGTTCGGCGGTGGCTCGCTTAAAGGAGCAGGAGGCTCTCGGAATGCTTACCGATGTGCTGAGAGGGGCACAGAACGCTGCGGTTTTTGACAAAGGGTACGAACAGCTAAAAACCTATGGTGCCGCAAGGGATATTTCCTGGAAGCAACTGCAGCAGTACATTGTTCAGATGGTAAATCAGGGGATACTCGAGGTTTGCTTTCAGGAACACGGGCGCTTGCTGCTTACGGATGTGGCTAAGGAGGTACTCTTTAAGGGGAGAAAGGTAAAACTGGCACATGTAGAAAGGTCTTCTCCTGCTGCTAAGAAAAAGAAGGCCTTGCAATCGGATAGTGAGAAGAAAAGAGAAGAGGGGCTTTTTGCACGTCTCAAAAAACTGAGGTCTGAGATTGCTGTAGAGGAAAATATGCCTGCCTATATCATTTTTAACGACGCATCTTTGAAAGATATGGAGGCCAAGTGTCCTTCAAGCAGGGATGAGTTCGCACAGGTATTAGGTGTAGGGCAGACCAAACTGGAAAAGTACGCCTCCCGTTTTCTGGAGGTTATAGCCGTCTACAAAGAAGAGCAACACAAGAAATTACCCACAGAAGACCAAACTTATTCGCTTTACAAGCAGGGATATGAGATTGGCGATATCGCAGAAAAAAGAGGGCTGAAAGTGGATACTATTATGGGGCATTTGCTGAAAAAGCACCAGCAAGGCGAGGCTATCGATTTGATGGATTATATCACTCAAGACGAGGTGAAACAACTGAAAGAGGCAAGAGAGGCACTTGAGGTAAAGGATATTCTCAAACCTTATTTCGAATATTTTGAAGGGGCATTGCCCTATTGGAAAATCAGATTCGGATTGTATCTGATAGCGCAAGAGATGTAAGTATTCTCTGATAGATTAGACAATAAACAGCATGACAGCTCAGCAGCTTTTGTAGGTGGTTTAAAATACGCTTAGAGATGTCGATTGAAGAAAAAAATAAACCCCATATCGGAATCAAAATTTATTCCGATATGGGGTTTTAAATCTCTTTCTGTATGGATTACATTTCAAAAAGTTCGGCCAATTTGGCTTCGAGGGCATCACCTCTTAAGTCTTTGGCGATAATTTTTCCGTTTTCATCGAGAATAAATGTGGCGGGGATGGCTCTTACATTGTAGAGTTGTGCTATGGGGTCTTGCCAGAATTTCAGGTTAGACACATGATGCCAGGGAAGCTGATCTTCAGCAATAGCTTGTTCCCACTCTTCTTTTTTTCGATCGAGAGATACGCCTATAATGCTCAGTCCTTTGTCTTTATATTTTTCGTATAGTTTTACCACATTGGGGTTTTCAATCCTACATGGTTTACACCATGCAGCCCAAAAATCGATAATGGTTACTTTACCCTTGATATCGTTTAGGGATAGTTCATTCCCTTCGGGAGTGGGGGCAGAGAAATCGGGGGCTATAGCACCTATAGATGTCTTGGTAAGGTTTTCAATTCGCTCTGTCAGTCTTTGAGCTACCTTGGTTTGCTTGGTATTTTCAGAGAGTCCTGACAGTAGTTCTTTAATCTTTTCAGGGGTTTGTGACTGGGTCATCAACATTCTTTCCAGTATCAGGGCAGAGATATAAGAATCGGAGTGATTTTCTACAAAATCGAGTTCGTAATCTCCTGCTTCCACCTGAATATCTCCGTAAGCGTCTTGCAAGGTTGCAATAGTTACGGTATCTCTTTCCTGTGAGGCTTTCATCATCTGTTCGCGCAGGGCTTTTATTTTGTCGCTTATCCCACGTGTTCCCGACATAAATGTATAAAAGTCGTCGTTGGAAGGTGTGCCTCCTAACTTAGAGTAGTTTAGGCTGTCTTTGTATGCTTCTATTTCAATATTTCCGTTTTCTACAATTACAGGGATATTCCCTATTTGATCTATAATGAGAAAATGTAATTCAGGAATCTCCGCCTTACCGGTAAATGTAAAGGCTCCGTTCATAACCTCGGTGGTATCTACATCTATAGGCTGACCGTTCTCATCGGTTTTTTTGAGAAATACCTGTTTACCGTCTTCCAGTCCGTCGGCCTTAACGGTAATGGTATAGTTGTCTTTGCTTTGCTGATCGCAGGCGATTACGGCGAAAGCTATTAGAAGTAAAACGCCTAATTTTTTCATAGATACTGAATTTATTGGTTTGGATGCAAAGTTAAAATTTCCAATGGTATAACCTCAGGTTTTGGTATATAATTAAAAATGAATAGTTAAAAGTATCCTTATTAGCTTACTAATTGGAGTTGTCTTAAATTCTCATCGATTTGTCTCAGCTCATCTTTGGTGAGTTCTTTTTCTACGGCTTTGGCATTTTGAACTGCCTGTGTGGCGTTTCGCGCTCCTGCCAAGGCGATGGTAATTCCGGGCTGCTCTAAAGTCCACAACAGCACCAGCTGACCAAGGCTAAGCCCTTTGCTGTCGGCTATGGGTTTTATGCTGTCTAGAAAGGCGTTGGTACGAATTAGGTTTTCTTCCTTAAAGAACACTCCGGATGCGCGGTGATCACCTTCGGCAAAGCGATGACCGGGTTTCATTTTTCCTGTGAGTAGTCCGCGTTGCATAGGGCTATAGGCCAAAATACCTTTGCCGTGTTCTAAGCAGTATGGCACCACATCTTTTTCGATATCCTTGAGCACCATACTATACGGCATTTGGTTGGATGCTAGAGAGATGTGTTTTTCGGCTTCAATCATTTGTTCAACACTGTAATTGCACACCCCGGCATAACGTACCTTTCCTTGTTGTACAAGCTGGTGTACCGCCTCCATGGTTTCTTGTATAGGAGTGGTCTTGTCGGGCCAGTGTATTTGATACAGGTCTATATAATCGGTACCTAATCTCTTCAAGCTATCTTCGCATTCTTTGATAATACTGTCTTTTCCTGCGTACTTATAGATATCGATATCTTTTCCAGAATTATCCTGACTATGTGATGAAAAATCTCCTTTTGCCAAATCCCATCGCATACCGAATTTAGTGAGTATTTGCACCTTGTCTCTAGGGATGTCTTTAATGGCTTCTCCCACGATTTCTTCACTGGTTCCCTGTCCGTAAATAGGTGCTGTATCTATAGAAGTCACTCCGGCGTCATAGGAAGCTTTTATGGCACTAACTGCCTCTTTTCTTTCGGTTCCACCCCACATCCATCCTCCTGCAGCCCATGCTCCGAAGGTAATTACCGATAGATTTAGTTCTGTATTTCCTAAAGTTCTGTATTTCATTGCTATTGTTGTTTGTCATTGTTGTACATAATGCGGTAGATGGCTCCTGTGACATCGTCTGAAACATACAGTGATCCATCGGGGCCTTGTGCTAGTCCGCAAGGTCGGTGTAGAGCCTGACTAGGCGCCATTACAGGAGAGGTGCCGGCAAATCCGTCGGCAAAGACTTCCCAGGATCCTGTAGGTTCGCCATTTTCAAATGGAACAAAGGCTACCATATATCCTGTCTGTTCTTCCGGTACCCGATTCCACGAACCGTGGAAAGCCACAAAAGCACCGTTTTTATATTTTTCGGGAAACATATTGCCGGTATAGAAGAGTAAGCCATTAGGAGCCATATGCGCTGGAAAGGCTACCTTTGGAGGAATAGCTCCGGCACCTTTTCCTTCTTCGGCTTCTTTTTTTCCATCACCTCCATATTCTGGGGCGAGTATGTATTTGCCTTGTTCCTGATCGTAATACACATAGGGCCATCCGGCATTGTCTCCTTCTTCTATTTTGTACATTACCTCGGCAGGTAGGTTGGCCGAAGTCTCGGCATCGAAATATTCAGGAAAGAGGTCGGAGAGGTTGTCACGACCGTGCTGCATAACATAGAGCGATTGATCTTGGCGGTTCCAGTCGAGCCCTACCACATTCCGAAGTCCGGTAGCATAGCGCAGTCCCTCGTCGTACGACTGCCTTAGTTTATCGGCTTTAAACTGCCATATTCCTCCAGCAGAATCGAGTATGGGGCAGGGGTACATTCCAGGAGATCCCTTGGTGCGATCAACTTCTTGGCAAGCATTGGAATAGGCGCCTATGTTTACGTAAATATTACCCTTGTCGTCCAATACGATAGATTTGGAATTGTGCTGTCCCTGATCTATCAGTCCGCGTATTATGGTATCGGGGGTACTGGTGTTTTCCGGTAGTTGCTGGTCGTTGAGAGGGTATCGAAAAACCGAAGTATTCGACGAAGCATAGAGATAATCTCCGTGTAAGGCGATTCCGGTTCCTCCGTAATTTCCGAAACCGCTCTGCTCGTCGGTGCGTCCGTCACCGTCTTTATCCTGAAGGACGATTACTCCGTTGCCTTCACTGTCCGGACGTGCGAGTTTTACCATAATATCTCCCTTGTCATTTACCGCCAGATGTCTTGCTCTGCCAATACTGTCAGTTACTTTTAGTGCAGAAAAACCTTCAGGGAGATTTAGTGCTGCATTGTCTGGATCGGGCTGTACGCCTTTTTGCTTTTTACTGTTGTCGGGAGCGCATGAAAGTGCTCCCAATGCCAGCAATATTGCTGATAAGTTGCGTAGGGAGTGCTTTTTGGAAGAAAGTGGTATCATAGCGTGAATTTTTAGTTGTAATACGTCAATTTATAAAAAAATCATTTATCGACATAAGCCAATAGCAAAATAATTGTAGAAATGCTGTAGACTGCTATCGCTTGTCAACACAACTTATGGCAGGGTATTTTACGGTAAAACAAAAAACAGGCTCTCCTCTATCGAAAAGCCTGTTTTATTGATAATAGAAATATCCTGAAGGATTTTTTCTTCTGGGAGCTCTTATTTTTTAGAAGCTTCCAGTGAAACCTTACGGAATTCTTTCATGAGCTTGCTGATTTCCAGTGCAGCTTTACGAGCTCTGGTTCCGGCAGCTTTATTTCCTTTTTCTACTTGTGCTTGAGCTTCAGTGTTGAACGACTCTACTTGGGTCTGGATGTTTTCTAATAACTGTTTCATTGTGATTTATTAAATTTAAACATTGAAAGGCTAAAATAAATAATTTTGAATATATCTCTACCATAGAACGCCTGTAGTTTTAGACTATTGTGATTACAAGGGGGTTTTTTCCACAAATAAGCTGATTTTAACTTTAAAACTCATCTTTTATAGCGCTTTATTCGACTGCATTTCTCCAGGAGTAATATACATTTCCTTTGAAAAAGGTCTTTCTTTGAGACCTTTCACTTTTGCATATTGTCTCGGTTGAGGGGCTCTTTTGGCCTGTATTCCGGAGATGTCTTGTAGGGCAGCGGCTAGCAGTGCTTCGTCTATATCTCCAAAGGCTTTGATATCGTCCCAGTATTCGTATTCCAAAACTTGAATGTCTGGTGTAAAACCTTGAATGTAATCGCTTTCCCCATCTTTATTGTAAATGGTAAATGTAATGGGCTGCATGGCGTATAGGTGATTTGGGTTTATATTTCTAGTATCGAATGTAGGAGAATCGAAGAGTGTTATCGAACCTACATTTTTGCCATAGGTTGTATCTCCTACTACCACAACTTCCATATAGGGACTCAAGCCGTTGATAATCATTTCGCTGGCCGAAGCTGTATCATTGCTGGTTAGTACATACACCCTATTCAGCGAAGAGATACGGTTGATATCCACCTTATCTCCGGTGTCATTACCGGTAGTCTTGTTGAAAATCCTCGCTTTGTCGGCGAAGGTGTCTTTAGAATTCTGTCTGGTATTTTTATCGTTGAATATCGATTCGGCGAAAGTATCGGAAGCGGAGGCCTTACCATAAATCATACTTGCCAAGTAAGTACAGGTCTCTACCGATCCACCTCCATTGTAACGCAAATCCAGTACAAGTTCATCTATATTTGCAGTTTTAAAATCCGCGAATACGTCGTTGAGTTCACCGTTGTAAGTATTGTTAAAGCCGTTGTATACGAGATATCCTATTTTTTTATCTCCTAGAGTTATAATTTCACTATGACGCACCGGATTTTCCAATACAGTGCGAGTGTGTAGTATTTGGGTGTTTCCCGTAGGGGTTAACACATCACCTTGCACGGTGGCAAACGAGAGTTTTATAGAGCTGTTGTTGTAATAGTTATTGACGACCTGGAAGTTTGAAGTATTGAGTTCTACATCGTCTATTTTGTACACGATATCCCCTCTTTTTATTCCTGCTTCAGAAGCGGGAGAGTTGGGAACCACATAAGCTATATACATAATAACGGTTCCATCATCGGAGATTTGAACGAGGTCTCCTATTTGAAAACCGAACGATTCACTCTCTCCTCTGAACGATCCTAGCAATTCTTCGTAGTCATCTACTATCCAGGAAAAGCGATCAACTTGGTCTTTCTGGTACAACAGACCGTCAAAAAGCTCTTCTGGGGAGTCGTATTTGTTTAAAAAGTTCTCGTAGTCTTTATTGGAAGTAAATTTGTTGTCGCCGAGCTTGTCTACATCTTTTTGCCAAAAATACCATTCGTTGAGTCCCTTCCATACAAAATCGTGAATCTCGAGTTCTTCAGAAGTTTTAGGGGTGAAATTTGCATCGTCGTCGCCAGAGCAACTCCACAGCACAGCCGAGCTGAGCAGAAAGTAAAAAATCTTTTTCATAGGTTTGTGTTTTGGTCCTTAATCTTGTCTTAAAAGGGCTCCCTACCGAAGTATAAAACGCTAAAATTACTTTAATTATTGGCATTTCGAAATTTTTTGTAACAATTTTTATGTTGGTTCGTCTTCTTTTTGAGAAGCTGTTAGAGTCAGTTGAGGATTTTTCATAAGTCATTGAACAGCGACTTTGATAAAGCGAGTTAAAAAAAAAAATAAGTACATTCAGAGAAAATTAATCGACAAAAAATGGAGCAGGCAGAGTTTTTGCATACCGTAATGCCCTTTAAGGACAAGTTGTTCCGGCTGGCTAAACGATTGCTGACCTCTACCGAAGAGGCGGAGGATGCACTGCAGGAAGTGCTCTTGAAACTCTGGGTAAACAAAAGCAAAATAACGGCTTATCGCAGTATAGAGGCTTTTGCAGTGACCGCGACTAAGAATTACTGTTTGGATCGGTTGCGTTCTAAACAGGCCTCAAATCTGCAATTGGTTCACACCAATTACACAGATGAGTCGAGTTCGCTACAGGCGCAGGTAGAAGCAAAGGATAGCGTGTCTCTGATGCACGAAATTGTGCAGAGACTACCGGAGCAACAGAAAATGGTTTTACAGCTCAGAGATGTTGAGCATTACGAATTTGAAGAGATAGGCGAGATGTTGGAGATGAACCCGGCTTCGGTGAGAGTAGCCCTCTCGAGAGCGAGGAAGACTGTACGGGAAGAACTGATAAAAAAACACAGGTATGGAGTTGGATAAAATAGAAAAATACTTGGAAAAGTATTTCGAAGGCAACAGCAGTACTGCAGAAGAGAGAATCTTACGTGATTATTTTACTAATCCGGAGAGAGATATTGCACCTCATCTCAGAGAGTATGCTGTGGTATTTAGATATTTTTCACAAAGTAGGGATGAAATATCAAAAAAGGAGATTCAGCTAGGAGAGCAAAGGAGCAAAACACCTATATATGCTTGGCTTTCAGCCGCCGCTGTGATTGCAATTGCCGCTGGAATTTGGTTTTCCAATTATTCCTCTTCTAAAGACAGGGAGGCTAGATTGGCCTATGAAGAGACGGTACAGGCTTTGTATATGATAGGCGAGAACTTGAATAAAGGCGCGGAGGGAATGGAGTACTTAGAGGAATTTGATCAGACTAAGAGCCGTATCCTTCGAGTTTCAGAATTGCGATAAGGAAGACGAAAAGACACAGCGATTATCGATGTTAGAATGAGATGTACAAGTCCGATACTGTTTGAAAGTGAATAAAAATACTGTTGCACCACAAATAAAAATTAAAAACAATAAAAAACAATGAAAAAGAATGGAGAATTTACCGGTTTTCTGGGAGTGGTAACCGGTGGAAAAAACGATACAAACAGAAACAAAGGGGGAAAGAAGTTCACGTACTCATGGACTTTTGGACTGTGTTTACTCTTAATGCCTTTGTGTGGTTTTTCGCAGTCTGTATTCGACAGATTTGAAGCGATGGACGATGTGACTACGGTAGTAGTGAACAAAAACATGTTTAAGTTGTTTTCGAGAATACAATCGGGCGATCCGGAAGCTGTAGCCTTTATGGATATGGTTAAATCGCTTGAAAATCTCAAGGTATTTACTACTGAGGACCAAAAAATTTCAGATGAGATGAGATCGACTATGAACGGGTATATAAAAAAGGAGTCTCTCGAAGAACTCATGAGGGTTAAAGAGAAGGGATCTAATGTGAAATTCTACATTCGTCCCGGTAAGGATGCAGATCACGTTAGTGAATTACTGATGTTTGTCTCCGGAATGGAAGATGTCAATGTTGGGAGCAAGAATTTTGAAACGGTATTGTTATCGCTTACCGGCGATATAGATCTCAACAAAATCAGTCTGCTTACCCAGAAAATGAACCTCCCTTCAGAATTGGGTAAGGCGGGAGAGAAGTAGGATTAAAATTTTAATAGTATTGGGATGAATAGAGAGATAAAAAAGGCGGTGTATACCGGAGCTGTACTGAGTTTTTTAGTTTTGTTGTTCTCGGCTTGTAGCAAAAAGGAGAGTTTGCAGCAGTACTATGTAAACCATGCAGAAAAAGAGGGATTTATCAATGTAGAACTCCCTTCCGGGATGATAGATGTGTCGCAAACAGAGCTGACACCTGAGCAGAAGGAAGCTTATAAATCTGTGAAAAAACTGAATGTATTAGCCTTGCAAGTTACTCCCGAAAATCAGGCTGTATTCCGAGCAGAAGAAGAAAAGGTAAACAACATCCTCGCCGACGATAGCTTTCAAGAGTTATTTCGTTTATCTGACGGGGATAAAAAAGGCGTACTCAAATACCTTGGAGAAGAAAACCACATCGATGAGGTGGTGTTTTTCGGTTCAGATGACAACAAAGGATTTATACTGGTGCGTATATTGGGAAAAGATATGAGTGCTGAAAGTATGATGGAATTTGTCAAACTCTTAGAAAAGGCAGATATAGATGAAGGACAATTGGGAGGTTTAAAAGAGTTGATGAGATAGTAGGTTGTCTGTCTTAAATATAACAACAAAAAAAGAGGCTGTCTTAAAAAAGGCGCCTCTTTTTTGTTGAATTTGGTAGGAGATTTATATTCCGGTGTAATTGACCGGACTGATGTTTTTGAGTTCGCTTTTTACGGCATCGGAAACATCAAGGGTATCTATAAATCCGGAGATAGACTCCTTGTTAATTTTTTCATTAGTTCGTGTGAGTCCTTTGAGAGCCTCATAAGGATTGGGATATCCTTCTCTTCGGAGGATGGTTTGGATAGCTTCAGCCACTACTGCCCAGTTATTTTCCAGATCAGCTTCAAATTTCTCCTTGTTCAGCAGTAATTTGTTCAAGCCTTTTAGGGTAGACCAGAGCCCGATTATCGTATGTCCGAAAGGTACCCCTATATTGCGCAGTACCGTACTGTCGGTAAGGTCGCGTTGTAGGCGCGACAACGGTAATTTGGCAGAGAGATGTTCAAATACAGCATTGGCGATACCTAGATTCCCTTCAGAATTTTCGAAGTCTATTGGGTTGACTTTATGTGGCATAGCTGAGGAGCCTACTTCACCCGCTTTTATTTTTTGTTTGAAATAATCCATAGAGATATAGGTCCATATATCTCTATCGAGATCAATGAGTATGGTATTGATTCTTTTAACAGCATCAAACAGCGCTGCGATATGGTCGTAATGTTCTATCTGAGTAGTGGGGAAAGAGTGGTGGAGACCGAGTGTATCTTCCACGAAATTCGTTCCAAAAGCCTTCCAGTCTGTTTGCGGATAGGCTACGTGATGTGCGTTGTAATTTCCTGTAGCTCCTCCGAATTTGGCTGCATAAGGCACTTTTTCCAATACGGTGAGTTGCTCTTCAATACGAGTGACAAACACCTGTATTTCCTTTCCCAATCGAGTAGGAGAAGCCGGTTGTCCGTGAGTACGCGCCAACATAGGGATATCCGCCCATTCTGAGGCCAGTGCTTTCAGTTTGTCGGTCAGTTCTTTTAAGCAAGGCAGATACACTTCAGCAACAGCTTCTTTGACCGACAAAGGCACCGAGGTGTTGTTGATGTCTTGCGAAGTGAGTCCGAAGTGAATAAACTCTTTGTAAGCCGACAAATCGAGGGTGTCGAATTTTTGTTTTATAAAGTATTCCACCGCTTTCACATCGTGATTGGTGGTCTTTTCTATCTCTTTGACAGCTAGAGCATCTTCGGCAGCAAACGTGCTGTAAATAGCTCTCAAGTCGCCGAAGAGAGTTTTGTCAAATCCCTCCAATTGAGGAAGGGGAATATTGCAGAGCGCTATGAAGTATTCTATTTCTACTCTTACGCGATATCTGATTAAGGCTTCTTCTGAAAAGAAGGGAGCCAGACTGTCCGTTTTACTTCTATACCTCCCGTCTATAGGAGAGATGGCATTTAATTCGGTGAGTTGCATTGTAGTAAATTGTAAAAGGGATAATTTTTGTAATGTTGTATTAAAGGAAAATAATAATTCCGAGGCTCAGATCGTTGAGACTGAGTCCAAGTCCGTAATTATCGGAATCTTCACCTTCATTGTCATATCCAAATCGACCTACGGTCGCATCAAAGGCTATGCTTTCGTTTAGTCTGTACGTAATCCCCGGACGTATGTTGATTCCCCAAGCAAAGGTGTCGTCTACACTGTCTTTGGCCCATCCCAATCTTATGTCACCTTGAGCAAAGGGCATTAGCTTAGACTGAGGAAACCAATACTTTCTGGCGTAGGGAATAACACCGTAGAATTCTTTTTTATCGTTGTTGATCTTGGTTTGTTCATAACCCGCACTGAGTCCGACAGCTATGTCGTTGTCGATAAAAAAACCCACCGAGGGCAGCAAAGAGAAGTCTGTTCTTTCAGAGCCGGAAGTCTTGTCTTTTTCAAATCCGAAAGAGCCACCTACTAACCATTTTCCCTTGAGGGAGTCCTGATCTTCCTGTGCTGACAATCCTGCACAACTTAACAGGACTACAGCTGTAAATAAAACTAACTTCTTCATAAGAACATTTATTAGAGTAATGATTTGTGCAAAAATAAGATTTATCGCCGTTTGCAGTAATATCTTTACAGATAAAATCTCAGCGACTACGGCAAAGACAAATGTTTCACCACATAAACAGCGGTTGATGCTTTTTTACAATTAATGAGATAATTACGATCTCAGATATTTTTTTTCCGCATAAAAAGTTCCAAAAGGCAGCAGAGCAGCCACAAACAGTATAGCAAAGCGCTTTAGTCCCCACGATTTTTCCATACATACCACCACAGCCAGCACTACGTATAGTATGAATAATATTCCGTGGGCATATCCTACGGCTGTATTGGTTTCGGTGTGATCTGCGAGGTATTTGAGGGGCATTCCCACAAAAAAGAGCAGGAGATATGAAATACCTTCAAGTATAGCTGTAAGGCGAAAACTTTTGAGCATGATAGTTTTTTTAAAAAAGCTTCCGCAAGTCCGATAAGGGGTGCGGAAGCCTATAGTGATATTGTTGTATTCTTACAGGTGGATTACTTCGTCATAAGCATCTGCAACGGCCTCCATTACCGCCTCACTCATAGTAGGGTGAGGGTGTACCGCTTTGAGTACCTCGTGTCCGGTAGTTTCCAGTTTACGGGCAACTACTGCTTCGGCTATCATATCGGTAACTCCGGCACCGATCATGTGGCAACCCAACCACTCTCCGTATTTGGCATCGAAGATCACTTTTACAAAACCGTCGGCATTACCACTGGCTTTGGCCTTACCCGAAGCAGAGAACGGGAATTTACCCACTTTGATATCATAACCTTTTTCCTTGGCCTGTTTTTCGGTAAGTCCAACAGAAGCCACTTCAGGCATACAGTAGGTACATCCCGGTATATTGCCGTAGTCTAAAGGCTCTGCGTGCATACCAGCTATTTTTTCCACACAGAGTATCCCTTCGGCGGAAGCTACGTGAGCCAGTGCCTGTCCGGGGGTAACGTCGCCTATAGCGTAGTAACCGGGAATATTGGTCTGGTAGAAGTCGTTTACCAGTATCTTATCTCGATCGGTAGCGATACCTACGTCTTCGAGACCAATGTTTTCGATATTGGTTTTGATTCCAACGGCAGAAAGTACGATATCTGCCTCCAGAACCTCTTCTCCTTTTTTGGTTTTTATGGTAGCTTTTACTCCTTTTCCTGAAGTATCTACTTTAGTCACTTCGGCAGAGGTCATAATTTTGATACCTGCCTTTTTGAAACTTCTTTCCAGTTGTTTTGAGACGTCTTCATCTTCTACCGGAACGATATTAGGTAAGTATTCTACCACGGTAACCTCAGTACCCATAGCATTGTAGAAATAGGCAAACTCGATACCTATAGCTCCCGAACCTACTACGATTAGTTTTTTGGGTTGCTCCGGCAGGTTCATAGCCTCGCGATAGCCTATCACTTTTTTGCCGTCTTGCGGCAGGCTGGGCAACTCACGAGAGCGCGCACCGGTAGCGATGATTATATGATCGGCCTCGTATTCGGTTTTTTTGTCGTCACTTCCGGTTACCTCTACCTTTTTGCCCGGTTTTACCTTACCGTAACCGTTTATAACGTCTATTTTATTCTTTTTCATCAGGAACTGAACCCCTTTGCTCATACCTTCGGCTACACCTCGGCTTCTTTTTACTACAGCATTGAAATCCTTGTCGTATTCCTTTACGCTCAGCCCGTAGTCTTCCGCGTGTTTGAGATATTCAAATACCTGAGCGCTTTTCAACAGCGCTTTAGTAGGGATACACCCCCAGTTAAGGCAAACCCCTCCTAGGTTTTCCTTTTCTACTACAGCTGTTTTTAAGCCCAGCTGAGAAGCTCTTATGGCAGTAACATATCCGCCGGGGCCACTGCCCACAACTATGACATCGTATTTACTCATTCTATAATGTTTTTTGGAACAAAAAAATTCGGTTACGAAGTTACGGAAATAGTTTTAAATGTGGTTTGTTGTTTGTTGTTTGTGGTTTTTTTGTTTAGTAGTTTTTTAGTTGATTAGTTTGTAGTTGGTAGTTTTGCCTAATTAACCCAATAACCCAATAACCCAATAACCCAATAACCCAATAACCCAATAACCCAATAACCCAATAACCCAATAACCCAATAACCCAATAATAGTTCGTAGTTGGTAGTTTTGCTAAAGTTTGTGGTTGATAGTCTAAATTATCTTTTCAGGACGATGAGTAGAACAGCAATACAATATATACCAGACGCTGTAGAGACGCAAAATTTTGCGTCTACCCCCATTGCCGAATTAGTGTGATGCGATTTGTTGTTGTCTCATACAGTCGGTGGTTTCGATACACCGTTCGCTGCGCTCCGGCACTCAGCCACCTTGGTTTCGCCTCAATCTTTTGCTTCGTTTTGTGTTGAGACAAAATGAAGGACGGGGCTTTTGAAGAGAAGGGGTGATATAGAATACTGCGAATGTCGATGCTTTTTCCTCGAATTGACAATAAAGTTCCAGATATTGAATTTTGGTAGTATGGCTTTTTTAAAAAGAAGAAATAGGTTGTGTAATTATGTATGTTTGGGTATTTGTGCTTAGGTTTGAAAAGATAATCATATAAAACGGTCTAAATATGACAAGAATACTAAAACAGGCCTTATTCATTTCAACAGTCATCTTATTGGAATCTTGCGCGACATCATTTTCAAGTAAAAAGCTGTTGAACGATGCTGAGAACTCAAAAATAAATACATCGGATATTACTAATTTTTACAAGGCTTTCGACTTAGCGATACGAGATACGATCAATGCGACAAAAATATTTAAGCGATATTACTTTTCTGTAGGTTCGAGAGGTCTCAGAGATTTTTATAAAATCAAAATCCGATCTAAAGAAAAATTCTCCGACTTTGCTATCGGATATCAAGACTTTTACAAAGCTATCGAGCCAAACATAAGCGACCTGACTGACTTGGAATCGGAAATAAGAAAAAATTACAACAAGTTTAAAAATCTATACGAAAAAGCCGTATTTCCCGATTTGTATTTCGTGGTTGGATCTTTTAATTCAAATGGTACAATTTCTAAGAGCGGACTTCTCATTGGAACAGAAATTCTAAGCAGAACGAAACAGACAAATACGGAGAATTGGAACGATGACATCCTTAAAATTAGTATGCCAAGGAACCATATACCTATCACCGTTAGTCACGAATTGGTGCATTTCAACCAAAAAAACATGAAAAGCGGCAAGACCTTATTGTGGAAAAGTATAAGGGAAGGTTCGGCCGAATTTATTGCAGAACTCATCAGTGGGCATACAGATGGAAACTACGAGGAATTTGAAGGTAAAGAAATGGCCATTTGGACTGATTTCAAAAAAGAAATGCACAAAAGTGTTTGGGGTTCTTGGCAGCGGGAAAGCGAAAACCGACCAAGAAATGCCGGTTATTGGATAGGTTATATAATTTGTAAGTCTTATTACCAACAAGTCGGCAATAAGAAAAAGGCGATTTATGATATTCTACATATTCAGGATTACGACGAATTTTTGCGAAAGAGTAAAGTTGATGAATATGTTGAGAAATTAGTGAAGTAAAGATACGTTTTACAACACTGCTTTGTCAAGTTGGTAAAAAAACTTAACGGTAATTAGGTGAAAATTCTAAAATAAATTTACCAATACCTATTTGGGAGATTTTTTGGCAACTTAGGCTTGTAGGTGGCTATGTAAGCTTCCCCTAAATAGAACTGTTCATTCTTCTAATACTTCTACAGACTTATTGTTTTTAATTCTCTTGGGGCTAGCCCCAAGAGAATTAAGTTCCGCATATTTTATTGGCGGGATTTTACCCAGCCCATCGTGTGGGCGGTGATGGTTGTAATCATGCATCCAAATATGTGTCTGTTCTCTTACTTGGTCTATGTTTTCAAAGATGTATTTGTTTAGCACTCCTCTTCTGTAACTCCCATTGAACCTTTCCACAAACGCATTTTGCGTGGGTTTCCCCGGCTGTATATATTTGAACTCGATATCGTGCATCATGCTCCATTCCGAGGCGATCTTGGCTATAAATTCAGGTCCGTTATCCATCCGTATCTTTTTGGGCTTGCCCTTTTTGTTAATAAGGTGGTTGAGCACCCATACCACGCGGTGGCTCGTCAGTGAGAAGTCGACCTCAATATGGAGTGCCTCTCTGTTAAAATCATCAATTATATTAAATGCCCTAAAGCGTCTTTTGTTTTCTAGAACGTCTGTTACAAAATCCATACTCCAGGTATGGTTAAGCTCGCTGGGGATCTCCAGGGGTTCTTTTGTTCTGGAAGGCAAGCGTTTCTTCACCTTTCTGCGCAAGGGGAGCCCCAGGGCCACATAGACCCTATGCATACGCTTGTGGTTCCAGGGTTTTCCCTCTTCGCGTAACCGGTCATAGGCCTTCCAAAAACCTTCCTCTGAATGTTCCTTTACCTTTTGTTGCAAGGCGTGTTCTATCTCGCTATCATCCTTGGGCAAAGGCCTATAATAATAAACACTCTTACTCATGTTGAGTACACGGCACGCCCTACAGATGCCGTAATGAATAAGTTCTTTGGCAATGGTTCGCTTTCTGCAGGGCTTTAGAGCTTTTTTTCGATGATCTCCTTGGCCATCTGGTGGTCAAGAGCCAAGGTGGCATACATCTGTTTGAGCTTGGCGTTCTCTTCTTCCAGCTCCTTGAGGCGCTTGAGTTCCTTGGAGTTCAT
>JAJUFH010000041.1 GCA_029266035.1 Sinomicrobium sp.
GAGCAAATTTACTTATCCTCTCGTACACATAAAAAATTACCAGTTTTCTAATGCGAGATTCAAAGCAATTGCTTCAATATTTTCTATTTGAAGAATCGCAAATTTATGTAACGCAACACAAATGTAATAAAATTTTTATTCATAACAAATATGTATCGATAAAATTGCTCTTTTTTATCAATTTTTACTGTATGAAAAAATACAGTGAGGCAGAGTTAGAGCTATTAAACATTCAGATAGGATGTATGTTGAGGCTGAGCCGATTACAAAAGGGGCTCTCTCAGTTTGTGCTCGCTGAGCAACTGAACTCCAATCCCACTGCAATAGGCCGAATAGAACGATTTGAACACTCCAGTCCGTGGGATAAAATATATGCCATAAGTCAGATATTAGAAATCGAATTTTGTGAGCTGTTTATTTTAAAGGACAAGAAAGAACTGCTTTCTATCGTCAAAGAGACCCTTAAACTGGAAACTAAACTCACCGAAGAAAAGGAGCGCTATTACAAATCGCTCGAAAATCTTATCGCCAAAAAGTTTAATAAACCCAAGTCCTAAAGAGTATTTTCAAAATCCTGTCCAAGGGATATTGACTGTATTTATTAGTGACCAGCTGGGGCTTCAATACATTCCGATACATGGGGGTATTCAGCTTTCTTTGTTAGTGGGGTAATGGGTTAATGAGTTATTAGGTTAATGAGTGATAACTAATCACCAAGTCTCCGCATCACCAAGTCTCCGTGTCAACAAAACCCTTTCCTTCATTTTGTCTTGACACAAAACGAAGCAAAAAGTCAAGACGAAACCCATGTAACAGCGTGCAGCAACGCAGCGAACAGTATCGAAGCCACCGACTGGAGAAGACAACAACAAATCGCACCACACTAATTCGTCTATGGGGGGAGACGCAAAATTTTGCGTCTCTACAGCGTCTGGTTTATGTCATATTGCTGTTTCTACACATCGCCCTGGAAAGGCTTCGGGTTTGGAAAATATCGAAATGTAGACGCTATAAAACGAAAGAACGAAAATGCAGAAAAGCGAAAAAACACTACGAACTACTAACTCTCCCAAGGTGTATTCACGAGGTCCCGACCTAAGGAGGGGCCGAGGTGATCTCTTTGCAAGTATATACAGCCATTCTCTTTAAGAAATGTATTTTCACAACAAGATAAACGAAAAATATCCGTTTATCTTGTTATTTTTTTACATTTGTATATGGAGATCACTCAACTTATAAGTAAATATGCCGATTATCCACTACCGCATCAATTATTGATTTCGTGGTTAAAAGGGTACAAGCGGCCTAATGACAAAATATTAGGCTTAAAAGACAAAGGCTTTCTAAAACCCTTAAAAAAAGGCTTGTATATTGCAGGTCCATCGGCAACGGATAGAAAACCGGATGCTATGCTTGTCGCTAATCACTTATTGGGACCAAGTTATGTTTCACTAGAAACTGCAATGTCTTTTCACGGCTTGATTCCGGAGCGAGTTTATGAGATATCTTCTATGACTACAAAGGCATCGCGCCAATTTGATACTACAATGGGACTGTTTACTTATACACGTCTTCCACTGCCCTATTATTCCTTTGGGTTAAACATGCTTCAGCTGTCGTCCAATCAATACGCTATTGTAGCCTCGGCAGAAAAAGCACTATGCGACAAAATAGTGAATACCTCAGGACTGAGTTTGAGAAGTATTCGAAGTACACATGAATTTCTTGTAGATGATATGCGAATAGACGAAGCTACTTTAAAAGATTTGGATCTAAATGCCATACGCCAATGGCTTCCTTATACTCCGAAAAGAGATAGCTTGTTGACCCTTATAAAAACAATAGAGCGATTATGATAAAAGCATGGCTAGAAAGTTATAAGCCCTCTAACGAACAGGAGGCGAAAGACGCATTGAGAGAAATTATGCAGGAGGTAGCACTTGCAGGACTTTACCGTTCAGGTTTCTTTGAAAAAGCCGCCTTTTACGGTGGTACAGCCTTGAGGATTTTTTATGGATTGAATCGGTTTTCGGAAGATTTAGATTTCACACTGCTAGATATTGACGAAAGCTTTAATTTGAGTAAATACCAAAATGCTATCATTCAAGAGTTTGAATCACTTGGAATGCAAGTATCGATCAGAGAAAAGGAAAAGGCGATTAGAAGTACTATTAACTCTGCATTTTTAAAATCGGAAACGCTCTGGAAAGAATTGATACTAGAGGGTATTATTCCAGAACAAGGTGTAGATCGGATTGCCAATATCAAAATCAAGATAGAAGTAGATACAAAACCACCTCTAGGATTTGACACGGAAGAAAAATTACTCTTAAGGCCGTTTTCATTTTATGTAAAATGTCTTACGCTACCAGATTTATTCGCCGGTAAAATGCACGCTCTCCTCTTTCGAAAATGGGGACAAAACGTAAAAGGTCGGGACTGGTTTGATATGGAGTGGTATATAAAAAAAGGTGTTGCCCTAAACCTTCGCCATTTTGTAATAAGAGCTAAAGACAGCGGAGATTGGAATAGCGATCTAATTACAGAACAGGAATTTAGAACGCTATTGACACAGAAAATTGACACCGTAAATATGCAATACCTCAAAAATGACATTAAACGCTTTGTCAAAGATTTTAAAACTTTGGAAATTTGGAATAAACAGTATTTTCACGATCTGATAACACACTTAGAAGTTTGGGAATAGGGTTATTGGATTATTGAGTTATAGCTAATCACCAAGTCTCCTCATCACCGAGTCTCCGCATCACCGAGTCTCCGCATCACCGAGTCTCCGCATCACCGAGTCTCCTCATCACCGAGTCTCCGCATCACCGAGTCTCCTCAACACCAAGTCTCCGCGTTAACAAAACCCTTTACAAATCGGGAGTAAAAGTGATTTTAACTTTTCGCCTGCCCCATCGGCGAGCGGCTTTTATGTCTTTTCCCATATAGATATCTATCTTCTTCTTCCAGCGTTTGTTCATCTTGTCTTTTACAACATAAGCACCCTCTAGCCCCTCTATGCGTACTTTGGTGTTGTGAGTAAGTCCCATCGCTATCAAATCGCGAGAGACAGCTATCACTTTCATACCCGGTTTTAGTTTGTCGCCCCAGGCCGTGATAGTAGGATCGCCCGGTCCGGTCTGACTTTTAACGGAATTATAGGCCATGGCCGTAACCTCTATGGTAATGCACTGCTGAGCGAATCCGCTAAATCCGGAAAAAAGAACAGCCAAAGGCCACAATACCATCAAGCCGTTTTTGAGAAAAGGGGTTGTTCTTATATACATATATGGATAACGCTACTCCTCTCTTATTTATTTTCACTTAAAGCGGATAACAGACCAACATATCTATCTGTTCCTCATAGAAAATAACCCACAATTGACTATTTTTGACAGATAACCCCTCAAGTGATGAATCGTTTCGACAGAATAACAGCTATTCTCATTCAACTGCAATCCCGGCGCGTGGTCAGAGCTCAGGAGCTTGCGGAAAGGTTTGAAGTGAGTCTTCGTACCATCTACCGGGATATACGCACCTTAGAAGAAGCCGGGGTGCCGCTATATGGCGAAGCGGGAGTGGGATATTCTATAGTAGACGGATATCGGCTGCCTCCGGTAATGTTTACCCGAGAAGAAGCCATGGCTTTTGTCACCGCCGAAAAACTGATGGAACAACTCAGCGATCGGGTAATACGAAAACACTTCCAAGAGGCTATGTACAAGGTAAAAGCAGTACTTCGTGGTAGTGAAAAAGACTTTGTAGAAGATCTCTCCTCTCATATCTATATAGAAAACACAGCCGACCTTCCCAAGAACATTCCGGGAAATGTATTGGAGGTGCTGTTCCGAGCCATTTCGCAGAAAAAAATAGTACAAATAAGCTATAAAGCTCACGGCAGAGAAGAGGAAACAAGGCGTCTGATAGAACCCATAGGCGTGTATCACGAATATCATCGCTGGTATACCATAGCCTATTGCCATTTGAGAAAGGACTACCGCCACTTTAGAGCAGATCGTATTTACAATATCGCGCTCACCCCCCGCGACCGAGAATCGGAACGGGAGACTTTTGACAACTATCTGCAACAAAAAGAACAGCAGTCCCACATACAACAACAGACAAAAATCGTGATTAGAGTGGACAAAAAAGTAAAGGCGTACCTTCAATACAAAAGGCCCTATCTCGGCTTTATCTCTGAAAAAGAACTGGAAGACAGTGTCGAAATGACCTTTCTCACCCCCTATTTAAAGGACGGCTTTGCCCGTTGGTTTATCACCTTTGCCGACCATGCCGAGATCGTAGAACCCGACGAGCTCCGCCAAAGTGTAGCAGAGATTATCAAAGGCATTACCGAAAAGCACGGAGCACTTAGTTCGTAGGGGTATTGGGTTAGTGGGGTATTGGGTTAATGAGTGATAACTAATCTCCGAGTCTCCGCATCGCCAAGTCTCCGCATCGCCAAGTCTCCCCGTCAACAAAACCCTTCCTTCATTTTGTCTTGATACAAAACGAAGCAAAAAAACAAAAACACAGAAAAATAAAAAACCACTACGAACTACCAACTAAGAACTAATCGACTACAAGTCCCTCTCGTATTCTCTCCCGATCGCTATCGGTTAGGTTTGATCCGGAAGGAAGGCAGAGTCCGCGGTTGAATATATCTTCGGCTACCTTGCCACCATAGTAGGGAGCATCTTTAAATACCGGTTGTAGATGCATGGGTTTCCATATCGGTCTGCTTTCTATGTTTTTGGTTTCCAGCTCCAGCCGTATTTTTTCGCGGGTCTCATAGCTATCGGTGAGTACAGCAGTTAGCCAGTGATTGCAGAAATAATCTTTATTGGGTTCGCTAAACACGCAAATGCGCTCATTATCCTTAAAAAGCTCCACATAAAAATCGTGCATCGCTCGGCGTTGTGCTACCCTATCGTTTAACACCTCCATCTGTCCGCGGCCTATACCTGCGCAGATATTCGACATACGATAGTTATAGCCTATATGCGAATGCTGATAATGCGGCGCCTGATCGCGAGCCTGAGTAGCGAGAAATACCGCCTTTTGCTTTTGTGTTTCGGTCTTACAAACCAAAGCCCCGCCACCGGAAGTGGTTATGATTTTATTTCCGTTAAACGACAGTATCGCCATACTCCCTAAAGTACCGCAATAACGTCCCTTATAACTACTTCCCAAAGCCTCGGCAGCATCTTCAATCACGGGAATATCATAGCGTTCTGCCACCTGGTGAATTTCCTCCACCTTATACGGCATACCATAGAGGTGAACTCCTATAATTGCCTTGGGCTTTTTACCTTTGGCTATACGGTCTTTAATCGCTGTTTCCAATGCTTGCGGACATAAATTCCAGGTGTCCGCTTCGCTATCTACAAATATCGGAATAGCCCCCTGATAAGTAATCGGATTGGCAGAAGCTGAGAAAGTCAAACTTTGGCAAATCACCTCATCACCGACTTCTACGCCACTGAGTATTAGCGCCAAATGCAAGGCTGCAGTACCTGCACTTACGGCAGCTACCTCTACTCCTCCTCCGAGGTATTGCTGTATATCCGCTTCAAAACCATTCACATGCGGACCCAATGGCGCTACCCAATTGGTATCGAAGGCCTGTTGTACATATTGTTGCTCATTTCCGCCCATATGAGGGGAAGAGAGCCAGATCTTTTCTGACATAAATTTGTTTTTGATAAATGTAAGACTTCGGGAAATACGACACAAGATAATTTATAAATCTCATTTCCCTTCCAACATTTTCATTAGTGTTTCTAACTTGCTCAACACCGATTTATTTTGTAAAACTATAGTTTTTATTATGAATAATCAGAAGTTTTTTCAGTAGCGATATTGTATATTTTGCTATCGACAAAAATATATGTTTACAATTTCGGAATTGAATTCCAATATTGTAAAAACATTTATAATATATATTCGGAACGGAATACTGTGGAATGAAGAATCTCACGGCAAGCACCCCTAAAAAGGGATTATTTGTAATGGCAATTGCCCAAGGGATGAGATGGCCACGTCGCACCACACTAATTCGTCTATGGGGGGAGACGCAAAATTTTGCGTCTCTACAGCGTCTGGTTTATATTATATTGCTGTGCTACATATCGCCTTGAAAAAGTAATTGGTGCCATACTAAACAACTATGAACTAATCAACATCACCAAATCTCCGCGTCACCAAGTCTCCGTGTCAACAAAAACCCTTCCTTCATTTTGTCTTGACACAAAACGAAGCAAAAAGTCAAGAAGCCTTTAAGGAAATTTCCCCAGCTATCGCGGGGAACCAGCTGAATTTCCACTACACGCTCTTTTTGCTATCGCAAACGCGATTCTGCGGGAATTAAGCTTATTTCTGGAAAGGCTTCGATTTTTGGATTAATCGGAATGTCAGCGCCAAAAAACAAAAACACAGAAAAACAAAAACACAGAAAAACCACTACGAACTAAGAACTACAAACTAATCAACTACTGCACCAAAAACCAGTTGTTTAACAACTCTTCTCGGTTGTATTTCATTTTTTCTTTGGTGGTATAGTCTATCACTGTAAATCCGGCGTGTTCACAGATAGCTTGTCCGGCGGCAGTGTCCCACTCCATAGTGGGGGCAAAACGGGGATAGCAATCGGCTTTGCCTTCAGCTACCATACACAACTTGAGCGAACTTCCTTTGGAAATGGTTTCTACTTGGCCGTGTTTTTCTTTTAGGGCATCGATAAATTCTTGGGTTTCAGGTGAAAGATGAGACCTACTGGCTACTACCGTATAAACTTGTCGTTCTTGTTTAAGCGGTAGTTTGTCTGATGCCGATATCCACGCCTCTACGGTATCGTTTTCAAGGCTATCGTCGTGTACAGTGCATTTATAAGCTCCTATCTCTACAGTAGAGAAATACAGTTCTTTTAAGGCTGGCACATAAATCATTCCAAGCACTGGAGATTGTTCTTTTACCAGGGCGATATTCACGGTAAATTCTCCATTCCTTTTTATGAATTCTTTAGTTCCATCGATTGGGTCTACAATCCAAAGAGTGTCCCATGATTTTCGCTCTTCATAGGGAAGTTTCTTCCCTTCTTCCGAGAGTATGGGTATCCCTGTCTTTTCAAGAAAACCCACAATCTCTCTATGCGAAGCGATATCGGCTTTAGTCAAAGGGGAATCATCCGATTTAAAATCTACTTCAAAATCTCCGGTTTCGTAGATCTCCATAATCTTTTCACCCGCTTGGAGACCGGCTTCAATAGCCACTTTCAACAATTTGTTTAAATCCATATATCTTTTTTAAACAATCATTCCCGCAGCCACGGTTTCATTAGTAGCTTCATCGATTAGAATTAAACTCCCTGTGGTACGGTTTTGTTGATAGGAATCAAACATAAGGGGTTGTGTAGTGCGGAGTTTTACTTTACAGATATCGTTCATCTCTAGATCATCTCCATTCGAGCTGCGCTCAAGTGTATTGATATCGATTTTATAGACAATCTCCTTGATCATTGCTTTCTGTTCATTAGAGGTATGTCGTACGGTATACTTAGCACGTGGTTTGGCAGGTTTGTTGTTCAACCAGCACAACATAACTTCTACATCTTGTGAAACTTCAGGTTTGTTATTCGTTCGCACAATCATGTCTCCTCTACTGATATCTATATCATCTTCCAGGGTTACCGAAACCGACATTGGCGCAAAGGCTTCTTCTACCGAACCTTCAAAAGTGTCTATCGTTTTTATCTTAGAGCTAAAACCTGAAGGCAATACCGTTACCTCATCACCCGGACGCAACACTCCACTGGCCATTCTTCCGGCATAACCGCGATAGTCAAGGTATTCTCCACTTTGCGGTCTGAGTACCGTTTGTACCGGAAAACGAGCGTCAACTTTGTTTACATCACTGCTTATATGTAAGGTCTCTAGGGTATGCAGCAGTGTAGAGCCTTCATACCAAGGCATATTTTCGGAACGGTTGACTACGTTGTCTCCCAGCAAGGCACTGATAGGACGGAAACGTATATCTTTGACCAACAGTTTAGATGAGAACTTTTCAAACTGACCTACAATATCGTTAAAGACATCTTCCGAAAAGTCGACGAGATCCATTTTGTTGACACATACAATAATATGCGGTATTTGCAACAAAGAAGCAATAAAGGCATGTCTTCGGGTCTGCTCAATCACTCCGTGACGGGCATCGACCAGAATAATAGCTGCATTGGCTGTTGAAGCTCCGGTGACCATATTTCGGGTATATTGTATATGACCGGGAGTATCTGCTATGATAAATTTTCGTTTTGGGGTGGTAAAATAACGATAAGCCACATCGATAGTGATTCCTTGCTCTCTTTCGTCTTTTAGTCCATCGGTAAACAGAGCGAGGTCTACACCCTCATGTCCCTTTTGTTTACTAGTGGCTTCTATGGCTTCTAACTGGTCCTCAAAAATGGATTTAGAGTCGTAGAGCAAGCGCCCTATTAGGGTACTTTTTCCGTCGTCTACACTTCCTGCTGTGGTAAATCGCAATAACTGACTATTATCTAATTGCATGATATACTGTCTTTTCTTTGATCGATTAATGTACTAAAAATATCCCTGGCGCTTTCTGTCTTCCATCGCTGTTTCTGAGCGTTTGTCGTCTGATCGATTACCTCGTTCGGTTTGCCGCATAGCTGAAACCTCTTCTGCAATTTTAGCTACGGTATCGGCGTCAGATTCAATTCCTCCTGTGATGGTAATATCTCCCAAAGTACGGAAACGTATCTTTTTGACAACAACTTCTTCGTGCTCTTCCAATTTCAGGAATTCAGAATTGGGAATCCACGAATTATTGCGCCAAACTACTTCTCGCTCGTGAGCGAAATAGAGGGAAGGGATTTGTATGTTTTCGCGTTTTATATAATTCCATACATCCATTTCCGTCCAATTGCTTATCGGGAATGCTCGGAAGTGCTCTCCTTCAAATTGCTTACCGTTGAACAGGTTCCACAATTCGGGGCGTTGATTTTTAGGATCCCACTGTCCGAAATCATCACGGTGCGAGAAAAAGCGTTCTTTAGCACGAGCTTTCTCCTCATCGCGACGTCCACCTCCAATAGCACAGTCTATTTTATTAGACTCAATAGCATCTAGCAAAGTAGTAATCTGCAAAGCATTACGAGTAGCATTCTTACCTCTCTCTTCGGCTACTCGTCCCTGATCGATGGATTCCTGTACCGATCCTACGATAAGCCGAACGCCGAGTTCTTTGATAAGATCGTCTCGAAATTGAATGGTTTCAGGGAAGTTATGCCCGGTGTCTACATGCATCAGGGCAAAGGGTATTTTGGCCGGAAAAAACGCTTTCCGGGCCAAGTGAGTGACTACTATAGAGTCTTTCCCTCCCGAAAATAATATTACCGGGTTTTGAAACTGTGCCCATACTTCACGCAAGACATATATAGCTTCCGACTCGAGTTCATCGAGGTAATTCAAATAATACTTACTCATGATATATACTTAGCTTTCCAGTTTATTCTTTATTGCATTTATTATCTTTTCTACGGCTTCCGGAATAGATTCCTCTTCCGTACGAATTTCTATATCCGGATTCTCCGGAGCTTCGTAGGGCGCCGAAATACCGGTCATATTCCCGATTTTTCCTTCGCGCGCCTTTTTGTATAGCCCTTTTACATCACGGCGCTCACATTCTTCAAGGCTAGTACTGATATACACCTCGACAAAATTGTCTACCTGCACCGTCTTGGCGATAAATTCTCTGTCCTTTTTATAGGGCGATACAAAAGCTGCCAACACTACAAGTCCGGCATCTACCAGCAGGTTGGCTATTTCCGCTATCCTTCTAATATTTTCAGAACGGTCTTCTGGGCTAAAAGAGAGGTCACTGTTAATGCCTCGCCTGATATTATCTCCGTCCAGCACATAGGTCTTAATACCACTATCGTGTAGACGTTGCTCTACCGCATTGGCTATAGTAGATTTTCCGGAACCGGACAAGCCCGTAAACCACAACAGAAAGGAATTGTGTCCATTGCTCTTATTCCTTTCTTCTTTACACACCTTGTAGTGGTGTTTTACGACATTTTTTTCCATCGCTTTAACCGTCTCCTTTTAGTTAAACCATAATCTATTTTGTACCAAGCGCGTTCGTGTAAATAATACAGCAACATCTTAGTGAGTATTTCTGCCAATCCGATTTTCATACCGGTAGTGGGACTGCCTGTAATAATCCATGCCAAAATCATAGTATCTATGGTCCCTACCATCCGCCAACTCACTGTTTTTAGAAGGTGTCGCTTCCTGCTATCGGGCATATTTACTTTAAACCAGACCCTTTCGTGAATATAGTAAAGAATCATTTTGGTAACGACCTCCGTAAGCCCAATTTTTAAGCCGGCCATTGGGTTACCGGAAATAATCCAAGAAAGCAACATCGTGTCAATAGTACCTATTATTCGCCAGGTAAACGCCTTTACGATATGCCTTTTCTGTGAACTATTCCCCATATAATATTTTGAGCTACAATTTAATATAAATACAACAGTATTCATCATAGCGGCGACAAAAATACTGTTCTTAATTCTTAAAACCAATTATATCTAACCGCCATGGATACAAACGATAGAAAAACCGATAACGTATTTCTTATACCATCATTTTTAGCAAACAATCGCAATCGGTCAGCTTGTCAGTAAAAATAAACTTAATTAAGTATGCGATAGTAGTAAAAAAGAAGAAATATCCTATTGATATGCGGTAATTTAATAGAGGAATTACGGTTTTTTAATTGTTTTTTGCTTTTCTTCTGCACTTACAAACAATCTTCTCTACACATTCCTTCTCTTTATTTTGTCTTGATACAAAACGAAGCAAAAGATTAAGACGAAACCAAGGTGGCTGAGTGCCGCAGCGCAGCGAACGGTGTATCGAAGCCACCGATTAGAGGGGACAACAACAAATCGCACCACACTAATTCGTCTATGGGGGGAGACGCAAAATTTTGCGTCTCTACAGCGTCTGGTTTATATCAAATCGCTGTGCTACACATCGCCCTGAAAAGGTGGTTGAGGCCACAATAAACCACTAAAAACTAATCAACTACAAATCGTCTGGACCGGAGATCCCTTCCTCCTTCGGCGGACAGGCCGATGGTCGGGATGACAGTAAAAAACAGAAAAACGAAAAAACACTACGAACTAAGAACTAATCGACTCCTCCCCGTCATTGCGAGAAGCCGACCAAGGGGAGGCATCGCGGCAATCTCCCGGCAAGCACACACAGACCATTCCCTAAAAAGGGATTGTTTGTAATGGTAGTTGCTCAGGGAATGAGATGGCCACGTCGCACTTCTCCCGCTTTGCGGGGTGCTCCTCGCCATGACGCATATCACCCCGTCTCCACGTCACCACATCACCAAGTCTCCGAGTCAACAAACCCCCACTACAAACTACCAACTACGAACTAACCAACACAAGAAAAGAGAGCAGCTTACAACGGTATATCCACAGTAGCTTGTGTGCTTATCATTTTTTACCCCAAAAACCAAGTCTGAACATTCGACCACTTAAACATTATTCATATTATTGAATCAAGGCTTCTCCACTTCTAAAGTGGGAAAAAAATTCTGAAAAGTGAGTTATGATGAGTACTCCAAACTTCTACGAGAGTAATTTTTAATATGGTCTACTGCAATTTGTACTTGGGAGGGTTTGAAAAGATTTATTTTTCTATTGTTCCATTTAGAAATATGGTTGAGTATGATCTCAGGGTCAGTAGTATTAACCTTGCTCATTAAATAATCTACTGTAGCCAGCAATTCTAATGCAAAAGTAGATTCAAAACGATCAAGAAATGAAATAACATCTTCTAGTCTTTGCTTTTGGCTAATATTAAGATTTTCACCAATATATTGTTTAATGTCACTATAACGGTTATAGTTTAAGTAAATAGGCTCAAAAGGTTTTATAACATTTTGTTCCATTCCTTTTATAAATATTCCGTTAAGAGGTAATAATAGGTGATTTAATTGAACGGTATATGGACCATAATGATGCGCTTCAAAATTCAATCGAAGTTTTTCTCCTTTTCGTTGTAAAAAGTATGCCAATTTGTTTGCCACAAATAAACTACTTTGCTCTCCTTTTGATTCGTAGGCAAACAATAAATAGAGTAACATAGCCTTTGCTGGGGTCAACTTCACGTCAGGATTAGCATTTTTTCCTTTTTGAAGTATTTCCTTTATATGGTTGTTTGGCTCATAGATGTAAATGTCTATTCTCAAATCATTCAAATGCTCTTCAATCATTTTTTTTACTACAGACCAATCTAAGCCCCCGTTCCCACACCCTAATGGTGGTATAGCAATACTATTAATACGGTATTTTGTGATAGCCTCTTTAAGAGCGACAAGACCAGTATCTATATAGTCATATTTAGACTTTTCTTTCCAATGTGCTTTGGTGGGAAAGTTGACGATAGTTTTCTGATTAAGTAAGTCGCCTTCTTGAACCACTAAGACTTGGCCGGTTTTGAACGAGCCTGTCTTACAAGCATCACGATATACCTTGTAATTGTTAGGAAATCTATTTTTGAATTGCAATGCAATTCCTTTACCCATTACACCGACGGTGTTAACGGTATTTACAAGTGCCTCGGTTTTGGCATCTAACAGGTTTCCTTTCGTATACTTAATCATAGTTAGTAATACAATTTACAACTTTTATCAATATAAACGGGAATTGAAAGTCCAAAACTACGAATCATATTATCAAAATACTCCTTTCGTTCCAAATTCTTTACGACTATACATTGGATACAATGTACCGGCACATAATGATAAACTAAGAACTCTGCTTGTTTTAAATCCCGTCTTTCCAGATTAGATTCATCGCTTTTCCAATATTTTGTTCGAATGCAATCCCAGGCTAATTGACAAAAATCTTGTTCTGAGCGAAAAAAATTTGCAACGGCCATTTTTGCATTTCGGTCAGTAAACAAAAAACGTAGAGAAGCATTCTTTATTTCTTCATAATTGCACACTAAAAAAACAATATCTTCTTGTGGTCTTTTAGTAACACCATTAAGCCCATGCATAATCATATATAGCATAGGAGAATGTCCGGCAAAATAAAAAGGAATATACTCCCCTAAGCTCCCCATTCTCTCTATTGGAATTTTATAGTCATGACGGTCATCAATTAAAGACCGCATACCTATATTGATATAATTGGGATCAGCATTCTGATGTGTTTTAGAGCATATACCGTGCTGTAGAATAAATTCCACATTTCTCCAATGTACCATTCTATATACTCTTACAACTTTAGGGATTTCCATCAAACATTTCAACTTTAAAATCTATAGCTAATCAAATATTAAATTACTAAAATACCGCTTTTTAAATTTAATAAAGTGAAAATGTGAACATCTCGGATCAATTAGGGGGGGGGGGGGGGGAGAACCAAAAATTTTCGTCACAACAGCGTCTGGGTTATAATATAATGATTTGCAACAAAACGCCATGAAAAAGTAATTGGTTCCAAACAAAACAACAATGAAAAAATCAAAAACACC
>JAJUFH010000031.1 GCA_029266035.1 Sinomicrobium sp.
ACTCGGCCAAATAGCGCTTGCAGGAAGCATCATCCGGGAAAACTTTCAAAAAGTCTATGATATTTTGTCCTTTAAATTGTGTCATTTCCTTTGATTTTTAAGGAATAAAAATATAGAATTTATATACATAACTCAAAAACTTTAAAAGCAATACACTGTGAAAACTACAAAAACTGAGCATTGGGGACTGCCTACAGAAGAGGTCTCCCACAAAGACTCCAACAACAAGAATCCTTATTTCGAAGGCGAACAGCAAAGGATGCTGTCTCGTATTTCCGATTTTTCTTTACTGGCATTGTTGTGGGGTTGAGCAAGCCTGTTGCAAAGGGGTGTTAAACCGAGATATTTCTCGGGGGAAACTGGCAAAATCGTTCAACTTTTTCTAATTTGCAGCCTGATCGGATGATTTCTCTCCCCGGCACTGGTATACGCGAGTGCCTATAAGAAGGAATAGTAAGGTATCACTAAATTATTTGAAAAATGAATGTAGCAGGACATTTGACCTCACAAGACGCCATTCAGTTGGAACACCGTTACGGAGCTCACAACTATCACCCATTGCCAGTGGTGCTGAGTAAAGGAGAAGGAGTATATGTTTGGGATGTAGAAGGAAAGAGATATTACGATTTCCTATCTGCCTATTCTGCCGTAAACCAAGGCCATTGTCATCCGAAAATTGTAGAGGCCATGGTAGAACAGGCCAAAAAACTAACACTTACCTCCAGAGCCTTTTACAACGACATGCTAGGTAGATATGAACAGTATGTCTCTGAGTATTTTGGCTACGATAAGGTACTGCCCATGAATACCGGAGCCGAAGCTGTAGAAACAGCTATAAAACTCTGTCGCAAGTGGGCGTATGAAAAAAAGGGTATCCCGGAGCAAGAAGCCAAGATTATTGTGTGTGAAAACAATTTTCACGGAAGAACCACCACTATCATTTCGTTTTCTAACGACGTAGATGCCCGAAAGAATTTCGGTCCCTATACCCCTGGATTTATAAAAATCCCATACGACGATACCGAAGCTCTTGAAAAGGTACTTAAGGAGGAAAAAAATATCGCGGGATTACTCGTCGAGCCTATACAAGGAGAGGCCGGAGTATATGTACCCTCTGAAGGCTACCTAAAAAAGGCTGATGCCCTCTGTAAGCAACACGAGGTATTGTTTATTGCCGATGAGATACAAACCGGTATCGCCCGTACCGGAAAACTGCTCGCCGTACAACACGAAGATGTACGCCCCGATATACTCATTCTCGGAAAGGCGCTCTCAGGAGGAGCTTATCCTGTATCGGCTGTACTTGCAGACGATGCGATAATAGAAGTGATAAAACCGGGACAACACGGATCTACTTTTGGAGGAAACCCCATTGCAGCTGCGGTGGCTATTGCAGCCCTTGAAGTTGTAAAAGATGAAAAACTAGCCGAAAACGCGGCCGCGCTCGGAAGCTTCTTCCGCGAACAGATAGCTGCATACAGCCAAACTTCGGAAGTAGTAAAACTGGTACGCGGAAAAGGCCTGCTCAACGCCATAGTAGTCAACGATACCGAAGATGGCGACCTTGCCTGGAACATCTGCGTGGCTCTGAAAGAAAACGGCTTGCTCGCCAAGCCCACTCACGGAAATATCATCCGCTTTGCTCCTCCCCTCGTTATGAACAAGGAGCAGTTGCAGGAGTGTATCGACATTATCGTCAAAACACTTAAGTCTTTCGAATAACGGCAAAATTCAAAGAAAAGCAAAAAAGCGGACTCCCTGGGGAATCCGCTTTTTTTATGAAATAGCCTGCGAGTTTATCACGCCTTCGGCTTGATGTTCTTCAGTAAAAAATAACCGATGAGACCTCCTATAGTAGAAGCTGCAAAAACTCCCATTTTGGCTTCCAGTATAAATTCAGCAGCATTGGTTTTAAAGGCGAGTTCTGTAATAAACAGCGACATGGTAAAACCTATACCCGCCAAAAAAGCCACACCGTAAATATGCTTCCAGGTGAGATCGGAAGGGAGTGAGGCAATCTTTAATTTTACCATAAGTTTGGTAAAACCTACGACCCCAATAAACTTTCCGATTACCAGCCCGCAAATAATCCCTACACTCACATTGCTCGTAATATTAGCCCAAAAGTCACCGGAAAACGTAACCCCTGCATTGGCCAAGGCAAATACCGGCATCACAAAGAAACTCACCAGAGAGTGCATGGAGTGCTCCAATCGCTGCAAAGGCGTCAACGCTGCTTTAGAATAAATACGCACCTGCTCCAGCACGTGTTGCTGTTGTGGTGTTTTCAGTCGCTTAATGCGGGTTTCTAATTTATCGTATTCATCGATCAGACTGTTCATTTTTTCTACATAGATCTTATCTCTCACCTTAGAATCTGCCGGGATGGTAAAAGCCGCCAACACTCCTGCAATAGTGGCGTGTACTCCGGAAAACAGGAAAGCTATCCACAATCCGCCTATACCTATAATTCCGTAAAAAACAGGAGCCCGTACTCCGAGACGATTGGCTGCCAACAGCACTATGAGGAATACAGCACCTACTATAAGGCTAGTGGTATCTATATCTGAAGTATAAAACAGAGCAATAACCAGAACAGCCCCCAGGTCGTCGGCAATAGCCAATGCAGTTAAAAACACCTTGAGCGAAACAGGAACCCTATCTCCAAGGAGGTAGAGTATACCCAAGGCAAAGGCGATATCGGTAGCCATCGGAATACCCCATCCTCCAACAGCGGCAGAATCGTGATTAAAAATCAGATAAATGGCAGCCGGAAAAATCATCCCTCCAAGGGCGGCCATCAACGGCAGAATAGCATTTTTGGGTCGCGATAGTTCTCCGGCTATCATCTCCCGTTTTAGTTCGAGCCCGACTACAAAAAAGAAAATAGCCATCAAGCCGTCGTTTACCCAGTGATGGAGGTTGTTTGAAACGACAAAGGTGTCGAACGACAAGGCAAATTCGTGTTGCCAAAAGTGATGATAAGCATCCTTGAGTGGTGAATTGGCCAATATCAGAGCTACAACAGCAGATAAAAAGAGTACTACACCTCCGGTGGTAGACTTGTTGATAAATCTGCTCAGCGGGTCTATCAGTATCTTGTCAATAGGTGTTTTTCTCATATAAAACAGTGAAAAGGTTTTTGTGTTAGCTTTGACCAACAATGATAAGTAAAATTTTAAAACCACAACAGGAAGAACAGTCTTTTTTTTCAACAAAAAAATTAAAAAATGATTAAAATTTAAAGCACAAAGGCGCTTTATCCTCAAAACACTCACATTCCGCCCTTCAAATATATATCGGATTTCACATCGTTTAATCGACAGAGGGTAGATGTTTTAGAAAGGCCAAAGTGATCTATATCTCAAATCTTCGGAAACAGTTTTCCGATATCCTTGTATGGTATGAATAGTTCTTTGTATTTTTGGCGCGTCGAAAAAGAGCAACATCATTAACGCGATACAGAACATGGCAGATACCAAGTATATCTTTGTTACAGGAGGAGTTACTTCATCATTGGGTAAAGGGATTATTGCAGCTTCTCTGGCCAAGCTATTACAAGCCCGAGGATACAAGGTGACGATTCAAAAGTTGGATCCTTATATCAACGTAGATCCCGGCACACTAAACCCTTACGAACACGGAGAGTGCTATGTTACTGACGACGGAGCGGAAACCGACCTCGACTTGGGGCATTACGAACGCTTTTTAAACGAAAAGACCTCTCAGGCCAACAATGTAACTACCGGGAGGATTTATCAAAGTGTAATAGAAAAGGAACGAAGAGGCGAATTTCTCGGAAAAACTGTTCAGGTGATTCCACATATCACCAACGAGATTAAAGAACGCATACAAATGCTCGGCAAATCGGGAGAATACGATATTGTGATTACCGAAATCGGAGGTACAGTAGGCGATATTGAATCTCTGCCCTATATCGAATCTGTACGACAGCTGATGTGGGAGTTAGGAGACAACAACGCCATAGTGATACATCTCACTTTGGTGCCTTTTCTATCGGCCGCAGGCGAATTGAAGACCAAGCCTACCCAACACTCTGTAAAGACATTGATGGAAAGTGGAATAAAGGCCGATATCTTGGTATGTCGCACCGAACACGAGCTCTCTGACGACCTTCGCGAAAAACTCGCGCTTTTCTGCAATGTGCGAAGAGAGGCCGTAATACAATCTATCGACGCCTCTACCATATACGATGTACCTAATCTTATGCTCAAGGAAGGACTGGACACCGTAGCGCTAAAAAAACTCAATCTTTCGGATGAAAAATTTCCGGATTTAGAAAAGTGGAACGCCTTTCTCGACCGACATAAAAATCCGAAACACGAAATTACAATCGGGCTGGTAGGTAAATATGTAGAACTTCAAGATTCGTACAAATCTATACTGGAAGCCTTTATCCACGCCGGAGCGAAAAATGAGGTACGTGTAAACATAGAGACCATCCATTCAGAATATATAGATAACACCACTATAAAGAACAAAATATCTCACCTCGACGGAGTTTTGGTAGCACCGGGATTTGGAGAACGAGGTATAGAAGGCAAGATCAATACGGTAAAGTATGTAAGGGAACACAAGATTCCCTTTCTCGGTATTTGTCTCGGAATGCAGATGGCTGTGATAGAGTTTGCTCGCAACGTACTCGGGTTGAAGGACGCAAACTCTACCGAAATGAACGAGACTACCCCACATCCGGTGATCGACCTTATGGAAGCACAAAAAGAAATCACCGACAAGGGAGGAACCATGCGTCTCGGCGCCTGGAAATGCAGCCTAAAAGAAGGAAGCCTGGCTCAGCGTGTTTACGGACAAGAGAGCATTATGGAGCGCCACAGACATCGCTACGAATTTAACGACAAATACAAAGAGCAGACAGAAGCTGCCGGACTTAAAGCTACCGGACTCAACCCAGACACTGGTTTGGTAGAAGTGGTAGAACTGCCAGAGCATCCGTGGTTTGTAGGAGTGCAATACCACCCGGAATACAAGAGCACAGTGGCCAACCCACATCCGCTATTTGTAGCCTTCGTAAAGGCAGCCCTCAAGTACAGCCAGGAAGAAAAAAGCGCCACTTTGGCATAGTAAGATGGTTTGGGGACATTTTTGAAATAAAGAATTTAGGATTGAAAATGAATACTTTCATTTTTAATCACGTGTTTTAATTTATAAGCTAATACATGGAAGAGAAGAAACTGGATACCAGTTCGATTATCGGATTTGTCCTTATCGGAGTTATCCTGATATGGGTATTGTACAACAACAGCCCCACCGAAGAAGAGATCAAAGCGAGAAAGGCACAGCAGGAATTGGTAGAAAAAGCCGAGCAGACCTCAGAAAAAACCACTGTTTTGCCCGAGGCTGAACAAAACATCGACCTCACCGATTCTACTGCCTTAGCTAACTATACCGAAAAACTCGGCTCTTTCGGGTATTCGGCTAGTTTGCCCTCGGCCAAAGACGATATTACAGTTCTGGAAAACGATGTGGTTTATTTTAAAATTAGTAATAAGGGAGGACAAATTGTAGAGGCAAAGCTCAAAGAGTTTTCTACCTACGACTCGGTTCCCGTATACCTCATCAAAGATGGAAGCGCATCCTTTCAACTCTCTCTCGGCACCTCAGACAACAGGACGCTGAACACCGGAGATATGTATTTTGAGCCTTCTCTTTCTCCCGACGGGAAAGCTCTATCTATGAAACTCAAAGCAGGTCCTGACAAATTCTTGGAATACCGATACGAGCTGAAGCCGGGAGATTATATGATCGATTTTACTATTCGCTCACAGGGACTAAACGGTATACTAAACAGTTCGCAGCCGGTGACGATGGACTGGAAACTCAAGGGAATACGCCATTCAAAGAGTATCACCTACGAAAACAGATATACCCGACTCACATACCAGCACCGCAACGGTGACAAAATATCTAAGCTCAGCCCTGCTAACGACGATACCGAAACCGAAGAAGGGGTAACTTGGATCTCTTACCGACAACATTTCTTCAGCTCTATACTTGTGGCAGACAAACCCTTTGAAAAAGTAGCCCTCTCCTCCAAAGATTTTGTAGAAGAAGAGAGCAAAGAAGCGCAGTGGACCAAAGAATACGAGGCCTCTACTCAATTGGAAATTGCCGGAGGAGAGCTAAACCACAATCTGTCGTGGTTTTTTGGCCCTACCGACGTAAAGGTACTCAGCCAGTACAAAGGGCTAGACCTAGACGACTCTATTCCCTTTGGTTGGGGAATATTTGGCTGGATCAGCAAACACGTATTTACACCGCTCTACAGCTTCTTGAGTTCGTTCTTGCCCTATGGTGTGGCTATTATCGTTATGACTATACTGGTGCGTTTGTTGCTCTCACCGGTAACCTATAAATCATACCTATCTCAAGCCAAAATGAAGGTATTGCGTCCTGAAATTAATGAAGTAAACGAAAAGTATAAGGACGACGCTATGAAAAAGCAACAGGCTACTATGCAGATATACAGCAAGGCCGGTGTTAGTCCGCTGAGCGGATGTATTCCCGCCCTCTTACAGCTGCCCGTATTCTACGCCCTGTTTATGTTTTTCCCCACGGCCTTTGCCATGCGACAGAAAAGTTTTTTATGGGCAGACGACCTGTCGTCATACGACACCATAGCCGAACTACCTTTTAAAATTCCGTTTTACGGAGATCACGTCAGCCTCTTCCCTATACTGGCATCTATAGCGATATTTATATATATGATGATGACCACCGGACAGAGTATGCAAATGCAGCAACAACCGGGTATGCCCAACATGAAATTTATCATGTATCTGTCGCCGCTGTTTATGTTGGTTTTCTTTAACAATTATGCCAGTGGACTGAGTTTGTACTACTTTATCTCCAACCTGATTACTATATTTATCATGTTGGCCATAAAGCACTTTATCATAGATGAAGAGAAGATACATGCCAAAATACAGGAACAGAAGAAAAAGCCGAAGAAAATGAACCGCTTCCAGCGAAAGATGCAGGAGATGATGGACGAAGCGCAGGCGCAACAAAAAGCAAAAGGCAAGAAGTAAACAAAGTATATTTTTTTGACTTTTAAAGGAAGAGGCGCAGCGATGATTGCGTCTCTTTGTTTTTTGTAATTTTGCATCGGTAAAACTAAGAACTACAAACTAATAGACTAATAAACTAAATGAAACGCGTAGTAGTAGGCCTCTCCGGAGGGGTAGATTCGAGTGTGGCGGCATACCTGTTAAAAGAGCAGGGATATGAAGTGGTTGGCCTGTTTATGAAAAACTGGCACGACGATTCGGTGGTGATCTCCAGAGAGTGCGAATGGGTAGAAGACAGCAACGACGCCATGATGGTAGCCGAAAAACTCGGAATACCTTTTCAAACGGTAGACCTGAGTGCAGAATACAAAGAACGTATTGTAGACTATATGTTTGGAGAATACGAAAGAGGGCGAACTCCCAACCCGGATGTGCTGTGCAACAGAGAGATTAAATTTGACGTATTCCTGAAAATAGCCCTTAGTCTGGGAGCTGATTATGTAGCTACCGGCCATTACTGTCGCAAAGGCACTATACAAAAAGACGGAAAAGAGGTGTACCAATTGCTCTCGGGAGCAGACCGCAATAAAGATCAGTCTTACTTTCTGTGCCAATTGTCACAGGAACAGCTCTCCCGTACCCTATTCCCCATCGGCGAGCTTACCAAACCTGAAGTGAGGGCGATAGCAGCCCGTGAAGAACTGGTTACGGCAGACAAAAAAGATTCACAAGGACTGTGTTTTGTAGGCAAAGTTCGGCTCCCCGAATTCTTGCAGCAAAAACTCAAACCCAAAGAAGGGGTTATCGTAGAGGTACCTGAGTCGGCCACACTGTACAGCAGAAGTACTCCCGAATTTCCCACCAAAGAAGAACAACTCGTCTACGACGCACAGAAGTATCAGTACAGCCCGGAAGACGGGAAAGAGGTAGGAAAACACCAAGGTGCACACTACTTTACAAAAGGACAGCGCAAAGGTCTCAATGTGGGCGGTACGCCAGAGCCTTTGTTTGTTATCGATACCGATGTGGATAAAAACATCATTTATACCGGACAGGGAAAAGAACATCCCGGACTGTTCAGAAAAGCCCTGTTTGTAAAAGAAGATGAAGTGCACTGGATCAGGGAAGATATGACATTGGCCATAGGCGAAAGCATGGAGGTCTCTGCTCGTATTCGCTACAGACAGCCTTTGCAAAAAGCAGAACTATACCGTATAGACAGCGGTATGTATGTGAGCTTCGACCAAGCACAAAGCGCTATTACCGAAGGACAGTTTGTAGCCTGGTATCTCGAGGATGAACTGATAGGTTCGGGCGTTATATCGTAATATTCATTCAGAACAAAGTACTGCCAGCGGGCAGACCGGGAAGAATATTTAATAACAAAAACGAAAAAAATACTACGAACTAATAAACTAAAAACCGTCAAAGCCCGAGATTGCCACGTCGCCTCCTTTGGTCGGCTTCTCGCAATGACACTGCAAGGCAAAACAAAACTACCAACTAATAAACTAACAAACTAAATGGAAACCAGTATCACTCAGCTCTTCGGCACAAAATACCCCATTGTACAGGCGGGGATGATATGGGCAAGCGGCTGGAAGCTGGCTTCGGCAGCCAGCAATGCAGGGGTACTCGGACTTATAGGTGCGGGCTCTATGTATCCGGATGTGCTGCGCGAACACATCAGAAAATGCCGCAATGCTACCGACAAGCCTTTTGGTGTCAATGTTCCGCTGTTGTATCCCGATATAGAACAGCTTATGGATATCATAGTAGAAGAAGGAGTAAAAATCGTTTTTACCTCTGCCGGAAACCCTAAAACATGGACCTCCTTTCTGAAGGAAAAAGGCATAGTGGTAGTCCATGTAGTGAGCAGTGTAAAATTTGCTATCAAAGCAGAAGAAGCCAGAGTAGATGCTGTCGTAGCCGAAGGCTTTGAAGCTGGAGGACACAACGGAAGGGAAGAGACCACTACCTTAACCCTTATCCCTATGGTAAAGGAGCAAATAAGCATACCTCTGATTGCCGCAGGGGGTATCGCTACCGGAAGGGGAATGCTCGCTGCAATGGTTTTGGGTGCTGAAGGCGTTCAGATAGGCAGCCGCTTTGTAGCCAGTACCGAAGCATCTTCTCACGACAATTTTAAACAGCTGGTAGTAAATGCCGGCGATGGTGCCACCAGTCTCACCTTGAAAGAACTGGCTCCAGTAAGGTTGTTGCGCAATAAATTTTATGAGGAGATACAGGAGCTATACGCCAAAGGCGCTTCGACAGAAGAACTGAAAACACTACTAGGCAGAGGAAGAGCCAAAAAGGGAATGTTTGAAGGTGATCTGGACCAAGGCGAACTCGAAATAGGCCAAATCGCCGGACTCATCCGCGATATAAAACCAGTATCTGAAATTGTTCGGGATATCATTGCGGAATTCGAACAGGTAAAAAAGACCTTTGAAGGGAATAACTTCTGGTAGTAGTCATTCTCATACCACTACACCTCAAAACGCATATTTGAAGGGGAACACCTTATTTCCAACCCTCAGGATTAAGGAATGGGATTGTGTAATGCCGGAATTGTGTATATTTATCCATCGACTAAACATAAAAAGCACCACATGGACCCTAAAAAGCTCGTCCGACTGAGTAATATCATCGGGATAATTGCAATAATCCTCCTCGTTTATTGGGTTTTCACTTTTATCACCATTGAGGTTTTTGGCTTGAAAGTATTCCGCAAAAACCTAACAGAGACCTTTTACATAAGTGTTTTGGGCATTCTGGCTCTGATGGTCGGGGCTTTGATGATCAATATAATGTTCAACCTGACACGAATTGCCCAGAAGCATAACAAAGACGAACAACCCACCAAAAATATCACCTATGCCGGTTGGATTTTCTTAGCGAGTTTTCCGGTATTACTCGCCATCTTATTTGGAGGTAATTATCTGACCTCTAAACAAAAAGAACGCTCTCTGGAAGAATCGGCCAGATCTATAGTAGAGGCTAATCCTTCAAAAAGTGATTTTTTGGTAGACTACACTTTTGACGAGGCCTGGATAATTAAAGCAAGTGATATCTTAGAAATATTATCGAAAACAGACGACAACTTTCCCCACGTTTCCATATTGGTTCGAGATGCGATAGAGGAAGAGCCTGTTTTTCTGGGATTCAGCTCCCACTACTACGGAAGTCTGACCGACAGCATACAACCAGAAAAAAAGAGCTTTATCAGAAAGACCTCTCAAGACGAAAGGGATTATCTAAACAGCGTTTTCGACGGGCGTACAACCGACTATAGATACAGTTCACACAACGGTCGATACGAGCTCTTTTACCCCTATGCTAAAGGGAAAAAATGCATTGTAATCTATTTTTCTGAATACCAAAGATACGGAAAGATTGGCAGTTAATAACAGGATATCAATACCCCACTTTCATATCATTACTCTTCACACCATCTATCAATTTCACCTTTACCGTTTTCTTACCCGGTTTAATTTCAACTGTTTTCATAAAAATATTTCTTTCCGATATAGCCTCTCCGCTGTACCATCCGGTTCTTGCACGACGCCACTCGAAAAGTCCGTAAAGAATGTATTTTCCGGGTTTTAAATTGGGAAATGTAAATTCTCCTTCAGAGTTGGTCGTACAGTACAGCCTGTACTTATAAGCAGTGCTATCCATATACACTCTTCTGTGTTTCTTCAAATTTTCCTTTTTCTTTTTCAGTTTGGCCTACTCTTCAAAATAAGGGGTGTGGGGGAACAACTCTATATCTATATGTCTGGGATAGTATTTCCGCCGCATCAGCTGCGCATAAGCAACTCCTGTAAGGGTGGTAGTTCCCCTGACTAAACCTTTCTTAGCCGCAACCGAATCGAATACTTGAGTAGGGAAAATCTTTTCTTCAGGCTCCGCCTGTACGTACTGAGCATTTGCATTAGACAATCCTATAAAAAGGAAAAACATACACGAAATAAAATATACTCTTTTCATTGTTTAAATATTAGCACGAAACCATGCTTAAAAGTCCGTTATCACCAGTCATTTACAGTTTCGGATTTCTGTATTATATTGTTTATCAAATCGTTAAAATATTTTATCAAGCCATTATAGGATTCTTGTGAGCGAATTTCTCCATATTTTCGCTTGTTGGAGTTAAAGATGGAGAAACCGTTTTTCCCCAGCAATGGCAAACTTCCCCAGCTACCAAAATTTTCCCACCACCGCCTACATTCAAAATCGGGGCGATTGACCCTTATTTTGCCGTCTTTAAACTGAAAAGTAATGGAATACGACACATCGTAATTATAGGATGGTTTTCCAATAGAGATAATATCAGGTCTAGCCCGGTGAACGATCGCATTCTCTTCGTATCCTTTTACGGTAATGCTCTCTCCTTCTATAAGACTCAGCACTTCTTTAGGGTCTTTATACATTGTATTTAGGGTATTCAAAACACTTAGGTACAACTCCTTTTGAGTCTTACCAGGCTTCTCTATCACCACATAATCACTTTTGTCTTGGGCGACAAATCCTTCGGGAGTTAGTGTAAAATGCTGTTGTGCCAAACTTACTTGAGCTATAAGCAGAATAAAAATCGCACTTAGTTTTACATTCATGTAATTTACTTTTAGAAGCTCTCAATATGAGAGTTGTCAAAAGTAACAATTTTAAAGCCTCTTTATTATCCCCGAAAACCATTAAATTATATAAATTTCATTTCGGTAGCCTTGTGGATTAAAGAGGCAGAATTGCTGACTTCAAATTTTTGCAACAGGTTTCTCCTATGGCTTTCTACTGTGAGTGGACTGATAAACATTTCTTCGGCAATTTGCGGAGTAGTTTTGCCCTGTGCCATCAGTCTGAGTACCTCGTGCTCCCTTTGAGTTACCTTGGGCACTGTGTTTTTCTCCTGATCTAGTATCGGTTCAATCTCTTTACTCAAGGCTTGCTCTCCTTCTACTACCGCATGTATCCCGTCTATGAGTTCGCCGGCAGAGACATTTTTGAGGAGGTAGCCCGAGGCACCAGCATCGAGCATACGCTGCACAATACTGCTTTCGTTGATATTACTCACGGCAATGACGTGGGTTTTCGGTTGTTTTCGCTTGATTACTGTAGTAGCATCTATACCGTTGATGCCCGGCATATTAATATCGGCAAGCACTACATCCACCGGATGGTCGTCCAGATAGGCCAATGCCTCTTCAGCATTGGTAAAGGTACTTAAGAGAGAGATTTCCGGATGTGTTTTCAGGATAAATTCAAAACCGTTTAACACCAAAGGGTGGTCGTCAATTATAATTACTGAAATCATTTTATCCATCAGTTTTAATCAGAATGTGAAACGAAGATCCTTTTCCTACTGTAGTGTCTACTTCCAAGCATCCGTTGAGCAAGGCAATGCGATTGCGGATATTAGACAAACCGATACCCTCCTTACCGGAAGCGAACATCTTCTTTTGATCAAATCCCTTTCCGTTGTCTTCTACCGAGATACGCAGCTCTCCGTTTTCTTCAGAGCACTGTACCCATACTTGGGTAGCCTCGCTGTGTTTTAAGGCATTGGCCAGCAATTCCTGTACTACGCGATATACGGTGATCATAAAAGGTTGAGTGTAATCGCGATGTAGTCCGGACGACTGAAAATCGACAGCCATACCCGGGTGAGTCATTCCCTTGCACAAATCACCCAAAGCAGCTTCAAGTCCCATATACAATAACGATTCAGGCATCAGGTTTCGCGCTACACGCCGCAACTCGTTTACCGATTTATCCAGCTGGTTGATAATGATGTGGAGATCGGCGGCAGAAGTGGTATCATTTTCGTGTTCATCTATATCGTTGGTCACTGCCGACAATTTCATTTTCACATTGGCTAGCATACCTCCTAATCCGTCGTGCAAATCTCTCGCCATACGTGTGCGCTCCCGCTCTTCGCCCTGCAACATGGCATTGTACAAACTTAACTTTTCCTGTTGTCGATGGTTTTTGAGTTCTTGTTCTAACAAGAGCTCTTTCTGTTCCAACAATATTCGCTTGCTTTTCTGCGCCCTATACCAGGCCAGTCCGACAACCACGAGCAAGATAAATGCGGATGCGAATACTATGGCGATGGTACGAACCTTCTGTAAGGATAGTTCTTGTTCCTGATTTTCGTTTTTTATCTTCAGTAGCTCCTGTTCTTGTCGAGCTGTATGATACTTTATCTCCAGCTCGAGTATTTCATTTTTACTCTCGTCTTTGTACAAAGAATCGGATACGGCATTATAGGCCTCATACCACTCTATGGCCTCCTGATACCGACCGAGCTTGGTAGTGACGGAAGCCAGGTTTTGGTATACCATCTTTTTATTTTTGAGCGAAGACCTTTTCTGAACGTAGTGGAGTACTTTACGCAAGGATTCCAGAGCTTCTTTATACCGACCGTTGCTTTCATATACGGAAAACTGTTCAAAGAGTATAGAGGCTTCCATATCTTCATTAACCTGTGATTTTGCAGCTATGAGCCCTTTTTCAAAATGTCTATATGCATCTTCGTAATTACCGATGGCTACATTATAGCTTCCAGAAACCGAGTGATACATCGGTACATAGTATAAATGAGGGTGGTTCTTTACGACTACAAATGCGCTGTCGAGTATTGCCTTCGTTCTCGGATAATCTTTGACAAAAAGGGCATTTTGAGCCCAGTTCACAAACAGTTCTAAACGGAATTTGGCAGCCTCGGGGCGACCTTCAAGAAAAGACAATGCTTTTTGAAAGTACTGATCTGCCTTTTCGTATTCTTCCTTGTTCATCAGGTTTATAGCCAGATTTTGATAATTGCTGCCCAACAAGGTAGAATCTCCTGTCTGCTCCGCCAGTGGGATTACTTTATTCAACAAAATTTCTACAAACTCATTAGCTCTGTTCTCGCGCTGCAGTAAAGAGCCGTAACTCGCCCAAGAGCGAATACTGTAGCGCAGAGCCTTGTCTTGTTTTTCGGGAGCGGCCTTCTCCAGATAGCGCACGGCTTCCATATAAGCCTTTTTTGCCTTTGGGAGATCGGCGTCGAAATAGGCAGAACCCCTAGAGTAGGCAAAGAGACCTCGGTAATAACTGGTTTCCCCTTTACCTCCTAAGAGCGCTTTCGCCTCATCGATATAATGCAAGGCATTGTCTACATCGTAATCGGACCAAAAGAGGCTTAAATCGAGTAATGCTTCTGCTCTTTCTTCCTCTCCTTCTATTTGTTTGAGCTGAGTGTACAGGCTGTCGCTGTGTTGCTGCAACTCCTCTTTTGATTGACCGATGCCTTGTGTAATACCAAACAGGCAGCACAAAACAAGTAGCCATCTGAGCTTATATGTCATCTTAACTGTAATCATTGAATTGCTGAAAGTACAGATAAATATTTAAACGTATCGTCCGTAATCCTCTTTCCTACCCACTGTTTCACACAGCAACCGGGCAACCGTAAAACAGGTTTAAAATTACTATCAGACACCTATATGTGCAATCCACGAAAACAATTATTTTAGTCGCGGGACCGGCTTACCTATCTCACTGAATTAGACATCGGCTATTCTTGAGTATCGTCATTTTGTTGAATAAGGCATTTTAAATTGCTCTAACAGGGTAAATACGTTGAGATCTGTCGAATTTTCTACTCTCAAATCCTTTTGGGCGATAACACATCTAGTTCTGATATATTTCCCGGAGTCTTTAGTCTCATTGCTCCGCTGCTCCAACAAAATGACCTGATCGTTCTTGTCGTCTTGCCAAACGTAAACCCTGCCGAAGTTTTTGTCCATATCCTCTTCGAGATAAAGCACTTCCGGATCTCCATTCTGTTTCTTTAAATAATTTACCAACTGTGTTCCTTCCTCTTCTTTTGCTATTTCGAGGGTTATTCCCAAATATTGATTGCTCTCATAACTGTCTACATAAAAATCTGCATAACTGTAATCGGAGGCATAGCCATCGGGGGCTACAAAGTCGGAAAAAACAACCTCTCCATATTTAAAATGATTTAATTCTTCTGTCCTATAAGACAGTACACCGTTTTGCACCTCGCGGTCTTTCTCCTTTTTATCTACATTCTTTAATACCTCAACTACACTTTCACCATACTGTAGCTTTTCAATATCGATTTGCGATTTACACGATGCCATTACCAACATATTAACGCTCAAAATAATTCCAAAAAACTTAGCCATTTCTTTAATTTTTATCTTTTTTGAGTATCCAACTTGCTTGCCCTTAGCCATACTCGCCAGGGTATTACCTCGGTTTATTTTACACGTTCTGTACTTAGTAGACAAAAGAGGTCTAATTATTCATTTTCAATTTTGTAATATTTTTTCAATGCTTTGTAAAGTTGTATTCTGTTTTTATAGTTCACATAGCGATATTCCGGCTCTTTAAAAAACAGAGAAATAAATACCCGATCAGTGCCTGCATAGTTTCTGCCGTAATTTGAACTTTTAAAGCTTTTTTCTATCACTTCATAAACAGGCATACTGCGATCGATCAACTGAATGAGGTTAAACGCTATATCTCCTTTTCTCAACGAAGTAATCCCCGCGTATACAGTCTGCGCTTTAGCAGTATCTTTTATTTGTTCGATGAGATACGGGATATCACTTTTAGTAAGCTCCGTTATGCAATTTTCCATATACGCCTTGTTTTCTATCTCCATGTTACTACCTCTATAGTATTCGCTGAAATAGCTGGGAAGCATCGTAAAATGCTGAAGGCTATCGATTATATCTCTATGTTTTTTTGAGATATTTTCACCCTGTACATCAGACGAAAAAGCTATACTATTGGCCTCTTTACAAGAGAATAAAAAGAAAACTACAATTGTAATTAGAGCTGAAGATTTCACAGTGAAAACTTTTTTATCGACAGTTATTTTATAAAAATTTATAATCAATACATTGTCCAAAACAATTAATACTGAGGAATTTTACTGTAAATAAAAGTATTTTATGCTTTCAAAACATCCTTGAAATCCAGTATTTTTAATGCAGATTTAACATTCATACTTTTTGACAACCAATATTTTACACTATTTTTAATGAAATCAGAAAACTGATCTCATGAAAAACACACTATTAAGCCTGTTCTCTTTAACGATATTTACTGCAATGAGCTACTCACAAGACCTCAAAACCGTCACCTATAAAGACGGTGATCAACAACTCGACGGATTAGTCACTTCCAACAGAGGTAAAAACCTACCTGGAGTACTGATACTACCCGCCTGGAAGGGGATAGATAACGAGGCCAAGACGGCCGCCTTAGACTTGGAAAAAGCAGGATATATCGCCTTTATAGCCGATATATATGGCAAGAGAAATATTCCTAAAGACAATAGTGCTGCAGCCGAGATTTCCAGTAGATACAAAAGTGATTACAAAGCCTATCAGCACCGTATTTCACTGGCGCTTGAGCAACTAAAAAAAGAAGGAGCAAATGCAAATAAGATTGCAGTGATCGGCTATTGCTTTGGTGGCACGGGTACGCTAGAAGTTATGAGAGCTGGTTTCCCGGTACAGGGAGTGATTAGTATTCACGGCGGACTAGGCAAGGACAAAAGCCGGCCTAATGGAGCGATTAGCACCAAAGTACTAATAGAAAACCCTGCCGACGACAGAGGAGTAACTCCCGAGGACTACAACGCCTTGATCAAAGAGCTCAACGACGGCAATGCCGACTGGCAGATTATCACCTACGCCAACAGCGGCCACACCTTTACCAATCCCGAATCTCCCGAATACAACGAAATCATGGCCAAAAGAGCCTGGAAACACACCCTGATGTTTTTGGAAGAGGTGCTGGAATAACTATTTTTGTGAAGAATGACACATTTACTATCTTACACGACTCTTCCTAACAAATAACCCTTTTTTGTATGAACCGACATCTTCTACTTACCGCTTTGCTATCGGTATTTCTATGGAGCATACACGCTCAGGAACTCTATATTCCTCGCGATGTACAACAAGCCTATAAAAACAATAGCCGCAGCAAAGACGGAAAACCCGGCACCAACTACTGGCAAAACAAGGGGGTATACCACATAGACCTCATTGTAAATCCACCCGACCGAAATGTAAAGGGCAGTGAGACCATAGTGTACACCAACCAAAGTCCGGATACACTTAAAACACTAAATTTCAAGCTATTTCTAAACCAACACAAGCCTGAAGCTCCTCGTTCGGGGCAAACTTCTCCCGATTACCTGACCTCGGGTATGCACATAGACCGCTATGTCGAAAATGGAGTAGAGCGGGAATGGACAGATGAAAACGACGGCACTAACAAAATGATAACATTGGCCAGTCCGCTACTTCCAGGAGAAAGTATAACGTTGGATATCGATTGGCACTTTGATATGTCTGTACAAAGTGGAAGAGAGGGAGCCATAGACGAAACTACTTTCTTCTTGGCCTACTTTTTTCCACGAGTGGCAGTATACGACGACTATCGCGGATGGGACACCATGATATTTAGTGGTAGGCAGGAGCTATACAATGATTTTAACGACTACAGCTTTTCCGTAACCGTACCGCCCAACTATATCGTATGGGCTACGGGCGACCTTCAAAATCCAGATGAAGTACTACAACCGAAATACGCAAAACGGCTGCAGGAGTCTATGGCCTCGGATGAGGTGATACACATCGCTACAAAAAAAGAGCTTGAAAACCGTGAGGTAACACCACAGAACCCCGGCAATACCTGGAAGTGGAAAGCAGACAATATCACCGATATTGCCATTGCGCTAAGCGACCATTACCTCTGGGATGCCGGAAGTGTAGTGGTAGACGCAAAAACCGGTCGTAGAGCAAGTGTACAAGCCGCCTACGACGAACCTTCGGAAGATTTTAAGGAAATGGTAAACTACGGAAAAAATGCTCTAGAGTGGTTTTCAAACAATTATCCCGGCGTGCCCTATCCTTTTTCCAAATCTACAATAGTGCGCGGTTTTGCCGATATGGAATACCCGATGATGGTAAACGACAACTCCTTTCCCGATCCGGACTTCGCACGCTTTGTGGTAGAGCACGAAATCGCACACACCTATTTTCCTTTCTATATGGGGATTAACGAAACCCGTTTCGGCTTTATGGATGAGGGCTGGGCCACCACCTTAGAGTATCTGATTAGCATACACAATCTAGGAGAGGAAAAAGCCTCTGAAAACTTTAAAAAATTCCGAGTAGAAAGATGGATGACTAAGGCCGATATGGAGTACCAAATCCCTATAATAACCCCGCTGAATACACTGAGCGGTGCTTCTATCGGGGTCAATGCCTATGGAAAATCGGCTCTGGCATATCTCGCACTGAAAGACTATCTAGGCGATACAGAATTCAGCAAGGCACTAAAGGGCTATATGGATCGCTGGAATGGCAAACATCCTATGCCGTGGGACTTCTTCTATTCGTTTAACGATATTACAGGCAAAGATCTCGACTGGTTTTGGAATCGCTGGTTTTTCAGCAACGGCTATATAGATATCGCCATAGCCGATGCCTCGTACAAAGGAGACATTCTCAACGTAAGCCTGGAAAATCGAGGAGGTATGCCAGCTCCGGTTAGCGTAGTGGTTACCGACAGAGATGGAAAGACAAGAGAATTCCATCAGACCCCCACTATTTGGGAAGCCGACCCTGAACGCAGTGTGATTACCCTAAACATAAAAGACATTGTAAAAGTAAATCTGGAAGGCGGCATTTTTATGGATGCAGATACGACCAACGACACTTTTGTCATTAAATAGGCGGCCTACAACAGCTGAATTGAGTGTCTGTAAATACTCTAAAAAAAGAGTTTTTAGCTGCTGACGCTCACTCATTTTGGATGTTGTATGCCCATTGAAATGAATAGCTTATAAACAAGAACTTTTCACTAACTATACGGTTTGTGAAATTTTCTTTCAAAAAGACAACAAACTCAAAATTAACAACTTAAATACACCTATATCTTAAACTAAGCAATACTAGATATCACAAAGGTTTGTGTTTGTGGAAATAAATGCATTTTTTTCGTTTATTTTATGGCTCTTAGCTTATTTTTTCTTTTATTGCAATGCTTGAAAATACTAGCCAAATTTTTCATAAACAACATTCTATATGAGTTTTACATCATCTCTTTCTTCCTCAAACCTTCCATATCAGGAGTTCCTCAAGAACTTCGCGGACTCTCTTGATATGATATTCAACAAAACTGCAGACATCAACCAACTGAGTTTATCTCGGGGTTTACCTACCAAGATTTGGAAAGATATTATGAAACTCAAACCACTTTCGGTGGCTATTCCACAAGAATACGGAGGAAGAGGTGTATTGGTAAAGGAATGTCTCGGCTTGTTATCCACGGCTTCCTATCAATCGCTCCCTCTTTCGCTCACTTTTGGAATCAATATCGCTCTTTTCTTGGAGCCACTTGCAAAATACGGAAAGGATGCTATAAAGCCGGAAATTTACAAAAGCTTTCTCGAGGATGGCGCTATGGGTGGATTGATGATTACAGAACCTAGCCACGGCAGTGATGCTCTTAACATGAAGACCTTTAACAAACAGATAGGGGACGATTATGCTATAAAAGGACTCAAACATTGGCAGGGACTTACGGGTATGGCAAAATACTGGTTGGTCACTTCAAGATTCATGAATGAGGAAGGCGAACTGGCGCGGGATATCGACTTCTTTGTCACGGACGAATCTAAACCCGAACAAAAGATAAAGGTATTGGAGTATTTTGACAATGCCGGGCTCTATATGATTCCCTACGGTCTAAATGAAATTGACATCAAAGTTCCCGGACAAAACAAACTTCAACCTAAGTCTACCGGGCTTAAAATGATGCTCGACATACTCCATCGAAGCAGAATGCAATTCCCGGGTATGGCTATGGGATTCTTACAAAGGTTAATGGACGATGCCATTGCACACTGCAAAGGGCGAATGATTGGCAATTCGAACTTGTTTTCAATGGACCAAGTGCAATACCAATTGTCTCGTATACAGTCTTCTTACACCATTTGTTCGGCCATGTGTGCTAGAAGTACTCAAATAAGTGGCATAGACCACGATGTAGCCACTTCTGGATTGCTTGCCAACAGTATGAAAGCACTGGTAACCGACCTGATGCAGGATGCTGCACAGACCTATGTACAATTGTCGGGAGCCAAAGGATACCGGATAAGTCACATTGGAGGAAGAGGGATTATGGACAGCCGACCCTTCCGTATATTTGAAGGCTCTAACGAGATGCTCTACACCCAAATATCAGATATTGTACTCAAGGAAATGAAGAGGTTTAAAACCGCTCATTTTGGCACTTATGTCAGCAAGAAAGCTGACACTAAAATGGCTTTTGAAGTATTGAAAAAAGAGCTCGACTTTAATATAGATGGCACATTATCTCAGCGAAAGTCGATAGAATTGGGCAAAATAATGGCTCGTATCGTTTCGCTAAACGATGTACTAGACCTCAACAATTCCGGTTTTAACCAAGAGCTCACTGAAAATTGTATTCAGGTAGTTCAACAGGAAATATCGACCCTTGTTCACTTGATGCATCACCACAAGGGAACTCGCGTACTAGACGATTATCAAGACCGAAGCAACTGGATGGACTTCGTTTAAGAGTAAAAAATAAATCAGATTAGCTAACAAAAAAACCCGCTCCTTTCGGAACGGGTTTTTTATATGATTATCACAGCTTATTACTACTGTAGTCTGAATGTTATCGGGATACTAAAGGGAACTCTTACCGGACGGCCTCTTTGCTTTCCTGGAGTCATTTTGGGAAGCTTACTGATAATACGAGCAGCTTCTTTTTCTAGGTTTTTATCCGGGCCACGCATTTTCACATTGGTGATACTACCATCTGTATCGATGGTAAACATCACCGCTACACGTCCTTGAACTCCCATTTCTTGAGAGATTTCAGGGTAACGGAAATGCTTGCGGATATGCTTTTGCATCATTTCTTGAAAGCACGCTCTCTGATCTTTAGCATTCTCACATCCGGGGAAAACAGGAACATCTTCAATAACTGCAAAAGGGACATCTACATCTACAGGCTCTTCTACTTCCGCGATTTCCGCTACTTCGGCAACTTCTTGCTGCTGATCAGTTTCGGTAGTTTCTATCACGTCTTCCACAATCTCTTCATCATCCTCAACCACTTCGATAACTTCAGGAGCTTTTGGTGGTGGCGGCGGTGGTGGCGGTGGTGTCTTTAACATCTCTGTAATCGGAATTTCCTCGTCCAGATCATCATCTACGTTCATCTTGTAGGTGAACGCCTCATCCTTGTCATACTTTTTCCATTCCAACCCCTGCCAAGTTAAAAACAGTACAACGGCTAACCCTATGGCAAAATAGAGCCCGCTGTTTCTGGTGAGATCGGCTTTTGGATTTTTTTTAGGTTCCATTGATTTAATTTTTTCTTTGTGATTAAGGTTATTCCAGTATTACTGCCTCTCCGATTCAATCGATCGGAAAAACAGTAATGTCTCCCGAAAATACTTTCCCGGTCGCTAATTTAATTATTTATTTTAAACAGTAACAATTAATTTTTCCTTTTTAACCCCTTGTTTAAGGCATTAATCAGAATAACAGTACAAAAACCGCATACAGCACCGACAGCATTGGCCAAAGCATCTAAAGCATCACCCGATCTGCCGACATTCATGATGTACTGTAAAACCTCAACAACTGTACCAAACAAAAGCGATATTAGGAGAGATATTATTACGGGACGTTTTCTAATTATTGAGAACCCTCCTTTATTCAAGATGTAATACCACAGTATAAAGAAAATGTAGTAAAAACAAAAGTGTACTACCTTGTCTATATGTGGAAAGAACAACTCAGAAGACGGAATATCCGACGGGGGCATAAGGCTCAATACCACTATTATCAAAGCCCATAGCAGTCCAAAAAAAGTGACTATGTCTTTCCTAAGCTCCAATCAATTCTTTATACGCTTCACTATCCAGAAGATCTTCTACTTCTCCCGGATCACTAATCTTAATTTTTATCATCCATCCTTCGTGATAAGGATCGGAATTCACCTTTTCTGGAGCCTCTTCCAAGGCTTCGTTAAACTCCACAATCTCACCAGAAAGTGGCAAAAAGAGATCGGATACCGTCTTTACTGCCTCTACAGTACCAAACACCTCTTCTCTGTCTAAGGTTTCATCGAGGGTCTCAACCTCCACATAAACAATATCTCCCAATTCACTCTGTGCAAAATCGGTGATTCCTACTGTGGCGATATCGCCTTCTACCTTTACCCACTCGTGGTCTTTGGTGTACTTCAAGTCAGATGGTATATTCATTACAATTTAAATATTATGTTATAATTTGTATCGCAAATGTAACTTTTAAACTATTTCCCTCCAAAACTTACCCGAGTAAAATACAGAAGTAATAAAACAGCCAAAACCTCCACTGTTTACACCCTATACAACTTGCGATTTTTCATTTCATCACAGCGACACATGGTCTTTCTTACAACTATCAGTTTCCGAAATTATAACGCAAGGTAACCCCCGATCGTATAGTGGTTTGAGGAAATGCCGTAGAAATGGCATATTTAGAAAAAGTGTGATCGTAAAAGAACAGGGCGGTAAAATTTTTGGTCAAGGCATAATCAGCCGTAAAGCGTATACTCCATATTTTCTGCCCAGAAGTGATTTGATTGTTGTCGAGGTCGAGGTTTCTGATAATGGTGATATTATCTCTGAGGGACAGGTCGGCCTTGAGATTGATATCGCCCTTAAGCGTCTGTCTTGTTCCTCCAATACTGGTAGTAAAAGGCACCTGATTAAATCGATATCCCAATCCCAAAAGATATTCCTTCCCGGTGGTCTCGGTGAGCAAATTGTTGTCGAAACTCAGCGAAAGTGCTCGGTCTTTTTTTACCTCTGCCTGTATACTCACAGAGTTTTTCATTTCGAAATCCACTCTTATCAGCGGATTGAATTGCTCTACTAGGGTCACATTGGTGTACAACAACTCGTTGAGAAAATTTCCAGACTGATCGGTTTTCAAAGGGTTTCTCTTGTCGTACTCCAGATTAGAGCGGAAAGAGTTTACACTGTAACTCGCTCGATATCCATGCCCCAACGAAAAACGTCGGAAGTGGGTTTTAAACCAGTCCAATCGCATCAATCCGGTATATTTAATATTCCAGTTAGGTATGGGTATATTCTTAAAAACTCCCAATCCTACCTTGTCGGCACTTTTTCCTGAGTAGGCCGCCATAAAAGCTGGGAGCAATACCGATTGGTTGTTTTTCCCATATCCTTTGGGGTAACCTTCTTCATCGAGATTGGCTGCGTCATTTAGGTCAATACCATCGCGCTGTGCCAAACGTCGAGCGATAGTCATACGGTTTTCTCTAAAGGTTTCAAAAGTTTCCGAATTTATATCGTCACTTTTGCTAAAGGCGGTTTTTATCAATACGGTAGATATAGAAAAATCTCCGTATTTATTCCCCAGGAGGCTTTCGTACTCATAAACCCCTCCCGCTTCCGAAACCTGGAAATTTTCGGCATAACTATCTGCATACTGCCTGTCGGCTACGAGATCTATCATCAAATCGGAAGTCGGCTCCAAATTGGCGGTAATATTGAGTTGAGTGCTGTTGCGCTCCATATATTGCTGGTTGAGATCGGGAAAACGGGTAAGCCATCCCCTTCTGGCTGCCTCGTAACGAATATCAGACTGGCTTCCAAACACAAAGCCCCACGAAGGTCTTAAGGTTCCGATAAACCCGATAGACTCGGTGTATCCGGGAAGTACCTTACCGCGGTTATCGGTATAGCTTATGTCCATACGCTTGACCATAGTGAGTAAGTCGACACCGATATTTCCAAGGCGTTTACCTATACTTTCTTTTTCTACCTGCTCCTCTTCGGTAGCGGCGCCCACCCGTCGTCGCCGTGTTCTAGAATCAGACTGAGAGTCATTTTTAACACCGAGGTAGCTATACAACCGATCCATACCTAGAGAGGCATTGAGCACATGAGTCGAAGCATTCTGTACGGTATTTACCTGCTCCCCTGCCACCTCATTGATCACGTCATTCCCCCGTTGCCAGTCGAAATCGCCGGTATAGGTATAGTTCCCTTCTATAAAATTGAGAAAGGGGATTTTGTTGAATGGAAATTCATAGCTGAGTTGCAATTGCTGCGTATGTCGGTTGGGGTCGCCCGTATTCCAAAATCCGTCCCATATATCCATTTCTTCCCTCATGATTCGATTGCCGGCATCGTCCATATCGTAGTAATTCCTCACTATATTGTAATTCGACGCGGTAAAATTGAGTCTCAGCGATCTGGTGAGATTGTAATTGATGGTATATTGCCAATCGAATAGGAAGTTGCGCTGTTGAAGGGTGGGAAGCTCCAGTTGATCGTCGGCATTTACTCCTTCTATATTCACTCCGCGAAAACGCTGCTGGTTAAAGCTACGCGTTATATTGGAATTGACTGATATATTAGTAGGCAATGGATTAAAATTAAATTCTTTCAGCCATTGCCAATACTTACTTCTCAATATGGAATCTTTCTTTTCAAAAGGAGCTATCTCCAAGGGTTTGAAATTGTAATTGTACACAAATCCCGTTCGCACATTTTGATCTCGGAGTTCTTCTATTTCAAAATCTCGATGGTTGACCTCGTTATAAGAATAGTTGAAAGTAAAGTTTTCTATATCGTACACTCTTTGCTTTTGTTCTTCCCCTCTGTTTTTCCTCACCCCGATAAGGTTGATACTCCTCCTCTTAGTGTAATCTTCAGCCCGATTGCGTATCTCGTCCTTTTCGCTTTGCGTAGTGGCGGCATTGATTCGATCTTGCAATTTGAGATCTTCGTATACCGGATCGAATTCGGGAGTAATCAACTCTTCGGAAACACTGTAGTTTACCGGGATTTGAATTCCCCACTTTTTAGGGAGTAACTGCCCGAGGTTTATATTGGTATTGAGCCCGTACTGTACCACATCTTCACGGCTTCTCTCGTTGGGTTTCTGGTCTATAGCTCCAAAGCCTGAAGTGCTTTTACTTCCTGTAGCCGAGATATTGGCAAAATCTGCAATATTGGCATCGATCTGTGCGATGGCTGCCCACCCTCCCTTATTGTCTAGTTCTGCCAGCCGCAATTCGTTGAACCACACCTCTCCACACACTTTGTTTCCGGTGATGTTCTTAACCCCTACCATAATTGCTCTCACACTTCCCAGCGAGGGATTTCCCTTTATTCCCACTCGAAGCTCACCCGCTTCTCGGGGGTCGAATTCCCCAACCTGGTTTGCCTCACTGTCGTAAAAAACCAGTTCGGATAGGGAGCCATTGGCTATACCTGCAGATTTGATTTTTGAAAACAGGCTAAAAGGCACGTCCAAATTGTTGATATCAGGCCAAATTTCTTCGGGAGTAGAAGCTCCGGCACGGGTAATTGAAAGCGGAATTTCCGCTTGGTAAAAGTTTTCACTAAAATCTGTTCCAATTCGGATAAAGGCTACCAGCTCTCCATCTCTAATCGGGTTGTTTTTATAAGCTTCGGCATGGAGAAACATCTTGAGTCGTTTGTACTGCCTCATATCCATCTCTACATTTTTATACACCCCCCTAGAATCCTGTTCTTCCAAACCACAAACGGCAAATGACAAGGACTGCTCATTTTGGCGCACCACCATATTGTTGTTGGTGAGCTCTTCTCTTTCCACTCCGGGAGGCAAGCGATAAGGTATGGGAGAACGCTGTTCGTTTTCCTCTATGTTTACAGTACTCACCTCTACCGTGGTCCCGTCGTCGTCGGGATTGGTGTCTGTCTCCGGTTGCAAACTACGAGTATAGGCTCTCCAGTCGCCTCGTACTAGATCTAGTGTACCGAAGCGCAATACGATATCATCGTTAAATCCGGTGAGATACATCCGCATAAAGCTCATAGAGCGGAAATCTGAAATTCCGCCTACCGCCTTGTCAAACTCTCTTACCGGGATTTTAAACTGTATCCACCTCGCCTTTGTGGTTCTATTGTCGGGAGTTTTACGCTCTACCTCTTTGATATCAGACACATAGCGATCAGAACGCTGAATATTGGGTTTTATAGGGATTCGGTATTCGTAATAACTGTTTACGGTATTCATAGTACCATCTCCATTGACATCTTCTACGTCTGGTTCTGTAGTAGAGCCTCTGTCGTTATTCCCCACATTTACAGGTGAATTACCTTGTAGATTATTGTAATTCAGATATCTGTCTAATATACTCCCCCCGGCACTGAGGTAGTACTCATAATTGTCTAATGCCGGATCGGGGCCTGGGTTGTTGGTAAAGACAGCAGCTTCAGCAGCATCGTCCAAACCGTCGAGCCCTACGTCTTGCACACTTCTGTTACCCGTATCCGCATCAAATGCATAAACCAGTGATTGGGTAGAGGGCACCTTACCCCAGGAGGTGTTCGATACCAGCTCATTACTATTCACTCCTGGCAATCCGTTTTCGTATTGTTTCTTACCGTCTTTGAGAATATCTTCTGAAATACTTCCGAGGTTAAACACCAATTCTCCCTGCCCGCTATTTGTTATACCATTAACATAGGGATCCATCACCCAAAACTGAATGTATTCCACATTGCCTTGTTCAAAGTTGGTACTGGTCAGTCCGCGCATAATTCCCGCCCATCGGTTTTCTGGGGGCAAACTTTCAAAATCAGCTGCAGGGCTGTTGTTGTAAGGGCCCTTATTTCTGGGATAGTAAGCGAGATCTAGTGTGGCCTGTACCGTGGTCTCTCCCTGTGAAATATCGACCTCGGGAAAGATCTCATCGATATAAATACGCCTAGTTTCATTGAGCGAGATATCGGCATCGCTCACCTCCGATGGCTTTTGTGAGGTATAGAATATGGGATCTATGGTATACCAAGCCATTTTTGAGCGCTGGTAACCGTTTTTCAAGTTTTCCGGATCGTCTGGCGAACTGCCGTAAAGTTGCTCTCCAGGGACGAACTCTAAGGGAGTACTTGCCAGCGACCAAGCCAAGGGAGTTCTCATATCGACCAGAGTTTGCGCCCCTTCAAAATCGTCTACATATACAGTAGTTTCTCCTAGAAAGCTATCGTGTTTAGGCGAACCAGGCATCAAATAGGCCATCTCTCCTCTCACAGAAAGATTGGATGGCACATCGGTATCTATATTTGGGAGTTTGTTTACCCATCTGGTGAGAAAAGGAAGTTCGGTAGAGAAATTCCCATTAAACCCAAATATCGTATTGCTTACCGGTTCGAGTCCGTAACTAGCCTTTTGAGTTAAGGGTTTTTCACTCATATTGAGCAGGGTTGCTCCCAACATAAAATTCTTGTTAAACTGATGCTCGATATTCACCCCGGCAAACCTTCGAGTTTGCCTTCCAAACACGGCATTGTTCTCTACTGAAACCTCTATGGGCACATTAGACGTCCTAAGGCCTTCGTCCAATATATTGACCATTCCAGTCTGGTAGTTCACGGTAAAATCTATACCTTCCTGTAGCATTCTTCCTCCTGCACTTACCCGTACAGACCCCTGAGGAACGTTGAAAGCCCCGATAGGAATACCTTCACCTCCCTCAGATTTGTACTCTCCCTTGAGCTGAAATTTATTCTTATCACTATCTTCAAAAGCAGCTGCCTTAGTCTGATTGTACATACTTCGGAAGACGTATTTTTTCTGGTTTGGGTTGTAGGTATCGGGCTGATTGTAATTACCGCCCCCCAAGAGTTGGTGTAGATAAGAACCAAAAGGCTCTACCTTGGTAAAGATAATCCGACCATTGCGCGGATCTATGGTTATTCCGGGATAATAGTCAAAGAAACCATCACCCCCATTTTGAGGATCATTGTACGAATTGAGGCGGTCGAAATTAAAGACATCCAGCAATATCCGGTCTTCTAATCCCGTTGGCCATGAAGACTCTTCTACCGGGCGGATATAATTGACCGGAGAAGGATCGGTATAAAGTATATTGAGTTTAAAATCTTCCTGACTGAGTTGATAGGCTCCGGTGGCGTAGATATTCTTCATCATCAGATCCCATATAGGATCGGATACATTAGTGATATTACTCTTGAGCAACTTTAACACCAGAGTCTGGTTGTTGACGGCTATGACCTGTCCTCCAGGCCCAGTTTCATACTCCGTAGCATTTACCCCGTCGTTGGCAAATTCACCCACCTGATATGCCTGTCCGCGATAGGTGTACTGAAAGGCTACCGCAAGCACCTCATCATTGCTGAGTTTTTGATTGAGGGAAATATATCCCAGTTTAGGATCGAGGGTAAAATCGGTACCTTGTATAAGTTTCTGAGCATTTTCTAGTATAGCATAGTCGTATCCCTGATTTACTATAGCATTTACAGCCCCAAAGCCCGACTGCACTGTGGCCATATCTCTGATCTGTTCTGTAAGCACAGAGCTACCACCTATTTCTCTAGGGTTGTAATTATTAGCCTCATTTCGCGGGAGCAAATCACCCCCGCCGGGATTAAAGAATCCACCGGGAGCATTAGTGTTGATTCTCGTATTCTCCGGATCGGCTTCTCCCAAGTCTTGTATCCCCACTATATTTCGTATGTTGTCGGTACGCCTCCCCCTGTTGGTTACCCACACCTCGATACGCGTAATCTGAACCTGGCTCTGTATAAAGGGATAGCGCTCAAGAGCTCTGTCGTACTGATCTCTAAAGAAGTGTGATAGAAAGAAATGCCGATCTTCGTCGTAATCCAGTGCAAAAAACTCAAAATCTTCGAGAGTACCTCCACCTTGGGCTACTACAGACCGCACTTCGGAACGCTGTTCTGAAAACACTCCGGTAACCCTAGTTTTTCCAAACTGTAATTCAGTTTTCACCCCAAAAAGACTCTGAGCACCTGATATAAGTGAACTATTGAGAGGCATACTCACATTACCCACTTCTATTTTACGAACAATATCATCTTCAGAAGGGGTATATTCCAGTTTAATGAGATTCTGAAACTCAAAAGTGGCCTGGGTGTCGTAATTGGCCGTAATCGAAAGTCTTTCTCCTACCTTTCCCAGCATACTCATACTGATCCTCTGGTCGAAATCGAAGGTAATGGCACTCCTATTGCGAGGGGAGAAAGCGGGGTTGTCATTTCTGTTGTAAAGCAAACCGAGATCTACAGCTACCGACCCCTGGGGTACGATATCGATATTAGAACCTCCGAAGATAGATTCGAAAAAATTGGAATTCACGTAAAAGTCGGGCAACAAATCCTTTTGTGCATCTTCTACCCCTTCCTTTTGTCCTGAAATAGCATCCATCTTCTGCCTGAAGTAGCGCTTCATACTCTCTTTGCGCTCCAGCTCTCTAAACTGTTCGGGGGTGAGCATTATCGGATGCTCTGTATTGAAGCCATCTATGGTCTCGGCATAGATATACATATCTGTAACAGGGTCGTAGATATACTGAGAAAGAATACTAGACGGTGTTTTTAATCTGATTTCTCCGAGAACTCCTGCCGGCTGTACCGAATCTTGTGTGGCAGGATCTACATTTTCCTGAGCCGTAGCCAACACTGCCACAAATGTAGCTAAGAGCCACAAGAGGCCTCTAAGAATATTGGATATTTGTCTCAGATAAGTAATTGTTCTCAAAATCCTTATAGCATTTTAAGCGCATTCTTGATAATCTCTTCTACACTTAAATCCGGATTCTCTCCGGTAATCTTTGCCACCACCTTTTCCGACTGCTTTCTGGTAAATCCCAGAACTTCCAGAGCAGATAGTGCCTCTTCTCCATTATTGTATTTCCGGGATGTGACATTCTCTTCAAGGTCGTAAATTTTAAGCACTTTATCCTTGAGGTCGAGTATCACCCGTTGGGCTGTTTTTGCTCCTATGCCTTTCACTCCCTGTATAACGGGAACATCATTTGAAGCTATGGCGTCTCTTATTTGATCGGGGCTTAGAGAAGAAAGCATAGTACGGGCCGTACTTGTACCTATACCTGAAACCGAAATCAACAACCGAAAGATATCGCGTTCATACCTGTCGGCAAAACCGAATAGGGTATGCGCATCTTCACGTATGTGGAGGTGAGTGAATAGTTTCAGGTTTTCTTCTCCGCTTATCTGGGAATAGGTATATAAGGATATATTGAGGAAGTAACCTACACCATTGCAGTCTACAACAATATGCGTAGGGTATTTCTCGACAAGTCTTCCTTGAATATGCGTTATCATAGGTATTCGGTTAGCTGTCCAAATGTAATAAATTATTTCACAAACACAGCATCAAACCGTTCTTCTTGCCCTAATAAAGCCTCAGACTCTGCAATCTACACTATCATACCCGCAGCCACGGTCTCATTGGTACTCTCATCGATAAGAATAAGGCTTCCTGTAATGCGATTGCTCCGATACGAATCGAACATCAGAGGTTTGGTAGTTCTCATCCTCACCTTGACTATATCGTTCATCCCGATATTTTTGTCTTCTTCGTCTCTTTCAAAAGTATTGATATCTACCTTGTACAATATATCGCGTATCATCGCCTTTTGTTCATTGGAAGTATGGCGTACGATATATTTTGCACGGGCTTTGGCAGGATGAGCATGAAGCCAACACAGCATTACATCTAGCTCCTGTTCTACCTGGGGTTTGTTGTTAATGCGCACAATCATATCCCCCCTGCTGATATCGATATCGTCTTCGAGGGTAATAGACACCGACATGGGTGCAAAGGCCTCTTCCAGGCTTTGCTCAAAGGCATCTATCGTCTTTATTTTGGAATTAAATCCAGAAGGCAGAATAGTTACCTCATCCCCCTTTCTGAATATACCACTCGATATTCTTCCCGCATACCCTCTGTAATCACGGTGTTCTTCACTTTGAGGTCGCAATACGGTTTGTACCGGAAAGCGTGCATCGATTTTGTTGGTATCGCTGCTGATATGCATATTTTCTAAAGTGTGTAAGAGGGTTGCCCCTGTATACCAGTCCATATTTTCAGAACGGTTGACCACATTGTCGCCGAGAAGTGCGCTGATAGGTCTGAAATGCACATCTTTCACAGCCAGTTTGGAGGAGAATGATTTAAATTGCTCTACTATATTATTGAACACTTCCTCTGAAAAATCTACCAAATCCATTTTATTGACACACACAATAATATGTGGTATTTGCAGCAAGGAGGCGATAAAAGCATGCCTTTTAGTCTGCTCAATCACACCGTGACGGGCATCAACCAATATAATGGCTGCATTGGCTGTAGAAGCTCCGGTTACCATATTCCGGGTGTACTGAATATGGCCTGGTGTATCGGCGATAATAAATTTCCTTTTTGGAGTAGTAAAATAGCGATAAGCCACATCTATGGTGATACCTTGTTCCCGCTCATCGCGGAGTCCATCGGTAAAAAGGGCTAGGTCTACCCCATCGTGTCCTTTTTGCTTACTGGTCGCCTCTATGGCCTGCAGCTGGTCTTCAAAAATAGATTTCGAATCGTAGAGCAAACGCCCTATCAAGGTGCTCTTTCCGTCGTCTACACTACCTGCCGTAGTAAATCTCAATATCTCGCTATTCTCAAGTTGCATGATTCTCTGCTTTTCCAAATTAAAAATATCCCTGACGTTTGCGGTCTTCCATAGCCGTTTCTGAACGTTTGTCGTCAGAGCGATTACCCCTTTCTGTCTGTCTCATGGTAGCTACCTCTTCTGCTATTTTCTCCACAGTATCGGCATCCGACTCGATACCTCCGGTAATAGTGATATCGCCGAGAGTACGGAAACGAATCCGTTTGGAAACGATCTCTTCGTGTTCTTCTATCTTGAGAAATTCTGAATTGGGGATCCACGAATTATTGCGCCACACTACTTCTCTCTCGTGAGCAAAATACAGAGAGGGGATTTGTATTCCTTCTCTTTTTATGTAATTCCACACATCCATCTCGGTCCAATTACTGATAGGGAAGGCTCTAAAGTGCTCTCCTTCGTAGTGTTTGCCGTTGAATAAGTTCCACAATTCCGGACGTTGATTTTTGGGATCCCACTGTCCGAAATCGTCGCGATGCGAAAAGAAACGCTCTTTTGCCCTCGCTTTTTCCTCATCTCGACGACCACCGCCTATTGCACAATCTATGCGATGCTCTTCTATAGCGTCTAGCAAGGTGGTTATCTGAAGTGCATTGCGAGTAGCATTCTTCCCTCTTTCTTCGGCTACGCGCCCATTATCTATAGACTCTTGTACCGACCCCACAATAAGTCTTGCACCGAGCTGCTCTATCAATCGATCTCTAAATGCTATGGTCTCCGGAAAATTATGTCCGGTATCTACGTGCATCAAGGCAAAAGGGATACGCGAAGGATAAAATGCCTTTCGCGCAAGATGGGTGACTACTATGGAGTCCTTCCCTCCAGAAAACAGTATCACCGGATTCTGAAATTGCGCCCATACCTCGCGAAGCACATAAATAGCCTCCGATTCCAACTCGTCTAAATAATTGAGGTAATAGCTATTCCCAACTGTTTCAATTTGCTCCAATTCCTTTTCCAACATCTCGATTAAGTTTAAACGGTGTTTTAATAGTCTACAAAATTAGTAGACTTTTGCGATAAACAAACAAGAGTTTCAATTTTTTTTCAATTTATCGAAATAACTATTCATTGCCCTATTCATATCCGGGGCAAGCCACAACACTGCTATCATGTTAGGAATGGCCATCAGAGCAAAGGCCAAGTCGATCAAAGAGATTACAAAGTCTACCGATGCCATAGCTACAAAGATGATACTGAAAATATAGATATAATTATAGGCGCGTCCAACCTTTTCTCCACCCAGATAGGTAAGGCACTTGGTTCCGTAATACGAATAGGTAAACAAGGTAGATATGGCAAAGACGAACACGGTGATCATAAGCAGCACGTCACCATAACCAAAAAGCAGCTTTTCAAAAGCATTCAACGTCATGACAATTCCATTGGTTTCTGTCGTTTCATGTGCGCCGCTGATAATAATGATAACAGCTGTGATAGAGCACACAATAATAGTATCTATAAAAGGCCCCAGCATAGCTACCAATCCTTCTTTGGCAGGCTCGTCGGTTCTGGACTGCCCGTGATACATAGGAGCGGTACCTATACCCGATTCGTTAGAGAACACTGCTCGTTGCACCCCGATGAGCACCAGTCCCCACAAACCGCCGTTCACTGCCGTATTAAGATTGAATGCCTCTTGGAAAATCAGCATTAAAGAAGGCCATATCTTATCCGGGTTGAGCACCATGATGAGCAATGCCGACAAAAAGTACAACAATACCATAAACGGTACCATAGCCGAAGCAACCCGAACAATTTTTTTAAGTCCGCCAAAAATAACCATAGAAGTAAGCACCACAAGAACGACACCGATAATAAACCTCCACTTCATCTCTCCTATCTGATAAAAACTTTCGGGATTTACAACCTCTACTATAGTCTGTGTAAGCTGATTTACAGTAAAGGCCGGAAGCACTCCGACCAGACCAGCGAGACAGAAAAACACCGCCAGTATTTTTCCCTTTTTACCTAAGGCGATCTTCATATAATACATAGGGCCAGCTTTCACTTGCCCTTGCTCATCTACTTCTCGGTACAACACCGAGAGTCCACAAGAGTAAAATTTAATACAAGCGCCCAACATCGCCGTAAGCCACATCCAAAACACCACTCCCGGTCCGCCAGAATAAATGGCGATGGCTACTCCGGAGATATTTCCCAAGCCTACCGTAGCGGCAACTACGGAGGCCAAGGCCTGAAAATGACTCACCTCTCCTGTCTCCCCGCCCTTATCGTGCTTTCCAGACACTACTCCTATGGCATGCCTGATATATCGATAGGGTTTAAAACGAGAATAACCTACGAGAAACAAGCCTCCACCGATAATAATTACAAGCATTATCCATTCGGAAACACCTACCAATTGCTTTAAAACACCAGTTACTACATCCATTGAGTTTTTTTTCAGACCCAAATATAACCAAATCAGTCTTATAAGAACTGTAATTCAGCCATCTCTCCTTTTGGTTTAAAATTAAAACTCATCATCCTTTGGTATTGTTATTTTTCGTCGTATATTTGCACTCTCAAACATCGCGGGATAGAGCAGTAGGTAGCTCGTCGGGCTCATAACCCGAAGGTCACAGGTTCGAGTCCTGTTCCCGCTACTAAACAGGACAAATGAAATTTATTTTCGTTTGTCCTGTTCTTATTTTGGGGTAATACGTTGTTTATCTGAAAGATATAGTTTGCGATTACGTTCATTCGGGCGGTTCGATAAGTTTTTCCGTCAAACACCAATTTTTCAGGGAATATCGAACCAATTATACCTCTCCTTGTGTTGATTTCGCCCTCACGGTACATTTTGGGAATATTTTCTATGTACTTTAAAGCCTTGTCCAAAGACTTATCTATATTGATTTTCTGGGTATCAGAACCGTCCTTGCTCAACTGTTCTTCCAGATTTTCAATTCGTTTCTTACATTCATCTTTGATTTCGAGATATTCCTTATCATCAATAATTTCAGATAGCAGTTTGTTGCGTGCTACTGATAACCTTGCATTCAGTTTATCTATTTCCTGTGCAATCTGTTTCTTTTCGTCAAATGGATTATTCACGAATTTCTTGTAGTTGTCCAACAATAGTTTTTTCACTATTTGAGCAGTACCGTTTAATGCAAAATGACGCATACTCTTTTCAAAAATATCGTTGGCTAATTCAGCTTTTTGACGGAAGCCACAGGAAGAAACGCAATGATAGTAATAATAACGGCTTGTTCTTCCTTTGGAAGCACTACCTGTTAGGTTGCGACCACATTTGGGACATACTAAGAAACCACGGAGGGGCAGGTTCTCATCTGAAAGTATTTTGGTATTAGGACGTTCTACCCTTTTATTTCCGTCC
>JAJUFH010000021.1 GCA_029266035.1 Sinomicrobium sp.
ATTCTTTGTAATTTCATAGACACGTAGAATAGAAAAACCCCGTTTTTTGGCACTTTGGCCAATTTTCGGGGTTTTGTTTCTCTAAATTACGGATTAATTCACTGAATTACAAATGTTTATTTAATTCTGAATGTACCTTTTATAGGAGTGAAAATATTCAAAAAAAAGCCCGAAAGCGTTTGTTTTCGGGCTTTTTTTTGTCGATATAGCTATTGAGAATCGCTGTCTTTTTTAAAGACGCGATATACCAGTCCGGCCAGTATAGCTCCGACGATAGGAGCCACGATAAATAACCAGAGTTGCTGTAAAGCGGGTCCGCCTACAAAAATGGCCTGACTAATACTACGTGCCGGGTTTACAGAGGTGTTGGTCACAGGAATACTAATCAGATGAATCAGGGTGAGGGCAAGTCCGATAGCAATTCCTGCAAAGCCCGCAGGGGCTCTTTTGTCGGTGGCGCCGAGGATTACGATAAGAAACATAAATGTCATCACGATTTCTGTGAGTAATGCCGCCTGCATACTGTAACCACCCGGCGATTGGTCGCCGTAACCATTGGAGGCAAAACCGCCGATATCACTGCCATTTCCAGTGGCGATAACATAGAGTATGCCCGCAGCCAATAAACCGCCCAATATCTGAGCTACGATATAGGGAGCTAGTTCTTTTCCACTAAAGCGCCCTCCGATAAATAATCCTACAGATACCGCAGGGTTGAGGTGTGCTCCCGAAATGTGCCCCAAACTATACACAATGGTCAGTACAGTTAAACCAAAGGCTAGGGCAACTCCTAGAAATCCGATTCCTGTTTCTGGAAATGCCGCCGCCAGAACTGCACTTCCGCATCCTCCCAGCACCAGCCAGAAAGTACCGATAAATTCAGCTAAAAATTTTTTCATAGGTTATTAATTAAGTTAAACTAACAATAGGGAGTCTCGTTAAATGTATTGAAGGAAAAGTAGTTACAGATTGTATTGCTCCTGCATGATTTCGTATTGTTCCATGATGCCATCCATACCAATAGTAGCTATGAGTGTGATGAAGTATACAAAATAGGCAAGGTTCAACACTATGCCGATAATGGCGATAATCTTTGCCGTTTTTACATTGTTGTAGTTGCTGTACAATTCGGGTTCTAATTTATATTTTTTTGTGTCTTTGTTGGCCAGAACTAGAGCTATGACTGCAGGTATAATCCCCAAGCCGTAAAAACAGCAACACAGTAAAGAGGCGATTCCGAGTACAAGAGCCATGGTGGCATTTGGTAATTTTTGCGTTTCCATAAGTAAAGTTTAGTTTGTTTAAATGAATTTAAGCATATAATTTCCAAGAATAAAGACAACGCTGATTGCGGCCAATATCCATGAGACATTTGAAAGCTTACTCTTTTCCCAAAGCTTATCCGCCAGCAATGAGGCAAAAAATAATACGAGGGGGTAGATGGCAGGGTACATGTGAAAAGCTCCGATAAAATCACCTTCAAATATAAGGGCAATAGCGCGCTGCATTCCACATCCCGGGCATTCTATGCCGAGAATTTGCTTGTTGATGCAGGGAAGCATATAGTGATCTGCCTTCAAAATTGAAAAAGGTATTTGTACGGTTATCTAAATTAATATTATTTTTGAGAAAAAGAAATATGCGCCTTAAAAATCACCCTTTGTTTTATCTTTTTCTGATTGTTATCGGAGCAGTTATGGCTTTTGTAGGCCAGGGACAAGGAGGCGAAGACAAGCCTTATATACTGATAGTGGGATTTGTTTTGTTGATGTACGGTCTCTACGGGACTGCCACAAAATGGGTAAAAGACAATCCGCGTCAAGATGAAGAGGATGATTCAGACGAGGATGAAGAGGAAACCACATAATTTAGGATTTCGGAGATGGAAGAAATAGGAAAGGGAGACCGGATAGAGGTTATAGACGATTCGCTTCGCGGGGATGTGATCGGTGTAGAGAAGGGGATACTTGTAGTGCGTACTGATGAGGGTTTTGAGTTGCGCCTGTCTAAGGCCGAGGTGGTAAAAATACCCGATGAATCCTTGTTGCACAATACCTCTTTGTCCCCCGAAAAATACCTTGCACATAAAGAACAACCCAAGCGAAGAAAAAAACCGACACCTAAGGCTAAAGAACGCGATATGCCAGGGATGGAAGTAGACCTTCATATCGAAAAATTGGTGTCGTCTGTAAAGGGGCTCAGCAATCACGAGATGCTCAATATTCAATTAGACACGGCTAGGAGACAACTGGAATTTGCTATTCGAAAACGGATCAGGAAGGTGGTGTTTATACACGGTGTGGGCGAAGGGGTGCTCAGAGCTGAACTCGAATTTCTCTTCGGTCGATACGACAATCTCAAATATTACGACGCGGATTACCGAAAATACGGAATGGGAGCTACCGAAGTTTATATCTACCAGAATGCGTAAAATATCGCTATCTTTGCAACCTTAAAAATATGAACTTATGCAAAATGGAATTTATGCGAGATTCCACACCACTAAAGGGGAAATCCTCGCAAAACTCACTCACGATAAGACGCCTGGTACGGTTGGAAACTTCGTTGGACTGGCAGAAGGAACCTTAAAAAATGACGTAAAAGAGGAAGGACAGCCTTATTACGACGGATTGAATTTTCACCGAGTAATCCCGGATTTTATGATTCAGGGTGGATGCCCTCAGGGAACCGGCGTAGGAGGTCCTGGCTATCAGTTTGACGACGAGTTTCATCCGAACCTCAAACACAGCGGTCCAGGCGTGCTTTCGATGGCCAATGCCGGCCCGGGTACCAATGGAAGCCAGTTCTTTATCACTCATGTAGAAACGGCTTGGTTGGACAACAAGCATACGGTATTTGGTTTTGTAGAAGAAGGTCAGGATGTGGTAAATGCCGTTCAACAGGGAGATCGTATAGAAAAGCTGGAAATTGTAAGAGTAGGTGAAGAGGCAGAACAATGGGATGCCGTTGAGGCCTTTAGAAAATTTGAAGCCTCTAAAGAAGAGCGACTCGCCTTGGAAAGAGAGCGGGCAGAATCGGCTTTACGCGAGCTTACCGAGGGCTTTGAAAAGACAGAAAGCGGACTTTGGTATAAAATATTGGAAAAAGGAGAAGGAGAAAAAGCTGTGAAGGGAAAAGAGGTTGCGGTTCATTATGAAGGGATGCTTACTGATGGTACCGTATTCGATTCTTCTTTCAGGAGAAATCAGCCCATCAGTTTCCGACTAGGTGCCGGACAGGTAATTTCCGGTTGGGATGAAGGTATTGGTTTGCTCACTACCGGAGGTAAGGCGAGATTGGTAATTCCCCCACAATTGGCCTATGGAAGCCGAGGAGCTGGCGGAATTATCCCTCCCAATGCCACTTTGGTTTTTGATGTGGAACTGGTGAAAGTAGGATGATATAATACGCTGCACAAAGACGCAGTAGTCAAGCTTTGCAGTGAGCAGGAAGAGTTTCCTGATGTTCGATAAAATGAATCGCGGTGGTTTAATTAAAACTATCGCGATTTTTTTTTAGATATGGCATAAGTAGGTGATAGAGAGAATGTATATCTGTGTGAATGTTAACCTTTTGTATAAACAGACATTAAAAGGCAAACTAATACATTCATACATCATGAAAACACAATCCAATACTTACAGTTTTTTAAGGGGGTGCTACCTCTTAGTGTGCAGACTGTTTTGTTTTTCAGAAAAGCAAACTGTTGCGAAGACCAAATTCGGACTAATGTCGCTTTTGTTCGCTATTGTACTGCTTTGCAGCTGTGATAATGACAGTGACAACAATGACGACATGGACGACAATTTGCCTCCTGAAGAAAATTTGTTTGACTGTGAGGCGAGTATCGACTTTGAAGATCAAACTCTAAACGAAACATTCACTCCCGGTGTTAACTTTACCGCTTCTGAACACTCGGTGTACATCGGAGATTTTACATTTGGAGATGGCACTTCCTATGCTGAAGATACAGCTCAAATACAAAACAGCATCAGTCCTGATAGTACCGGATTGAGACTTTGGTTTGAAAATACTAAAGCAGGCTTTTATTTTGGCGGTGATCTCAGTGGTCTCAGTTTGCGGTATAGCGATTACGGAGGTAATTCAAATATTGTGGTCAATGGCGAGTTGGTCATATTTAAAGAATTTTCTGAGATAGACGGTACTACTATTAGTGGCGTAGATATTTCGGCTCGCATTGATACCCCCAGTTATATCAGTGACTTGGGAATACTTCAATTAGATGGTGACATAAGGTCTTTTGCTATAGGTGGACAGGAATTGGCCGTAGACAACCTCTGTGTTCAGTATGCCGAAACTTCTGGAGATTGTGATGTAAACATGGCTTTTGAAGATCAAACCTTAGGCGAAGTTTTAACTTATGGAGATGAAATTACCGCTTCGGGATACACGGTTAATTTGCAGGAGTTTACGTTTGGAGATGGTGATACCACTGACGAGGGAGAGGTCTATGTGAGCAATAACCTTATGGCCGGTGGTTCCGGATTGGATATCGGGTTTAACAATCTCAATGCAAATTTTGACTTTGACACTGGCATCAGCGGTCTAAGCATGCGATATGGTGCTTATGGAGGAAATTTGAATATAGAGATCAATGGCGAATTTGTCAATTTTGAACAATTTTCAGAAATAGACGGTACCACCATAGGAGGCGTTGAGTTGAGCTTACCGGTATACGGGGGCGATAGAGGTATATTGAAGCTGAGCGGTACTATATCTTCACTGCTTATAGGCGGACAGGAACTTTGGATAGACGATGTGTGCATTTCATTGCCATAGTAATCAGCCTTGCCACATATTTATTAAAAAAGGAGCGATAACACTGTGTTTGTCGCTCCTTTTTTATGGTGATATATTACAATACCTTCTGTTTAGTCGAGGTTAGGTTGTGGCGTAAGCCTTAGATAAGGTTTTACTTCTTTAAAGCCCTTTTTGAATATACCTGTAGCCTCTTCGTTGGAAATTGCAGGAGAGATAACTACATCTTCACCGTTTTTCCAGTTTGCAGGAGTGGCCACTTTGTGATACTGAGTGAGTTGTAAAGAATCGATAACTCTCAGCAGTTCGTCAAAGTTTCTACCGGTAGAAGCCGGATAGGTGATTATCAATTTGATGGTCTTGTCTGTACCAATTACATAAACCGAACGAACAGTAAGTGTAGAGTTGGCATTGGGGTGGATCATGTCGTAAAGGTCGGAAACCTTGCGGTCTTCATCGGCAATGATAGGGAAGTTGACCGTGGTAGATTGGGTTTCGTTGATGTCCTTAATCCAGCCTTTGTGCGATTCCAGTCCGTCTACGCTAAGTGCAAGTACTTTTACATTTCTCTTAGCAAATTCGTCCTTGTATTTTGCTACAGCTCCGAGTTCGGTAGTACATACCGGGGTGTAATCTGCGGGGTGTGAAAAGAGAATGCCCCATCCGTCTCCGAGGTATTCGTAGAAGTCTATTTCTCCTTCGGAGGTCTGCGCCTTAAAGTTTGGAGCCTTATCTCCTAATCTCAGTGTACTCATAACTTTATTTTTAATGTTGTTTTTATATAAAACTATTTAGTCGATAAAATTAGTAGACTAATATGAGAAAACGAAATTTTGGGCATAAAAAATTTAAATAAAGGAATAGTTTTTTGCAATGGATAGAGCGGGTTTACTGTTTTTTCCATTTTATGTTACACCCTATACTGGGTTTTTGCACTTCACTGACGCTTTGTCCGTTTAACAAAGCGTCTAGAGCTCCTCTGAGGTCATGGCCTGTTACCGGAATGCCGTTTCCCGGTCTCGCATCGTCCAACTGTCCTCGATATACGAGGAGGAGCTCGGCATTGAAGATATAGAAATCGGGAGTACAGGCGGCGTCGTACGCTTTGGCTACCTCTTGTGTTTCGTCGTAGAGGTATGGGAAAGTAAATCCTTGTTCTGCTGCGTTTTTAGTCATGAGTTCTGGGGAGTCTTGAGGGTAATTTTCTACGTCGTTGCTGGAGATGGCTGCAAAGGCGATTCCCCTTGGAGTGTATTCTTTAGCTAAGGCTGCAATCCCGGGATTGACTAGTTGTACGAAAGGGCAGTGGTTGCATATAAACATGATTACCGTAGCCTTTTTTCCTCTAATGCTATCGAGATTTATATGTTTTCCCGAAACCGTATCGGGAAGCTCAAATGGAGCTGCTTTTGTTCCTAAGGGAAGCATATTACTGGGTGTCCTTGCCATTTTTATCTGTAAAAAAACTAAAATAGAGGTATAGGTATATGAGCGATACCTGCGAGAGGCTAAGTTACAATTTTTTGTGAAACCTCTCTTGTACGGGGTATTTTACTGTAGTATTTTTGAGGGTGTAACAACTAATTAAACCTTAGTAATATGGAAATAAGCTGGAGTGATTTTGCAAAAGTAGAGATGCGCATAGGCACCATTGTTGAAGTTCGCAATTTTCCCGAGGCACGTAAGCCTGCTTATCAGCTAGTTATCGATTTTGGAAAAGAAGTCGGAATACGCAAGTCGTCGGCTCAGATTACCAAAAGATACAAAAAGGAAGAGCTGTTGAATCGTCAGATTGTAGCCGTGGTGAATTTTCCGAAAAAACAAATCGCAAATTTTATGAGTGAATGCCTGATTATAGGTGCTGTAGGCGATGAAGGAGATGTGGTGTTGCTCGCCCCCGATTTTAAAGTGGAAAACGGACAGAGGATTGCTTGATAGCATATTCCTCTATCCGTTTTAAGTTTATGGAACTACATTAATTTGTTGAAGAAAATCGCATTCATCAACAACTTATTAGTGCCAAACCAGAAGGCTCTGAAATTGGTGTTGTCGGTAAACAAAATAACTCTTCCTTTGCCCGATTTTAGCACCTTAAAGGGGACGGATTCTTTCAGTAGTTCGAGGTTTTCTTCAGAGATATACCCGCTTACAAGAGGGGTGTCGGTATATTGAATAGGATTGTTGTAGCTCTGTTCGCTGGGTTCCATAAAAACATTGGTATTTCGAAACAGCGCTATGTCAGTGTTTTTATACCCAAAATTTATAGGGTGTGACCGATCGGTGGTCGCTTTAAATATAGCACCACCCGTTACCTGTGCTCCGCGAAAATTCCGCTGTTCTTCAAAAGTGATGTCTTTGGCGACAATGGCTTTCTTTCTGAGGTTTACATCGATAAGTTCATTGCTTTTTAGCCAATTTATAGCATTTCTGTAAGCGATAAGTGTACCTCCTTCTTTTACCCATTTCTTTAGCTTATTGGCAATAGAGCTGTCTATACCACTTCGAGTATTGGTGATTATAAAGGTGTTGTATTTGTCGAGGTTTACCCGGTTAAAATAACTCTCGTCTATTTTGGTGACGGGGATATTGTATCGCTGATCTAGTAAGTGCCACACTTCTCCAGCATCATATGGGGTAATGCCAATGCCAGTAAGCATAGCTATTTTTGGAGTGTTGAGTGTTCTGAATTGACTACTGCCGAGATCTGTCCCTATGGCGTGTCCGGTAGATACACCCTGTATTTCTATATGTGATTCTTCGGCAACTCTCGTTAAAAAAGAGTATAGCTCATCGCTGTTTATGATTTGGTTTTGTACCGGAATCATTACGGTACCGTAATCGTACTGCTGTCCGTTTATGGAGAAAACTTTTTTCCCCACCTTGGCGCGTATCCCTTTTTGCAGTATTTGATAGAGGGCTTTCGGAGTGTAGTACTCATGCCACTCAAACAGATAGGCATAGTTGCTTTTTTCTGTGACTTTCCCTTTTGGAAGTTGGAGATCTTCGATTTTACGACCGGTATGAGAGCTGTTTGTGTCGGTGTAATCCAGGCCAAATGCCAAGGGAAAAGTCCAGGATGAAATATCGTAGAAGAGGCTGTCTGTAAACTCGGTGCGGGTTTCGAACATAGCCTCAATAATCTTGAAATTTTTCTGATTACGGGGTACGATATAGCTATACCCTTTTTTGTACACTTTGCCTTTTTCTGTAAAATCGTCGGCCACATCGTATAATTCGATTTGGTGTTTTTTGAGTACTTCTGCCAGATGATAGGTTTTGGCCGCATCTTTTTCATCGCCAAATACTATGGCACTACCTTTACTTTTTGCAGCTTCTGAACGGGTTTTGTCGTAGAAATCTCGTTGGTAGTCGAGCAGTTTTTTTCGCATGTTTTTAGCTGCTTCAAGTGTAGAAAGGGCAGTGGTGAACTGGTTTTTTATGGTAAAGGGAAAGGTCAGAAGTCCGTTGTCACTTTCCTGTATATGTCCTCTTGAGCTACCCTGCTCAAAGAGGATGCCCACTCCGCCGTTTATATCGGGAAAAGTAGAGCCTTTACCGTAATAGAAATCGTCGTAATTCTCTTCTGAAAAATAGAGCGATCCGATGCTGTCTAGGGCCTTTATATGAAACTCTGCGATCTCTCTGGTCAGTTCTTGGTTCATTTCGGAGGTGAGTGGGTGTACTCGTGAAGGTTCTCCCGGTTGAAAGAAGAAGGTAGAATTTGTGCCCATTTCGTGGTGGTCGGTAAGGATGTTGGGTAACCATTGGTGGTAGGTAGCTAATCTGGAGCGGCTTTCGGGCAATTGGATAGGAAGCCAATCGCGGTTCATATCAAACCAGTAGTGATTGGTTCTTCCCCCCGGCCATGTTTCGTGGTACTCCCTTTCATTATTATCCGGATTGAGGTTATAGCTCCGATTTGTATTGGCCCAATGGGCAAATCGCTGCATACCGTCTGGGTTAAGAGAAGGGTCAAAGAGTATAACAACGCTCTTGAGTAACTCTTCTATTTCTTGTCCTTGCCCGGCTGCGAGGTAATAGGCTGCCAACATTGCGGCATTAGACCCGCTGGGCTCGTTGCCGTGAATAGAGAAGCCTTGATATACCACTACAGGCATAGTATCTGTGTTTAGATTTCCGCTTCCCGCTTCGGTGAGTTTGATATGTTGTTGTCGAATATTTTCGATATTACTTTGATTTTCAGGAGAGGAGATGATAAGTAGGGGTAAGGAGCGCCCTTCGTATGTAGTACCTCGTTCTTCCAGGGTAATTCGATTGGATGAAGCAGCTAGTACCTTCATGTATTCGATAAGTTTGTCATGGCTCACGTGCCATTCGCCAACCTCAAAACCGATAACGCTTTTCGGGCTTGGGATATCCGGGTTGTACGTAATGTTTTGAGGTAGGTAATAGTCGAGGTCTGAAGTTTGCTGTGCATACGAAAAGCGTATGAATACCAGTAGAGATAGTAGTGCTAATTTTTTCACGATTGGTTGCTTTTACAGTTGATGATAAATATAAAAAACCGTTCCTTTTTGAGGGGAACGGTCTTAGATTTTTAGAAATTTTGACCTCTAAATGTCGTCAAAACTCAGGTCGGTAAAATTATCGCTGGGAGAAGATTCTCCGTCAATTCCGATAACTTCCTTTTTAAAATCTTTTTGATGACGTTCTGAAATTACCTCTTCTCCTTTTTGGTCTACCACATAATCGGTCATTTCAGTTAGTATTTCCCTAAAAGCCTCAAAATCTTCCTTATAGAGGTAGATCTTGTGTTTTTTGTAGTGGAAAGAACCATCATCATGTGTAAATTTTTTACTTTCCGTAATGGTGAGGTAGTAATCTCCTGCTTTGGTTTCCCTTACATCAAAGAAATAAGTTCTCCTTCCGGCCCGTAAAACCTTAGAGAATATTTCATCTTTCTCAAGTAAATCTTTTTCACTCATAATCCCTCTAATCTTAAATTAGTTGTATAGTTAAACGGAATCAAAAATGTGAAAAAAAATGAAAACAAGCAACAAAAATATTAGATTTCTTTTTCGGGAAGCTGATTTAAATACAGTTTTTTATAATATCCTTCTGTATTTACAAGTTGATTGTGAGTGCCTTGCTGTATTACTTTACCTCCTTCGAGCACAATTATTCTGTCGGCATTTCGTGCTGATGAAACCCTGTGACTCACGATTATGGTAGTCTTATTGCTGGAAACCTTGTGAAGGTGTTTGAGTATTTTTTCTTCTGTTTCCGTATCTACGGCAGAGAGGCAATCGTCAAATAGATAGATTTCCGGGTCTTTGAGCAAGGCTCTGGCAATGGCGATGCGCTGTTTTTGTCCTCCGCTCAATGTAATACCGCGTTCTCCGAGAACCGTGTCGTACTTCTTTGTGAATTTCTCAATGTTTTTGTGTACCTCTGCCCGTTTTGCGGCATTTTTTACCTCTTCGTCGGTGGCTTGCGGTTTTCCGAATTTTATATTGTTTTTGATGCTGTCGGAAAAGAGAAAAGCCTCTTGAGGTACTGCACCTATGGCTCCCCTCAAGTCGTTGAGATTGAGCTCTGTTATAGGGGTGTCGTCTATGAGTATATCTCCTGACTCGGCGTCGTAAAGTCGCGATATCAGGTCGAGTATGGTCGATTTTCCCGATCCTGTATGGCCTATTACAGCCAGGGTTTCGCCGGGATTTAGAGTGAAGGATAGATTTTTTAGGGCGGTGACTCCGGTGTCTTCATAGGTAAATGAAACATCGCGAAATTCTATTTTACCCTTTATCGGGGTATGGGTGCTAATGTGATTCTGTATTTGGGGAACTGAATTCAAAAATTCGTTGATCCTTTTCTGAGAAGCTTCGGCTCGCTGTACTGTGGAGGTGACCCAACCTACTATGGCCACCGGCCAGGTAAGCATAGAGATGTATATGATAAATTCGGCAATGGTACCTACCGTGTCTATATCTCCGTTTATATATTGTTGTCCTCCAACATATATGGCTATAGTACTACTGATACCGATAAGGAGTACCATAAGAGGCATAAACCATGCTTCTACTCTGGCGAGATTCATGCTTTTTTCTTTCCCTTCTTCGGCCAGTTGTTCCAATTCTCTGTTTATTCTGGGGTGTATTCCGTAAGCCTTGATGACGAATATACCGGAAAAGGTTTCCTGAGAAAAAGTAGAAAGGGTGGAAAGGTATTGCTGCACCACGGTACTCTTTTTGTGAATAACCCGGCTTATCTTGTACATGAGTATGGAGAGTATGGGAAGGGGAATAAGACTGTACATAGCCATGGTGGGAGATTTGTAAAACATAATTGGGACAACGCACAAAAAAAGTGTAAGTGTCTGAATGCTATACATCACTGCCGGACCTGTGTACATACGCACCTGATTGACATCCTCACTGATACGGTTCATCAAGTCGCCCGTACGGTTCTTTTTGTAAAAATTAAGAGAGAGTTTTTCGTAATGGGCAAATATTTCGTTTTTGAGGTCGTACTCTACATATCTGGAAACATTGATTATGGTTTGGCGCATCAGGAAGGTAAAGAAGGCAGAAAGAAGGGTGGTTCCTACAATAACCAATATATTGGTGAGCAGAAGGGCGGTGAACTGTGCCCTATCGGCATTCGGATCGGAGAGGAATTGTTCTACCGCCGCTATAGATTTGCTGACATAGGGAGGCATAATCAGGGAAAATATCCGAGCTATAATGGTAATTACAATACCGATTAGAATTTTTGTTCTGTACTTTTTAAAGTATTTGTTGATGTATTTCAGTTCTTTCATAAAATCGTCAAAAACGAAGCTGTGTGTATCGGAGCAAAGATACGGGATTCAAAACAATTACGGGTATACTAAAAGGATGGGATGTGCGGATTTTGTGTGAATTTTACAATTGAATTTGTGCGATATGACAGGAAATACAAATTATTTGTATAGGGGGTGAGCACCCGAAAATGCTATGGTGGTATGTGGTGTCTGATTGAAAATTGAGTTAAGGTAATATAAAAAACTTGTAATTTGAAATCGGAAACCTTTATTTTTGCAGGGCGAAAGAATAGTTCTATCGCCTCGATTTTTCAAGACAGGTTCTTTAATATGCTAACAAGAAGACATATTCGCGTTAAGGTAATGCAGTCTATCTACGCACTCACACAGTCTCAGGAGGCTGATTTGGATAAGGAAGAAAAGTTTCTTTCTACAAGTATGGAGAATATGTACGACCTCTATCTGATACTGCTCAACCTGTTGAGGGAAATGAGCAAAATGGCTGGGGAGAAGCTTTCAGCTTCCGAAAAGAAATATCTCGCCACAGATGAAGAAAAAAATCCCAACAGGAAATTTGTAGACAATCAGGTGATTGCCTTGCTGGTGAATAACGTCAGTATTTCCGACGAACTGGAAAACAAAAAATTGAACAACTGGTATCTCGACGAGGAGTACGTAAAAGTATTGCTCCGAGAAATGGAGGAAAGCGAGTTTTATCGCTCTTATATGTCTACAAGAGAGTCGACATTTCAGGAAGATAAAGAATTTGTTCAGGAGCTTTTCAAGGAGGTGATAGCACCAAATGAAAAACTCTATGAATATATAGAGGACTACAATCTGACCTGGGTTGACGATTTGCCGCTGGTAAATACTTTTATTTTAAAACAATTCAGAAAGGTGAAACCTTATGCGGAGGAGTCTTATTTTCTTCCTAGGCTTTTTAAAGACGACGACGACAGGTTCTTTGCTAGAGAACTCTTCAGAAAAACATTGCTGAACGACGAGATACTGGCAAAGGAGATAGCCGGAAAGACTCCGAATTGGGATGCCGATCGCATTGCCGAAGTAGATGAGGTGCTGTTGAAGATGGCTATATGTGAATTTTTGAAATTTCCGTCCATACCTGTTAAAGTGACGATGAATGAATATCTCGAGATTGCCAAGGAGTACTCTACGCCCAAGAGCAGTATTTTTATCAACGGTATACTCGACAAAATGGTAAAGGAGTTCCAATCGGCCAATAAATTGAACAAAGCGGGGCGTGGATTAATCTAATTATCCTTATTTTTACACCGTTTAGTAAAAGAATTAATTATATATGATTATGAAAAAAGTTTTATTACTCGCATTTGCAGTGGCAGCTTTTACAGCTTGTAAAGACAATGCCACCAGTAAGGTGAAATCTGAAAACGTAGAACAGGCTGCTATCAGAGATGAGGCTTCTAAGAAGTTTCCCGTAGTCGAGTTTGATAAAGTAGAACACGATTTTGGCACCATTGAAAAAGGTAAGCCGGTAGAGACGGTGTTTAAGTTTACCAATACAGGCGAAGCTCCTCTTGTTATTACCGATGCTACCAGCAGTTGCGGGTGTACAATTCCGGAATATCCTAAAAACGAACCTATAGCTCCAGGAGAAACAGGAGAGCTGTTGGTGAAGTACAACGGTTCAGGACAGGCTGCTATCTCTAAAACCGTGACCATTGTCACCAATACTGAAAAAGGGAATGAGCAGGTGAGGATAAAGGCTTATGTGGAGGAAGCCGCCAATTAAAACAGTGAAAACTTCTTTAAATTAACTTATGGAATCAATCAGTCAACTTGCTCCTTTTTTATTGATGTTTGTGGTGATCTATTTTTTTATGATTCGCCCGCAGATAAAACGGCAGAAGCAGGAAAAGAAATTTGCATCAGAGCTCAAAAGAGGTGACAAGGTAGTTACCAAAAGCGGGATGCACGGTAAGATTGTAGAATTGAACGATGCCGATCAATCCTGCGTAATAGAAACACTTGCAGGTAAAATAAAGTTTGAACGATCAGCGATTTCCATGGAAATGAGCGCAAAGCTCAAGGCTCCGGAAGTATCAAATAAATAATACTACCCGCACTAAAAAGCAAAAAACCGTCTCGCTGGAGGCGGTTTTTTTGTGCTTATTAAACTTCTAAGCCGTTGATAGAAATTTTTTCTCTTTGATACTGGCTTTCTTTATCGGGTTATTTTTGTTCTGCCGTGATTTTAGCAATTTGTACAATCACTTCAGTAGCTTTTTGCATGCTCTGTACGGGTACGTATTCGTATTTTCCGTGAAAGTTGTGTCCGCCGGCAAATATATTCGGACAGGGGAGTCCCATATACGAGAGTTGAGAACCGTCGGTACCTCCGCGTATAGGTTTGATAATAGGGGTTATTCCCACAGCTTTCATCGCTCGTTCTGCTATCTCTACAATATGGAACACAGGTTCGATTTTTTCGCGCATATTGTAATATTGGTCCTTGATCTCGAGACTTATGACATTGCCATATCGGAAATTCAATTCGTTGGTTATTTTTTGAAGTAGCTCTTTTCGCGCTTCAAACTTGTCAAAATCGTGATCTCTTACAATACCTTCAAGCACGGTGTTTTCTATATCTCCCTTTATGCTGGAGAAGTGAAAAAATCCCTCTGTACCCTCCGTCAATTGCGGTATTTCTCTATGTGGAAGCATATTGGCAAATTTGTTGGCTATCAATATAGAATTTACCATTTTTCCCTTGGCATATCCGGGATGTACACTTTTTCCTTTTATTTTAATGGTAACACCGGCAGCGTTAAAGTTTTCGTATTCCAGCTCTCCTATCTGACTACCGTCCATAGTATAGGCCCATTCCGCTCCAAACTTTTCTACATTGAACTTGCTCGCTCCACGTCCTATTTCTTCGTCGGGCGTAAAACCTACTCTGATTTTCCCGTGTTTGATTTCGGGGTGTTCTATCAAATATTCCATGGCGGTTACGATTTCCGTAATTCCGGCTTTGTCATCTGCCCCGAGCAAGGAGGTGCCATCGGTAACGATAAGAGTTTGCCCTTTGTACTGTATAAGGTCTTCAAAATAACGCGGAGAGAGAATGATATTTTCCTCTTTGTTTAACACTATGTCTTTTCCGTCGTATTTTGGTATAACTCGGGGTTTTACATTAGCACCGTTAAAATCGGGAGAGGTATCCATATGTGCGATGAAACCTATTACAGGAACCTCGCGATCTATATTAGATGGCAGTGTTGCCATCACATAACCGTTCTCGTCTACCGAAACATCTTGCATGCCGATGCTTTTGAGTTCTTCAACCAATTTGTTGGCGAGAATCCATTGCTTGGCAGTACTTGGGGTGGAGGTCGATTTAGGGTCGGATTGGGTGTCTATGGTCACATAGCTGATAAAGCGGTCTATTATCTTCTGCATTCCAAAAAAATTTTTACGAAAATACTACGAATAGCGGTAATTATAAAATTTTGAACCGCTTCTTTGTCAACAGAAATTGGGCTATTTTTGCACTAATAGGACAGCTTGATCTCCTTGTACCTCACACCGTGGGGCCCAGCGTTTATTCCCAGAGTTTAGCTCTGTCAAAATTTGTATCTTTCCGGAAAATTTCGGCAATAATTTAATACCTGTAATACCATGGCAAAAGAGAAAGGGGTTGTCGCCTGTAACGGATTGGACGATTATATGACCAGAGTCACCGATGGAAAACATGTCTTTTTTGTCGACGAGCCGGAAAGTGCAGGGGGAAAAGACAAGAAGGCTTCACCTTCAGATTATCTTTTGGGTGCTTTGGCGTCTTGTACAGCGATAACCATGCGGATGTATGCTCAGCGAAAAGAGTGGTCGCCTGGAGCGATAAACGTACGAGCCTTCTTCGCCCCTGTGATGGCATCGGAAGGAGTGCAACAGCGAATCTGGAAAGAAGTCTCTTTTGAAAATGAACTTTCAGAAGCACAGATAAAGCGCATGATGGAAATTGGGGAAAAGTGTCCTGTAAGTAGAGTGTTGGGTACAGCCATACCGATGGAGATGAAAAATGTAAAGTGGAGTACCGAGGAAAAGTAGTCGAATATAGTTTACAATTGTTGAGATGTTACAGTTGATTCGAAATGTTTAAATAGGAATAAAGAAACTGTCGATCGAAAAATCTAATATTGTATATTTGTGCCTTTGAACTTTTTTGATAGAAGTTTAAACAGGTTTTTATCAAGGCTAAAAGCCATTTTTTAAGGTGTTTTTTGAATTGTTGTGCTGAGACTTCACGATAAATATTTTGAACCGTTCATTTCTGCGACCGATATCGATCGGTCGGTAGAACGTTTAGCGCGACAAATTAGCAGTGATTTTCCAGGAGAGGTGCCGATTTTTGTAGTGGTGCTAAACGGTGCTTTTATGTTTGCTTCAGACTTTTTGAAAAAGTACCCTAGGAACTGCAAAATATCTTTTGTGAAACTGGCCTCATATCAAGGGACTTCTTCTTCAGGACAGGTAAAGCACCTTATCGGCTTGGAGGAAAATGTAGAAGGACAGACTGTAATTGTGCTGGAAGATGTGATCGATACAGGAAATACTCTGGTGGAAATTCACCGTATATTTTCCGGTATGAATGTTAAAAAAATTAGGGTGGCCACGCTTTTTTACAAGCCAGAAGCCTACAAGCAGTCGTTTCCTGTCGATTATGTGGGTATGAAATTACCTGAGCGTTTTGTCGTAGGATATGGTCTTGATTACGACGGATTGGGAAGAAACCTCCCTGAAATATACCAATTAAAAGAAAGAAATATGATTAATTTAGTACTCTTTGGAAAGCCGGGAGCTGGCAAGGGAACTCAGGCAGTTTTTTTAAAGGAAAAGTACAATTTGGTACACATTTCAACAGGTGATGTGTTTAGGTACAATATCAAGGGAGAGACCGAGCTCGGAAAACTGGCAAAGCAGTATATAGATCGAGGTGAGCTAGTTCCTGATGAGGTGACCATCAATATGCTGCAAGCTGAGGTAGATAAGAATCAGGGAGCGGAGGGATTTATCTTTGACGGTTTTCCGAGAACTACTGCCCAGGCTGATGCCTTAGATCAATTGTTGAAAGCTAAAGGGATGAGTGTCAGCGCGACCATAGCGTTAGAAGCCGATGACGAGGTCTTGATCGGCAGATTACTCGAACGTGGAAAACTAAGTGGGAGAAGCGATGATCAGGACGAGAGCAAGATCAGGTTTCGCTTTGAAGAGTACAACCAAAAGACGGCTCCTCTTATCGATTACTACAAGAAGAGGGGTAAGTTTTTTAGCGTAAATGGTATAGGGAGTATAGAGGAGATAACAACTCGTTTGTCGGAGGTTATAGAAAAACTGGATACTGCGGTAAACAAATAATCCGAATTTAGGATAAGAGCCATAGACTATGACGGAGGGGAATTTTGTCGATTACGTAAAAATATATATTTCGTCGGGAAATGGGGGAAAAGGATCTGCCCACCTGAGGAGAGAGAAGTACGTACCCAAAGGTGGACCAGACGGCGGTGACGGCGGACGAGGTGGACATATAATAGTGAGGGGGGACAAAAACTTGTGGACGCTTTTCCATTTCAAATTTAAAAAACACTTCCGTGCTGGACACGGCGAACACGGAGGGAGTAGTAGAAGTACCGGAGCCGATGGGAGCGATGTGTATTTAGATGTGCCTCCGGGAACTGTGATAAAAGATACGGAAACGGGACAGATGCTGTTTGAAATCACTGAAGACGGAGAAGAAAAGGTTGTAGCCCGTGGAGGTAAAGGAGGTCTTGGAAACTGGCATTTTAGGTCGTCCACCAACCAAACACCGCGCTATGCGCAACCCGGACTGGAAGGAGAGGAGAAAAATATAACCTTAGAACTAAAAGTGTTGGCCGACGTAGGACTGGTAGGTTTTCCTAATGCGGGAAAATCGACCCTACTTTCGGTGGTCACCGCAGCCAAGCCCAAGATAGCTGATTACGAATTTACCACCCTAAAACCCAATCTGGGAATAGTACAGCATCGGGATTTTCAAACTTTTGTAATGGCCGATATTCCCGGAATTATTGAGGGTGCAGCCGAGGGAAAAGGACTCGGACACTATTTTTTGAGGCATATTGAACGCAATTCTATACTGTTGTTTTTAATACCTGCTGATAGCGATGATATCGCAAAACAGTACAGTATACTGCTAGACGAACTAAGGAGGTATAATCCTGAGATGTTGGATAAGAACCGGCTCATCGCTATCTCTAAATCGGATATGCTGGATGAGGAACTCAGATCTGAAATGAACGACGATCTTCGCAATGCTTTTGACGGTACTCCCTATATTTTTATTTCGTCGGTAGCTCAACAAGGGATACAGGAACTCAAAGATCGCCTTTGGGAGATGCTCAACCGCTAGCAAGGCTAGAGAGTGATACTTTTGCATAAATTGCTTACTTTTGAGAAAAGCAATATGTTATGCGAATTAGTGTTGTATTAATAATTCTTCTGTTTTTTGTGAGCTGCGCTTCCGTGAAAACTGATTACGATCCCTCGGTACAATTTTCTAAATACAGGACTTATGGGTTCTATCCCGATATGCGTTCGGGCTTGAATCAACTCGACGAGAAGAGAATAGTTGTTGAAGTGGAAAGCCTTTTGCGGGCAAGAGGAATGAGTTTGTCAGATCGTCCAGATATGTACATTAATATTTTCACTAAAAGTTATGAGAGACCCTATAACAGTTCTGTGGGAATTGGATTGGGAACCGGAGGCCGCCGAGGTGGAATAGGGATTTCTGGTGGCATCCCCATCTCTATCCGCTCTAATGCTACCTCACAAGAAGTGACTTTCGATTTTATTGATGCCGAAAAGGATGAGTTGTTTTGGCAGGGGGTTTATGAGGTAAAAGTGCGCAAAAACGCGAGTCCGGAAGCCAAACAAGAGGTGTATCGCAAGGTGGTGGAAAAGGTATTTGCTGCCTATCCCCCCGAGATGAAATGACAGAAGCCACCTCAAAAGGGTGGCTTCTTCAAATTTACTGACTAGACTAAATCTATGATTAAGAAATCGCAATAAGTTTTTTAGCCTTGGGTAATGCTTCTTCTCGTTTTGGTAATGTGAGTTTTAGAATGCCATTTTCGTATGAAGCATTGATGTCGTCGTCATTTACAGTATCGGGAAGATTAAAGGTTCTCTTAAAGGAAAAATGGCGGTACTCTCTATGGCTGTATCTCTCGTTTTCCTCATTTTTTTCTTCCTTGTGTTCAGAAGTGACGGTCAACACCTTGTCGTCTACCTCGATATTAAAATCCTCCTTGCTCTTTCCGGGGACTACCAACTCTACTGTAAACTCCTTGTCGTTTTCCTTGATGTTTACAGCTGGAATACGGGTAGCTGTTTGAATACCTCCCATCCAGTCGGGTTTAAAAAAATCTTCGAAAATAGTGGGAAACCAAACATCGTTATTTCTTTTTATAAGGCTCATAATACTGTTGTTTTAAAATTAGACATTTTTGTTTTTCGATTAGTGTATAGCAAATAAAAGTCCAATATTAAAAATAAGACAATTTGTCATTTTACATTTGATTTTCGATGACAAAAAGTCAGTTTTGTTGTTTGCCAAGCCCAGAAAAAGGAGAGAAAGTTGGTGTTGTGATAGAGCGGGATGAAATGGAGGAGTATAAAAAAACTCCCGGGAAAATTAATTCCCAGGAGTTTTTTAATATACTTTTTTGAGTATGATATGAAATCTTAGCTCAAAACTTCTTTTACTTTATCGGCAGCCTCTTGGAACTGTACAGCTGAGTGAACGGCAAGACCTGAATTGTCTATCAGTTCTTTGGCGATTTCGGCGTTCGTTCCTTGTAGTCTTACAATAATTGGAACTTGTATGCTATCTCCCATATTTTTGTAGGCATCTACTATACCTTGAGCAACGCGGTCGCAACGTACAATACCTCCAAAGATATTAACGAGTATAGCTTTTACGTTGGGATCCTTGAGAATGATACGGAAAGCAGTTTCCACGCGTTTAGCATCGGCAGTTCCACCTACATCCAAGAAGTTGGCAGGCTCTCCACCAGCTTGCTTAATAAGATCCATGGTAGCCATAGCCAAACCAGCACCGTTTACCATACATCCCACATTTCCGTCTAGGTCTACATAGTTTAGTCCAACTGCTTTGGCCTCTACTTCTATGGGGTTCTCCTCGCGGAGATCACGCATTTCATTATAGTCTTTATGACGATACAGTGCATTGTCGTCAAGAGTTACCTTGGCATCAACGGCCATAATCTTATCGTCTGATGTTTTTAGTACGGGGTTAATCTCGAACAAGGAAGCATCAGATTTAATATAGGCGGTGTACAGCGCGCTTACAAATTTAGTCATTTCTTTAAACGCAGTTCCGCTGAGTCCGAGGTTAAAAGCAATCCTTCTCGCTTGGAAAGGCTGTAGGCCTACTGCTGGATCGATCTCTTCTGTAAAGATGAGATGAGGAGTTTTTTCGGCAACTTCTTCGATGTCCATTCCACCTTCTGTAGAGTACATTATCATGTTTCTACCCTTGGCACGGTTTAACAATACAGACATATAAAATTCAGAAGTCTCACTATCGCCAGGATAGTACACATCTTCGGCTACCAACACCTGGTTTACTCTTTTCCCTTCCGGAGGGGTTTGCGGAGTTACCAGATCCATACCTATAATCTGCTCAGCTAATTCCTCTACCTGTTTCAGGTCTTTGGCCAGTTTTACACCGCCCCCTTTACCACGTCCACCTGCGTGTATTTGAGCTTTGATAACATGCCAACCGGTTCCGGTTTCCTGAGTGAGTTGTTTTGCCGCCGAAACAGCTTCCTGAGCATTGTGCGCTACGATACCGCGCTGAACCCGTACGCCAAAACCGGCCAGTATTTCTTTTCCCTGGTACTCGTGTAAATTCATAACAAAGATTTCAATCTGTTTGTATTTATTTTTCTTTTTACAAATCGGATTTTTTGTCCGATTGCCTGTGTACACTTAGTCGTAAACCCGACTAAATTGCCGTTTGTTTAAATAAAGTACAAAAGTAACAAACCTACCCTAATATAAACCAGTTTATCCCTGTTTTTTTAAGTAGATGTGCTAAACAGAAAAGGTCTTGATATGGTATTGACACAACCTATATGGCTGTTTGCCGTTGTGAAGATGATATTTTGTTTTATATATCACAAATTGTTTGTTTTTTATTTTATAGTTCCGTTTTTTCTTTTCTCTGTAGGTAAAACATTTATATTTGTGCGCTTATAGTTGAAAATACCGAATATTAATATTGTTATTTATATGAATAATCAGGATCTGTTACAGGTAGCGAATGAATACGGAGCTCCGGTATACGTTTACGATGCAGAGAAAATAATTTCTCAGTACGAAAGACTTACTACTGCTTTTGGAAAGGTAAAGCACCTGAAAATAAACTATGCCGTAAAAGCGCTTTCCAATATTTCGGTGTTAAAGTTACTGAATAAACTCGGAAGCGGATTGGATACCGTTTCACTACAGGAGGTACAGTTGGGTTTAAGGGCAGGATTTTCTCCGGGAGACATTATATTTACTCCCAACGGAGTCTCCTTGGAGGAGATAGAGGAGGTTTCGGCTTTAGGGGTACAGATCAATATCGACAACCTTTCTATATTGGAACAATTCGGAGCCAAACATCCAAATGTTCCGGTGTGTATCCGCATCAACCCTCATGTGATGGCAGGAGGAAACACCAATATTTCGGTAGGTCATATCGATTCTAAATTCGGAATCAGTATTCACCAAATACCACACCTGCTTCGCATTGTTGAAAATACCAAGATGCATATAAACGGCATTCATATGCATACCGGGAGCGATATTCTCGATATAGAGGTCTTCCTATACGCCTCCGAAATTCTTTTTGACACGGCAAAACAGTTTGAAAATCTCGATTTTATCGATTTTGGAAGCGGATTTAAGGTACCTTATAAAGAGGGAGATATAGAGACTAATATAGAAGAATTAGGAAAGAAACTCTCTAAACGGTTCAACGAATTCTGCAAGGAATACGGCAAAGACCTGAGCCTGGCTTTTGAACCCGGTAAGTTTTTGGTGAGTGAGGCCGGGTGTTTTCTGGCTAAGGTAAACGTAGTAAAACAAACTACTTCTACCGTTTTTGCGGGAGTAGACTCTGGTTTTAATCACTTGATTCGCCCTATGCTTTACGGAGCTCATCACGATATTGTCAATATCTCTAATCCCGGCGGGCGTGATCGCTTTTATTCGGTGGTAGGCTATATCTGTGAGACAGATACTTTTGCCAACAACCGTCGCATTGCCGAAATCAACGAAGGAGATGTGCTTTGCTTTAAAAATGCCGGAGCCTATTGTTTTACTATGGCCAGCAATTACAACTCTCGATTTAGACCTGCAGAAGTATTGTGGTATAACGGACAGTCGCATCTCATCCGAAAACGCGAAACCTTCGAAGATCTAGTACGCAATCAGGTAGAGGTCGATTTGAATACGGTAAAACAACAAACAACACAATTGGAGGAAGAAAACATAGCCGTAAAATAAAACCCGTTTTTAAAAGGGAAAGTAGTATACATTCAAATACAAAACCTGTGGTTTGAAGGCTATAACTTCTATACCACAGGTTTTTCTTATTACAAGGCTGTCTTTTATATTTTTATTCTATTGCTGTAAAGTTTGCATCACTCAGCGTTTTCATAAATGCAATCAGCTCTTCTTTTTCTCCTTCTGTAAGAGGAATGCTATTGCCGTTTTCTTTAAGTATAGGATCGAGGTTGGGAGCGTCGATGACGCCATTGTCAAAATAGTCTAGCACCTCTTTTAGAGTAGAGAACTGTCCAAAACTCCCGTAAGGAGCAGTGTATTCTACATTTCTCAACGAGGGTACTCTGAAACTCATATAGTCTTCCGGTTTTCCGGTAACTCTACCGCGGCCGGCCTCATCGGGATTAGGGTTTGTTGGAAATCCTATATTTCTGAAACTTTGGTCGGTAAACAGTTCTGTACTGTGACAAGCTGCACATTTCTGCTCGAAAATTTGATAGCCTCTCAATTCGCTTGCCGTAAAAGCTTCTCCTTCGTTCCGCATCACCCTGTCGTATTTGCTGTTGGCCGAGATCAGGGTGTATTCGTATTGGGCGATGCTGTTGTAAATTCGTTGAGGACTTATCTCTTCGTCTCCAAATGCCTTGACAAATAGTTTTTTGTAGTCCGGGTCATTGCTGAGTTTGTCGATGATTTCGAGAATGGATGAATCCATTTCTTCATGGGTTACAATGGGTACCAGAGGTTGTTTTTCGAGTAGGAGGATATTGCCGTCCCAGTTGTAAAATCTCATAAAGGACATATTCTGTATGGGCGGGGTGTTGCGCAGTCCTATCCTGTGGTGCACTCCTATGGCCTGGGGGCGATTGTCGGTAAAGGCATTGGACTGTTGGTGGCAACTGGCGCAGGAAATACTGTTGTTACTGCTGAGTTTTTTGTCGTGAAACAGTTTTTTGCCCAGTTCCACTCCGTATAGGGTAGGGGGATTGGCTTTTACCGAGGGATTGAGCTCGGGAAAACCTTTAGGAATATATATCGGGATCTCCGGATTGTCATAAAAAAATGAGGCTTCTGTGCCGTCTGCTTCACAGGACAGCAACAGCAGTACGATGGCGAAGATCCCGAATGTCTTTTTCATGCCTTATTTGTAGCTGGGTGTGGCTATATCAGTTGATTACTTCTTCTACAGAAAACATTCCGCTGAGGTCACTGGTGCCATTTCCGCCCAGATTATCCACAAATTTCAGCATAGCTTCAGCCGTATGAATGTTGGGTGTAGCATTGTCTTCTGCACTATCTCCAGTACTCAGGATAATAGTGTTGGTCTTTCCGCTGAGCAGTTTGTCAAAATCGGCCTTGATCGTTATGGTGGGAGCATTTTTCCCTACTGTAGCATTTACTGGAAGGTTTAAGCTAATATCCCTGTAGGCATCCACTCCTTGCGTATAGCTCTCTTCGTCTCCCTTGGTACCGGTTACTGTACTCCCGGTATGAATAGACATTTGTTTGTGATCGGTATCGTAAAAGCCTTCCAGTTTTACAAACCGGTAGCCGCTTCCCCATTCCCACATCATTTCCGTATCGTTAGCTCCTGCTGTGGCATAGAAATTAGGAAACCTCAGTTCGTCTAGAGTATTCAGCTCTTGTTTGATTCCCAGACCAAATTTTATACCGCTGTATTCTCCTGAAGGAATGTTGGTCAACACAAAATCTAAACTTTCCGATTTTGACTGGTCTATCACGGTTGCTCCTCTGTCGAGGTCGTTTATGTGATAGGGGAACTCCTCTCCGTTTTTACCTATCAGCCGGATGTTGCTGATCGCGTATTTCAGTTCTGAAAAATGATGAAGCTGTCCGGCTGCCGATTTGTTTGTGGTAGCCTCTGCGGAGGTAGCATTTCCGAGAACAATACCCGTGTCTTTAAAGGTGTTGTGAAAGTGTAGGGTGATCTCGTTGGCGACGGGATTGTCGTCGTTTGAGCTACAGGATAGTAGCGTAAATGTCAAGATTGCAAACAGTAGGAGGTTTTTGTAATATTTCATTGTTTTGATGTTAAGATTGATGTTTGTGTTTAAAAATTGAATTTCAGTGAGGTGAAAATGTTTCGTCCCATTCTCGGTATATTGCCCCAATCGGCATAAGTGCTGTAATATTGGTCGAACAGATTTTCTGCACCCACTTGTACAACAGTTACGCAATCGCCCATTGCAAAAGTGTAATCGGCAGAGACATTCCATATCGCATAGGCCGGGGTTTGGTCTTCTCCGTAAAAGGGACTGTAATCCCTTTGTGTCGCATCGCCGTTAAAGGAGGTTTGTAGGCCAAATTGATCTACTTTAAAATGCAAGGTGGTTTGATAGCTCAATGGGCGGATAAAAGGAAGGTTCCCATCGTTTGCATCTCTTCCTCGCGCATAGGTGAGTGCCGCTTCCCAATGCAGATTGGACAAAACTTGATAGCTGGCGTTTAGCGACAGATTGAAAAGGGTTGCATGGGGCAGAGAAGTATAGCCTTTTACTCCCACCGACTGATAATTCATAGGACTTCCGGCGTTTAAAATTTTCCCGACGATATAGTTTTTAATGTAGAAGTAGTTGACCTTGGCCTCTATGCTTGCTTTGTTGTTTTTAAATCCTGCACCGGCATTGATTTCATAGGAAATCTCGTTTTTTAGATTTGGATTTCCTATGTAGTCGTAGCGGTCAAAGCTGTTGTATATATAGTATCCGTAGCCCTCAGATACCGAAGGTGCCCTGTGCCCGTATCCCGACCCGATACTAAATTGAAAGTCTCCTGTTTCCAGCAGGTATCCCAGGTGTAGGTTTGGGAGAAACCTCGTCTTTTCGGCAGCTGCTTCGGGGTGAAATATACGGTTGAATTCGGCGTATTTTGAGCGGTTGTAATGCAGGGCGACAGCGCCTCCGAAATTCAACCGGCTCTTTTCTGAAATCTCCCAAGAGCCGTTGGCAGAAACCCCGGCAAAGCGGGTGGTGACCTCCGGCCAGCTATAGGCAAACATCGTCTTTTTGCTACGGTCTTGTGGGTACATATGCATTTCGGCTATCGAGAGGTTTTCATAGGCATTCAGTTGTATTTCGGAGGTGAATCGGCCTTGTTGCAGACTGGTTTTTGAAAGTAGACCATAGGTGGTGCTCCATCCGGGCATATCCATGTGAACTAGGTTTTCAGGACGGGTGGTGTCGTCCATATAGTGTTCAATAGCATTGAAATAGAGCTTGGTTTCCCAGTTTTTTGCCAGCTTACCTTCAAATAGCTGTCGGTAAGAAACAGAGGTGATTATCGCCCTAGACAACCACAAATCCATAGGTAATGCGGGAAAACCGACATTTTTGGCTACGTCAAAAATCGCATCGGCTCTCACCGAAGAGCGTTCTCCTGTTTTATAAGCCATTCCTAGAGAGGTGTTGAATTTACTAAACTGTGAGTGTTTCACTTCGTCATTATTCCCATCCGAATAATTGCCTGCCTTTCTGTAGGAAACGCTTGCATCTGCCGCCAGCCTTTTGCCGGAGTAGGATATATTACCGAGGTTAAACCACTGATTGTTGTTGAACTCAAAACCGGACTGATAACTAGCGCCCCATTTTTTTTCCAATCCGAAAGGAGTATTTTTTCTGTTCAGGTCGATATTCCCTGCAATGGTGGCGCCGTGCAGACTGCCAGTCTGTCCTGATTTTATTGCTATACCCGAAAGGTTATTGCTCTCTACATACGAAGTAACGGGATCCATCTTATCGGTACAGGCACCGAAAATATGCATTCCATCTATGGTTACCGAGGCGCGTTCGCTACTCATATTGTGGAGTAAAGGCTCCCAGGCGAAACTGCCTCGTTTTATAAAACTTATATCGGTAGAGGAAGAGAGGTATTCATCTACAGTAACTCCCATTTTTAAATCGGTCTCTATCTTCTTTTTGGCTGTACCTACTACTTCTACTTCTTCTAGAGTTTGTACACTGTCTTTTTCTGCTGGTACGGTTTGAGCATTAGCGGCCATTGTTCCGAAAATTGCTATTGCGATGATAAACTTCATACTGTCAGAATAAAATATCGATAAACAATTCGCTTTTTACTCCTTCCACTCCTGGAGTAAAATCTGAAGGTACTTTAGTCCCTTTTACGATTTTTCCGCTTTGGTCCAACAAGATAAAGTTGAGCGTCCAGTTGCCAGTCATGGTGTAGTTTACTACTCCGTGATACAGGCTGTCGCTTTGCTGAGTCAAATCTCTGTTGTTGGGAGAAGAGTGGTTTCCCATAGAGGGCTCTGGCATTCTCGGATCTAATTGCAGTGTATACCCATTTACCCGACTGTATGAAAAATGAGAAGAGTCGGGAAAGGTCTCGGGTTCTCCTGTGGGGTGATTGCGCTTGTAAATACCAGCTACGATATCGTTTTCGGCCACTTCTGGCTTTCTCGGAGCTATAAGAGCTATGGTGTAGGCTTCGCCATCATTTCCTGTAAACGAGGTCATATTCAGGTTTTTATTGGTCTGCTCGTTTACGGTGATGGAGCCATTGGTTTGGTAGGACACTCCGTTTACTGTAAAACCGATATAGATTTGCCAATCGCCCTTCTCACTCTCTTCGGTAAACACCGCATAGCCTTCAAAATACCCGTCGTCGTTGTGAGTAAGGTGGTATTGATGTGGGCAAGACAGATTGCTTCCATCGGCATACCTGCTCATAATTGGAAGGGAAGTTACTGTCGAGGCGTTTGCGTTTTTACCCTTAGAGTCTTCAATTTTTACGCGAATTTCGTTATATCCCTTGCGGAATTCGCCGTTTGGGACTTCAATACTGATATTGTAGCCTTGGGTGTGGAGAGTGGTTGCCTCTTCAAATTCGTATCGATCAGTTTCTGAATTACCGGCCTCCGCTTCGTAATCTGCTTTATCTATGGTACATGACACAGCGGTACAGCATAACGCCATGACAAAAAATATAAATTTTTGCATTTTTGGTGATGTTGGATGAGTATGGCTATTTCCGAGAATCCGGAACAACGATAGTTCTATTTTTCCGATATTGCCTTTTGGGCTTTAGCCATGCTCTCTTCGATGAGGTCTCTCATCTTGTTGACCTCTTCGCGTTCGGTTTTCAGCAATTCGATATCCCTTTGCAACTCTTCAGTAGTCTTTTGCAAGGGATCGGTGCCATAGGGAAATTTTTCACTGAAGTCTTTCATCCAATCCATCATGGTGGTATGCGATAATTTCAAACTGTCCAGTATCCCGGTATGTGACGATGAAACAGAATCTGTTTCTTCTTTTAGGGTTTTGGACAGCTTGTTGAGCTCTCCCATTTTAGGCATTACCTCGTCGTGAACGGCGATGATTTCTTGATAGAGTTCTTTGTATTTGTTAACTTCCTCAGAAGCTTTGTCACTGCAAGAGATAGTTGCCGTAAATGCGATAACCGACAACAGAGAAAAAAGGGTATACGATCTCATTGAATATATTTTTTGAATAAATAAATGTGATTGTCACCTACCGGAAAATTGTTTGATTACCGGAAGGGTGATGTTGTAATGATAACCATTACGACTGCTTAAGACAACGAGATCGGAGGTTTGAGGAAGGTTTTGATAAAAAGTGAGTTGTAGTGTTGCTGCTTGAGGCAGAAGTTTTCTTGTCGATGGGCGACGGTTGGGGTATCGGGCGCTTTTGTAACGATATTCTGGTGGAAGAGAAGTTGGTGTTCAAATTTTACGGTAAGAGTTTTATCTTTCTCGTCGTTTTCCACCTCTTTTTTTACTGCACTCATCAGGTAGCACTTGCCGAAACACTGCTCTTCAGGTTTGTCTTTGTTGATACATAGTACCTGCGATATATAGTCGTAATTTAGCGCATAATCCAGAAAGGGAAAGGCCGGTTTTAGACTGATAACTACCGCTACTATGAAGAAAAACTGTTTCACAGTACAAAAGTAAGGAATATAAGTTAGTTCTCGAAGACGTATTGTATAATATTAGCACCCATTTGTAGTGCCTTTTGCCGTACTTCTTCGGGATCGTGATGTACTTCGGGATCTTCCCAACCGTCGCCCAAATCAGATTCGAAGCTGAACAAGAATACCAATCGATCTTCGTGAAAATATCCAAATGCCTGTGGGCGTTTATTGTCGTGTTCGTGTATTTTGGGCAAGCCGTCGGGAAAGTGGAACTTCTGGTTGAATATAGGATGGTCTGGCGGAATTTCGATCCAAGTCTTGTCTGGGAATACTTTCTGCATTTCCTTTTCGATATATGGCTTGAGTCCGTAATTGTCGTCTACGTGAAGAAAGCCTCCCGACAACAGATAAGTACGAAGGTTTTCTGCTTCCTTCTCACTGAAAAACACATGTCCGTGTCCAGTCATATGAAGCAAGGGGTACTGGAAGATATCTATACTCCCCACCGCAACAGTGGCCGGTTTTTCTTCTATATGGGTGTTCAGTTGCTCGTTGCTGAACCGGATGAGATTGGGTAGGGCAGTGGGGTTGGCATACCAGTCGCCTCCTCCGCCGTATTGGAGAACAGCGATCTCCTGTGCAGCTACCAAAGAAGAGGTGAGAAACAGAAACAGTACGACCAGTTTGTTCATATTGTTTTTTTTGATTTGATACCGTTATTGATTTACAAGTGCTGCCGTATGACAGGCCACTACGGCGGCAGTTTCGGTGCGGAGCCTCGTGTTTCCCAAAGATATGGGAATATATCTTTTGTGCAGTGCCTTTTCGATCTCCTCTAGGGAAAAATCGCCTTCCGGTCCGATCAATATGGTGTAATGCTCTCGAGCTACAAGTCGCTGTTGTAGCAGAACGCGCTCCTGCTCTTCCTCGCAGTGTGCTATAAAAGTCTGTCCTTTTCGTTCCTGCTCCAGAAAGTGCGATAGAAGTAAAGGGGGATTGAGCTTGGGTAAATAGGTGGAAAGCGACTGTTTCATGGCCGATTGAACAATCTTTTCCAACCTTTCACTTTTAACGGTCGTCCTTTCAGAATGGTCGCAGATCACTGGTGTTATTTCGTCTATCCCAATCTCTGTCGCTTTTTCCAGGAACCACTCGTAGCGGTCGTTCATCTTGGTAGGAGCCACTGCCATATGCAGGTAATAAGGCTTCCTGGGCTGAGTGTTTTGCCCAGTGATGGCTATGGTGCAATGCCTTGAATCGGCAAGGGTGATTTCGGCTTGGAACAATTGGCCTCGACCATCGGTAAGATGTATGAAATCGCCTTCCGATTTTCGAAGGACTTTTACAATATGTCTGCTCTCTTCTCGGTCGAAGGTAAACGAATCGCTCTGATCAGTAATATCGGGATTAAAAAATAAATTCATCGACTTTAACTTATCCACCGACTTACAGATTTGTCGACATGGCTTGCTACTTTAGTGCGAAGATAGGAATATTTACGTATCGTATTCAATCTTTATACCTATACTTTAAAACGAGCTTTAGCAGTTACACCCTGAGAAGAAAAATTGTTTTCCAGATATTTGAGATAGCCTGTGATACCGATCATGGCGGCATTGTCTGTGGTGTATTCGAATTTTGGAATATAAGTTTTCCAACCGTATTTTTTTTCCCCTTCTTTTAAAGCGTCTCGTATTCCGGAATTGGCCGATACCCCACCGCCAATGGCAATCTGTTTGATGCCTGTTTCCTTGGAAGCCTTTTTTAGTTTGTCGATCAGTATGTTTACAATGGTGTGCTGTATGGAGGCACAGATGTCTTTCAGGTGCTGTTCTACAAATGAAGGATCCTCTTTCTGGTGTTTTTGTACAAAATAGAGTATAGAAGTCTTCAATCCACTGAAGCTGAAATTCAGTCCGCCTACCTTGGGTTTCGGAAAGCTAAATGCTTTGGGATTACCCTCTCTGGCATAACGGTCGATCAACGGCCCCCCGGGATAGGGAAGTCCGAGTATTTTGGCGCTTTTGTCAAAGGCTTCTCCTACGGCATCGTCGATGGTTTCTCCTATCACCGTCATATCGAAAAAATCATCTACGCGTATAATCTGCGTATGCCCTCCGCTAATGGTCATGGCGAGAAAGGGGAAGGAGGGTTTGTTTTGTCCTTCGTCTTCTATAAAATGAGCGAGGATATGCGCTTGCATATGGTTTACTTCGATGAGCGGGATGCGAAGTCCAAGTGCGAGAGACTTGGCAAAGGAAGTTCCTACGAGCAGCGAACCCAAAAGTCCCGGACCGCTTGTAAAAGCTATGGCAGATAAGTCTTTTTTACCGATATTTGCCTTGTTTAGGGCTGTGTGTACTACGGGAACAATGTTTTGCTGATGTGCCCGCGAGGCCAGTTCGGGAACAACACCGCCGTATTCTTCGTGAATTTTTTGGGTAGCGACAACATTACTCAAAACTTTTTCGTTAAGGAGTACGGCAGCCGAAGTGTCATCACAGGAAGATTCGATGGCGAGAATATATGTGTTTTGTTCCTTCATCTGGACTTTTGGAATAAAAATTGCTAGCTGCAAAGGTAAGTATTTTATAGCTGTTTCGAATAATTTGGCCAACTACCACCGCGCTTGTTTATAAACCCTTAAATAGTGTAAGGACTTATCAGAAAATTGAGGAAAATAGTAGTCAGGCTATTTATAGCGCTGTTCTTGTTGCTGATTGGGCTAAGTGTTTTTCTAGTGCTTCCCCCAGTACAGACTGCTATTGCCAAAAAAGTGACAGCTGTACTAAATGAAGACTTCGGAACTGATATTGAAGTGAGAAAGGTTTATATCTCTTTTTGGGGCAGTGTGAGTCTCCGCGATATCTATATAGCCGACCACCATCAAGACACTCTGATTTCGGTAGGACGACTGAACACTTCACTGCTGAGTGTGAGAAATATAAAGAGCATGATAAACGGTAAGCTCAATTTTGGAGATATCGATATGCAGGGGGTGTATTTTCATCTTAAAACCTATGAGGGAGAAGAGTCGACTAATCTCGACAATTTTGTGGCAAAACTGGAGGGACAGGATACCACAAGGACCAAAACATCTACTTTTTTACTCACCACTTCAGAAATACAATTGGAGGATGCGCGTTTTCGCATAACTGACAGCAATGCTAAAAAACCAGATATTCTCTATTTCAAAGAATTGAATGCCGAAGTTGAAGACTTTAAGATAGAAGGCCCCGAAGTAGATGCAAATGTTAGGCAATTGGGATTTGTAGCAGATAGGGGGATTAGGGTAGAAAATCTGAAAACCAATTTTTCATATAGTCTGAACCAAATGGATTTTAAGGAGCTTTCTATAGAAACTCCACGGTCTAGTATCAGAGGTGAACTGTCTTTTTTGTACCAAAGAGAAGATATGTCAGATTTTTTAAACAAAGTAAAAATCAAGGGTAGTTTTTCCAATGCAACCATAGCCTTTGATGAGGTGAATGTGTTTTACAACGAATTTGGAGGAGGAAGACAGGTGACATTCAGTTCGGAGGTAGACGGGGTACTAAACCGTTTACACACCACAAATCTCAGAGTAACCACCGATAATACGAGCATCAATGGGGATTTTGATTTCAAGGGACTCTTTTCTCCCGATATTCCTTTCCGCATAGATGCAGATATCAGCTGGGTTTCTTCCAATTATTATCAGCTTACGGGGCTACTTCCAAATATCTTGGGGCATGCCCTTCCTTCAACGCTTGCCAAGCTCGGACAGTTTAAGGCGAGCGGAAAGGCTGTGATTACCAAAAATGCTGTAAAGACAGATCTTGAATTGGAGACCGAACTCGGAAAAGGCTCTTCAAAACTGGAGCTTACCGATATAGACGATATAGACAACGCTTCCTACACAGGTTCTATCAGTATGACCGATTTTGATTTGGGAGAATTTATAGAAATAGAGAAGTTGGGTAAGACATCGCTTCACGTAGATGTAGACGGCAAAGGGTTTACTAAAGAAAATCTCAATACGGAAATCATAGGAGAGGTAAACAGCTTGGCGTACAACGCTTATCACTACAAGGATATAGCGGTGGCGGGGGTGGTCAAAGATCAGCTGTTCGACGGTTCTCTGGTGTCTATGGATGAAAATCTTGAAATGAATTTTGAAGGTCTTGCCGATCTGTCGGGAGAAGAAAATCAGTTCGATTTTAGAGCCTCTATCACCCATGCCGACCTCCGCGCTCTCCACTTTGTGTCGAGAGATAGCATATCGATCTTTTCGGGAGATATCAGTATGAATATTAGCGGGAATGATGTGGATAACCTAAAGGGAGAGATCGGTTTTCTGGAAACGAGTTACAAAAACCAGAACGACAACTATTACTTTGAAGATTTTAAAATTATTTCTGTTATCGACGAGACCGGAAGAGTGCTTACCGTAGACTCTCCCGAGATTATCAATGGTTTTATGAAGGGCAATTTCTCGTTTAGAGAACTTGGCAAAATAGTGCAGAATTCCGTAGGGAGTATCTATACTAATTACAGTCCGCACGACATTATGCCCGATCAGTATGTAGATTTTAACTTTTTTATAAACAGCAAGATTATAGAAGTGTTTTTTCCGGAAATCAAATTGGGAAAAAACACCTATATAAAAGGTGAAATGATTGCCGATGAAGGCGATTTTAGATTGAATTTTCGCTCTCCTAATATAGATGCCTTTGGAAGTAAAATTGAAAATATCGATTTGCAAATAGACAACAAGAACCCGTTGTTTAATACCTATGTAGAAGTAGGTGAGATACACACGGGTTTTTACGATATTTCCAATTTTAATCTCATCAATACTACCATTAAGGATACGCTGCTGTTCCGCACCGAATTTCGAGGTGGAGATGGAGGCAAGGACGAATACAATCTCAATTTTTACCACACCATAACCCCCGATAATAAGTCGGTGATAGGATTCAAGCGATCCGAGATCGGTTTTAAGGGAAACAAATGGTTGTTGAATAAAGACAACAATCGCCAAAATCGAGTGGTTTTTAACCAGACTTTGGATACGGTGACTATAGAAAAGGTGGTGATGAACCACGAGGAAGAGCAGATCAATCTACAGGGAAAGATAATCGACTCTACTTACAAAGACCTCTCTGTGCTTTTTAGGAATGTAAATTTGGACAAGGTGACCCCGGATATCGACAATCTGAGTTTGAAAGGATTGGTAAATGGAGAGTTTTACGTGCTTCAACAGCGCGATAACTATTTTCCATCGTCTAGCCTTCGCATCGATAATTTTACGCTCAACAATATCGATCTCGGGAATTTTGATGTTGGAATAGTAGGGAGTCAAAACCTCTCGAGTTACGGTATCGACGCGGTTATTCAAAAGGGGAATAGTAAAGTTTTGGATGTAGTAGGAAATGTCTCTTTCGACAATAATACTCCCTCTATGGATGTGGAGATGAAACTGTCAGGTTTAAATATGACGGCATTCAGTAAATTAGGAAAAGACGTTATATCCGATATCCGCGGATATGTGTCTGGAGATGCTCATCTCACAGGAACTTTTAAAAAACCTGATCTCAGTGGGCAACTCCAACTACAAGACGCAGGGATGAAGATTCCTTATCTCAATGTAGATTTGGATTTTGCCCCTAATACTGCCGTTGATCTTTTTGGACAAACTTTTAAATTTGACAATGTAAATCTCACCGATACCAAGTATAAAACAACCGCCTCGCTGAATGGAACCATTACGCATAACCATTTTTCTGATTGGTATCTCGATCTCGGACTGGATACGGGTGGGAAGCGTTTTTTGGCACTCAATACTCCAGAGACAGAAGAGGAATTGTTTTACGGCACAGGCTTTATCAATGGGGAAGCCCAGATTTATGGACTCACAGACGAACTCACTATCAAGATGTTTGCCGCTACGGCTAGAGGGACATCGCTGAAGATTCCTCTCGACAATGAGGTGACCGTTGGAGATGCTTCTTTTATCAATTTTATAGACAAAAATGGCGAAACCTCTTTTAGCTCCGACGAGCGAGAGTTACAGAGCTACAAGGGACTCGAACTGGAATTTGATCTAGATATAAATCCGGAAGCGGAAGTAGAAATTGTGATAGATAAAGAATTGGGAAGTTCGCTAAGGGGGCGTGGTGCAGGAAATATACTGTTAGAGATTAACACCAACGGTAAATTTAGGATGTGGGGAGATTTTACAACCTATAGTGGAGATTACAATTTTAAATATGGAGGGATTATAGAGAAGAAGTTTAAGGTAAAACCCGGAGGGTTTATGAGCTGGAATGGGGATCCGCTCAGAGCTAATGTAAACCTAGAGGCAGTGTACAATCTGAATGCCAATCCGGCGGTTTTATTAGACAACAATTCGGTGACGCGCAAGATAGAGACCGATCTTATTATAAAGCTGAATGGGGAATTGCTACAACCTGATATCGACTTCGATATTCAATTTCCGGGTACCAATGCTGTTATAAATTCGGAGTTGCAATACAAGCTCGACGACAAGAGCAAGAGGGAGTTACAAGCACTTTCACTCTTGTCGCAGGGAGCGTTTATCAATAACGAGATCAATATAAGTGGAGGAGGAGTAGCTGGGAATTTTATCGAGTCGGGTTTTAGTATGCTCAATGATATACTGAACTCTGGCGATGGTAAATTTGATATAGGTCTGTCGTACGAACTCGGTACAAGAGATCCCAATCTCGATTTTGAGACCAGAGACAGGTTTGGGGTAACGGTTTCTACTCAGATAAGCGACCGCATACTGTTGAACGGCAAAATTGGGGTACCTATAGGAGGTGTGGCAGAAACTGCAGTGGCGGGTGATGTTGAGGTACAAATACTCCTCAATGAAGACGGTACGCTGAGAGCTCGTATCTTCAATAGAGAAAACGAGATTCAGCAATGGCTGGCCGATCGGATAGGTTATACTCAAGGAGCGGGTTTGTCGTATCAGGTAGACTTTAATACCTTTCGGGAATTGCTCCAAAAGGTATTTACGCCCAAAGAAAAGAAAAGCAGGGAAGCCTCTCCCAAGGAGGCTACTTCTGCCGAAACTATGGGCAATGGTTTGGTGAGATTCGGAAATAAGACAAGTAGCGGAAACTGATGGAATTGTATCTGAATTTTCGGCTACATTACATCTTTTTTAATGCGATTCCAAACAGCCATAAGTAGTATGCCCGATATCAATACAAGAGCAGTAAGCCCTATGGCCATCGGATAATTTCCGTATATCCAGTAACCTGTGGCAAACAAGCAGGAATATATAAGTATGCAGCCCAGTATTGTGGCGAGTATTCCCGATGGTACTGCCCATTTTTGTCTCCCATCTACAATATTGACATCTTCAGCACGAGCTTGGTCTGTGATTTTTTTCCAGCCCGGTCCTCCCGGCTGTGTTGTCTGATAAAAACTGTAAAGCACTTCTTTGTCTTCCGGTTTGGTGATAAAGGTGACGATCAGCCATACGAGAGTGGTTATAATTACTGTAATGGGAAGCGTAGCCCACGAAGGGAATACTCCAGCGGTGAGCGTGCCGTCTGTCGCCGTACTTCCGAAGAGGAAACTCCCGAGGGGAGACAAGGTAAACACCATACTAATAATGGCAGCGGTAAACATTACCGAAATTTCACTCCAAGCATTGATGCGCCACCAGAACCATCGAAGTATATATACCAATCCTGTTCCGGCTCCAAACATGAGGATGATGTCGAACAGCTGCTTGGCATTGGTGAGCAGAAGCGCAAGTATAGCACTTGTTACCATAAGTAGTACGGTAGCTAATCGCCCAATATTGACCAGTTCTTTTTCCGAGGCATTTTTCCGAAGATTCTGTCTGTAAAAATCATTGACAATATATGAAGAACCCCAGTTGAGTTGGGTTGAAATAGTACTCATATAGGCTGCTCCGAGAGAGGCGAGTACCACACCCAGCAAACCACTGGGAAGTTTGGTCAGCATAGCCGAATAGGCCAGATCGTGTCCTAATTTACTTTCTTCTACATTTGGAAAGGCCTGATGTATACTTGCTATATCGGGAAATACGACGAGTGAGGCTAGTGCTACTAATATCCACGGCCATGGGCGGACGGCATAGTGCATAATATTGAAAAAGAAGGTAGAGGCTATGGCGTGATTCTCGTTTTTAGCAGCCAGCATACGCTGAGCGATATATCCTCCACCTCCCGGCTCGGAGCCCGGATACCACGAGCTCCACCACTGCACGGCCAATGGGATAATGAGAATGGTAATCAGAGCTTCCTTATCCGAAAAATCGGGGAGTATAGAGATTTTGTCGATTACATTCTCATGCTGAATCATTTTGGTTATTCCTCCTACTTCTGGGATATTAACGAGATAATAGGCCGCACCTATTGCCCCGACCATAGCCACAAAAAACAATATAAAATCGGTGTATACAACTCCTCTGAAACCTCCTATAGCACTAAAGATAACGGTGACAACACCCCCGATTAACAGAGTTTGTACAGGGGTGAGCCCCAGCATTACACTGGCTATTTTAATAGCAGCAAGGTTTACTGCGGCAAGCGTAATGACATTAAAGAAAAAACCGAGGTATATCGATCGAAAGCCCCTGAGGAATTTGGCGGGTTTACCTCCGTAGCGCAGTTCGTAAAATTCCATATCGGTAAGCACATTAGATTTTCGCCATAGCTTGGCGTAAATAAACACTGTAGACAAGCCCGTGAGGAGAAAGGCCCACCAAGTCCAGTTTCCCGAAACCCCACTTCCTCTTACCAGGTCGGTAACAAGGTTGGGTGTGTCTGTAGAGAAAGTGGTGGCAACCATAGAAAAACCGAGAAGCCACCAAGGCATACTCCTTCCCGAAAGAAAGTATTCTGTAGTGTTCTTTCCTGAAGATCGGGAAACGAGAAGCCCTACGAGAAGGGTAATAGCAAACAACCCGATAATAATTGAATAATCTAATGTTGAAAGTTTCATAAAGTTGTAGTTAGTCGTTTTGCTTGTTGATATTAAAAGTGCTCAGCCAAGACACTTAACGCATCAGATTCGCTATCTATAATTATACATTTGATTTTCATCGGTAAATTGTGCATTTAGAGGGCTATCTGAAGTTTGTTTACAGGGGTGAAACCCTAGTGAAACGAACGTCAAAACTCAAAACGAGAGAAAAAATAGATGTAATTTTACTGATAACAAAATGTTTTTAAAAAAAATTAAAACTTCAAAATACTAATATTTATTGGTGTTAAAAGGATGTTATTGGTGCTGGTTTGACTGTTGTTTAGCTGAAAAATTTCCATCCACACGATCTAAACCATACTTTAGATTGCTGAAAAACTATAATTCATTTCATTAGTTATTCGTCTGATTACGAAGGTGCTACGTTGTATAAAACCGGAATCTTATATGGACGATTGTTGGGTGTGGCTGTATCGCGGAGCATGGCACGAGTGGGGTAGAGGAGATAGAATGGCTGTTTCTACGAGTCCCGATCAAGTGGTATAAAAGCGGAATGCTATACTGTTACATCAGTCGCAGAAAGATCGCGTAATGTTTCGGGGTGATGATTTCAGAGAATTTTGGGTTCGCGCTGAAGAGCAAAACAAAGCTACGGCCGGATTGTACGACGCTTTGGTACTCGCAGAATACGAGGCTATAGAAGCGTTTAAGCGATATTACTTTTAGTATTGTAGATTATTGTATGAACAGTCAAAGGGTTTATAGGGATGTGATTTATTGCTTTTGAATCCGCTTTTCTAAGTTGTTAAACCAATCTTTTTCTAACAGAGGAAACTGTTGTTTTAGAGGAATTTGGAAGACAGTGTCCAAATGGAAAATAATAGTTATTAAAGTAGTCTCCGACGGTTGAGTTTATCTTTCGCGTAAAGGTGTTGAAGCTAAACGTAAAAAGTTTTCAACGAAAACGTTAGAGATTTCCAAACACGAGCAATAAGGTTTTTATGTAGAAAATTATTAGATATATTTGATAGCTTCATTAAAATGGAATATATGTCAAACAACATAAAGAAGATCGCTGTACTGACTTCCGGAGGGGATGCTCCGGGGATGAATGCAGCTATCCGTTCTGTAGTTCGTACCTGTGCGTACCACAATGTGGGATGCGTGGGAATATACAGGGGATACCAGGGGATGATAGAAGGAGATTTTAAAGAGATGAATGCCCGTAGTGTAAACAATATCATCAACCGAGGGGGTACCATTCTCAAATCGGCGAGATCGACAGAATTTCAAACTCCTGAAGGGAGAGAGAAGGCTTATAAAAATCTATGCGACCACGATATTGATGCTTTTGTGGTAATAGGAGGTGATGGTTCTTTTACCGGAGCTATGCTGTTTAGTGAATCTTATGATTTTCCGGTAATGGGTATTCCGGGAACTATAGACAACGATATTTACGGCACGAGTTTTACACTGGGATACGATACTGCACTTAATACAGTAGTGGAAGCCATAGATAAGATCAGAGATACGGCTATTTCGCACAACCGCCTGTTTTTTGTGGAAGTCATGGGGAGAGATGCCGGGCATATAGCGCTGAATACAGGTTTGGGAGCCGGGGCAGAAGAAATTCTTATCCCCGAAGAGGATTTAGGTCTCGATCGTTTACTGGAATCTATGGAGCGAAGTAGACGGTCTGGAAAATCGTCGAGCATAGTAGTGGTGGCAGAGGGTGATAAAATAGGAAAAAACGTTTTTGAACTCAAAGATTACATAGAAGATAACCTGCCTGATTACGACGTACGTGTTACGGTTTTAGGTCATATTCAAAGAGGAGGAAGACCCACTTGCTTCGACAGGGTGCTGGCCAGCCGTATGGGGGTTAAAGCCGTGGAGAGTTTGCTCGAAGGAAAAACTCATTATATGGTAGGACTTGTCAAAGATAAAATCGTATTAACGCCTCTGGATCAAGCAGTAAAAGGGAAGTCGAAGATTGATAGAGAACTCCTCAGGGTGTCTGATATTATGACCACCTGATCACCTTGAGAGAGTTTGAAAATAAAATTTAATTCTAAACAGATAATATTATGTCAAATTTAAAAATTGGGATCAACGGTTTCGGGAGAATTGGACGTATGGTGTTCAGAGAAACTGTAAAAAGAGATAATGTAGAGGTAGTAGCTATCAATGATTTGCTAGATGTAGAACACTTGGCATATCTGTTGAAATACGATTCTGTACACGGTACTTTTAAGGGTACAGTAGAGGTGAGAGATGGCAATCTTGTAGTAAATGGAAAAACAGTGAGAATCACTGCCGAAAGAGATCCTAAAAATTTGAAATGGGATCAAGTTGGTGCAGAGGTGGTAGCAGAGTGTACCGGAATTTTTACTACTCTCGATACCGCCCAGCAACACATAGATGCCGGAGCAAAAAAAGTGGTGATTTCAGCACCTTCTAAAGATGCTCCAATGTTTGTAATGGGAGTGAATCACAAAGATGTCAAGGCGTCAGATAATATAGTTTCCAACGCTTCGTGTACAACAAATTGCTTGGCTCCCATTTCTAAAGTACTCAACGATGCTTTCGGTATAGAAGAGGCTCTTATGACTACAGTACACGCTACTACAGCGACTCAACTTACGGTTGACGGTCCGTCGAAAAAGGATTTTAGAGGAGGGAGAAGTGCATTGGCCAATGTAATCCCGGCAGCTACCGGAGCGGCAAAAGCGGTGACTAAAGTGATTCCTGCCCTAGAAGGAAAACTTACCGGTATGGCATTTAGAGTTCCCGTTCCCGATGTTTCGGTAGTAGACCTTACGGTTCGGTTTCAAAAAGAAACTTCTTATGAGGAGATTAAGAAGGCTGTAAAGACCGCCTCTGAAGGAGAACTTAAGGGAATTTTAGGATATACCGAAGAGCTTGTAGTATCTCAGGATTTTGTGGGCGATACGCGTACTAGTATTTTTGATGCCGAAGCCGGGATAGAGCTCAATTCCAAGTTTTTCAAGATAATTGCTTGGTACGACAATGAGGCCGGATATTCTAGCAAATTGGTCGATCTGGCACTTCACGCATCCTCACTGTAATAAAAACCAAACAACCTCGTTTTACAAGAGTGTTATAAGAGGCGGCAAACAGAGAATACGACGCGTTTGTCGGCTCTTGTTTTTGGGGTGTTGTAATAAACAGAAATTATGATATTGGTTGTTGATAGCGGTGCTACAAAATCAGACTGGATTGCCCTTGATGAAGCGGGGAATAAGTTATTTCTTACCAGAACTCTCGGTCTCAGTCCAGAGGTGCTTACCAAAGAAATTATAGCGGAGCGGCTTGCCAATAACTTCGAGCTCAGCGATAACAGAGAAAAAGTAACGCAGCTTTATTTTTACGGTGCCGGCTGCGGTACCGATCGGATGAAAAATTATCTGACCAAGATATTTCAGAATTTCTTTGTGAATGCTAAGTTTTCCATAAAAGAGGATACCTATGCGGCTATTCACGCAACGGCAAATCCCGGGGAGCAGGCTATAGTCTGTATTCTCGGAACCGGTTCCAATTGCAGCTATTACGACGGACATGAGGTTTTTCAAAAGATTACCTCTCTCGGTTATATTCTGATGGACGATTGTAGTGGAAATTATTTTGGACGTCAGTTGCTCAGAGATTATTACTATCACAGGATGCCTGAAGGCTTAGCTCACAAGTTTTCAGAGGCCTACGAGCTCGATGCGGATGTCATTAAAAACAATCTCTACAAAGAACCTAATCCCAACACCTATCTCGCTACCTTTGCGAGGTTTGTCATCGAAAATAGACAATACGAATACAGTCGTAAACTCATACGTAAAGGCATGCAGTTGTTTATCGACAACGCCATTCGTCAATACGAGCAGGCCGATACTGTAGCTATACACTTTATAGGAAGTATAGCTTTTTATCTTCAGGAAGAGCTAAGGGAAATAATGGCGGAAAACAAGTTGACCGTTGGGAGAATACTGAGACGTCCCATCGATAATCTAGTGGAATATCACAGGAATATCGCTTCTAATTAGGTGAGACTCATAAATAAAACTATCAGATTACTGGGTGTGATAAAATAATAATTACTACACCCAGTAATTGTTTTTACAACACTGCTATCATCGATATTTCTACATTGACAAATTTGGGTAGGTTGGCTACCTCTACAGTCTCTCGAGCTGGAGCATTTTCTTCGTTGAAGTAGCTGGCATACACCTCATTGATACGCGAAAAATTGTTCATGTCACTGATAAATATAGACGATTTTACAACGTTTTCAAAAGTCATTCCAGCTGTCTTGAGAATGGCTTCGAGGTTTTGCATTACTCTGGTTGTCTCTTCCTCTACAGACCCTGAAACAAGTGTTCCGCTCTCGGGATCCAAAGGAATCTGTCCCGAGATATAAAGCGTATTTCCAGCGAGTACCGCCTGATTATACGGTCCAATAGGAGCCGGAGCCTGATCGGTGTTTATAATCTTTTTCATTTCAAAAGTTTTAGGTTACACTATATTTTTGTTTACAGTCACAATCTCCTCATCTCCCCATCACCAAATCCCTCCATCACCTCATCTCCGCATCACAAAGTCTCCGCCTCACCCCATCTCAAAATCACCTCCCCAGTCCTCTGTTGGGTTCGCGTCTTTTTTCCCATTTGATATCGCTGAGCATGGAACTCTTTATCCCGATAAAGAAATACCACGAAGTACGGGTTCCGAAGGGAGTCCAGCTAAAGTTCATGCGCCAGCTTTCCAAATCTCGTTCAAAGCGGAGTTGGGTAAAACTGAACCCTTTGTTTTTAAAGTCATAGCCAGAGGAGACTCCTACGCGCCATTTTGGTGTCAGCTCCACATTTCCTGAGAACATGAGTGAGTTGTTGCTAATATCCCGTTGTCTGGCGGTATTCGAATAGGTCATCGAATAGGCAAGTCTCAAATCCCAGGGTAGCTTTGACCCGTATAATTTGGTGTCTTCTTCCTCTTCTTCGTCATCGTCGTCTTCTGGAAACATTCGTCCGTCGCTGTAATCCATAGACGAACCGAAAAGGTCGTCGTCTCGTCCACCACTAGCTGTATTGTCGTTGTCGCGATCTATGCCGCTTCCTTCAAATGTCTTGCTCGATATGGTATAACTCGTCGTGACATTGGCATTGGTAAAACGGAACAGGCCTCCTCCGTTGTCTATATTCCACTTGTTTATTTTTCTCCCTGCATTGTCTATGGCATAGGGGTCGAGTGTACCGCCAAAATTGACGGTCATCTTTCCGTCAAAAAATGGAATATTACCAGTAAATCTCAAGGGTTGCCAGGGCAGCGAGTCGGCTACAGCGTTGTAACTGGTGTTGAAGTTGAGGTTGAGCAGGGTAATCTTTTTGGGTTCTGTAGCTGTAGTATCCTTGTCTTTAACCTTGGCCTCAAAATTGTTTTGCAGCGAAAAACTTACGCTGTTACTCATACTTCTTCCGGGGGCGCCGTACAGTCCGCCTTCAAAACGGGTGTATTCTCTGATTTCTCCTTCTTCATTGGCAACATACTCCTCGTAATACTGGTCAAATCCGGGAGTGTATCCATAGCTTATAGAAGGTCTCATAACATGTCGAACAGCCTGTATTTTGCTATCTTCATCAAAAACAAGGGTACCGTATAGTGTGGTTCCCAGGCTGGCTCCAAAACTGTATTGAGCGAAGCGATCGAAGCCGTTGATGGTGTCTGTAGGAGCCATTTCGAGCTCGGGATCGTAGTCGTGTCGGCGAATAGTCTTGAGTTGCCAAGTCTCGTCGTAATTTACATTGAGCGAAGCACTCAGGTATTTCAAAATCTTAAAGTTTGTACTTATCGGTATAGAATGTCTGAACCCGGTTCTGGCATCGGCAAACATCTCTTTTTTGAAAAACAGGGAGTCGGTGGTCTGGAAACTGTTTTCGGCTCTCAGACTGTACTGAAAGTTGATGTTTTGCAAAATTCCTTTTTTGACTCCCGATTTCGGAGCAAAGGGATATATCCGTTCTACACTGGCCTGAAGTGTAGGCAGTGTCATATTTATGGTCTCTGTATTGGTGTTCTGTGAGTGAGAGGCAGTGAGACTCACATTTACCGCAGGATACCCCGGAAAGGTCTTGGAATACGAAATAGACGAAGTCAGCGTATTCTGCATAAAATTCCCGGTATTGATCTGGTTGTACGAATCTTTGTAATACCGGCTACTACCGAGGTTTACACTGGCAGAGAATCGAGAGTTGGGACTGGCCTTAGCGTCTTGGCTGTGCGACCACTGTATGTTGTAGGTAGTACCCCGGCTGTAATCGGGAAATCCTTTTTGGCCCTGTACGAGGTTTTCAAATCGGAAATTGAAATTCCCCCGGAAACGGTAGCGTACGGAATAACTACTTTCTGTGCGGAAGCCGTAACTTCCATTGGTGTAGTAATCTCCCAATACAGCGAGATCTACATAGTCGTTTATAGCAAAATAATACCCGCCGTTTTGCAAAAAATACCCCCTGTCGTTAATCTCACCAAAGGTGGGGAAAATCAGGCCCGACTCACTGCTTTTTTGAGACATGGGAAAATAGGCAAAGGGTACGGCAATAGGAGTAGGTACATCGGCGATGTACATATTGCTAAATCCTGCAATCACCTTTTTTTTGGGTACAAACTTTGCTTTCCTCACTCGGATGTAGTATTCTGGATCGTCTAAGTTCTTAGAGGTAGTGAGTTTTCCTTCGTGTAGAAAATAGACCGAATCGTTTTCTTTTTTGGTGACTTCGGCAAACACGTTCATTTCTCCTCCTACGGTTTGCTCAGAGCGAGAATTCCAAATCAACGCTCTTTGAGTGTCGAAATTATAACGGATGGAGTCCGGTTCTACTATATTGCTCCCTTGTTTGAAGTACGGTGCTTGTACAAGCGTACCGGTAGTGTCTTTTATTCTACCTGCGTAAACCTCTTTCTTTTCGTAATCGATAACGATGATACCCGCTTTGAGTTCGGTGTCTTGATAGTACACTTCGGCTTCGTTGTACAGGTATATCTTATTTTCGCTCCGGACTGTTTTCTGATAGTCTTTAGCCTTGTATTTGATTTGGTCGTCCAGGAAGTTTTTTTTCTTCACCACACTGTCTTTACTTATACTGTCGCGAGAAATACTGTCTTGTACAATGCTGTCTTGTAGCACAGAGTCCTTTATCGCCAGATCGGGAAGTATCTCCGATACCGGTATATCGGTCGAATCTTGCTCGGCCTCAATGTTGAGGGACTGCCTTACCGGAAGTTCCTGCGATTGGAGAAACAGTGGGCACAACAGCAAAATAAGCATTAAAAGTATGTATGGGTTATTTGCTTGCAATGCTTTAAATCCTATTTTTGTATAAAATATAGCCTGATGTGTGATCTGTGCTTCGGAGGTGTTAGCCTCCGGCCTGTGATTACATTGGCAAAGATGTGAAAAAAATATGCGAATTCCTCGAAACGGTTTTTGATTTTGTGTTTTTTTTGCGAGACGGGGACTCCTCGCTAAATGGGAGTACCAAATTCTCTGTGAGGGTATTGTGTGTTAAAAACAAGGTTAACCCCAAATAACGCTGGTTTCTTACAATATTTTTTCACGAGATCGTTTAAAAATAACAGTGTTACCACGAGGAATTCTCTCAAAAAAATAAGTGCATGAAAAAAAGGCTATGGTTGTTGTCGGTGTTGCTTACAGTTGTAGGTTGGCACAGTTCTTTTGGTTGGGAAAACGGGAATGATGAGCATCGAAACAAGAAGTTTACCGTAGTGCTCGACGCTGGTCATGGTGGTCACGATCCGGGTAAAGTAGCCAACGGTGTAAAAGAAAAGGATATCGCCCTCGATTTGGTGTTGTTGGTAGGGAAAGAGCTGGAAAAACATCCGGATATCAAGGTGGTTTACACCAGGAAGACCGACAAATTTGTCAATCTATACGTAAGGGGAAAAATTGCCAACGAAGCCGAAGCCGACCTCTTTGTGTCTATTCACTGCAATGCGCATCACTCCAATGCTTATGGCAGTGAAACTTATGTGCTAGGACTGCATGCCAACAGGCAGAATTTTGAAGTAGCCAAGGCAGAAAACGAGGTTATTTATCTGGAGGAAAATCACGAGGCAAATTATGCCGGATACGATATCAATTCTCCTGAATCTATCATTGGTCTTACCATTATGCAGGAAGAGTTTTTAGGACAGAGTATACGTCTGGCCAAATTGCTGCAGGAAAATTTCTCGGTAAAACTCAAGCGCAAAAACAGAGGAGTAAAGCAGGCTGGTTTTATAGTGTTACACCAAACTTTTATGCCCAGTGTACTCATAGAGACAGGCTTTATTACCAACAAAAACGAAAAGAACTATCTGAGTTCTAAAAAAGGAAAAACAGAAGTGTCCGACAATATAGCCGAAGCGATCATCAGATATAAAAAAGATTTGGCGGTCAATACAGCTATAGACAATTTTCAGGATGTTTCTAATGAAGGAGAAACCGCTGCAGCTGCGGGAGTGACTTTTAAGGTACAAATCGCAGCTGGAGGTAATAAAATTGAGACCAAACGCTATAATTTTAGGGGGCTAGAACCCATTTCTATGGAACAGGAGGGTAGTGTTTATCGCTATTTGTATGGAAACACTACCGAGTATGAGGAAGCTAAGAGTTTGCAGCGTCAGGCCAAAGCCAAAGGCTATAAAAGCGCTTATATCGTAGCCTATCGCAACGGTCAGCGCATTTCGGTAGAAGAGGCACTGAGGCTTTAGTTGTTTACAAGTCAATTTGTGATATTTCTGTAAATAATAGAGAGAGAAAACGAATTTTATATATCTTTCTCTTCAAAAGTTTAACCAAATTTAAATCATGAGAATACGATACTGCTTTGCATTGTTGTTCATCTTGTCCTTTTTCAGCTTACAGGCACAAGATGCAACCCGTTTTGAAAAAACTATAGTTAAATTCCGACAACAGTCAGACACTCTCGACGTTTCCAATTACGACGCTGTGATGGTAGGGAGTTCTTCAGTGCGTTTTTGGAAGGATATAAATTCTTATTTTCCGGGCTTTTCATGGCTTAACAGAGGGTTTGGAGGATCGCATATGAGCGATGTATTACACTACAAAGAAGACCTGGTATTTAGGCATCCCTTTAAGAAGATATTTTTGTACGAAGGAGATAACGATATCGTTACAGGAAAAAGTGTTGAAAGGACAAAAGAAGATTTTGAAAAGCTATTGGATGAAATAAGAGAGCGCATGCCCGAAACGGATGTTTACGTTATCGGAGTAAAACCCTGTGTGAGTAAGAAAAGAGCGGCTAAGCGAGAAGAATACATAAGGTTGAACCAGCAGATAAAAGAACTGTGTGATCGTAACGAAAAACTCCACTTTATAGATGTGTGGGACGATATGTTGGATGCCAATGGCAACGCCAGACCTGAGCTATTCCGCGAAGACGGAACGCATATGAATGCCAAAGGATATGCCATCTGGGCAGAGAATATCAAACCTTTTTTGAAATAGATTGATTTGCCTTTGCGCTTTTGGAATACTGTTGTTTTCTACGGTTTAAGTATATCAATAATACTGCAAAAGTGACAATCAGGATTGCGAATATAGCATATTGGTAATCGGCGGTGTAGGTTTGTTTTTGCTGAAGGTTGCCGTAATATACAAATGCTCCCCAGTAATACGGAGATTTTTTGATGTTGGAAATTTTGTCGTCGGCGAGATAATCTGTTTTTGCTTTCCGGTTGGCTGTAGCTGCTCCGTATTTTTCGCAATGTCGATAAAAAGAGGTCATCAATTGGGCTGTTGCTCGGTCGTTGACTTTCCAGAGTGAAAAGAGAAGTTGTTTTGCTCCGGCATACTGAAAACCACGAGCTATGCTTATCGGTCCCTCGCCTTTTTGTATTTTTCCTATTCCGGTTTCACAAGCACTTAGAACCACCAATTTGGGTTTAAATTCCAAGCTATATAGCTCGTGTAGTAGCATAGTGTCGTCACTGAAAGCAATACTGGGAGGAACCACAAAATTCCCGCCACTGGAATGTGTAGAAAGATGGAGAATACCGTAGTTTTTTGCATTTTGCACAAAAGAACTTTTGGTGGCATTTTTTCCGGTGATAATCGCTGCTTCTGTCAGAGCTTTGATACTCTGAGCTTCTTCGAGAGAGTAGGGAAGTGCTTCAGGGGTACCTTCAAAGACTGGAAAAATGCCGAGTAGTTTTTTTCCGGAGATAGGCGGTGAAGCCCGGTGGTAAAAAGAGGCAGAGGTGAGATAGGAAACCTGGTGACGATATAGGAGAAAAGGCATGGTTTTGTATGAAACGCTCTCACTTTTTGAAGTGAGCAGGGTTTCGATAGGTATAAAAGATAGCAGGCCATCTGGTACAACAATAAGTTTTTTTTCGGAAATAGGAAACGGGAATAGCTTGTTGAATAATGAATGGGCTTTATGGGCATAATCTGAAGGGTTGTTGTTTATGGAATGTGGATCCTCAAAAAGGCTGAGGTACGCTCTGATTAAATTATCAGTCTCAACCGTATTGTCTTCACGGTACATTTCTGAACTATTGCTGCTGACGGAAAAGATAAACCGTTGCTTCTTTCCACTAAAGTAAATCACCATGCACGCCTGGTCGTCTCGCAGTAATTGCCTGATACTATCGAGAGATATCTTTTGGTCCGGATTTATCATAGACGGGTATTTCAGGTATGCTTTTTTGTACAGTGCCCCCAGTTGTAATTGAGTATCATTAAGCGCTTCGGTATAGTGTTTTGTACCCTGTATATTTCCCGAAAGTTGAGCGCGTACTAGTTTGTTGATGAGTTGCTCCTGTTGTGCAGACCATTTTTTCACTTCAGAGAGCAGAGGATCGTCGGGAAAAGCTTCAGCGATTGATTTGCGATAATCGGTTTTTTTGAGAATAGATGCCTTGTTGTTTTCGGAATAGTGGAATGCACGTTCCATATATTGAGGATTTCCGGTATCTCTGTACATGTCATAGAGAAGTGCAATGCACTTTTCACTGCGGTTTTTGTCTTCTGCCAATTGTAATAGTGCAGCTTCTTGTGTGATGATTTGCGTTCTGATAAGTTTAGAGACGTGAAAGCTGAGTTCGTAATATTCCAGCGATTTTTCCGGTTCAGATTGAAGGGCAGCCATGGCGTCGAAAACGGATATAAACACATTTTCGGCATAGAGCATCTCTGTAGTGGGTTTATCGTGTTTCCGGTGTTGAGGTAATAAAAAATTTAATGCGCGGAACAACAAGTCTTTAGCCTTAGGATACTGATGATTTAAAGAAGCTAGTTCAGCTTTTTCAACGTAAATCCGAGCCAATTCTCTAGCTGACAAAGAGTGTGTCAACAATTCGTTTTCTGCCCTATCTAGATAATTTTCAGCTTTGGAGAGTTCTCCTTTTGCCTTGGCGAGCTGTGCAGCATTGCGATACAGATTGAAAGCGATTTGAGGTTGTGTTTTAGAAACTTTTTGAAGTGTTTTTTCTACGGCATCGTATTGTTTCAATGCAAAATAATTGGCGGCCAGATTGTTGAGTAGGGATGTTTTCTGTTCTGATGCCAGAGAAGAAACCGACAGCTGGGTTTCCAAAAGGCGAGCGGCCATACGAAAATTTCCCGCATTGTGATACACTACGGAAAGATTGAGAATGGCGGCTGTTTCCTGTTCTGTATCGTTTTGTTGTTGTGCGATAAAGAGATAAGACTTTATAGTGTTTTCTGCCCTTGTTAGGTCGCCGGAAATGGTGTACAGGTTTCCTAAGGGTTTGAGACAAAATTCTGTGATGTCGTAATGCTCAATTTTCCGACCTCTGTAATTTTGCCATGCTTTTTCATATAAAGCTATGGCTTTTAGGTATGCACCGTTCTCGCGGTAATAATACCCCATATTGCATTGTAAAATCAGTAAGGCGGTGTATTCTTCAAGACTATTCGCTTTTGTGGCGTATTGTATTTCTTTTGTCTCCAATTCTCTGAGAACTACTGGAGACGGGGAGGTGGAAAGTCTGTCTATATCGTCGTATATATGTGATGTGAGCTGTGCTTTGAGTAGAGAAGAGTACAGTATCAGTACAGCGATTAACCATATTTTTTTTACGGTTATCTTGTTGTATTTCCTTCTCAGAATTTCCATATAGCATACAGCTGTATCTGGTTGTGTGGATTGTTGAGGTTGTAAACATACCTGGCTCCGATGCTGGGACCTATGCGTGCAAGCCCTGCGTTAAATCCGACAAAGATTCCCGTTTGAAAATTTTGGAAGGCATGTGTGACGTCGGTTTGACTTATTTCATCTTTGGTATTATCTCTAAAATCGATTCCCTCCGACGGTATAACCAGGGAGTATTCACTGGTAGTCGTGGTACATTGCGCACTGCTGAGATCGGTTCTAAACTGAATTCCGCTTCCCACAGCCAGATAATTGTTGATGTTATACCGATACGATACGGGTACAATATACAATGAGATATTGCGGTATTCTTCCAAGGCTTTTAGCCTGTAAGTGTCTATGGTGTTATTATTTCCTATGACCTCTTCGGTAAATGTTTTCAGCTTGTCGAAAGAATTGGCGGAGAGCATGATTTCTGCCTGCAGATACCCTCGATAGGATTTGTAGGGAGATATGGTTGCTCCTACAAAATATTCCTTGTGGTGATCCAGATCAGGGCTCCACATATAGCCGGCCTTTGCTCCTATGGATATTCCGGGAAGGAAGCGGGTGATGGCGTAATTAGTGATAACAGGCTCGTTCTTATCGAAAAAGATGGCTGTACGACTTTTGGTTTCTATCTTGTGAAAATTTTTGCCAGGTTTTATTCGGTATTTTACAAAGCCTTTAGTAGAGTCGTATTCTTTGACATTTTGTTGTTCGCTTCCCGGAAGATATATATTTTTAAAAGTAAAAATGGCTTTATTTTCCTTATAGGTGGTGTCTATACAGCTATAAGAAACCTCTTTGTCGTCTGGGCATATCGGACATTTGGGGTGGAGGTCTTCTATTTCGATAGTACTCTTATCAAATATTTCCGGAATCTCAGTTTCCAGCCGTATGGTGTTTGCCGGACCTTCGCCATTGTTCTGAAATCTTATTTTGTAGCGAAAAGTTTTGAAGTTTGCCAGCCGGTAATTCATCACAGTAGCATTTGAAGACATACGATTGGGATCGTGGGAGGTGACTATTTCCATTTCCATGTCCTTTACCTTGTGATTGTCGTAGTTTTCATCCGGTACATAAATACTCCTTACGGTGACTATGGCGCTGGTGTCTTTCAGCATTTCTGGGGCGGTGCGCAGGCTAAAGAAAATATTGCGTTCCTCTTCGGGAGCCATCTGATTAAATTCCAAAATACTCCAGTCTTTGTAATAGCTTTTTGACTCTTCGAGAGTGAGTGGGAGGTTTGTCCTTTCTGTAGTGTCTTGCACTTGTTGTCTCGCTAAGCTAAAGTTTGCTGTGGAAGCCAGCATAGGTTCTCCGTTTGCAGTTATTCCGGTGTAGGCAAACTCCACCTCCGATATGCTTCTTTCACCGTGATAGGTGCGGGTATCAATAAGTTCGAAGTTCTTTTCTTTGTATTGCTGTTCGTTGTAAAAAAGATATAGCTTACCTCTGGTAACATAGGGTTTAGGGTTTTTATAGCTCAGAATAACGACAATATCTTCTTCCGGAACGGGTTCGCGATTTCGCTGTAATAGTAGATCTTCACCTAGCGAGGCCTGATCGTTATAATTTTCGGTAATCGTTTTAACTTCTAACTTTTGCGGGCGAGTACTGGGGGTTTTGCCATTGTCGTAATGATTGGTAGCCCATAAGTTAACCTCATAGGTTCCCTGGTTTTTATAGGTGTGTAGGGGTTGTTCTTCACGACTGTAATTACCGTCTCCAAATTCCCAAAAATAGGAGTAATAGGCCTTGGGTGCCCCAGCCATTTGGATTAGAGGGGGAGGCTGTGGCAGGAATTCTACTGCATTTCCTGAAATATGGGGGGTAAAGGTGACTGTTCGCTGCACGCTGTCAGACAATTGTTCTTCCTGTGCAATACCCGTGAGATAGAATAACGTGGCGATTGTAATAGTAAGGATATTCTTGCCGTTGCTCTGTGGTGATATGTGGTGTATAAGTGATATCATTTCTGTATTTTATCCGGGTTAGGGTAAGTCGTTTATGACTGATATAAGAGTTTCGGAGCTCGCTCTTTGTGTTTCACTATGAGCAAGGGTGTAGGTAGTGTTTTCTGTGACCGTTATTTCTTTTATTCCATACCTCCATTGTCCGTCGTCTTCCGAGAGGAAAATGAGATAGGCTTGCGGTATGTCGGGAAGGGGATAAGGAGAGTGGAACATTCCAGTTTCTCTGTCGTAATGAAGTTGTGCCAGTCCATTGTTGTCGTTAGGATAGGCGATGTACACCCTGGCATTATCACTGTTGTATCCCTCCGATACCAGAACCCGGATGTCGTTTGTGGTCTCGGAGAGTTCTACGTTTTTGCTTATAGCCCTCCATTTGCCATAGAGAAAACTGGTGATGTAATTGTCAGCTTCGACTAAGAGTCCTCCGTCTAAGGGGAGCCATGGGGCGGTTCCCTGATAGATTTCATCACCATTCCAAAGGTTCAATTCCCGATCTGTTTCTGGCAGTAGTGAAAAGGGAATGGTAATCAGCATTTCGCAGTTGCTGAAGAGCTCGGAATCACCTTGGTAAAGGTGAACACTAAAGAAGGCCCCTATATTGAGTAAAGCCGTAATATCTGTGTTAGTCCTGGCCCATGAAGGAATGCTGGCGAGAAGGGTAGTTCTCCGGTCGTAATACTGAAGAAATTTCAAACTTACTTCTCCGTCGACTGATGTTCCGTCTACGGTGTTCACACAGTTAGGGTAAACGCGGATTTGTGTTCCCTTAGCGGAGGTCGCATACAGCCCTTCGTTGGTGTTAAACACAAAGGTTTCTGCCAGACTATCCGTAAACTGTTGTTGTAATCGCTGAAAGTCTTCTCTTGTAGGCGGGTTGAAACTTGTGTTTTCCGGAGGGTCATCGCAACAGGTTTTGCGATCACAACTACCGAGTAATGGATAAAGAAATAGTATAAAAACACAAGGGAATATTACAGTCCTCATATTGGAATTGGTTTTGGTTAGCAATTCAAAAATAGGAAAAAACTTGATAGAGAGGGGTTTTCTTTTATTTTGTTCCTCCTAGCCCGGTTACAAACAGTTTGAAATCCCGCTCCGAAATGACATACGGAAGCGGGATTTCTTCACTAATGAACCTAAAAAAATAGTGTTGTGGAGATCCTTTTATGGTATTGATGATATTTCTTTGTTACCACAGCCAATCGAAGAATTCAACTACAGCTGAGGCTGCACTGGCTGCTCCTGCTCCAATACCTGCCCCTGGACCTGCGCCTACGCCGCCGGCAAATGCTCCTGTTATCGCTCCGCCGATTGCTCCTTCTACGTCTGATTTTCCCACACATTTCCAGCAGTATTCCGCAGCTAAACTTTCATCGGCATTAGACCAATTGCTTTGCGATTTTAACACGTGCATTTCATTGTGCCAATATGCGGCCGAATGGCGTGCCACGGTAGCGTAATTTAAAAGAGCGTATTTTTCAATTTCGTCCATTCTGGTATCTTCGAGTATTTTTGCTTCTGCGGCTTTGATTTCCTCTATGTATTTCAGAATACGATCTGTAGCCTCTCCTTCTTCAACATCGTCTAACGTCAATAAGGTAGGGAAGGGCCACTTAATAATGTCGCAAAGTATTGGAATATCGAAGTATTTACATAATCTGGATATAGATTCAGATCCCGGATAGTGTATTTTAGCTTCAGCATAGAAGTCGAATACTTTGTGGTAAATCTCGATATCTGATGCTTCAAAGTCTATCTTTTTTACACTGTGAAACTCCTCTATTAAGGAGAAGAGCTTTTCACGGTTCATCTCTTTAGAACTGAGGTCGACTCGGGTGATGAAGAAATCTAGGAACTCGTTGTGCAGCATCCCTTGATCGTCGTAGGGGTTCTTTTCATAGCGCATTTCACTTACTTTGATTTCTCGTTCTTTTTTTTCAATCGGCAGAGGAGTATTATCGTCTTCCTGATCGCAAGAAACTACTACTGTGAGTACTGTACATATGGCTAAGGCCATTTTAAATAACTTTTTCATCTTGTTTTGATTTTGAATTATCCTACTCTGTTTTTTTTAAAGGTTTTTCAGAACCCACCTTTGTTTTTATATATATCAAGAGATAAAATTTTTGTTACCTCTAATACGACTATTTTTTTGCAAATTTTGAAATTAGGGGTGATAACGACTAATAAAGCATGAATACTGCGCTTGCGTAAGCCCCGAGAATAGCCCCTGTAGTATCGTTTAATAGTGCACTCCCCACAGCGGTAGCAACAGCGTCTACGCGCACTACATCGCACAAATAGCATGGTCCTATAGCGGCTACACTTTGTTCGGCAAACTCGTACCAGTCGCTTTTCGATTTTTGTACGCGCATTACGTTGTGCCAATAGCCCGCAGAATACCTTGCTACTGCAGTGTAGTTTAATAGGGCAATGCGCTCTTCATCATTCAGTTCACTGTTCTCCAGTATCTTGTTTTCTTCGGTTTTGATAGATTGCAGATAGTTGAGGGCGCGTTCGGTGTCGGTGAGATTTTCATCGTCATTTCCCTCACTGTTAAAAAACGGATCGGGCCAAGTAGGTGAGGGGTTATAAGGGCCAGGAGTCCCGATATTGCATAAGAAAGGTACGTATTCGCAAAGATTTAAGATCAGATTGTCACCGTACATATTCGCTTCTTCAAAGATATATATGGCTTCTTTAAAGGTTCCGATGTCTACGGTGTTAAAATCCATTTTCTTAGATTCGTAAAATTCTTTTGTAATTGCAATCCAACGATCGGGATTGATGTCTTTTACGTCTTCCGTATGCGCTATGTAGAAATCGAGTAATTCGTTGTGTATCACCCCCTGTTCGTCATAAGGGTTTTTTTCATTGCACATTTCTTTTGCAGTAATTTCCCGTTCTTCTTTTTTTTGGGTCAGATCTAGATCTTCATCTGCTTGGGTAGTATCGCAGGAGATCATTAGAGAACCCAGGATTAAGGCAGTTGTAAAAAATAAATTTTTCATTACATTTTAATTTTAGATTTGTTTCTACTTTAATTTTTAAGGTTTTTCGGAAACCATCTTTGTTTTTCTATCTATACATCCAGAGATAAAAGATTTGTTACCCATATCTGAAAAACTTTTTTATTTTAGTACTTTAATCCGCTAATAGACCGAAGAGGTATGGCAGACAAGAAAGTGCACGACGACCAGAAGTATATAGAGGGACTGCTACAGAACGATGTTCGGGTTGTAAATGCTATTTACGAAAAATTTGTACCTAAAGTGGTTCGCTATATCTGCAATAATAGCGGAGATGCTTCGTCTGCTGAAGATGTTGTGCAAGAGGTGTTACTCGTTATATACAAACAGGCGAGAGACAAAGGATTACAGCTTAGCTGTCCGTTTGACGCTTACTTTTTCCTGCTTTGTAAGCGGCGATGGTTAAACGAGCTAAAAAAACTTTCCGGAAGAGAGGTAACAATGGGAGAGCAGGAGGTATATAAAGATGAAGGGGCTGAAATCCTGCTTGCCGAAACCTGTGTAGAAGAAGAGAAAGAAAAGATCTTTACCGCGATGTTTCAACGGCTTGGTGAGGTGTGTAAGGAGTTACTCCAGATTAGTTTTCGATTGAAGTCTATGGAAGACGTAGCTGAGAAAATGGGAATAACATATGCCTATGCGCGAAAGAAAAAATCACTTTGTACCGGTAAACTGGCCGAAATGATTCGTCAGTCTCCGGAATATAAAAAATTAAAATCCTCTCTCTGATGGACGAAATGGACGTAATATTATTTGAGGCCTATCTTTCCGAAAATCTTTCGATTTCGGAAAGAGGGGAAATGGAGCGACGCTTAGAGCAGGATGCAGATTTTAGAGAAGCTTTTGAGGCTTTTCGGGAAATTCATAGCTATTTGGAGGCTACTTTTGGAAGAGAAGCTGAAACGGAGGCTTTCAAAGAAACGCTAAGCGAGGCCTCTGCTGCTTATTTTGAGAATGAGAGGGTACGGAGTTTATCCAATGTCCGTGAGAAGGGGAGAATAAAACTATGGCAGTTTGCCGTAGCGGCATCCATACTACTGCTCTTGGGTATTTTTATTTCCCAGAACTTTACATCGCCTTCTTATGAGGATTACGCACATTATCCTCAGATTAGTCTAGCCGTAAGAGGAGATAGCAATGCTGTACTACAACAGGCAGAACAGGCTTTTAATACCGGAGATTACACTGAAGCGGCAGCACTTTTCGGAAGTCTTCCGGAAGAAGAACGCAAGCAGCCTGAAATTGTGCTGTATCACGCTATAAGCCTGGTGGAACAAGGGGAGTATGAGAGGGCCGATGGAATGTTTAAAACTCTTTTTGAGTCGACCTCGGCGTTTAAAAACGATGCTATGTGGTACGGAGGACTAAGCCTGCTTAAACAGAATAGGGTAGAAGCGTGTAAAACACTGCTTGAACAAATACCTGAAAGTTCTGAATATTTTGACACTGCTAAAAAACTGCTCAAAAAACTGTAAGGGGTTTAGTGGAATACAGGAAATATCAAAACAAAAACGCCGGAATTACTTGGCACATTCAGAATTAAATAAACATTTGTAATTCAGCGTATTAATCCGTAATTTAGAGAAACAAAACCCCGAAAATTGGCCAAAGTGCCAAAAAACGGGGTTTTTCTATTCTACGTGTCTATGAAATTACAAAGAATTTCGGAATTACAACACACATTTTCATTTTTATCTTCCACGGA
>JAJUFH010000048.1 GCA_029266035.1 Sinomicrobium sp.
ATCGTCCGTGTATTTTCTAACACCTTCATTGTGTGATCGACGCCATATGGTACAGTTCTGAAAATATTTTTCATCTCTTTGATTACTTGGTCTAATTTCTCTGATTCTCCCCTGTCCTTATATTTCATATCACATTATTTTCTGCTAAGGTCTCAAGAATAAAAAAATCAGGCAATGAACCTATGTTAAGTAATCTCTTTAGTGGTTGAAAAAACTTATGGTTTACGTGTCAGAACAATCTGTGTTTAACAAATGCTGTAAATCGGGGTCGTTCTTAATCCGCTCCATTTCGCTTTCGACAATCTGCATAACGTCCGCTTTGACCTGCCTGTAATTGGCTTCAATGACCTGCGTCATATTATCGTCGCCGTTTTCATCGGTAAAGGATAATATCTGCGGTATCTTCTTATACGCTTTGGTTTCGGCAGAAACCTTTTCGTTATCCACCACGATTTCAGCATGGAAGATTTTCTGCTCGATACGCTCATCGAAGTTATCAGAAACAGACCCCACGAACATACCCTGTGTAAGCGTGGATATTTTGGATGCAGGTATAAGCGTGTCCAGTTGGGTGGATATAGATGTGGATTTATCATTGCGGTTGATGGTGATGCTCTGACGTTTCTGCAACACTTTGCCAAAACGCTCACTTAGATTTTTAGCCGTTTCGCCCACTACCTGACCGGAGAATACATTACCCACCGTATTTTGGATGACCTTGCTTTCCTTGTCGCCATAATCCCTTATCAATTGTGAATAGTCTTGAAAGCCTAAGCATACTGCCACCTTATTGCTACGTGCCGTTGCGATAAGGTTATCCAGTCCTCGGAAATATATCGTAGGCAACTCGTCTATGATAACGGAACTTTTTAACCGTTCTTTCTTATTGATGAGTTTTACAATCCTCGAATTGTACAATCCTAAAGCGGACGAATAGATATTTTGACGGTCGGGATTATTGCCCACGCATAAGATTTTCGGTTCTTGGGGGTTGTTGATGTCCAGTGAAAAATCATCACCCGTCATCACCCATAAAGCTGTGGCGAAATCATCCGTGACAATGGAATTTTTGCCGATGCTATCTGCCCCTGCAACTGGTCTTGCGCTCCGCCCTGCCACGCATCCATGAAAGCCGAAAGATAGTTTTCAAGTTCGGGATATGAGGTAAGTATCGTAAAAACATCTGCATATTTTTTATTCAGCAATTCAATAGCATGGGGAAACGTACAATACTTTCCGTCTTCATAGATTTTCAGAAACCAAATGATGGAAGCAAGCAATATAATTGGGCTTTCCGCGAAAAAATCCCCTTGCTTGGTTATCCAGCTACGATTGAGGTTAAGCATGATAGTGTATGCCGCTTCGTAAGCATCAGATATATCTGTCATAAATGCGGGGCTTAGCGGATTGCATCGGTGGCTCCGGAGTGGGTCGTCAAAGTTGATGACGTAAAATTTGGGCTTTACCTTATACTTATCGCTATGCTTTAACAGGTGGTTATAGGCAATGGTAGAAAGGTTGTCGAACTTGAAGTCGTAGATGTACATCGAAAAGCCCTTTTCGATGTGTTGCTTGATGTAGTTGTTTACGATGGCATACGATTTTCCTGAACCCGGAGTACCCAACACAATTGAGGCTCGAAAAGGATTGACTACGTTAATCCAGCCATTGTTCCATTTACCTTTGTAGTAAAACTTCGTGGGAAGATTAACCGAGTATTCGTTTTCCATCAACTTGGTTTCCTGCTGAAAACTTTCGTTCTCGTTGTTGAAAACATCGTCCATCAGGTTGTTGCGGAGTAGTCGGCTCATCCATATCCCTGCCATGAGCAAGGCTATATATCCCAAACTCGTTGTAAGGATGTAAAGCGATGTGGCAATCCCTGCCGACAGCTTTAGCAATGGTGTGTTCAGAAAAAACAGCACAAAGCCTATGGCTAAGGCGGTATAAATCTTAGCCCATGTTATCTTTTCATTCTTTACGCCCTTAGTACCGAGACAGCTTAACGCCAACAACAGCAAGGCAAAAATTTTGGTGTAAAGGGTGTGTGAAAAAAGCCCTGCGGTACGGTTGAAGTTGGTCAATATCTTACCGATAATTTCCAGTGTCCATCCACGTTCGGCAAAGAACCCGTAACAGAACCAATAAAAGTGCATCAGGACCAAAAGAATACTTACGGCACGCATAAAAGCCATGATTTTGGCTAATCCTCTCAAATCGTCTTCTCCTTGCATAACAAAAAAAATTAGTGATGCAGGGAATTTAGAGGCTATTTAAAAGCACTTTTACAAAGGGGTGTCGGATGGCTTTTGGTGGCAATAGTTGGCTATGGAAATCGGTTACAGTGAAGAACTGTAACCGATGATAACTATTCTAAAAGAAAAACTCGCCCTCTGTTTTGTATCCTTTTGCTATTTGAGTAGGAAGATTAAATAATTCCTCTTTATCTACATTTCTTGTGTAGATGTCATAAATTCTCTCTTTGCCTTTTCCCTGAATAAACTTTCCGGTTTTTCTTTCAAACCAAGCGGTAGTTGTAACACCTACAATTTTTTTGTAGTGTTGTCTTTTTGCGAGAGGGCTTGTTGTGGTAAATCGCTCACGACTGTTTCCGCTAAGGTTAGCTTGTGGATGTTGGCTGTGGTCATATTTCCACCACACTGATATCCTTAGTTCTTCGTACCCTATATCCTGCCATAGTACAACAGACGGATAACCAAATAAATCAGTAAATAAATGTCCATCTTCATTATCCGTAGGTGAGTAGTCCAGTGAGATAAGACCTTTATCAAGTAAAATATTTATCCCTGCAACAAGTAGATTTCTATAAGGATTGACTGCTTTTTGAGTGGTTGAAGGCTTGGTTTGAGTAATACCCTGTTCTAAGTTTTCTTTAAGATTTGTTTGGCTTGCATCTTTATTGGCATTCCAGTAAGAGATGTGTACATAGAAGACCATTCGGCAAAATCTTTCAAACGTCCAGATTGGATTTACAAGAACATGGTTATAGTAATAAAGCGATATCCAATGCTTTAATACCACTAAATCAAAACCAACAATTGTGGGATTTCATTGCATCTTTGAATGAAGAAATTGAGAATGAATATTGGGAAAATGTCAACCCAAATTTTTACGGAGTGTCCGAGAGCGAAATAACGTTTGGGATAAATAAGCTTCTAAAATACAAGCGTTTCTTTTCTGCTATTGATGTTTCTAATCACTTTATAGATGAAATACCAAGTAATCTTCTTTCCGAAATACTTTTTAAGGCGGGAACAGAAGAAGCGAATGAAGCACCACGATTTAAAGGATATGAGATTGAGCGGATTTTTGAAGAACTTGATAAGCGAAAAGATATTGATAAATCTACGCTAATTAAATTAGAATGGCTATTTCTACCACTATTGGATTCTTATGGTACGAGACGGAATCCCAAAGTTTTAGAAGAAGAATTGGCTAACAATCCCGATTTTTTTATCGAAATTTTAAAATGGGTTTATCTACCAAAAGATAGGGCATTATTGGAAAAAGAAAGAGAGGGGTTTTCTGATAACTTAAACCTAAACAGAGCGAAACAAGCCTATCATTTACTTCATTCTTGGAAAAAAATACCGGGTATGAAAGAAGATAAATCCATCGATACAACAACATTGCAAGAATGGGTTCTTAAGGTAAGACAATTGGCAAAAGCAGTTGATAGATTAGAAGTTGCCGATTCCGAAATTGGAAAGATATTGGCTCAATATCCCGAGAATATCCCTGAATGGCCACAGGAGGCGATATTTCAAGCCATTGAGGAGATAAATACCCGTAGTATTAAAAGTGTTTATTCTACGGCTATGTTCAAAAAAAGAGGTTCTACCACAAGAGGCCCTTACGATGGAGGAAATATCGAGCGAGCAAAAGCCCGCTACTTCGAAAAATTAGAGACAGATTTCCAGTACAAATACCCAAATGTCGCTGAAATATTTAAACACATGAAACAACGATATTTGGAGGACCCAAAGAGAGAAGACGAAGAGGCTCAACGTAACAAGTTAGAGTACTAAAATCAAAATTTTCGAACCTTCGGCGTATTCAATGACTGTTTAGGTTGATTGACTACTAAATCACGCTGATATGGACTGTCTCTTAATTGATTTAATCGCCTTAAATCTTCTAAAAAAGAGTTCGAGTTTTGTACCTGTGGGTTCACCAGTAAAGGCAGTAAGATGCTTCAACGAGCCCCAGCGAAAGTTGGGGTTTTATGTTTTAGGACGGCGATGTAGTACTGGACATTTTTTCTTCTTATGAAAGAGAGGCAGACCCCAGGGAAGGGGTTTTTCTTTTTGTGCGCCCAGCATGGGTGATAACTTTAGGGTGAAAGTCCCGAACACGCCTTTACAGTAGGAAGTGCTAGCCTAAGACAAGGGTGTCCATCGCGAGGTGGAATCTGAAGGAAGTCATCGGCGGCAAACCCTCGGCCTGACGAACAGAAACTACATATAAGGCTCAATTTGCTGGATGAGGTTGCAAAACAAACCAAAGTCCAATACTGTACGGAAGCAACAGAGTAAATGTGGCAGGTAGATGAGGGGAAAGTTATCGTTCTTACCTGGGGAGGTCTCACGGACGCACGTATTTTTATGTGCGGATAACAATTGTCGTGAGAAGTCAGCAGAGACCATAGTACCGAATTGTAAATTGGTTTGGGAAGGGTCGAACCTCGCAGTAGGAGGATAAAAAATGAATGTTACCTAATGGTCTTAGGGTGTCAGATGCTCATTGAGAGACTCCTTGCTAGAAAGATAGGTCAGAAACCGAAAAATAGGCAAGAGTGACATTTATCCAAAGGGATAACTGAAAGCAACATCTTACACATTCGAAAGAATGTCAAAGCGAGGAACCGCCGTATACGAGAACCGTACGTACGGTGGTGTGGGAGGTCGAAGCGGGGGTTAATCCCGCTTCTCCTACCCGATTCTACTCTATTATCTAATAACCTTATTTACCAAGCGATTTGAACAAAGTCATTAATCTTTTCGATTTCTCACAGAAAGTAGACTACAAAACAGAAATTTTGGCGGGGCTTACTGTGGCCCTTGCCCTTGTCCCGGAGGCTATTGCTTTTGCCATTATTGCGGGATTCTCGCCTTTAACGGGATTATACGCCGCCTTTGTAATGGGCCTTGTTACCTCCATATTCGGTGGTAGACCGGGTATGATTTCCGGGGCTACCGGAGCCATTGCGGTGGTACTTGTTAGCCTGAGTCTTTCCCACGGACCAGAGTACATATTTGCCACGGCCGTGCTTGCCGGAATTTTGCAGGTGATTGCGGGAGTATTTCGTCTGGGAAAATTTATCCGGATGGTGCCTCAATCCGTGATTTTTGGATTTGTCAATGGACTGGCCATTGTGATTTTTATGTCCCAGCTGGTTCAGTTCAAAGCCCCTAATGAGGCTGGAGAGCTGGTCTGGATGAGCGGTACCCCGCTTTACACCCTGTTGGGACTGGTCTTGCTCACCATGCTGATCATCTGGGGTCTTCCCAGGCTGACCAAGGCATTTCCGTCCTCTCTTGCAGCTATTTTAACGGTCTTTGCCGTAGTAGTTATTTTTGGAATAGACACCCGGTCCGTTGGAGACATTGCTTCAATTGAAGGAGGTTTCCCTCCCTTCCACATTCCTCAGGTGCCCTTTACCTGGGAAACACTTATGATCATTTTCCCCTATGCTGCCATTTTTGCCGCTGTGGGGCTCATTGAAAGTTTACTGACCCTGAATATCGTAGATGAAATTACCGAAACTCGGGGCAATGCCAACCGCGAATGTGTCGCACAGGGTTCGGCCAACTTCCTGTCAGGTCTTTTCTCAGGAATGGGTGGATGTGCCATGATTGGCCAAAGCCTTATTAATGTATCCTCCGGAGCCCGGGCCCGGCTATCAGGTATTGTGGCGGCGATCAGCCTGCTTCTATTTATCATGTTCGCTGCGGATGTTATCGAGCTGGTTCCCATGGCAGCTTTGACCGGAGTGATGATTATGGTCCCTATTGGGACTTTTGAGTGGGCCAGCTTCCGTACCTTCCGAAGGATGCCCAAATCGGATGTCCTGGTTATGGTACTGGTAACGGTGGTTACAGCGGTCTTGCATAACCTGGCGCTGGCGGTAATTGTCGGGGTAATTATTTCAGCCCTGGTTTTTGCCTGGGATAATGCCAAGAGGATACGTGCCCGTAAGCGGATTGATGAAAATGGTGTAAAGCATTATGAAATTTACGGACCCCTGTTTTTTGGTTCGGTTCAGGCTTTCAATGAAAAGTTTGATGTACTCAACGATCCGGAAGAAGTGGTCATTGATTTCTCGGAAAGCCGCATCGTCGATATGTCCGGTATTGAGGCCGTTAATAAACTCACGGAGCGC
>JAJUFH010000051.1 GCA_029266035.1 Sinomicrobium sp.
CAACTGATAGCTAATTGTGGGCCGGCTTTTCTTATCATTCGGAAACAATAAATTCTCTGCATTCTCAAGCATCGCAATTACCTCCCGGATATCGTAATTGTCCGGAGAAAGCGAAAAGTTGCCCTTTGTGCCATCAATGCGAATTTCTATGTATCCTATCTTTTCCACTTATGCAAAATAACGAATTTATTATTTAAACACTCAACCTTCAGCATCGGTTTGTCCCTTTAGAGACAACGGGCATAGAGGGAATCTCCTAATCCTACCAACACCTTTTATTGCTCCCGCGCTCTGCGCAAAGCCCCGTCATGCTGTACGACCCCGATCACCCAAAAACATCAAAATTTGTCAAAAACGGCCAAAAGTTGAGCTCAACGACATGAAAATTGTCCGTTTTTGCCATTTTTTCGACCTCCTCGATGCCCGACCTTTGTATTAAAGGAGAATAGAAAAAATGAGAGCAATCGTAGGTATCCCGGAACGAATCGTGATAAAAATAGCTTCGGAGGTTATCGTTATCCTGCTTATCGTGCTATTTCTTGGCACAGCTGCCGATAAGTGGATGGACCACGAAACTTTCCGGGATGGCCTGCGAAAATCACCGTTTCTGATCCCTTATGCTGGCCTGTTAAGCCACGCGGTTCCCCTGGCGGAAGTTGGAACTGTGGTAATGCTGCTGTTTAAAAGAACTGTGTTGTGGGGATTGTATTCGGCTGTGTTCCTGATGTCGGCATTTACCAGTTATATCTACGCATTGCTGCATTACAGTTATTACGTGCCCTGTAAATGTCATGCGGCACTGGAAAGTCTCACATGGGAGCAACACCTCCTATTTAATTTGATTTTTCTGGGCCTTGCGGTTACCGGAGTGATCCTGAAATCGAGGCTGCCTTTATAATATAAAAACGAAACGCCATGATTTGCAATGTTATCAGAGCTGTTATTCACCCACCTTAGCTTTTATAAGGTATTTACAGATATCTGTGGGAAACACGTTTTGTATTATTTTTTTCTTAAAACAAAATCACGGAGGTTGTTATGAACCGACTACGTTTAAGTGCTGCAGCATTGGCCCTGATCGCCGCCTTTGCATTCGCCAGCCAATCTAAAGGCGATCAAAACTATGATTATCAAGTTCGTAATCTACAACAAGAATATAGAATTACGGACCCAGATCATGAGGATTTCGGACTTACAGGACCCAAATCACAAATTGACCCCCTATGCCCGGGTACAGGACAAGAATGTGCTGTGGAAGTGGGCGGTACAGAGGTGATTGAATGGGAAGGGCCAACTACTAAGTTCTGACCCAATAAGGGTTGCTGCAAAATTCAGCAACCCTTATTCTTTATTTTTAGAAATGCGTGTGATAGTAAAACTAATATGTGCTATTCTTAGTGGCATTGGCCTGGTTTCTTTGGTCCTTATTCGAACAGACATGCCCAATGAGCGGAAAAATGGTTTCAAAAGGCTTTTTTTGAAAGCATCGGCCCGGATAAGAAGTGAAGTGACGCTTCCTCCTACAGTAAATGGCATCGCTGGCATTCAGGCAGACGATATCTATTTTTTTACCAATTCTGCGGATACTCTACTAAAAACCAATTATAAAATGGACGAGGTAGCGGTTTTTACTTTCTCGCTTGAGCAGTCTGTAAAATCAAATATTGGTACCGTTTTTTCAACGCAGATAGGTCCGGCGTATAGCTTCATCTTTGCCAAAAATCTACCAGGATTTATTCGGGTAAATTTGTTTACTGAGGAAACCACGACATTTATGAACAAAGGAGCATATTCTTCGGGAATTGCTTTGTCAGAAAACACTTACGTCATTCGGCAATTTATTCGTTCCAAAAACAATTCGCAGTTTATCAAACTCGATATATCTTCTGGAAGGACGAGAAAAGAAGGTAGTTTACCACTCAATCCTCTAGATCGGCGACTGCTAATTAGTGACGGCCAATTACATTACGACCGCAGTACGCAAACACTGATATATGTACACTACTACAACAATACAGTCATTACTTTTGACACATTAATGAAATCGAATCGCCGATTTTTCACAATTAGTACAGTTACAGATGTTCCTACAAACTTATACGCTCCTTTGGTTATTAATCAAAAGAGTTTTGTATCTAAGGGGCTGTTGTTTATATGTTCCAATTTAAAATCTGATAATGAAACCCGAAAATGCTATTGGAAAAACATTCCAGTAGATGTGTACGATATTCAGACCGGATCCTATCATGGTAGTTTCTATCTTCCTTTATCAGAAGGTAAACTAGTAAAAAGCATACAACTTTATAATGATACTTTAGTTGCACTTTACCACGATAACAACGTAAAATTGTTTTCTATTCATCATATATTACAAGCATTGGAACCATCCGTTCCCCTTTGAACAGATCAAGACCGTACTTTTGCAGCTCCCGCCGTGCTGTTTCGAAATGGAGCGGGTTATTGACAACCACACCCTGTCTTGAATCGTATCCTGGGAAATCGGAAAGATGCAGACCAATGTCTACCATCATCTGACCATCGAGGCCTGCTTCATTAACAATTGGAGGGGTATCCTTGAATCCGGTGGTAAATCGCTGGATGAAAACAAAGAATGGGTAATTTTCAACGCCTAATGAATCAGGCGTCAGAATTTTCCGAGTGCGGCCACCTTCAGTACGAAGCCGGTCAACTGCGGTCTCGCTAGCAGTCAGTATCCAGCACG
>JAJUFH010000003.1 GCA_029266035.1 Sinomicrobium sp.
ATATACTTATAAAACATCATTTAACCCAAAATACAGCTAAAAGGGTTATAGGGGGTCTAGTAAGAAAGTATAAATATACGAAATTATTATTAATAGTTGTAGTCTAAATCCCGTTAAACGATTTTTGAAGGGGCTTAGGGGGCTCTGAGAGGCATAATTCAACCTATTTTTAGCTCGGGAATATATCGGCACATTATGATTCAAAATTTTTAAGAAAAAATAAGCGGAGAAAAATTATCGCGAACGTTTAACCAATAGAAAAGTCAATCAGGAAATCAAAATTCCATATTTTGTCACAATAAAGTTTAAAAATATATGAATTAACGAACTTATAGTTTGTATATTTGAAATAAAATAAACTTAGGTAAAATTCTTTTAGTTTAAAAAAGGTCTAAAATAGAAACTATTAGTTTGGAGAAAGAACAAAAAATAAACCGCCTTCTTAATGCGCAACCATCTGGTGTAGTCTATTTAAGTTCGTGGCTTACGGAAAACGGGTTTTCCACACAATTGCTAAACCGATATAAGAATAGCAATTGGATATATTCCATAGGAATGGGAGCTTGGATGCGGGTGGGAGACAGTCCAACCTATCAGGGGGCATTGTTTGCTTTGCAACGACAGGCTAATCTGAATATCCATCTTGGAGGTAAGACGGCTTTATCCTTATTGGGTAAGGCTCATTACCTAGAGCTGGTCACCAAACAAATAACATTGTTCGGGGGAAGCAAGGAGCGACTGCCCGCTTGGTTTTTGAAATACGATTGGGGGATAAGGGTGAACTACTTTAGTTCCTCTTTCCTTCCACCCGAAATGGGATTGCAATCTTTGGAACAGGGAGCACTCAGTCTGTTGGTATCAACCCCGGCAAGGGCTTTGATGGAATGTCTGTACCTGGCACCCCAAAAACAAGAATTGGTGGAGTGCTATGAGATCATGGAAGGGTTGAACAACCTTAGACCCAAACAGGTACAAGAACTTTTGGTGGCATGTACCTCCATAAAGGTAAAGCGACTTTTTCTGTATATGGCAGAAAAGGCAGGTCACGCTTGGTTTAAGTATATCAATTTTGAGAATATAGATTTAGGAAAAGGGAAACGTTCCTTGGTAAAAGATGGGGTCTATATAGCCAAATACCTTACCACTGTTCCTAAAGCATTGGAAAACTATGAGTAATTACAAGCTACAGGTCTCCCTTTTGTTACAGGTATTGCCCGAGGTGGCAAAAGAACCAGTTTTTGCCATACACGGGGATACGGCAATCAATCTATTTGTACGGGACATGCCCAGATTGTCTGTAGATATTGATTTGACTTACATCCCCATAGCGGATAGGGAAACGTCCTTTAAGCAAATTATAGAGCGCCTCGGTTACTTAAAGACCAAGATAGAAAAGATCCTGCCGGAAGCGGAAGTTTCCTTAAGGCCGAAAATTTTAAAACTTCAGCTTACTGCTGCAAATGCGCAGATAAAAATAGAAGTGAACCAAATAAACAGAGGGGTGATGGACCAAACGGTAACATTGCCGCTATGCGAAACGGCCCAAGTAGAATTTGATGCTTTCTGTGCCGTTCCGGTGGTTCCCTTTGGACAATTGTACGGAGGGAAAATTTGTGCGGCATTGGATCGCCAACACCCCAGAGACTTATTCGATGTGAAATATCTGTTGCAAAACGAAGGTTTTACCGACGAGATTAGGAAAGGGTTCCTATTGTTCCTTTTGAGTAGCAACCGACCTCTGCACGAAATGTTAAGCCCCAATTTTATCGACCAAAGACAAACGCTGGTCAATCAATTTGAAGGTATGAGCCAAGAACCCTTTACCTATGAGGATTTTGAAAAAGCACGGGCAGAACTGGTAAATGTGATCCATCAAAAGCTAACAGACGAAGATAGGGAATTCCTATTGGGCTTTTGGAAAGGGACACCTGATTGGAGCGTTTATGATTTTCAACATTTTCCTGCGGTACAATGGAAGCTACAGAACCTTATTAAACTTAAAAACGGTAACCCCTCAAAATACAAAAGCATGGTCAATGCGTTAAAGAGTGCACTCTAAAGATGTAATTACAAACACCCCCACCGCAAAAACGATGGGGGTGCTGAGGTTATTCGCACAAAGCAAATCTCGCGAAACATAGGAGAGCTGCTTTTATTTTGCTAATTGCTGTACTCTTGATTAAGGGGCAGGAAACTCGCGTTTTAGGTTTCCTGAGGCTTCAATCCCATCAGAGAATTTAAAGTTAAACTGTATGGTGTACTCATCTCCTCCGTGGTGGACGACCTTTACCTGGCCTTGTGCGTCGCCTCCGTTTTGAATATCAGAGCCGTTTTGAATACCATAAGCTGCGTGATGACTGGTAAAGGTGTAGGCAGAGACGATATCACCAGAGGGACCGTATGTCCCTTCAACACCATCTGAGGCAGGAAAATTCAATGAAAAAACCAGCGAGCCTATGGTCGATTCATTACCTCCCGTGATGATAACAGTTCCGTTGAGCAAATCGGAATCGGGATAAGGATTAATCCCTAGAGACGAAAGATTTACACTATAGGGTTTTCCGTCGATCGTAAAGCTTTGTGAGTCATCGCCTTTTGAAGGCGAATCGTCGTCGCTAGAACATCCTAAAAACACAAAACTGCTCATAGCGATAACCGTCAGAACGAACAGACGGGAAGATAGGCATTTTATTTTCATAATACATAAGTTTTTACGCACCGAAAATACTAAAAAATACAATAGGTTTGTCAGGTAATACAGCAAATGTTTTTAGATATGCTCAGTATTCCCTGTCAGTACAAAAAATCGGAGTTGTGTAGTCGTTCAAAATTTTCCGTTAATATTCTTACTCTAGTTTGTAGGCAAAAAACTATATGATTACTTGATATTATTTCTCAATTAAAGAAGAAAAATAGTTTGTTGTTGTTCAAAATCTTGTGTATAAAGGTGATATTTAATATCTTGTAGACTGCAAAAAATATAAATAAGCACAACGCCATGGCCATACAGACCAATATTGAGATTCGTATCAACGGAGAGGCGATTACCACATTTTCCAGGATGGGAATACAGCAGGGATTGCTCTCTCACCACAGCTTTTTTGTCAAGCAGCCATTGCCTAAGGCCTTTATTGCAGGGGTGGTCAACAAGGCACAGAAGTATATTGGGCAAGAGATTCATATTGAGATAAGGCCAAAGCATATTAAAGATGCCGGTACGGGTTTGATTTTTAAGGGGCTGGTAACCGACGTAGATGTAGATCGCAGCCGTGGGGCAGCCGGTGAAATAGTGATTTCAGGAATTAGTCCCACCGCAAAAATGGACGGAGTGTACAACACCCGATCTCATCTTCAAAAAGAGTTCTCAGCTGTTGTATGGGACACTATAGGCTCTCATAAGGAAAGTATGGATCTTCAGCTGCAGATTCATCGCGATGAGCTGCTCGATTACACGGTGCAGTACAAAGAAAGCGATTTTGGTTTTCTGTGTCGCATGGCTCGAAAGAAAGGAGAGTGGTTTTACTACAACGGAACCGGACTGGTATTCGGAAAGCCTCAATCTCGCTCTTTTTCGCTGGTATACGGGCAAAACATAACTCACTTTAAACGGCATATGAGTATAAAACCTCTCGGTTTTCAATACACGGGATACGATGCGGAAGCCGCCGAAACCCAGACAACGGGCTCGGGAGAGGTGAGTGTGGACAGCATCGGGCTCACTCGTGCCATGTTGGAGACTTCCAAGCGGGTATTTCCAGACAATGGAGCGGCCTTGTATTACCACCATCCTATAACCGCAGGCAATGCCCAAAGCCATCTGCACGACAGGGTGAAGACTCAGTTACAAGGGGAGGCATCGGGATTGGTCACAGCTCGTGGAATATCCACCGAACCGGGGTTGCGCCTAGGGGATATTGTACATGTCAAAGAACCTAAATTCTCCCTGACCGGGGATTTGGTCGACGGCGTAAAGGAAGAGTCCTTTGGAAGTTACTACATCACTTCTATCACTCATGTTTGCGATGAAATCGGAAATTACAACAATGAGTTTCACGGGGTTCCCGACTCGGTAGAAGTGCCGCCTTATACCAATGTGTTAACCCCGCCGGTTGCAGAAACTCAGTCGGCCGTAGTCACAGACAACAACGACCCCAAAGGATTGGGACGGGTAAAGGTGAGGTTTCTCTGGGAGGGCGAAAGTCCGTGGATACGTATGCTACAAGCCCATGGCGGAAATGGTAAAGGCTTTTACTTTATCCCCGAGATAGGAGAGGAAGTGCTGGTGGCCTTTGAAGGAGGCAATGCCGAAAAGCCCTATGTCGCCGGAACCATGTACAACGGCAGTCAGCTGAGCGGATATGCTACGGCTGATAACAACCTGAAAGTAATTCATACTCGAAGCGGACATATTATCAAGTTGGACGACAGTAGGGGGAAGGAAAGTATAACGATTACCGACACTAACAAAAATTCGATTTTTATAGATACAGCCGCCAATAATATCGCGGTGACCGCCAATGCCAATATGACGCTTAGTGCCGGTGAGGATATGGTATTACAGGCCAAAAACATAAAAATTCAGGCCGCGGAAGATATGAGGGTAAATGTAGGTAAAGACAAAACCGAAAACATAGGCAACGACCTGCGAATCACTGCCGGGAATATAGAAGAAATGGCCGTAGACGAAATAAGAACCACAGCCGACAATATCCGAGAACAAACCATAGGGGACTTTCAGATAGACAGCAAGAAATCCATCGTACAAAATGCAAAGAAAGAATTGTTTAACCAGTCCGATAGCGAAGTAGGTAATTCCTGATATCGATAAATTTATGGGAAGTATAAAAAAAATAGCCCGAAACCGATACGTCCGCTTGGCTGGCGGAAATATGTTGTATGCAGGAGCCAATGAAATCCGCAGAGATGCCGGAGGCAGTCTCTTAAACTACGCTTTGGAAGGGGTACACCAAAAAGCACCCAAGATTGTAGATGCCGATTACGAAGCTCCACAGGAAGAGGAAGCTCTAAACTTTAATATACAAATTGAATTGCTAAAAGAAAAAAGAGAATTTGTAGTTCTGGGAGTTAAAAGTTTTGACGAAGTAAATGAAAATAGTGTTCTTACTTTTAAGATAATAATCACAGGAGATGCAGTAGATCGCTGGGAACTTACAGTTAAAAAAGGAAATATACCAGTGTTTACTACAACTTCCGAAGAAGTAAATAACAGCATATCCGAGACTTGGGTAGAGGGGGAATATTTGGTGCAATGGGATGGCTTTGACAATGGTGGTGTTTTCGACAGTGCATTGTTTGACACTGATGAACCTTTCAGAGCTGAAATAAGGGCTGAAGCAGATTTTGCTTTTAAAACTGCGGTAACGAAGAACTTCTCATTCGAGCGTAAAGAAGTGTCTTGGGTAGATGTCAGGATAAATAAAAATACAATGCGGATAGATGCTACACTGCGAGTGAACCTTACCGATGGGGGAGCACAAGGACTAAATAGTGGGAATAGAGTCCCTCATGAGCGTATAAGTTTTTATAACAGACAACCCCTCACAACCAGAAGCAAAAGTTTTGATGATTTACTACAAATGGCTTTGGATGGAATTTATAAGTACTGGAGTAGACACCAAGGGAATATTGGAAACGGAATCGATATAGAAGATAAACACTATGAAATTTTTGTCTCTGCAATAAATACCAGCAACAATAGTATGCCGTCTCCGGAAATTATTTTCAACACCAACGGCAAACCAGGACGGTCGAGAAATTGGGAGTTGTCGCGAAAGCTGTATTACAACGATGGCTACCTACAGGGGGAGGATAGATGGATATGGCCAGACAACAATTATATTAACAATGATTTTCAACATACTTCAGCTCACGAAATTGGACATGAAATTTTACTTGCCTACGGCGGACATAGGTATTCTAAAAAACACAAAGGGACCTCAACCTTAATGCAAAGCACTATACCAAACACCCCCTATCCAACTTCAGGAGAGATCGATATTATGAAATATTCGGATGAAGCATATTATCCACGCCACTTTTTTGACAGATCTGTAGCTGCAGAAAAAGATGTATTAAGTCTAATCTGGTTGACAAAACTTGAATTGAAATGAAAAAAGTTTGTGTGTGTTTATCGTTGCTTTTGTTTGCCCTATCGGGTTGTACAACCTATTATTTAACACCTTATGTAAAGGGAGAAGTATGGGACGGTGAAAAACCGTTGAGTGATGTAGAAATCAAATTTGTAAATGGAGCGACGTCCCGTACAGATAGCAGTGGATATTTTGAGATTGACCACAACAAAAAACAATATGTTTTGAAAAGGCCAGACCCTGCCAAAATAAGAATGTTTAATTCGCCCTATATTGTTTTGGAAAAAGCGGAATACAACATAGACACTATCGACATTAGGGAGTATGATTTTAATAAGAGTATTTATGTGAGCGATACGCTCAACCTGGGCAGAATAGTGTTGAAACGCTTGCGATGAACAGGGAGTGAAAATTAAAAAAACAGCGTAGCGATGTTAAAAAAATACTTTGTAGTGGAAAAAGCAATGCTAAACGGTGGGCTGAATAAATTGATAGCTATATCAAAGTTAAATAGACTAGTAGTCGTTCTGTTCGTTTCGGTATCGATGCTGTATTCCTGCGATTCGGAGAAAAAACAAAAAGAACGAATGAAAAAAGTGCAGGAGGAATGTACCGAAAAGACCCATATGGATGGTTTACATATAGGGTTTTTGGGATATGAGTACGACGAACTTAGAGGCATTGCCATAATACAAAAAAACAAGCGGTCTTTGAGTTATCGGGCTAAAGTTAAAGAGGCGATAACGGATAGTTTGAGAGAAAGAAGAGAGCTGTATTGGGAGCATAAAATCGGATTAAATGACACCTTAGTCCTTATATTGCCTACGGGAGAATCTCATAGGGTGTGCAATTTTAAATATGTGACAAAACCCACCTTTGGGATGTTCTCCAAAGAATGGACCTGTGTACTAGACGAAATGGAGGTGGACGGTGTAGTCAGAAAAGGAAGTGAACTCATATTGCACAAAGAAGGTTTTAAAGTAAAAAGTGCCAAAAGCCGGAATTAGATCCGATGAGATAAACAAAACAGAACAGCCATGTCTAAAAACTACTTTGTAGCGGAAAAAGCAGAACTGAAATGTACGCTGGGCACTGCCCCCGGCAAGCTTATGGTTGTTGGAGACAGAAAGTCTTTTGTGAGGGAAGGAGAAACAGACAAGGCTTTGGCCAATGAGGGTGAAAAAACTTTGGAACCTCCCTTTTTTGGTAATTGTAAGTGCTCGTCTTCAAATCCGCCCTGCAGCCCCCAACTACAACAGTGGCAGCACACGGCGAGGAAATCTACTATCGCAGGTAAAAAGGCACTCTTAGACTGTTCCATGATTAAATGCGGAAGGGGAGGACTAATTACGATTAAAAATCCCAACCAAAAGAAGCGAGTAATAGGAGAAGCATTTCCGGAACTCGATATGAGTTTACCCAATTTTCAGGGCGAAATCATCTTTGTAAACGGCTATTTGAGCGACCCTATTGCCAATACCGAGTCGCATTACAATGCTATAATGGACAGAAATCCCGACGAGGATAGCTTCTGGACGATGAAAGGGGAGAATGTCGATGAAAAAAACAGAGCACACGACGACGATATCTACACCGCAGAAGAACACGCCGAACGACAAAACAAGAAGTGGGAAAACATAAGGGAAGACGAGAAGGGACCAAGAATAAAGCTGCCTACACCCCTATTGCCGTTCAGCTATACCCCCGAAGAAAAATACTGGGGGTATTGGAACGATAAGAGCAACAAGAAAAAAGCAGTAGAAACCTACGCCAACTATTTTAATGCCCGAGGAAACGAACATTTTATAAACGGTTCGCACGGATTGCAGTCCAACGGAGCACATCGCGTAGATCACGGAATCGCACTGGGCTATCACTGGGCCAAACACAACTGGCAGATATGGTCTCGTGAAAATGTTGAAGAACTAAAAGAAGAAGCTCCCTTTGTGGAGAGTTTTTCGCCCGCTTATACCCCTGTAACGATAGTAGGCCACAGCCAGGGAGCTGCAGCGGCGGCGGGGGTTGCTCTGGGTATTATGTATTTTGCCAAAACAGAAATGAATTGGGATGAGATTCCGCTGAATATGATTTACCTCGGGGTACACCAGCCTCAAGGGCTGGCAGGTGACGAATATAAAAGTCTGTTGAGATTGAAAAAACAACATCTCGAAGTAGACGATTTTTATATCAAAATATTCGGTAAAGAGGCTGAAAAGGGAATGAAATACCTAAACAGTATTTCCGACTTATTCGATGAGAAATACAACAAATTGCTCAACGAAAGAGGTATAGTTGAACACCTCAAAGCCATTACCGGCAGTTGGGTCGACTTTAAAATGCGTGGAGTTCAGTTTACCTTTGCCAACGACAGAGGCGATTTGGTACTTCGGGATGGGGATATACCCGAAATGGACAGCGCCTGTAATCCTGATAGAGATACTAGCCTGTACAGTGTGGAGTTTTTTACAGAAAGAGAACAAATACCCGACTATTACCAAACCCAACAGAACAAACAAATTATTGACCTCTCTGAGGAAGAAGAGGGTGTAAGCGGTTTTATAGTCATACCGCCGTATATTGCCAATCGCAGATTTGATTTCGACAAGGTAGACGAGGAGAATAAAGAAGAGCTGGAACACTGCGCAGAATGGGACAACTATCGGCATGTGTGCGTAAAGTGGGGACTGGCCATAGCCAAGTACAAAAGCCTAAAAAAAGAGTACAATAAAGTGGCCAAAGAAAAATGGTATGTGCCCGAATACGATAGAGACCGAAATATACTTTTAAAAAATATGGAACACCTGAAAGTAGATTGGAGCTATCTGCAAGCTGCAAGGTGGTATGCTCCGCTACAGGAAGCCGACCTATACGCCCACTTTAGCCCGGTAGGACTGATAAATCACAAAAAGTTGCTGTCAGACTTCCCCGACGACCAACTCGGCAAAGGCAGTATATGGGATCGGATAATAAAAGCAGGAGAAAAGAAATTTTATAGAGTGGATTACGGAGATGATCCAAACGTAGTCGTAGAAATGACAGAAGAAGATAAACGACAAAAAGCTAAAAGTGAAGTTGCTAAAGAGAAAAATAAACGAAAAATGATTTCTACTTCTATAGCGGATACTCCGTATATCAAAGATGTAATCGATGCTTATGTACCTTATATAGTTAAAGATAAAGAAGCGCAGAAGACCGCCGAAAAGAGGTTGTATAAAGAGCCCAAATATTTAAACGATGAATAAAAACCTGTATTTATACCTCTTATTGAGTGTAGTATTTCAAAGCTGTACTATGAGCCAGAAAAAAGATTATACGGATTATTACGAGCTTCATAAACATCCGGGGACAGAACATTATGAGGTAGTTCCCATAGTTTCTGAAAAAAAGGACGCTTACGATGTGCAATTTGATTCCATTGATAAACACATAATTGTCAAGTCGGCACTCAGTTCTAAATTAGAAAAAGATAGAGAAACACAATCGTTAAAAATTGATGTACAGGGAAATACCATAGACACTTATAATATCAATACAATTCTTCCAGATGGAACAATGTTTAGATGGAATAAGTACTATTCCAACTGGGTGATAAACGGCGATACTACAGAACATAAATTTATTGTTCCAGACTTGGTAAAGGAAACTAGCGACCCAAAAGAGTGGGTGAATAAATTTAATGAGACGTATAAGGAAGCCGAAAGTGTGTACTACAACACAGAATTTTACTTTAAAATTAAGGGGGAATGGTATAGAGTTGAAGAGAATAATGAGGTATATGCTCAATTAAATATAGATTTAACCGAAAAGTATACAGATAAATACAATTCGATCCGCATGGTCAAATTCAAAGACCTTATGCCCGATATGCTAAAAAAATCCTCTGAGCGGGATACCACTTTTATCAACAAGGTAGGTTATGAGGAAAAGGATAGGGAAAGCGGTAAAGGGCTCAACCCGATCAGCTATTCGGCCGGCTATTACTATCTCGAACTCTATATGCCTTTGGGAGACACCATTAAGATAAAGCGCTTTGGTTCTATGGATGTCAATATGCAGGCCTATAAAATCCCGGCACCTATGGGTGGGCGCAACGATGTGGTTTTTCTGGTACAAGAGCCCGAAGAGATGAATGCTCTCTTCGAGCTCGGCGGGATGTATGTAGTCCGCCCGCGCAATCCGGAACAACAGCAATACGGCCCCCATAAAAGCAGTGCCGATACCTTTATGAGCGGCACTTCGGCTAAAGGAGGTATGGATCCAGTGGGTAAATTTCTCGAGGTGGAAGAGGAGTAAAAAGGAAAGCTCTAAAGACAGATAGACGATGTTGTGTAGGGCAGAGGATTGCAATAACTAAATAGTACTGAGCTTGAATTTTAAAAGCAGATGTTTTACTTTTGAAGCCTAATCAAACCACAATTTTAGTGAAACGTCAAACAGTTTATCTCAAATGTGCCCTTATCTTCAGTTTAGGGGCATTCTTCACTCAGTGTAGTACTCCTAAAAAAGTTTCCTTTGAAACACCGGTAGATACCAGCGACAAACCGATAGTCCTTCAAACTCGAGATACTTTTTACCTTCCGGGTCTAGATGTTTATCTCACCAACGAATTTGAGGCTGCCCGATTAAACGGGGCAACTCAAAAAAACGACAGTACCTTAAGCGTTATGGTGACTCCGGAAAACGAACCGATTAATCGCAGCCCTTATTACGCGTTTAAGGCCTGGTCTCCCAAAGCCAAAAAAGTGTATGTGCACTTTCAGTATCCGGAGAAGTACAAACACCGCTATTGGCCCAAACTAAAAGAGGAAGGGCAAGCGTGGAAATTTATCGATTCTACCCAGGTGTACAAAGAAGGCAAGCAGGTGACTATTGGGGTGAAACTCGATAAAACTCCTGTTACTATAGCCGCTCAAGAAGTACAGTCTTCTACCGATGTGCGCAAGTGGTATACCGAACTTGTCGCCGGAAAGGAGTATGTACATATAGAAGAATACGGCACCTCTAAATTGGGTCGTAAACTATATGTGATGGATATTTACAAGGGCGACAAAAAAGACAAACCCATAGTGGTTTTGCTCACCCGTCAGCATCCACCCGAAGTAACAGGTTACTTCGCTTATCAGGCGTTTTTGAAGACCCTTCTTGCCGAGTCTGGATTATCTGAGAATTTCCTGTCACAATACAGAGTGCTGGCCTTTCCATTGCTCAACCCCGACGGGGTAGATGAAGGGCACTGGAGACACAATGCAGGCGGGATAGACACCAACAGGGACTGGGCAAAATACCGCCAACCCGAAGTGGAGCAAGCCGTTCGATACATCGACAAGAAAGTCAAAGAAAGCAATGGAAAAGTAGTGTTGGGACTGGACTTTCACTCCACCTACAAGGATGTATTTTATACCAATACCACGCGTAAAGGAACAACATTCCCGAATTTTATAGACGATTGGTTTAAAGCTCTCGAAGCCAATATTCCCAACTACAAGGTAAACGAATCTTCTGGGAACAGTACCAAACCAGTGTCTAAAGGATGGTTTTTAGTGCGATACAACGCCGTTGGTATTACCTACGAAATAGGCGACAATACTCCTAGAGATCGAATTGCCCTTATAGGAAAGGTTACGGCGACGGAAATGATGAAGTTGCTACTTGCTAAGTAACAAGTAACGACTATAGCAAACAGAGAATTTACGGGAAGGCTTTGGGGCCTCACTGCCTCAGCCATTCCCGAAAATGCTTGGTTTCACTCTTGCTTATAAATATCTTTTCACTGTCGGGAAGGGCTTGTTGTAACACCAATTCAAGCCTTTGATTAGGGTGCTTTATCACCCGAGATACCGCTTCGATATGTACGATATAGTTGCGGTTTACCCTGAGAAAGATGCTGGGATCCAATTTTTTGACAAGCTCCCTTATCGTGCTGTTATACAGATAACTGTCTTCATTTCTGGTGTGGAGAAACAGATGTTTCCCTGAAGCGTAAAAAAAGGCGACTTCTTCGGCTTCTACGGGAAGAAGTCGGTGTCCACTGCTCACGAGAAAACGCTTTTGATAGTTCTGTTGCTCTTGTTGCAAATGATACCTAAATGCCTGTAAATGATCGGCTCCTGTGTATTTATCTCTGATAAAATGATACTTGTCTAAGGCCTTTTTCAGCTCGTCTGGCTCAAATGGTTTTAGCAGATAGTCTATCGTAAAGTGCTTAAAGGCCTGTATGGCATAATCGTCATAAGCCGTAGTAAAGATTATAGGAATAGTATTGTCTGTGGTTTCCAATATCTCCATACTATTGCCATCGGCCAGGTGAATGTCTAAGAAAACAAGGTCTGCCGTATGTTCTCGAAACCACATAATGGCCTCCTTTACCGTACTTATTCGAGTAATGGTATCAGTGTCCTCCCCCCTTAGTAATACCAATTCCTGTTCCAGGTATCGGGCGGCGAGATCTTCGTCTTCCACGATAACAATCTTCATAGTAGTGCAATAATACTTCAAAAAAGGCAATTAGCGTGTTAAGAAATCTCCGGAAGTGTTAAAAAAACAGGCTGCCTATATGCAACTGAAGCGATTACCATTTTTGTCTCTCAACACGTCTCCGTATTGAACACCCCCAAAAACAAAAGACGGATTTTTCGACATCGTCATAAGCAGCCTGTCTATATGGTAATACCCCAAAATGCGGATAGAGTCCCAAATTGTAGAGCCTAGAAGGATGTGATTACAGCGGACGCTTTATGAGTTTGACTGTCTTTTTTACATCCCTCCCCTTGATACTTACAATATACACCCCGGGCGTAAGCCCTTGCAGATCTTCCAGAAGGATATTTGCAGAGGTCTTCTCATAAGTCGCAGTGACCATCAGTATACCCGAAATGCTGTATACCCGTATGTGAAAAGGGCCTTCTATTTGATTTCCAATACTGGCGTATACCGGTCCGGTAAAGGGATTTGGATATAGTACGATATCTTTAGGATTATAGTGTATTCGGGTTTCGTATCGCCCCTGACACTCCCGTTCAGAAGTTACCGATAGCGTATTTTCACCGAGATCGAGAGGGAGGACGATATTTTCACTCTCGGTTTCGGTCACTGTTCCATTGAGGTTGATGGTGTAGTGTTGCCCGCCGTTTAATTGTAGTTCTAAGCTGTTGTTGGCCTCGTGTATGATGGGTATTACTGAAAGTCCGCTGGATAGAGCGATCTCTACATCTTGACACTGTTGGAATGAAGGATTGCCGGCTACGGTAAAACACAGGGTGTAGATGCCCTCCGACAGGTTCTCTGCAGTCCAGTGTTCTGTAAAGTTTTCAGTGCGCTGAATGCCGTTCCCCTCTATTGTCACTTGGTAAGGCAATGTTGCCAGAGCACTTACTGAGATCAGGCCGTCGTCGTTGCCCTCGCAGGAGACCTCGGTTGTTTTGACGACAAAATTGTCGGGAGCCGGGTCGGGGCAGCGGGTGATGTTGAAAGCGTTTATGGTTCCGCCATCGGAGATGTGGTCGTCTGTAATATTCAGTGTCCAGATGCCTTCAAGTTCTTCTCCCCGAAATGCCGTCAGGGGTTGATCAGGCCGTACTGTTCCTCCTATAGCGGGATTGTTGTTACAGCTTAAAGACTCTCCTGCATCGCTAAAAATGACCTCGATATTTTCCGATCCCGAACAAATATTTGAAAATAATCGCACTGTAGTGCCCGAAGGGGAACTTAAGGTAACACTGAGGTCGGATACCCAACTGTGGGTGATGTTTAGAGCTACTGTTATACCTCCCGTAATGAGGTCGCTATCGGTTATTTCCAGTGTTGAGGTCACCGTACCGGAAGTGTTTTCGGGGATGGTCACTATATCGTTGCTGGTATAGGTGCTACAGCCCGTAATGGGAGTGCTAAAAGAAAAAGGAGTGCCGTAAGTTCCCTCTCCACAGTTGTTCAACGGCTTTACCCTCCAGTAATAGGTGTGGTCGTTTTGTAGTGAGCTAGGCCGAAACAGGGGGAAAGCTACGATGTCTTGTTGTGTCAATACTGAAAAATCTGAGGTTTCAGAGAGTTGTATTTCATAGCGGTCGGCATTGTCCAAGGCTTCCCATTCCAAGGCGAGTCCGTCGGGAGAGACTTCCGTCGCTCCGTTCTCGGGGAGGGAGAGATTTACGGTATCAAAATCAGACTTTTGTATCCTGAGGGTAAGCGGAATCTCCGTTGCCGGGTCGGGGGTGGTCAACAGTTGTAGGCTGTGTGTTCCTTCGGTATCACCCGAAGCGGTTATAGTGACCTCAGTGCTATCTGCAGAAGCACTTTCGGGAGTTATGCTTATATCGATGCCCTCCGGAGCTTCTACCGAAAAATAAGTGGTGTCCGAAAAATCGTCGTGGGTGTGATATACAAAGGAGTAGCTCGCTTCTTCACCTGTGCATATCGTCTGTGTGAGTTCTTCGAACTCTAAGCTGTAATCGCTTGGAATTATATTGAGAGGGGCCTTGTTGATCGCAAAAAACACCTGATCAGACGGCTTGACCATAATACGGGCTTCGGAGCTTGTAATTCCACCGGGGATAATTACAGTTGCTTCCCCGTTATTAGGAATCCCCTCTGCCAGTGGTATACGGTTGTTGAGGTCGTTGTCGGGGAGTAGGTAGATGTCGGTGGTCTCTGCGCTTATCGTTCCACTGTTGGTGCCCCCCACATCCCAGCTAACGGTTTCGGCCTGACCTGAGGTAAGTGTGGTTGTGGTGCTGTGAGAAGTTACGACAAGAGCCGTTGCGTCGTCGGCCACGGTGAGCCGCAGCTGGTCTCTGCCTGTTTGTCCTCCTCCGCTGCGGTTGTCGCGTACCAAAAATGAAAAGTTTAATTCTCTATTTATTTCTGGGAGTACTTCCCATGCGGATTCAGCAAAGGAACCGGAGAGAATGACGTCTTCTCGCGGGAAGTAGCGTACCGGGATTTCAGTAGGGGGAAGGGAACGAAATAGCGGTCCGCCCGGAGAGGAGGAATCTGGATATCCTTCGTAAACCTGATTGTCGGTCTGCTCCCAGGAATAGGTGAGCGCGTCGTTGTCGGGGTCGGACGCGGTACCGCTCAGCACAAAAGGAGTGCCGGGAGGGATCACCTTGTCTTCTCCGGCTTGAACTTGGGGAGGTTGATTTCCCGTGTTTTCTATTAAGCCACAACTCGAAGAAGTGATGAGATTCCATATTTGGGAAATACTGACTGCGTGAAAATAAGCGTCGCTGTTCATCTGTATGTTTGGAGGGCATATGCCCGAATATGCCATAATGGTGGAGCCGCTGCCCGGCTCTACGGCGGTGTGGTTGCTGCGCTCTGTAGAACAGAGATTGTTGAAGGTGTGGGTGGCGCCTAGCTGATGACCTATTTCGTGAGCTACAAAGTCTATGGCAAAGGGATCGTCCATAGGCGAAGAGGTGCCGGTAACTCCTTTGGCCTTGTTTTCGCTACAAAGCGACCCCACTTCGGCCACACCTCCGCCTCCGGTACTGAATATATGTCCGAGATCGTAGTTGTCCGTTCCTATGGTAGAATCGATCACGTCTTGTATCTCTTCGATAAGAGTGCTGCCTTGATCGTTGGTGAAGCCGTCGGTATCGGCATCGAGAAAGATAAGGGCATCGTTGTTGTCTACAAGCTGTAAAAAAACCGAAAGATCACGCTCGTAAATATCGTTTACTCGAGTCATAATAGTGTTCATTGCGGCCAGTACAGCGGTCTTTTTTTCGATTTCAGTGCCTTGGGAAACTCCGGCTTGATCTATGTGGAACTGTGCAAATTCTCCGGTACAGGCCAAGGCCATTCTGTAGGTGCGCAACATCCCGTCGTTAGGACCACTTCCGGACCCCCCCCCGTCGGAGGTGGGGGTTTCTCTTAGTTGCACACCGGTATCGCTGGGGTTGAGTGCACAGATGAATGCTTTTTCATAGGGTGAAAAATCTTTGCGGGAAGCCAGGTAATAAAGGTCTTTGTCGGTGTGGGTGGGATTGATATAATAGGTTCCTTCAGCATCGTGTACTGTGGCGTGAAGTCCGAAATCATCTATGCTAAAACGGATTTCCTTGTCGGGATCTGCGACAGAAACTCCGCGATACGATCGGATACCCGGATATTTTTTGGCCAGTGCTGGAGATAAGACAGAAACTTCCTTTACTTCAAAGTCTTCGGTATCGCCGCTACGAGAGGGGAAGGCCACGATATTACTGCTGCTTCTAGCTTGTACAGAACGGGAAGAAGAAGTCTTGAGTCGTGCGCGTAAAGCATCGCTTCGCAACAGATAAGCGTCTGTAGAAATGCCCTTTTTTAAGAGCATAGACGAAGTGTTGCGGAGGGATGTTTTCTGCCAAGGAGACTCTTGCGCCTCAAGGATAAATACTGTGAACAGCAAACCAAAGAATAAGAGTAGGTGTCTTTTCATAGGCATCTGTTTGTTAGCTGTAAATGTAAAGATTAAAATTTGTTACTTTGTAGTGTGGGATAAAAAAGCGTATTCGTGATTATTAGAAAAACACTTGCAGAGAATAGTGAAGCGGACTTTTCCGCAGTAACAATAGGTACGTTCGACGGGGTACATATAGGCCACCGGAAAATACTGGAAAGGCTGATTGAGACGGCTAAAATCAACAAGCTTCAATCTACCTTGCTCACCTTTTTTCCGCATCCGCGTATGGTGTTACAGCAAGATTCCAATATCAAGCTTATCAATACCTTGGATGAAAAGATCTCTATTTTGGAAAAAAGCGGATTGGATCAGTTGATTATTTATCCTTTTACTCGCGAATTTTCCAGACTTACGGCTATAGAATTCGTACGGGAAATTATAGTAGACAAACTCAGGGCAAAGAAGGTGATTATCGGTTACGACCACCGTTTTGGGCGCAATAGAACAGCTACCATCGACCACCTCAGAGAATACGGAGAAACATACGATTTTGAGGTGGAAGAAATCGGTGTGGAGGAGGTAGACGCCGTATCGGTGAGCTCTACCAAGATTCGCAGAGCCCTGGAAGAAGGGGATATAGAAACAGCCAATCAATATCTCGGCTACGACTTTATGCTTACAGGTGAAGTGGTAAGAGGTAAGGGATTGGGAAGACAGATGGGATACCCTACAGCCAATCTGCACATAGAGGAAAGCTATAAACTGATCCCGGCAAAAGGGGTCTATGTGGTGAAAAGCAAAATAGATGGCAAAGAGGTGTACGGGATGATGAGTATAGGGCTCAACCCTACAGTTGGCGGTGATAGGCAAACTATAGAAACATATTTTTTTGATTTTGACCGTGATATTTACGGAAAGAAAATCCAGATAGATATGTTGAAGAGGTTGCGAGATGAGGAGCGCTTTGATTCGGTGGAAATACTTGTAGAACAACTCGGAAAAGACAGGGAAAATGCCCTGAAATACATAGCGGAACAACACTGAGAACCTGCATATGAATACATTGCTGTTTAAACGTATTGACAATGCTCCACTCATAGTGTTCCGAATTGTATTCGGACTCCTTATTTTTCTGGAATCGGTAGGGGCTATCTTTACGGGATGGATAAAAGTTACGCTTATCAAACCCGAGTTTACCTTCAATTTTATCGGGTTCGACTGGCTGCAACCACTTCCGGGCAACGGCATGTATTTTTACTTTGCACTGATGGGACTCTTCGGTTTTTTTGTGATGATAGGTTATAAGTACCGATGGAGTCTTGCGGCTTTTACCTTGATGTGGACCGCGGTATACCTGATGCAGAAGGCCTCGTATAACAATCACTACTACCTGCTTATACTCTTGTGCTTGCTGATGTTGGTGCAACCCGCAAACCGCTATCTTTCGGTCGATGCTCGACAGAATCCGGCTATTCGCGATATTTCCATGCCTCGGTGGAGTGCGCTGATTATCATTTTGCAGCTGTGGATAGTGTATACCTTTGCCGCTATAGCCAAACTGTATCCCGATTGGCTAAATTATTCGGTGGCCGAAAACCTGATGCTCGGGCGAAAGGATTATCCCGTTGTCGGCGAACTCTTGCAACAGCACTGGCTGCATGTGTTTATCAGCTGGGCGGGAATACTGTTTGACGGACTTATAGTGCCCTTGTTGCTGTGGAAACCCACTAGAAAACTGGCCTTTCTGGCATCGATAGTGTTTCACTTGTTCAATTCGGCAGTGTTTCAGATCGGGATATTCCCATATATGTCACTGGCTTTTACCTTGTTTTTCTTTGCCCCGGAAACCATAAGGCGAATCTTTCTCAAAAGAAAACCGCAGTATACCGAAGCTGAGATAAGAGTGCCGGAACACAGAAACCTCATTGTAGTAGCTGGAATGATCTATTTTCTGATTCAAATTGGTCTGCCACTCAGGCATCACGCCATAGCAGGCGATGTGTTGTGGACTGAGGAAGGGCATCGTATGAGCTGGAGGATGATGCTGAGAAGCAGAGGGGGATATATACGGTTTAAGGTGGTAGACAAGAAGACAGGAGCCGAAGAAATTGTGTTTCCCAAGGATAGGCTGAGCGTAAAGCAAAGGCGCATTATATCGACCAAGCCCGATGTGATATGGCAGTTTGCACAGCGACTAAAAAAGGAATACGCCCAAGAGGGTAAAGATGTAGCGGTATACGCCGTAGGCAAGGTGAGAGTAAATCGAAGGTCTCTACAAACATTTATAGATCCTAAGGTAGACCTGACTTCAGTAAAATGGGATCACTTTCGCCACAGCTCATGGATACTCCCCAATCCTTACTGATTAGCTCTGTTTATTTGTATTCCAAGAGTTTGGTCTCTTGCCCGTCAAAGACGGCGTAGGTGTAGTAGTGTATCCAATCCCCGAGGTTGATATAGCGGGAATTCTCGTCGAGTTTGATCTCTAGAGGAAGGTGGCGATGTCCAAAAATAAAGTAGTCGTAGTGCTGAGTTTCTAGTTTTCGCCTGGCGTATTGTACCAGCCATTCTTTGTCCTCTCCGAGGAATTTTACGTCCTCATCTCCCGAAATAATCTTGTTTTTTACCGAGAGGTATTGTGCGAGCCTTACTCCTATATCGGGATGAAGCCATCTAAAAAACCATTTGGCCACAGGGTTGGTAAATAGTTTTTTCATTCGCTTATACCCCTTGTCTCCGGGACCTAAACCGTCGCCGTGACCTATAAAGAAATGTGTTCCTTTTATGTTGAAAACTTGCGGGTGATGGAAGACAGGTATGCCGAGCTCGTGCTTAAAATAATCGTCCATCCACAAATCGTGATTTCCCACAAAGAAAAAGACTGGAATACCGGCATCAGTAATCTCTGCCAGTTTTCCGAGAGTACGGGTAAAGCCTTTGGGAACCACGGTTTTGTACTCAAACCAAAAATCGAAGAGGTCCCCCAAAAGTAAGATTGCCGCAGCGTCGGTCTTTACCTCATCTAGCCATTGCACAAATTTCTTTTCCCTACTCAGGCTCTCACCAGGAGAAGGAGCACCGAGGTGATTGTCGGAGGCGAAGTAGATTTTCTTTCCTTCGGGTAGATCTATATGTATGGCTTCAGTATTCAATGCAGTAGCTGAGTGTTATTGGTCGTTGGCGTACCATTCGGCATAAGAGCTTTCAGTTTCGTGAAGTTTTAAGGAGTGCAGTGTAACCCCTTCTGGTAGTCGGGGTTTGATTCTCTCAGCAAAATCGATCACCATATTCTCGCTGGTAGGCTGATACTCTACCAGCAATACCTGATGCCCGTGTTTGATGAGCTCTTCAGCCAGCTGTACGTGAGGGGTGTTTTTGTTGAATACGGTGGCGTGGTCAAAGCGGTCTACGATCTCTTCCTTTACAATCTTTTTCAGGTCCCCAAAATCGACCACCATGCCGTATTTTACATCAGAGGAGTCGGTAATAGGCTTTCCTATTACAGTTACCGCGAGTTTATAACTGTGCCCGTGAACGTTCTTGCACTTGCCATCGTAGCCGTAAAGGGCGTGCCCGGTTTCAAAATTAAACAACTTGGTAAGACGGATGTTACTCATAATCTGCCTGAAATATTAAACTTCTAAGGCACAAAGATAACCAAATAGAAAGAGGGGGTTTTTAAAACAAGACAGAAATATTCGTGAGAAAGCGGTTATACGAACCCTGATAATTCTAATTTTCGCTTTCTAATATTCTTAAAAGTTTTTCTGGATCTTGTCGATTGTCCCAAAAAGCAGTAATTATAATTTCTTTATCAAAGACCTTGTAATAAATACTGAAATTTCCTAGTGAAGCTACTCTAACATTGTTAAAATTGGTAGCCTTGTAAATTAACGGATCTTCGGAGATTTGTTTGGTTCTTTCTGAAACTAATCGAATCAATTTTTTTGAATAGGCTTTAGATTTATTTCTTGTAACCCAGTATTATAATATTCCGACAAACTGAAGATCGGCGGTTCTTGTCCAGATCACATTGCGTTTAACCATTCTAGGTTTCTTTTGTCCATTGCTTCCTGAGAGATTAATTTTCCATTTTTAATATCCTGTTCACTCATTGCGAGCATTGCTTTTTGCTCTTTTGTCAATTCGATGATTTCAGATGTTGGTAAATTAGAGGAGATTAGTTTATCAAGAGCTTCTAAAAAACCTTTGTCTTTTATAGATAATATTTTGTCTATCAGTCCATTTCTTATTTTATCTGTTGTTGTCATTTCGTTCCAATTTTTGTCGGCAAATGTTTTATCAACCTTATTCTTTAGTACTAATATATAGATTAAAATCATAATATCGAAGAAGGGTATACCAATCATTTCGTTTTGTCGAAATATTTTAAAGCGTCAAAAAAAATTCTTCATACATTTACTGGCTTTTATTTTTACGGCCAATGACAGTGAACGAACTGTTTGAGCAGCTGGATTTTAAAGAAAATCCGCTGTACGAAAAGATGATTGCCGACCTTATGGAGCGGCAGTACAGTATCATTGAAAATTTCTTTCCCGAGGAAGAAGTCGTCGCCCTGCGCAAATCACTACTGGAAAAATACGAGGAAGACTGCTTCAAAAAGGCTGCAATAGGAAATCGCAACAGTGAGGTGATTGAAAAAGAAATACGGGGGGACTTTATCTTTTGGCTCAACGAAGGGGATGCCGAGGGAGCGGAACATCAATTCTTCTGCCGTATTAACGATATGATAGACTATTTGAACAAGACCTGTTTTATGGGGATCAGGCAGAAGGAGTTCCACTATGCAGTATATCCGAAAGGAACTTTTTACAAGCGGCATCTGGATACCTTTCAAAACGACGACCGCAGAAAACTTTCTGTGGTTTTCTACTTGAATGAAGAGGACTGGAAACCGGAGTACGGAGGGGAGTTGGTGATATACACAGGTAGTGACGGCAAGGAAGAGGAGGTAACTATTTATCCTTTTCCGGGAAAGATGGTCATCTTCGAGAGTCAGTTGCTCGAACACGAAGTAAAACCGGTAGAGCGACAACGCCTCAGCATTACCGGATGGCTAAAAACCAGCTGATATCTAGAGTTGCTGTGTCTGTGTGTTGTTTAGGTAATCGAGGTATTTTTCAAAATGCCCCGTATCGGCTTTTTGTCCGGAGATGAAATACTGAATCTCTTTTTTTTCAAAGCTGCTTTCTTGATTTATTCGGCTTATAAGATTGCTTATTGTGCCTTTGTTGCCGTTTATAATGCGTACATGGGGTGGAATCAACCTGCGTATATGCTCCCGGAAGTATATAAAATGAGTACACCCGAGCACGATGGCGTGATAGGCATCCCAAGCTATGCCCGAAAATCTATCCCTGAGATAGGCGTCTGTTTCGGGGGCGTTCATCTCAAAGTGTTCTGCCAAAAGAACGAGCCCTTGCAGGGAGAGATAGTCTACCTGATCTTCAGCATGTAGTCCCTGAACCAATTTGTCGAGTTTGTCTTCTTTAAGAGTGAGATCGGTAGCGCAAACCAGTACTCTTTTATCACTGCTGCCTTCTACAGCAGGTTTTACTGCGGGCTCCATACCTATAACTGGAAAGTCGTAGCGGTCTCTAACAGCTTGTATCGCCACACTGGTAGCCGTGTTACAGGCAATAACCAAAGCCTTGAGTTTTTTTTCTTCGAGAAAGGCACAAGCCTGCAAGACCAAGCCCGTAATCTGCTCCCTACTCTTGGTTCCATAAGGCGCGTTTCGCGAGTCGCCAAAATAGATAAAACGCTCTCCAGGCATACACTGTATGGCCTCGTGTAATACGGTAAGGCCACCAACCCCGGAGTCGAAAAAGGCTATGTGCATCACACTTTGATTAGGTGCCTGAAAACAGGCAGTTCTCTTATATACAAAGATAGCAAATTTGACAGATGGTTATTGTACTCTGTTAAAAACCGAGTATCAACTTGGCTATGGAAAAGTAAATCAATATGCCCAGTACGTCGTTACTCGTAGTGATAAACGGACCAGTAGCTACTGCTGGATCAATACCTCTTTTGTCTAGAAAGATAGGGATAAAGGTGCCTATTACAGCTGCGATTACAATAACGGTGATAAGCCCCAAGCCAATGGTAGACGATACGAGATAGGGAGTGCCAAAGGCAAAGTGGCTGATGAGCAGTACGATGGCAGCAATGGCAAGACCATTGATGAGTCCTAGAGAAAATTCCTTGAGCAGGCGCTTCAAAATCTCTCCCTTGATCGAATTGTTGGCCAGTCCCTGAACTACAATGGCCGACGACTGTACTCCCACATTTCCGGCGGTAGCCTGCATTAGCGGGACAAAACTCAGCAGTACAGGGTAAGTTTGTAAGGCATCTTGGAATCCGGTGATAATACTGGCTGCTCCTAGTCCGCCAAACATACCTATTAGCAACCAAGGCAGCCTTGCCTTGGTGAGCTTCCACACGCTGTCGTCGGCTTCTACATCACTGGTAATACCAGCGGCGAGCTGATAGTCCTTTTCGGCCTCTTCCCGTATTACGTCTACAATATCGTCAATGGTAATCCGACCCACCAGTTTTCCCGACTCGTCTACTACAGGGATGGCTTCTAAGTCGTATTTAGACATCACCCTGGCCACGTCTTCCGACTTAGTGGTTACAGTGACATAATCTACTTTCGGAATATAGATGTCGCGTATATGGGTTTGAGTGGAGGTGGTGAGTAAATCTTTGAGCGAAAGCCTTCCCTTTAGCTTTTCGTCGTCGTCTACCACATAAATGGAGTGTACTCGCGTTACGTGTTCGGCCTGTAGGCGCATTTCCTTTACACAGGTGAGCACATTCCAGTTTTCGTTTACCTTAACCAGCTCTTTGGCCATAAGTCCGCCCGCCGAATTCTCATCGTATCGAAGCAGATCGACAATGTCGTTGGCGTGTTCTTTGTCTTCAATATGAGAGATAACCTCCTTTTTGCGCTCCTCGGAGAGTTCGGCGATAATATCGGCTGCATCGTCGGTGTCCAGCTCTAAGAGCTCATCGGCAATCTCTTGTGCAGATAGGTTTTTGAGGATGCGTTCCCGCACGTCTTCGTCGAGCTCAGTAAGGGTTTCTGAGGTCTTTTCGCTGTCTAACAGCTTGATGAGATAGGTGGCCTCATCCAGGTTGAGCTCGTTGATAATCTCAGCAATATCAGCATAGTGCAACTCGTTGAGGATATTTAATAAACCACTGTTATTCTTATCCGCTACCAGTTGCTCTATCTGCTCTAAAAGTTCATCGCTGAGTTTGAATGTCATAGGCTATCTTTTGAGTTAGACCGATAAATTCGTCGACACCGAGTTGTTCGGGACGTTTGTCAAAAATACTATCTTCTTTCAAATTATCGGTTAGACTGAAAGTTTTTAAACTGTTACGAAGTGTTTTTCTCCTTTGTCCGAAAGCTGTTTTTACTACTTTAAAGAACAGTAATTCGTCGCATGGTAGCCTGAAATCTGCCTTCCGCTTCAAGCGCAACACCCCCGATTTTACCTTTGGAGGAGGAGTAAATACCTGTTCCGATACGGTAAAGAGATATTCAGCTTCGTAAAAGGTCTGGACCAGTACTGATAGTATACCATAAGCCTTGCTCCCTTTGGGCTCACAAACTCTTTCGGCCACTTCTTTTTGGAACATACCTGAGAACTCCGGTACTTGTTCTCGCATTTCCAGTGCCCTGAAAAGGATTTGGGAGGAAATATTATAAGGAAAATTTCCGATAATGGCAAAGGGTTCGTCGCCCATAGCTTTTCGGATGTCGTATTTTAAAAAATCCTCGTTTACAATTCGCTGTGACAGTTGTGGATAATGTGCATTTAGATAACTTACCGATTCGTCGTCGATCTCTACCACATAGGTGATAACATCCTTTTTGAGAAGGTATTTGGTAAGTACTCCCATACCCGGACCTATTTCAAGGATCTTCTCATAGCCGTTTAAGCTAAGAGTATCGGCTATTTTTTGGGCGATATTCTCATCGTTTAGGAAATGTTGTCCGAGCTGTTTTTTTGCCCTTACTTTTCCTTCGTCCCCGTACAGATCGGTATTTGTCTTGTTGTGTACTGCCATGCTTTTTCCTTTCCGGCTATTAATGCTCACTTACTACTTGTAGTTCGGTGCGGAATGCTACTAGGTGATCTCCAAAACGCTGTCGAGCCTTTTCGTTGAAGATGGTAGCGTCTTCCTCATAGTATTTTTCTAGCATATCTCTATTCTCTGCGATGTATTGTACAGAATAGGTGATACCTCCCATCTCTTCTTCTACCAATACGCGGAGTATCCTGGCGTTGCAGAACTTTCCGGTAGCCAGTATTTCGGGAATGTGCTCTTCTCGCATCCACTTCAGCCATTCGTCCTGTCGCGATTCGTCTATATTGGTCGTCACATTGTAGATGTACATGTTTTCTGTTTTATCAGGTTTCTTTTTCACCCTGGTCGCCTCTCAGCTTGCGATATGCTTTTCTAGCCGGTATGAAATAGATGCTGTCCTGGTGTTCAAAAATAATCTTTTCGTAATACGGAAGTGCCTTTTCAGGGTTTTCCAAATGTTTTTCATATAATTCAGCAAGAGCGTACAAGGCGTCGTCTATAAGGATGTCGAAGGGGTAAAATTCTATGATTCTCAGGTAATTGAACTCGGCCTTTTCGTAGTCTTTCTGTTTTACGTATAACTCGGCTTGTTTGAGTAAGGCTTCGTCTTCCAGACTTTCTCCTCTGTGGTTGTTCAGCACTGAATCGAGCAGTACTACAGCCTCTTCGTGTTTTTGCTGATAGGAGAGCAAATCGGCTTTGGCATATAGTTTAAGCGCCGTATTTGTGCTGTCTTCCTGCATATTGTCAGATATGAGAAGGCTCAGTTGCATGGCGTCGTTGGCGATGAGCTGAGAGGCTGAGCTTCGGAGCACTTTGAGTTGGGTAAGTGCCCAGTTGAAGTCTCCCTTATAAAAACTGGCTTGGGCTACTTTAAACCTGGCTTCTTGCCCAATCACATCGTTTTTCATCATTTTCTGCACCTGTGAATAATAGATCAGCGCACGGTTGAATTTTTCTCCGTATAACAAGATGTCGGCATGAGCCATTTTGAGTTGTGCCTCTTTGTGAGGATCGAGCCGAAGATCTTTACATTCGTCGAGCAGGTTTTCTGCACCGGTGAGATCGTTCACAGTAAAGGCGAGGAATTTCGCATAGGAGATTTGAAGACTCAGTGTATTTTCATCTTTGCCGTATTCGTTGAGCAGTTTTTGGTATTGTTGGTCTATTTGCCTGTAATCGTCACTGTTCCTAGCGATTTTGGTCTTTATGTTGAGCGTGTATAACTGGGCTCCGATTTGAAGTGCACTGGCTGAACTGTGGGCGATGATGAATTCAAAAACCTCAATGGCCACCTCGTAGTCTTCGTCGTTCATAGCTTGGAGGCCAAGGTCTGCGATGGGCTGCAGACTGGCTCCTTCTCTGCGGTTAAAAATAGCTTTTTCCTGACTAAAAGCTCGGTCGTATTGTCGCTGTCTTACAAAGAGCCAGCTGAGTATTTCGTTCCAAAGGGTGTTGGGGCTGTCTTGAGCTCGTTTGAGAACCAGTTTGCGGAGAAGTACGTTGTTTGGGTTGGAAGGATCCTCTGAAATAAACCGTGCTATGATTTGTCGTACGGTAGATAAATTAGTGTTTTTTCGAGAAGAGATTAAATCCAGCAGGCTGTTGTACATCTTGTCCATATCGCCCTTTTCACCGTATAGCTGTGCGATCTGGTAATCTACATTGATTTTGGAATCCAGTTCTTTTCCCTTTTCGTAAGTGGTGATAGCCCGATCAAGCAGGTTTTTGTCCTGAAAACCCTGCCCTACAGTATAAGCATAGGCAGGGCGTTGTATTACTGCCTCTATGGCTTTGTTGTAATAGGCTTCAGCTTCTTCCTTCTTTTCCTGTAGTCCACAATTGTATCCCAACTCTATAAAAAGGAGGGGGGAGGCATTTTTGCGAGTGCTTGCCTGCTGCAGTACTTCTTCGGCCTTGTCGTATTGTTCCAGTTGTTGGTAGCAGGCCACGAGCTGGCGGATATAAGAGCTTCGAGGGTTTGTCTCATACAGTTTTTCGTAGAGCGCAAGAGCTTTCCCGAATTCTCCTCCGTCGAAATATTGCTGAGCCAGTATTTCTTCCTGAGAGAATACCTGAAAAGCGAAAAGGAGACCTATCAAACAGCAGATGGCTTTTGTAACGCTCATGGTATTTCGGGTTTAAGGAGTGGTCGGGGGTATGCCCCCCGACAAATATCAACCCCTAATTTATGAAATTCTGTCGAAACCGGTATAAGGAACCAATACTTCGGGAATCCTAATACCGTCTTTGTCCTGGTAATTTTCCAGAATTCCGGCCAGCACCCGCGGAATAGCGAGCGAACTGCCATTCAAGGCGTGGCACAGAGTCATTTTTCCATCGCTATTTCTATAGCGGAGTTTTAGCCTGTTGCTTTGGTAGTCCTCACAGTTAGATACTGAGCTGATTTCCAGCCAACGGTCTTGGGCGGTAGAGAAAACTTCAAAGTCAAAGGTTATAGCCGAGGTGAAACCGAGATCACCTCCGCAGAGTTGTAAGATGCGATAGGGGAGTTTCAGCTCGTTCAATATGCCTTTTACATGGGTGATCATTTCGTCAAGAGCTTCATAGGAATTCTCCGGTTTGGTGATTTGAATGATCTCTACCTTCTCAAACTGATGCAATCGGTTGAGTCCTCTTACATGTGCCCCATACGATCCGGCTTCCCTGCGGAAGCAAGGCGTGTGTGTAGTGGCCTTTACGGGCAACTCATCTTCATTTACTATGGTGTCGCGATAGCAGTTTATCATTGGGACTTCTCCGGTGGGGATTACGTAGAGATCGTCTTTTTCTATGTGATACATCTGTCCTTCCTTGTCCGGAAGCTGCCCTGTGCCCAAGCCAGAGGCTTCGTTGACAAAATAGGGGAGGAAGTACTCAAAGTATCCCGCTTCCCGGTTTTTGTCGAGAAAATAATTGATCAGAGCTCTTTGCAAACGGGCTCCCTTTCCCTTGTATACCGGAAAACCAGCTCCGGTGATTTTGCTCCCGAGATCGAAATCGATGAGATCGTATTTTTTGGCCAGCTCCCAATGTGGCAGTGCGTCGTCGTCTAATTGCGGGATGTCTCCATGGCGGAAAACTTCCTCGTTGTCTTCGTCTGAGGTTCCGGGAGGTACGGTGTCATGGGGTATGTTCGGAATGCGATAGAGCAAATCGGTAAGGGCGTCAGAGGCTTTGTTGAGCTCATCCCCAAGTGTCTTGGCTTCCAATTTTAGTTCGCTTGTCTGCGCTTTGAGCTCATTAGCTTTCTGATGATCACCGCTTTTAAACAGGTTTCCAATTTCTTTCGACAATTTATTGGACGAGGCAAGAGTGTTGTCGAGCTTGGTTTGTACAGCTCGGCGCTCTTCGTCAAGTCGGAGGACTTCTTCGACCATTTCCGATGCTTCTTCTCCGAAATTGCGCTTTTCCAATCCGCGGATAACCCGGTCTTTGTTGTCTCTGATAAATTGTACCTGTAACATAGTGAATAGGTTTTATATTGATTCCTGTTTTTGTCCCAAAAAAGGAGTACAGGCGACAAATTTAAGAAGTTTTAATCCAATTACAGGGTATTATTTTTAGTGAATTCCCAGCTCCCTCTACTTTGATCGCTTGGCAATCCCCATCACCCATCTCCGCGTCTCCGCATCACCCCATCACCGTATCTCCAAATCTCCTCTTCACCAAGTCTCCACGTCACCTCATCTCCAAGTCTCCCCGTCACCGCGTCACCCCATCTCCAAGTCTCCCCCTCACCTCATCCCCCCTACTTAATATCGTACAGCTTGAGCTGCAGACTCACCGAGCCGTTCCAGTGATTTTCGTCTATGGAATACACCGCGTCAAATGACTTTCCCCCTTTTACAAGGGAGTATTTGTCGCCCAGATTAAATCCGACACCTCCGAATATATCAGAATTGCCCTGTCGAACTGAAACCTTGAGGTGCTTGCCGTTTTCACCGACAGGTTTTCCGTACCCCGTGTCTTTCAGGTTTTCGGTGAGAAATACCGGAGCCGGATTTCCGGGTCCAAAAGGAGCGAATTGTTTGAGAATACGATAGAATTTCGGATTGATATCACCGAGTGAGATCTGCATATCGACACTAATTTCGGGGATGAGCAACTCCGGACTAATGGTTTGGGAGACTACGGTTTCGAATTGTTGCTTGAAATTTTCGTATTGTTCAGGAAGCAGTGTGAGTCCAGCCGCGTATTTATGTCCGCCAAACTGTTCGATATACTCAGAGCACTGCTCTAAAGCGTTGTACACGTCAAATCCTTTTACCGATCTAGCCGAGGCGGCCAGTTTGTCGCCTGTTTTGGTAAATACCAGAGTAGGGCGGTAATAGGTTTCTGTGAGTCGAGAGGCGACAATGCCTATCACTCCCTTGTGCCAGTTTTCGTGATAAACTACCGTAGTATGGCGGTTTTCTTCTCCTTGTTCTAAGATCTGTTGAAGGGCTTCTTCGGTGATATTTCTGTCCAGTTGTTTGCGGTCTTGATTAAACTGTTCTATTTCAGCTGCGAATGTCTTTGCCTGTTCTGTATCGGTTTCGGTGAGCAGTTCTACAGCGTGTAATCCGTGTTTTATCCTGCCAGCGGCATTGATGCGAGGGGCTATGACAAAAACGACATCTGTGATGTTGAGTTGTTTTTTTTCTAGACTGTGAATAAGCGCTTTGATTCCGGGTCTTGGCGAATGGTTTATCTGTTTTAAACCGAAATGGGCCAATACCCTGTTTTCACCGGTAATAGGTACAATATCGGCGCCGATAGCTGTAGCCACCAAGTCGAGATAGGGAATCATGCTTTCGATAGTTTGTCCTTTTCGAGAGGCCAGTGCCTGAATGAGCTTAAAGCCGACTCCGCAACCACAGAGTTCGTCGTAGGGGTAATTACAATCCTGGCGTTTGGGGTCGAGAACAGCCACTGCTGGCGGGAGTTCAGTTCCCGGGCGATGGTGATCGCATACTACAAAATCAATGCCCTTTGTAGAAGCATAGGCGATTTTGTCTACGGCTTTGATGCCGCAGTCTAGGGCTATGACAAGTGATATCCCATTGTCGGAAGCGTAGTCTATACCCTGATAGGAGATGCCATAACCTTCGCTGTAACGGTCGGGGATATAAGTGTCTACCTCGGAATAAAAGCTGCGGAGGTAAGACGACATCAGGGCTACCGATGTGGTACCGTCTACATCGTAATCTCCGTATACTAGTATCCGCTCTCCTCGAGCCACGGCATTTTCTATGCGCTCTACCGCTCTGTCCATATCTTTCATCGAGAAAGGATCGTGCAGGTCGTTCAACGAGGGCCGAAAAAAGCGACGGGCATCTTCAAAACTGGAAATACCCCGCTGCACCAGCAAGTAGGTGATGAGCTCGTCTACCTCCAGCTCCTTGGCCAGTTGTGTTACTGCAAGTCGGTCTGGCGGTGTCTTTTTTTTCCAGCGCATAGTTATTTTCTTTGGTCTTGAGGCAGGGGAAGGACACAGGGGTGTCCTCGAATTTATTTTTGGTGAAAAAAGGTCTTGATATCGATCTTGGCAAAATGGCGGAACATCTCCATAACGCCACAGTATTTCTCTACAGAGAGATCCACTGCGCGCTGTAGTTTCTTTTCGTCCAAGGCAGCGCCGTAAAAGTGATACTCGATGGCTACTTTGTCGTAGTATTTAGGGTGTTCGTCTGTGAGTTCAGCATCGGTTTCAATGACAAAATCGTCTACTTTCAGCTTCATTTTTTTTATCAGAGAAGCTACGTCGAGTCCGGAGCACCCTGCCACAGCAGAGAGCATAAGCGCTTTTGGACGAAGTCCGTTGCCTTCCCCTCCGTCTTCGGGACTGGCATCTATTTTGAGGCTTCCCGCCGGGTTGGTAGACTCAAAAGCCATTTTACCCAGCCATTTGGTGGTTACGTGATGTTTCATGTTGTTTATGGTTTGTTGTTTGTTGTTGAGATTTTCAAAAGTAAGAATTTAAGTGGGAATAAAGGGCTTTTGCAGGTGGGAGTATCGCAGACCTGACTGTTGGTGGAGGGTATGGGCTTCCGGAAGTTGCTTGCTGGTTTTGGGTGATAAACATTCGGTTTTATGTAGATTTACAAAATATTTGCCTGAGATAGGCACAATAAAATTTATAATCGAGTGTATATCTGTCAGGTAATATAATCAGAAGATTTAATTTTTTGTAAAAAACAAGGCTAAACAATTTCCATATCTTCATAAAAAATATATCTTTGCAGCGCGAAAAAAGCCCTGTTGACAACAGGTTGATAACCTGAGATGTCGGTTTTTTTCAAGGACTATAAAAGCTATATTTTTAAAGATTTAAATAATGTCGAAAGTTACAGGTAAAGTTGCGCAAATTATTGGTCCGGTAGTAGACGTTGCGTTTGCTGCGGATGCCGAGCTCCCGAAGATTTACGATTCTCTTGAAATAGCGAGAGAAGATGGTTCAAAACTCGTGCTGGAAGTACAGTCGCACGTCGGTGAAGATACTGTGAGAACAATCTCTATGGACTCTACAGATGGTCTGAGCCGAGGAGCTGAAGTAGTAGCTACTGGAAGTCCGATACAAATGCCTATTGGAGACGAGGTTTACGGTCGTCTGTTCAATGTTATGGGCGATGCTATCGACGGTTTGGGCAACCTGCCAAAAGCTGGAGACGAAGGTCTGCCGATACACAGAGAAGCGCCGAAATTTGACGAACTTTCTACTTCTACCGAAGTGTTGTTTACCGGAATTAAGGTTATCGACCTTATCGAACCTTATGCCAAAGGAGGTAAGATTGGACTGTTCGGTGGAGCTGGTGTGGGTAAAACCGTACTGATTCAGGAATTGATTAACAATATTGCCAAAGGGCATGGAGGACTTTCAGTTTTTGCCGGAGTGGGTGAGCGTACCCGTGAGGGGAACGACCTGCTGAGAGAGATGCTGGAGTCTGGTATTATTAGATATGGTGACGATTTTATGCACTCTATGGAAGAGGGTGGATGGGATCTGAACAAAGTGAACAAAGAGAGCCTGAAAGAATCTAAGGCTACTTTCGTGTTCGGGCAGATGAACGAACCTCCCGGAGCACGTGCTCGAGTAGCGCTTTCGGGTCTGACCATAGCGGAGTATTTCCGCGATGGAGCAGGGGACGGACAAGGAAAAGACGTGCTGTTTTTCGTAGACAATATCTTCCGATTTACACAAGCGGGTTCTGAGGTGTCTGCACTTCTTGGGCGTATGCCTTCTGCAGTGGGTTACCAGCCTACTCTCGCTACTGAGATGGGTGCCATGCAAGAGCGAATTACCTCGACTAAAAGAGGGTCTATTACCTCGGTTCAAGCGGTATACGTACCTGCGGATGACCTTACTGACCCGGCACCGGCAACGACTTTTGCCCACCTCGATGCAACTACGGTACTGTCTCGTAAAATCGCTGAGCTCGGTATTTATCCTGCGGTAGATCCGTTGGATTCTACTTCTAGAATCCTTACTCCTGAAATTCTTGGAAACGATCATTATGCCTGTGCACAGCGTGTAAAAGAGCTGTTGCAACGATATAAAGAGCTCCAGGATATTATCGCGATTCTCGGTATGGAAGAGCTTTCTGAAGAAGACAAACAAGCAGTAGGACGTGCGAGAAGGGTACAGCGTTTCCTTTCACAGCCTTTCCACGTAGCTGAGCAATTTACCGGAATCCCCGGAGTACTGGTCGACATCAAGGATACTATTAAAGGCTTTAATATGATTATGGACGGTGAATTAGATCACCTTCCAGAAGCTGCCTTTAACTTGAAAGGAACCATAGAAGAAGTTGTTGAAGCCGGAGAAAAAATGCTGGCAGAAGCATAGGTGTTTGCAGTTTTAGTGTTACAAAGTTGGTTGCCTAACAACTACAAACTACAAACTACAAACTAACAAACCATTAAACGCAAACCGATGTATTTAGAAATAGTGTCCCCCGAGGCTACCCTTTTTAGTGGAGAAGTGACTTCGGTTGCCGTTCCGGGAATAAACGGGGAATTTCAAATGTTAAAAGATCACGCCCCTATCGTTTCTTTGTTGGGAAAAGGGAATGTGAAAATTTACGGTGAAATCAGTGTCGAACCCAGCTTTGAGGAAAAATTCTCAAAGGGAGAGAAGGGAGAAACCCTGCTGCCTATAGACTCCGGAACCGTGGAGATGAGAAATAATAAAATTATCGTTCTGGCAGACTGATTACTGTTTCAGACCAAGACATAAAAAAGCCGCTCTGTAATTGTACAGAGCGGCTTTTTTAATTTGTAGTTTTTTAGTTCTTAGTTGTTAGGAGCACAATTTATATGTACCAGACGCCGTAGAGACGCAATATATTGCGTCCCCCCCCCCCCCTTGACGAATTGATGTAATACGATAGGCAAGATTTCTGAAAGAGAATTTAATAAATTTATTCGATACAAATATGTATCGAATAGATCTTTGATGCGTGGAAACCCCAGTAAATAAGGGGTGTAGGGTGTTTGTGTTCCAGTGGTTGAGGTTGTGTCTAAAATGAGAAAACCCCTCGGGGAGAGGGGTTTGTAATGTCTGTTTGCGGATGGGTTGACCCTCTTGTTAAAGGGTGCCGCGCAGTTCCTGTTCCCGTTCTATAGCTTCAAATAGGGCTTTAAAGTTCCCTCTTCCGAATGACTGGGCTCCTTTGCGCTGAATAATCTCAAAAAACATGGTAGGACGATCCAGTACGGGCTTGCTAAATATTTGAAGCAGATAGCCTTCGTCGTCTCGATCTATCAGCACTCCGAGATCCTTGAGAGGTTCCAGATCTTCATCTATTTCTCCTACCCTATTCAGTACGGTTTCGTAATAGGTTTCGGGGACGCTGAGGAATTCTACTCCTCGGTCGCGCAATTCAGTTACTGTTTGTATGATGTTGTCGGTAGCTACGGCTATATGCTGTACTCCAGCTCCATTGTAAAAATCGATATACTCTTCTATCTGCGATTTTTTGCGGCCTTCTGCAGGTTCGTTGATGGGAAACTTAATCCTTCCATTGCCATTGCTCATCACCTTGCTCATCAGTGCGGTGTATTCGGTAGAGATATCGTTGTCGTCGAAGGAAATCAACTGTGCAAACCCCATCACTTTCGCATAGAATTCACACCATTTGTTCATCTCGTTCCAGCCTACATTACCCACCATGTGATCTATGTATTTCAGTCCGGTACCCGAGGGTTTATAAGTCGGATTCCACGGCTTGAAGCCCGGCATAAACACGCCTTTGTAATCTTTTCTTTCCACAAAAACATGCACGGTTTCGCCATAGGTGTGTATTCCGGAGAGCACTACTTTCCCGTGTTCGTCTTCTACAGTTTTGGGCTTCATATAACTTTTCGCTCCTCTCGAGGTGGTTTCCTCATAGCTTTTTGTAGCATCATCTACCCAAAGGGCTACCACCTTTACTCCGTCTCCATGGGCGTTGATATGCCTGTTGATGTCTCCGTCCGATTGCAGTGGAGAAGTGAGCATCAGTCTTATTTTGTCTTGTTGTAACACATACGACACCCGGTCTTTTACCCCCGTTTCCAGTCCGGCATAAGCCACTGGCTGAAATCCCCAGGCAGATTGGTAATAGTGAGCCGCCTGCTTGGCATTGCCCACGTAGAGTTCTACATAGTCGGTGCCCAGTATTGGCAGAAAATCTTCTGCTTGCGGAACCGTTTTTTCTAGCTGTAATGATGTATTGTCTGTTTTCATTTTTTAATAGGATAAATTGTTAATTTGAAAAGATACCAATTGACCAATATATCAATGGACAAGAGGATTGTACAGGGATTTTTTCCCATTTTGGTTATGGAGGTGATTTTGCGATATATCTTTTAATATATCAATCTATACAAAAGAACTCACGTGCTATCTCATTCCTCCAACCACGACCTGTAATATGAGTCGTCTGCGATTTCCACGGCTTCTTTGGTGAGCATCAGTGGCTTAAAAGTGTCGACCATTACCGCGAGTTCATCAGTTTCTCTTTTACCGATACTTCGTTCCACAGCCCCGGGATGAGGTCCGTGCGGAATTCCAGCCGGATGCAGGGAGATATGACCTGCGGCAACATCGTTTCTGCTCATAAAATCACCGTCTACATAATACAGTACTTCATCACTGTCTATATTGCTGTGATTGTAGGGAGCAGGGATGCTTTCCGGATGGTAATCGTAGAGCCTTGGCACAAAACTGCACACCACAAAGGCATCGGTTTCAAAAGTTTGATGTACCGGTGGCGGCTGGTGAATGCGCCCCGTGATGGGTTCGAAATCGTGGATAGACAGGGCATACGGATAGTTAAAACCGTCGTAGCCTACCACATCAAAAGGATGAGAGGCATAAATCAAGTCGAAGATCTCGTCTTTCTTTTTAATCTTGATCAGAAAATCTCCTTTTTCGTCGTGGGTCTCCAGTGTTTCCGGCCTGCGGATGTCGCGCTCGCAATAGGGCGAGTGCTCCAAGAGTTGCCCGAACCAGTTCCTGTACTTTTTTGGAGTGTAAATCGGGCGTCGCGACTCTACGATAAAGAGACGGTTGTCTTCGGTGTCGAAGTCCATTTTGTAAATAACACCCCGAGGTACCAGCAGGTAGTCACCGTATTTAAAATCCAGATTCCCGAGATGAGTGCGCAGCCTTCCCTCGCCTCTGTGTATAAAAATCAGCTCGTCTGCATCGGCATTTTTGTAAAAATAATCTTCCCTACTGTGTTTAGGCGCAGCTAGAATAATGCTGCAGTCACTGTTGGTAAGCACAGTCTTTCTGCTTTGCAGATAATCGTTCTCGGGCTTTATTTTAAACCCGTGAAAGCGATATGATTGTATATTGTTCTCCACCGCAATCCGAGGGGCGACATCCGTACTACCTTTTATCTCCTTTACCTGCGTTGGCTGGTGTTGGTGATATATATTGGAATACATCCCGTCAAAACCTATGGTACCAAACAGCTGTTCGCGATAGAGATTGCCGTCAGGTTTGCGAAAAGTGGTATGTCGCTTATGGGGAATTTTCCCCAACTTGTGATAAAAAGGCATACTCTGCTTGTTTTGGTTAAACTTTATAAAAGAATACAAAAGCCAAGCTGCCTCATTCCGGATTGCGTTTAATGAGGTATTGAAGATATGATAATAAACCTTGCCATATCGGGATCATAATAAACAAATATCCGAAAATAATTGCGCTTTTTCAAATTTTTTGATTCCTAATAAACGATGTTGCAATTGAATAATTCAGATAAATGACAGTATCGCTTTAAAAATTGTTCAAGGACTCGCTTTTTTACTGACGAGGTACAGATATACGGGGAAGTGATCGCTATACCCCCCGGAATAGGTTCCGAGCGCATAACTTCTCAGTGGATACCCCTTATATTTTCCAGAAGGGGTGATCAGAAAAGCTTTGTTGTAGATTCCTGCTTTCCAGTAGCGATAAGAAGTGGTGGAGGTGTCGAGTAAGGAGGAAGTAAAAAAGATCTGGTCAAACAGATGCCACCTATCGCCATAGCCGAGACTTCCCATGCCTTTCCGAGCCAGCTCTTCCATGGGGTTATAGAGGTAGCCGGAAGCAGTGTCTTTCTTTTTCCCCAGAGTTTTTAGCACTTTTTTCAAACTGGGGTCGGAAGGGTCGTCGTTCAGATCGCCCATACTGATAATTTTGGCTTCGGGAAGTATGGAGCGAATGGAATCTATAATCCGCAAGTTCAGTTTTGCCGCTTCCAGACGGTGTGGACGGCTGTGTTTTTCTCCACCGTAACGCGAAGGCCAGTGGTTTACGATAAAATAAATCAACTCCTCGTCCAAAATGCCACTTACCAGCAGCTGATCTCGGGTATAGCGCCTGTTTTCCTCTTCGTCGTATATTTTAAGAGGGATGGAGGAAGTGCTTATGGGGAAGAAGGTCTTTTTCTTATAGAGAAGGGCAACGTCAATTCCCCTGCGGTCGGGACTGTCAAAATGTACTATCCCATAGTTGTAAGGCAGCAGTAAGGGATGTGAACTCAGATGGTGCAGTACCTCTGCATTTTCCACTTCTGCCAAACCAACGATATCAGGAGCGGTGGCGGTTAGTTCTCTCCCTATACCAGCAATTACTTTAGCCAATTTGGAGATCTTGTCAAAATAGCGCTCCGAAGTCCATCGATATGAGCCATGTGGACTGCGGTCTTCATCCCATACTGAACTACTGATGGTGTCGAACAGATTTTCGGTATTGTAAAAGGCTATGGTGCGGATGTGATAGTATTCCTGTCCGTGCAAAGAAGGAGAAAGCTGGAGATAACTAAAAATCAAAATTATCGGGTAAACAGCTGCTTTCATCTGGTGTTCTTTTTAATCGCAATCAAGTTATGAAAAAAATAACTTATCAATAAATTAATATTTTTCTTATATTTGAGTAGGAAAATATATCTAAAATGAAATTTTTATTTTTGATTTGTTCTACAGTGTATTGTTCTGCATTTGGCCAATCTTCCTTTTATATTGAGGGAAAGCTTGCCGATTCCAGGTCGCATCTTCCTATTTTCGGGGCCCATATTTACACTGTAGATAAAGAAAGAATAGAGGTGTTGAGCGAGGAAGACGGTTCTTTTGTGCTGTGGGTTTCCAAAAAAGAAGAAATCGTATTGCACATTGGAGCCAAAGATTATGTGGAGGCCGAGTATACTTTACAACCGCCTGAAGAAGGAGTGCCGGGAGTCGATCTGGGAGTGGTATTTCTAAGCCTTGACTTGGTAGAAGAGATGTCTGAAAGCGCAGGGATGATCTCGGCTGACGAACTGGAAGATGACGAAAGCGGTGCTGAGGTAGCACCGGGTATATTACAGGCCTTTGGAGATATTTATCTGAGACGAGCAGCTTTCGATTTTGGACAGGCTTTTTTTAAAGTGCGGGGGTACGATGCTGCCGAAGGGGTGGTTATGCTCAATGGCATTCCCGTAAATAAACTGTTCAACGGACGTCCGCAATGGAACAATTGGGACGGATTGAACGATGTGACGAGGGATCAGGAATTCTCCTTTGGGTTGTCACCTTCGACCTCTCATTTTGGAGGGATACTCGGTACTACCAATATCCGTATCCGTCCTTCTGCTTTTCGTCCGGGTTTTCGCCTATCGGCCTCGGCCTCTAATCGGTTTTACAACAATCGACTGATGGCTACTTACAATTCGGGAGCACAGGCCAGTGGCCTGGCATTTTCTGTGTCAACTTCCCGACGATGGGCTTCCGAAGCCTATACCGATGGCACGCTATACGATGCCTGGTCATTTTTTGGAGCTGTGGAATACCGATGGAACGACCGAAATAGCATTCAGCTTATGGGAATGTGGACTCCCAATCGCAGGGGTGGCTCTGCAGCATTGACTGAAGAGGTATTTGAGCTTGCAGGTTCCAGATACAACCCGTATTGGGGTACACAGGACGGGAAGATTCGGAATTCCAGAGAGCGACGTATTTCCGAACCTATGGCTCTGTTGTCCTATAATTACGAAGGGGAGCACCTAGAAATTCACACGGGAGCCATGTGGCAGGCGGGAAGTTTTGCGCGCGATCGTTTGGGGTATTTTAACGCTCCAAACCCAGACCCGGTATACTATCGCTATATGCCCAGCTTTTATATCAACAGCCCTTCGGGAGCAAACTTCGACAATGCACTTCTCGCGAGAGATAGCTTTTTGAGAGCACCTCAATTGGACTGGAATTCTCTCTATGGAGCCAATCGCAATCCTGAGTTGCACGGGCAGGCGGCCTATATGCTGTATGCAGACCATACCGACGATAGAACTCTCGCATTTAATCTCGCAGCTACTTATCGCATTACTCCCCGATTCACTCTAGATGCAGGGGTTTTTGCTCGCAGTGTGGATTCACATAATTACGCAGAAATCAGAGATCTGCTCGCAGCAGATTTTCACACGGATAAAGACCCTTTTACAGATACTTCCAACGATATAAATGGTGCTTTGAAAAAGCGGCAAGGAGAGAGGTTTAACTACAATTATAGTGTAGATGCTACAAAATATGAGGGGTTTGTACAAGCGAGAGCTGAGGGGAGAAAGTGGGATGCCTTTTTGTCGGGAAATATAGGAGGTACATCATACAGGAGGATCGGGCACTATAGAAACGGACGTTTTCCCGAAAACTCTGAGGGGCAGGGAGAGGCTTTGAGTTTTTCCGACTATGGAGTCAAAGCCGGGATAGGATTCCGCTTTACCGATCGACATATTTTACGCTTACAGTCAGCTTATATACAAAGGGCTCCCCTCATGCAGAATGTATTTGTAAACCCGAGAGAAAACAATAATATCGTAGAAGATATAGGAGTGGAAAGTTTGTGGACGGCAGACGCTTCATATCTGTTGCGCTTGCAAAGGCTTAAATTGAAATTTAGCGGGTACCTCACAGAGATCGACAATGCAGCTAAAGTGAGCTTTTTTTATGTAGATGCCGGAGTGGGAAGTGATTTTGTGCAACAGACACTCAGCGGTATCGGCAAGCGATATGTAGGAGGAGAACTGAGCTTGTCTTACGAGTTTTCTCCCGAGGTGAAACTCACTGCGGTAGGCGCAATCGGTAATTTCAAATACTCTCGAAACCCCCGTACAGCCATCAATTTTGACACAGCAGGAAGAGAGGAAGACCTAATTAGTCCCGATGGCTTCCTCGATCTCGGCACGGCAAAGCTCAAAGGGTATCGCCTGTCTACCGGATCACAACGAGCCATAAGTGTCGGTGTCGAATACCGAGATCCGGACTATTGGTGGGTAGGACTCACAGCAAATTATTTGGCAGACAGTTTTGTGGATGTGTCTGCAATTACCCGAACACAGAGTTTTCTCCTCAATCCGGAAACCGGCGAAACCTTTCCGGATATCACCAGCAATCGGCTCGAAGCCCTGCTCGAACAGGAGAGCTTAGACCCGGTTTATCTGCTCAATCTGACCGGTGGAAAATCTTGGCTTGTCAAAGGAAAGTACATAGGACTGTTTGTCAGTGTAAACAATGTGTTCAATCAGCTGTATCGAACAGGGGGCTATGAACAGAGTCGAAATGGGAACTTCGGACAGATGGAAGCCGATAGCAAAGGAGGAAGACCCTCATTTGGGAATAAATACTGGTACGGGTTTGGACGAACCTATTTTTTAAATCTGGTACTGAGCTACTGAGCAGTTGCGATCTGATAGGAGACAAACGATCAATGGTATAAAACAGCACTTTCATGAAAACATATCGAAATATACTGTTGTCTATTTTATTTATAAGTGGATGTATTTCAGACAAATACGATGCTCCCGGAGCTGATTGTGTTCAGGAAGAGATAAAAGCCAATACCACTTTTTCTGAATTGAAAAAGCAGTATACTGATGGAGTAATGCGAATAACAGAACCTCTTGTGGTGGAGGGGTATGTGATCTCTGATGATAAGGCCGGAAATTTTTATGGTAGCCTTTATCTCCAAGACAGCCCAGATTCGCCCGAGCAGGGATTGAGGGTCGACTTGGATATAAGAGATGCTTATTTGAACTATCCCGTGGGGCAGAAGGTAGTGGTGAACCTTCAAGGGATGTACCTGGGAAAAAGCCGGGAGAGCTACGCCGTAGGGGGAGTGTACGCCAATGCAGGTGGAAATCTGTCTGTTGGCAGACTCCCGGCATCTCAGGTTAAATTTCACCTTTTTGCGACTTGCGACCCACCTGTGAAGATCGCAGCCACAAAAATAAAGCTTACACACTTAGACGATAGCTTGATTGGAACCCTAGTACAACTAGACGGACTGGAAATCGCCGTTAAAGAGCTGTGCTCTACCTATGCCATAGCTGGAGAGTCTGCTACCGAAAGGGTATTGCAAGACTGCGAAAGAAATGAAATAGTACTCCGCAATAGCGGATATGCAGATTTTCAAGAAGTTGTGCTTCCCAAAGGAAATGGAACTGTTGTCGGCGTTCTGGAAAAATATTCGGGAAAGTATCAGCTTGTAGTAAGAGATACAAGTGATGTAAAACTCACTGACGAACGCTGTGATAGCGTAGTACTGGAAGACTGTAAAGAAGGAAAAGGGGTTTCGTTGGACTTTGTAAGACAGCTCTACGAGGGAGAGAAAACCCTCGTCCCGGAAGGTATACAGGTGAGCGCTACGGTAATATCGGATAGAAATTCTGGCACTACTCCCGAAACAGTGGCGATAATACAGGATGAAACAGGGGGAATGCGTTGTGTTTTTGAGGAGGCACACGCTCTAAATCGCAACGATAGTATAACGATCGACCTATCCGGAGCCGTCTTAGAAGTAGACGAGGGCGGAATGAGTGTTGGCAGACTTACTAAAGAAAGGATTATTTCTGCAGAAGAAGGGGCCTCTATAAAACCGACGGAAATATCGATTTCGGGAGAATTAGCTGCCCATGAAAGTACTTTGGTGCGCATAGATCACTTGCAGTTCGACCATGTTGAGCGTACCTTTTTGGGCGAGAGCCTGCTTACAGATTGTGCGAATTATATAGGGCTGTATACCTCAGAAGAAGCTAGCTTTTCTGAAATGGCCGTTCCCTCCGGGAAAGGGAGCATTACAGCGATGATGTCTTTTAAAGACGGACAGCCCTTCCTCTTACTTCGCGATATTACAGAGATCGACTTTAAGGGAGAAAGGGAGCAATGTGATAGGCGTGCTGAGCTGATGATTACCGAATACATAGAGGGCTCATCCTACAATAAATATATCGAAATTTACAACCCCGGATCTCGTTCTGTGGATCTGAAGTGGTATGCTTTGGGAAGGGACAACAACGGGGATGGTGTATTTGGAGAAAGATATGTATTGCCGCTCGAAGGAGAAATCGGTGCGGGAGAGACAAAAGTGTACGCCCATACCCGCGCCTTGATATATTCGGGAGAAATTGCAGGAACATCAGGAACTCCGATGAGCTTTAATGGCAATGATCAGGTGGTATTGTTGAAGAATGACAGACTTATTGACAGGGTGGGAATTGGAGGAGATCACATTTGGGGTGCAGATAAAACTTTTAGAAGGAAAACGAGGATAACTTCCCCTAATTCGAACTACAATGAGGTTGAATGGGATATTATTGTGTATCCGAAGGATGATGTAAGCGGATTGGGGAAGCGATAAAAAGACCGCAAAAAACCATAACTTAGTGGAAAATTACGGCATTATGAAGGTAGCACTGATACAAACCACCTTGGAATGGGAAGATCCTAAAGCCAACAGAACGCTTCTCGAAACTCGTATTAAAGCCTTGGAAAAGGACAGCAAACTCGCCATTCTTCCCGAGATGTTTACCTCCGGATTTACTATGAACCCGGAAGTAGTAGCGGAAACGATGGAAGGGGAAACGGTAATATGGATGCGAAACATGGCTTCGGAGAGAGAACTCGCGATTACAGGAAGTGTCGTCATCACTGAAAATGGAAAATATTACAACCGTTTGCTGTTTGTTCATCCCGATGGAGAAGTCGAGTATTACGACAAACGGCATACCTTTACTCTAGCGGGTGAAGATGAGGTGTACGATGCCGGAAACAAGCGACTTTTGGTGGAGTATATGGGCTGGAAGATTTGTCCTATGGTGTGCTACGACCTCCGCTTTCCGGTGTGGTCGCGCAATACCTCTGAATACGACTTGATAGTGTATGTGGCCAATTGGCCTCTGCCGAGAATAGCCGCATGGGATACGCTTTTAAAAGCCCGAGCCATTGAGAATATGAGCTATTGCGTCGGACTAAACCGCATAGGAGAAGACGTTAACGGGCATAAGTATCCGGGGCATTCGGCTGCGTATGATGTACTGGGAAATCGACTTGCTTTTTCAGATCGAGATGAAACGCTTTACACTTTGCTCGATCGCAGTGAAATAGCGCACAATCGCAATAAATTTCGTTTTCTAGACGATAGAGATCAATTCGTATTAAGCGAGTCTTAGTCTGTATTCGGAATGCTGTCTTTTGGTTTCGGCGGAGGTGGTGGTGAGGGTGGTGTTATTCTGAAATCTTGTTCAATCTCCCAGTTGGCCTTGATGTCCAGCTCTCCGGGAAAATGTCTCACCCTTTCGGGTTGCCTTTTTTCGAGGTAGTCTCCTGTATCCCACTGTCGGTTGCCGTTGTCGTCATAGATCACGCGAAGCAGGTATTTTCCGGGTTCCAGATAATTGAAGTCGTAACTAGGCTGTTCCTCATCGGCAAAAATTTCGTCTTTCACCTCCCCGTTGTCGTCAGTGAGCTGTACGATAATGGGATATGATTCGACATTGTGAAGTATCATTCTCAGCGTACCGTATTCGTCCAAAGCACGAGTGCTGAGGTTAAAACTCAAGCTGTCGTTTAGCTCTCCGAAAAAATCTTCGATTGCCCCAGGAAGCAGAGAGAGTTGGTACTTCTGATCAGGTTGTACATCCCATTTAATAACGGCATTGTTTTCCTTTAGGTCGACAGTAGCTTCGAATTCTACCTCTGCAGAATCCTTGTCTATCAGTGAGATAAAAGTATCCGAAACAGAGCTAATAGGGGTGTTGGCGCTTATGGTAAACGGTTTTTTAAACGACAGATTGGGCTGGTTGGGGTTGAGTAAAAGGGTGTCGTTGTACAGTTCTTTTATCTTTACGGTAAAAGTATCCCTTACCATCGACAAGGGGTTGGTTACCTGAAATATCAAGGAATCGGCTTCGAGGTTTTTAAACCAGTAGTGCAAGGTGTCTTTCTCCTTGTCTTTTACGAGTCGGTATGCAAAGTCATCCGGAGCTTCAGCTGGCGATAGCAGCTCGATGTCAAGGCTGTCTGCCGTACCTTCGTAACCGAAAATTATTCTGTTCTTAGCTGCCAATGCAGGGCGCGAAGCTCGATAGTAAGTATTGTCTTCAAAAAGGTTGAGATGGTATACAGAATCTGTAGGAACATCGATAAAATCGCTGATAAAAGCAATTTTATCCGTTTTTGGGACATAGGTGTTGGTCGATGAATTGTCTTTGAGACCAATAAGCAGATATTTTCCCGCCTTGACATTGGTAATCTCAAAGAGAGTGGTGCTGTCGAGCGTATTGGTGATATAAGTGGGCAGCTGATTGTAAACAATAGAATCGGTATAGGTAGTGTCTACTTCATACATCAGAACGGAGACAAAATCGTCTGCTTCTTTTTGTATAGCATCGGTAATATACCCCTTTACCTTGAGTGAATCGACATAGTCTCCGGTAGAAAACACATATTTGAAAAACGAATAGGGGTTGTCCTCATTGTTGTCTACTATACTCTGTCCGAAGTTTAGTACATAGGTGGTGTTTTCTTTTAGGGTATCATTTATTTTGATGTCGATATACTTACTCGCCGTTCCCTGAGGCATGATCTCGGGGGTGGTTTTCATCGGAGGTGATACGATAAGCTGTTTCTGCAAATCTTTCAGCTTGATGTATTCGTCAAAGTAGATACGAATTCTCTTCGCTTTAAAGTGAATGCTGGAAGTATCGGGCTCTGCCGAAACCATTTTAGGAGGAGTGATATCTTTTGCTCCTCCTGTCGGTGTACCCCTTTTGGCACAGTTGAGCAGGGTGAGAAATATAAAGAGGAATAAGCCTGTATTGATCAGTTTTTGTCTCATCCGGAGATCGTTGATTATCGCCAGACAAAGTAACGATTATTTTTAATAATTACACGGTAAAGGCCATGGTTGCAATACTCACTTTAACATTCGAGAGTTTCTGAAGTGCCAAGGTACAGCGTTCGAGGGTAGCTCCGGTGGTTACCACGTCATCTACGAGCAGTATGTGGCAATTGCAAATATTCTGATCAGACTTGATGTCGAATAGGTTGTATGTTTCTTCCCAGCGACCAGCCTTGCCTCTAAATGCCTGCGCTCCGGGATCTTTCTTTTTTATCAGAAGTGTAGTACAATACTGTGCGTGAAGAGCCTCGGCTAAACAACGAGCGAAGTAATTTACCTGATTATATCCTCTTTTTCGCTGTTTTTTGGGATGTAGAGGTACTGGAACTACGAGATCCACCGCCTTGAGAAAAGGACTTTCTCGCAACACACAGCCGTACCATTTGCCGAGAAACAGCCCTATGTCAGGACGATTTCTGTATTTGAGATGGTGGATGAGTTGCTGAGTGATGCCCTCTTTGCGAAAACGCAGCAGAGCGGTGGCAAAAACAATCCTTATTCGCCCGTAAAACAATCTGACCACAGGATTCTGTTCTTGTAAGTGGTAGGTAGTTGCAGGAATATTGTGCCTACACCAAGTGCACAGCATTTGTTCTCCCGCAGAGAGAGGTGAAGAACAGCCCGGACAACACTGAGGGAAGAAGAGATTGAATATATCGGCAAAAATGTTTGTGAATTTCATATGGCTTGAAAATAAAATTAAAAATAAGTAAAAACCTACAAAACAACAATATAAACACCTTCTTTTTGGTTCGCTTTTGCCGATTGCGGTGACCAGAGTTCAGAGAACTTGTTGTCTGCAACAAAAATAAGGAGGAAATCCCCTTTTTTCGCGGGCAATATCTTATCTTTCCCCCTTAAAAAATCCTATTTTTGCGCCATGGCAAATCAAGACGAACATTTCAAGAAAGTAATAGCCCATGCGAAGGAATACGGTTATATTTTTCCTTCCAGCGAAATCTATGACGGGCTCAGTGCAGTATACGATTACGCCCAGAATGGGGTGGAGTTGAAGAAGAATATCCGGGAATACTGGTGGAAGGCGATGGTTCAGATGCACGGGAATATTGTGGGGATAGACGCTTCTATATTTATGCACCCCACAACCTGGAAGGCATCGGGGCACGTAGATGCCTTCAACGATCCGCTGATCGACAATAAGGACTCCAAGAAACGCTATCGCGCAGATGTGCTGGTAGAAGATTATGTCGCCAAAATAGAAGGTAAGATAGAAAAAGAGGTGGCCAAGGCTCAAAAGCGTTTTGGAGACTCGTTTGACAAAGAGCAGTTTCTCGCCACCAATCCGCGGGTGATAAAATACCGGGAAGAGGGCGATGCTATTCTCAAAAGATTGGGAAAATCGCTGGAGAATGAAGATTTGGCCGATGTGAAGGCACTGATTGAAGAGCTGGGAATTGCCGATCCCGAAACCGGATCGAAAAATTGGACCGATGTCAAACAGTTCAACCTGATGTTTGGCACCAAACTCGGAGCTTCTGCAGATAGTGCGATGGACTTGTATCTGCGTCCGGAAACGGCGCAGGGAATTTTTGTCAATTTTCTGAATGTACAGAAAACGGGTAGAATGAAGATTCCGTTTGGTATTGCCCAAACCGGAAAGGCATTCAGAAACGAGATTGTAGCTCGGCAGTTTATTTTCCGTCAGCGGGAATTTGAACAGATGGAAATGCAGTTCTTCGTGCGACCCAATACTCAGAAAGAGTGGTATGAGACCTGGAAGGAAACTCGCCTGAAATGGCACCTTTCACTGGGAATGGGAGCAGATAATTACCGCTTTCACGATCATGAAAAACTGGCTCATTACGCCGATGCGGCTACCGATATAGAGTTTCGTTTTCCCTTTGGATTCAAAGAATTGGAAGGTATACATTCTCGAACCGATTTCGATCTTGGAAATCACGAGAAATTCTCCGGTAAGAAATTACAGTATTTCGATCCGGAACTCAATGAAAGCTATGTGCCTTATGTAATAGAAACTTCTATCGGGCTCGATCGTATGTTCTTGGCCGTATTTTCAAATTCGCTTCGAGAGGAGGAACTCGAGAGCGGAACTACTCGTACGGTACTCAGAATACCGGCGGTACTGGCACCTTATAAGGCAGCGGTATTGCCTTTAGTAAAAAAAGACGGACTTCCTGAAGTAGCCACAAAGATTGTGAATGATTTGAAATGGGATTTTATGGTGCAGTATGACGAGAAAGACGCTGTAGGGCGCCGATACCGCAGGCAGGATGCCGCGGGAACGCCTTTCTGTATCACTGTCGACCACCAAACTCTTGAAGATAATACAGTGACTATTCGCCATCGCGATACCATGGAACAGCAACGCGTAGCCATTGATGAGGTACGCTCCATCATACTGAAAGAAACGGATATGCGCAGTTGGTTGACGCGTATGTAAACTTGGTTTGGTTACTCAGTTATTAAGTTATTCGGTTATTGAGTTATTAGGTATGGTCTAATTAACTCAATAACCTATTAGCCCAGTAACCTCCTCCCCCCATCTGAATTCCTCACATTTCACAAACGGATTTACCTCGTCAAAATTGGACACTTCTCAATGACCGTATATAAACAGTTTTCTGTAAATTTATAGCTATGAAGAAGGAGGGATATATAAAGGGAAGAGGTGCTCAGGGAAATGTAAAAAACAGTTTTCTCGAAATGTCTCACGAGTTTCGCGATGATTTTTTGGAGTACTGTCGAAGAGAGGGAGAGGAAGTAGAAAGCGATAAGACGCAGTTTATACGAGTGTTCCCTAAAACTATAGTGAACAAGGTGAACAGCACCGATGTGGGGATGAGGTACTCCATGAATATGTATCAGGGGTGTGAGCATGGGTGTATTTACTGTTATGCTAGGAATAGCCATGAATATTGGGGGTATAGTGCAGGACTTGATTTTGAAAGGCGAATACTGGTCAAGGAAAACGCCGCGCAGTTACTAGAAGAAAAGCTGAGGAAAAAGAGCTGGAAGGCTTACACTATAATGATGTCGGGCAATACCGATTGCTATCAGCCGGCGGAGAAGAAATTCAGGATTACCCGAAAATGCCTGGAGGTGTTTTACCGCTACCGCCACCCGGTGGAAATTATCACCAAAAATGCTTTGATAACTCGCGACCTCGACCTTCTGGAAGGGCTAGCAGCGGATGGGTTGGTTGCCGTAAATATTTCGATTACGTCGCTTTCTGAGGAGATCAGGAGAGTACTCGAACCGAGAACAGCCACCATCAGCCGTCGACTGGAAACGGTAAGGCAACTGTCGGAGCGAAATATTCCTGTAAATGTCATGATAGCTCCTATTATTCCGTCAATAAACAGTCATGAAATTTTGCCATTGGCTAAGGCGGCAGCAGATTGTGGGGCGGTTTCCATAGGGCACACTGTAGTGAGGCTCAACGGAGTGGTGGGCGAATTGTTTTCAGACTGGATAAGGAAGGCCCTGCCTGATAGGGCCGATCGCGTGCTGCACCAGATTGCGGAATGCCATGGTGGAAGTCTAAACGACAGCCGTTATGGTACCCGGATGGTTGGCGAGGGCAAAATTGCCGATCAGATAAGCAGTATGGTGCGTATAGCGAGGAAGAAGTATTTTGCAGACAGCACTTATCCTCACCTGAATACCACTTTGCATGAGAGTTACAAAGACGGGCAGTTGAAGCTGTTTTAAACACAAATTAGCGCTCTCCTTTCCACTCGGCAAAAAACTGCTGGAGAAAATTTTCCATAAAACGGTGTCTTTCCAGAGCCATTTTCTTTCCGGTTTCAGTGTTCATGGAATCCTTGAGCAGCAGTAACTTTTCATAGAAGTGATTGATGGTAGGCCCGGTGTTGTTTTTGTAGCTTTCTCCAGAGGTATGGTGCACGGGAGGGATGTCAGGATTGTAGAGTTCGCGGTTTTTAAAGCCTCCGTAATTAAAAGTACGGGCAATTCCGATGGCTCCGATAGCGTCGAGACGGTCTGCATCTTGTACGATATCGAGCTCTATAGAGCTAAACTCCTTCGCTTCGAAGCTGTTTTTAAAGGAGATGTGTTTGATCATATTTATGACGTGTTCGACGATGTGTTGTTCCACGTCTTGGCGTCTTAGGAAGTCTCGGGCAATACTCGAACCTACGGTTTCGTCTCCTCCGTGAAATTTACTGTCTGCAATATCGTGAAGCAGGGCTCCCAATCGCACTACAGTTATATCAGCTTTTTCGCCAGAGGCAATGCGCATGGCGTTGTGATATACTCGTTCTATATGAAACCAGTCGTGACCCCCTTCGGCATTCTGGAGTTGTTGTTTTACAAAAGAAACGGTAGCCGTTATAAGGGGAGAATCGGTCATAAATTTTATCGAACTAGGGCGGGTTGTACCCATTTAAATATATGTGATTCGTCCGGAATCTTGATGCGTTCTGAGACTCTGCGCATTCTTTCTGGCAGTTTCATCAGGTAGTCTCTGGCCTTCTCGGCCTCATCGGTAAGTCCGGAAACCTTGTCTATTTGCCATTTAGACAACAAGCTCTGAATGATATCTACATAGTCCATTGCCGTGTAAACCCCTATGCGCTGTGCGGAATCGGAAAAATGTTCCCAAGCGGCTCCAAGTTTCTGCCCAGATTCTCTGAGGAAATGTGCTGGCATAGTGATTTTCTGTTTCATCATATATTGGAAGGCAAGCATAATTTCGCTGGGGTCTACTTCAAAAATTCTCCTTACGAACTCACTGTATGCCTGGTGGTGGCGCATTTCGTCACCTGAGATGATACGGCACATTTTGGCGAGCTTGTGATTGCTGTACTTTTTGGCCAGTTTGGCCACTCGATTGTGTGAGATATAGGTCGCCAGTTCCTGAAAGCTGGTGTACACAAAGTTTTTATAGGGATCTGTATCTGTACCGATGTCAAAACCGTCGTTGATAAGGTGATGCGTAGTGCGTTCAATCTCTCTCATATTTACCCTTCCGGAGAGATAGAGATATTTGTTGAGTACATCGCCGTGACGGTTTTCTTCTCCGGTCCAATGTCTTACCCATTTAGACCATCCGTTGTTGGCTATCTGGTCTACGCCTTCTACATCCATCAACCAAGACTCGTAGGTAGGTAGGGCTTCTTCGGTAATAGTATCGCCTACCAGAACTACCCAAAAATCATAGGGCATTTCTTTGGCAAGTTCCCGAAGCTCTTTTACTTCTTCAAGAAATTTATCGTTTTCTGAATCTGGAAGAAAATCACTGGGCTGCCAGATGGTGTCGACTGGAATAAGGTATTGGTCGACATAGGTGTCTATATCCTTTTCCAGGAGTTTCATCACTTCCAGTCTAATGTTTTTTACAGACATAATTATTTGATTATTCCTTGTTTAACTGCATTTTCAGTTCGTTCAAAAAGATCTTCAAAAGGAACATCTCGCACAGCAAAAGGCTGGTGTACGGTAAAGGTCAGATGGTTACACAAAGTTAAAGGAAAATTCCCGTTCCTCACAAGTTTCCAAGAATTGTTTATACTCAGAGGAACGATATAGGCTGAGGGAGCGTATTTGCAAAGTGCTTTCAAGCCGTTTTCGGAAAATCGTTTAGGGACGCCGTTTTTACTGCGGGTGCCTTCGGGGAAAATTACGGCCGACCGCTTGTGTTTTTCTATGTATTCGGCCATGCTCTTAATGGCGGGAAGCGCCTGTCGTGGATCTTTGCGATCTATCAGTACCGAGCCACCGTGCCTGAGGTTAAAGGAAACACTCGGGATCCCTTTACCCAACTCTTTTTTACTGATAAACTTCGGGTGGAATTTTCGCATATACCATATGATAGCGGGGATATCGTACATGCTCTGATGGTTGGAAACGATAATCAGAGGAACCCCTTCGGGTACTAAATCCCGATTTTCGAAGTTGTAGGTGGTGCCGAGTAAATTGGTACAACGCACCAGAAACAGATTGAGTATGGAAACGCTCCGCTTGTGCGCCTCATAACCCAGTTTTAGGCACATCCACTGAATAGGGTGAAATAAAACTAGCGAAAACCCAAAGCATAGATAGTAAATCGCAGATATGGGATAGGATAATATTTTTTTCATCTGTACAAAAATTCACATATAAGGAATAGTCTACATTTAGTCTTTGGCATTCAGTCTTTTTTTTACGAGGTCTATCGGAGCTCTAACGGCGACAATCTGCTCGGCAGGGATGGGATTCGGACTGTTGAAAAACAGCGTTTTGCCTTGGTGAAGCCCACGGATAAGGTAATATCCCCCTTCGAAATAAGACGCCTTTACTCTTATTTTTAGAGGTGAAGTTTCGTCCGCTTGTAATTCGTTTGCGTAGGCAAAAATCGTTTTTTCCGTGTGTAGCTCGGGAAACATTTGCGAGACTTGTATTTCGTTTACCTCGCCAAAGAGAGAGGCAGTGTAGTACGTCTCGGGTTCGGAATACACTTTTTTTGGATGGTCTTCTCTGATAACCTCTCCGTTTTTCATAACGAGGGTTTTATCGGCAAAGGACAGTGCATCTACGCTGTCGTGCGATGCGATAACACAGGTGATTCCCTTTTTTCTGATAAAGGAAAAAAGATTTCTCCGCAGCGCGCTGGTGCGAAAACTGTCGATATGACTGAAAGGCTCGTCCAACAACAGCAATTCGGGCTCAAGAGCCATAGCTCTGGCGAGAGCGACCCGTTGTTGCTGTCCCCCACTTAGTTCGCCGGGCTTCTTTTCCGCGTGTTCGGAGAGTTCTACTATTTCGAGTAATTCCGAAATTCTGTTTGCCTTCTCTTCGGGATAAAAGTTGGAGAGGTGTTTTCCGATGTTTTCACGCACTGAAATATAAGGCATCAGATCGAAGTCTTGAGCGAGGTATTTAATGTATTCTTCTCCCGGAACCAAGTTGTATGCGGGGCCGAGTATTTTTTTATCACTCCACCTAATTGTACCTCTGTCGAGGTCGTAAAGTCCGTATAGCGCCTTTAGCAAAGTGCTCTTACCCGATCCGCTTTCTCCTATAACGGAGAGAATTTGCCCTTCATCTAAAGAAAAACTGATTCCTCGGAGTACGGGATGTTGGGAAAAACCAAAAGAAATATCTTTTACTTCTAACATAGAATTGCTGTGCTCAGTGTTGAACAAAGATACTGAAATCAGCGTGGATTACATAAAGCAAAAGACCGTCGAGATCTCAATCTGCTGACGGTCTTGTGTGTTGTTTAACGACAATTAGTCGTCAAAAACTCTCCGGAGAGAGTCGATGTGCCTTTTAGAACCAAGGTTTTTTGCCTACTTGGTAAGTGTTGTAAAACTCTTCGTCGGATTTGACTAGGTAGATAATACCTTCTACAAGACCTATAATCCCGCCAAGACCACATAAAAAGGAAAGCAAAATTTGAATAATTCCTTCCTTGGTGTAGCCGAGGATAAACTTGTGTACGCCAAGTCCTCCGAGAATAATAGCCAATACTCCTGCGAGCACTTTTTTATTTTCTCCGCTGTTTACCACCTCTTTTACCCCTTCGCCAAATTCTTTTGCGGCTTCTTTTGCCTCAGAACCTATCTCTTTTGCGGTGTCTTTGGCTTTTTCTGTGAAGTCTTTTTCTTCTTTATGTTCTTCGCTCATAATTGAAAATAATTTCAGGTTAGATGAATGTGTTAAAAGTATGAATTTTTTTATTACACTTTTGCTCCTTTGGAGCTTTTGCGAAAAATAAGAGGTGGGTTTTTCAGACAGGTATAATATCTCCAACACTCGAAAGCGAGAATATTCCTTCGACAAAAATCTTGAGGTCTACGATTTCGAGGGTGTTGAGTATAAAGAGGTGTTCTCCATTACAGAGAGTCAGGATATCAAAACCGTGAGGATTGCGTTCAGTATCAAAGTGGGCATCGATATCAATCGCCATTACTTTCTGGCGGAAAGCGAGCAATTGGCAGAACGACATCGCTATTTTGCGCCCCTGAATTTCCACCGAAAAACGCCGTACCCTATCCGATTGATAGGCAGTGTAGTGTTTCGATTTGAATACAATCTCTTCCATTTCGGAGGCGAAAGTAATCATTATTTAGAATAAATACAAACTGTTTGTGCTCTATGTCTACACCATCCCGATTGTAGCTGTGGACAACGGTGTGTGTGGGACTAAAGCTGGATTTGCCTTTCGATTTGCTGGTGGAGTGAGATAAAGGTTTCCGTACGCGATATACCCTCAATAGATTGAATTTTGTGGTTCAGCAATTCCATGAGGTGTTCGTTGTCTTTGCATAGTATTTTGATCAGGATGCTCCAGTTGCCGGTGGTGTAATGGCATTCTAAGACTTCTGGTATTTCTTTTAGCTGTTTTACGGCTTCGGGGTTTCGAATGGCCTTGTCCAGATAGATGCCGATAAAGGCCATAGTGGTATATCCCAAAATGCGCGGATTAATGATAAAGCGAGAACCGGAAATGAGCCCGGATTCTTCCAGCTTGCGGAGTCTTTGATGTATGGCGGCACCTGAAATACCTATTTTTCTCGCGATTTCCAGTATCGGTCTGCGGGCGTCGTTCATCAGAGAACGCAAAATCTCTTTGTCTATACCATCTATATTGACGGTTTCATTGACTATTTTCATGGTGAATGTTTAAAAAAGCAACTAAATGTACAATATTATGGGCAATGTAACATTCAAACAACACTAATTATTTACAGATTGAAACGATTTTTGTTGTAGCCTGTAAAGCTCTTTTAAGGGTGTAGTATGAGTTTGAGCTTTTTGAGTGTTTAAAAAAGTATAGATGGCAAGATATAGAAGCGATTATTTGGACGCTTTATCAGGGTTGTATCCGGTATAGGGGTGTTTGGTCTCTGAAAAGCGGATACCCTGTTCTTCCAAAGCGGTGAGTATAGGCGCATAGACTTCCTTGTCGATAGGTATTCTCACTCCGGGCACGGTGATCTTACCGTTGAGGATGTTTAGTGCCACCATACCGACGGGAAGTCCGACAGTTTTTGCCATGGCGGTGTATTTTCGATCTTCACCGATAACTACCATATTGGTGTCAATTTGATGTCGTTTTCCGTCTAATTCGTAACCGAATTTGTGGTACATGACAATCATATCTTTGTCGTGTTCGTCTAAACTCCAGCTCTCTTCCAGTATCTTTTGGAGTATACGCGCCGGACTGGCATTTTTAAGACCGATTTTTTTGCGATTGTCAAATAATCCGAGTTCCTCAAGTTTGGCCCACATAATATCGTCTTGGTCTATTTTTAGGTAATACCGGAGTTTGAGCTCTACCGAATCGGTATGAGAGAACGGCAGGAACGCATTGATAAAATCGCGGTAACTCATGTTTTCAGAGCCTTCCATAATGTAGCTGTCGTCGGTCATGCCCAACTGCACAAAAATATTCCACGCCTTCGAAAAACCAACTCTTCTCATGGTTCCTCTGTACAAGGTGAGTATGTCTCGCAAGCCGTAAGCTTCGCGGTATTTGAGGGAGTCACGGTTGGCATAAGCCTCAAATGTACCATAGTCTTCTATATCGAGAAATTCGGTTCGCCGGAACAGTTTGTGGTAGGGGATGTATTTGTAGGCTCCTTCTTGTATGAATTTGGCAGTGCCACCCTGTCCTGCAAGAACCACGTTTCTCGGGTTCCAGGTGAATTTGTAGTTCCACAGGTTGGTGTCGCTTTCCGGAGCTACTAGTCCCCCGCAAAAAGATTCGAAAAGCAACATCTTACCTCCCTGTTCCCGGATGCGGTCTATGACTTGCATGGCGCTCATGTGATCTATCCCTGGATCTAGCCCGGCTTCGTTCATAAACACCAGTCCTTTATTTCGTACTTCCTCGTCTAATGCCTGCATAGCCGGACTTACATAAGAAGCTGTTACCAGGTGCTTGCTCGAGTTGAGACAGGCTTTTGCGATCTCGATATGGAGGTTTGCAGGAAGCATAGAAATAACTAGATCTGCAGCTTGTACGCAGCTATGAAGCAAATCGTGGTTGGCAATGTCTATAGCTTTAGTGCTTATTCCCGGATATTTTGCCTTGAGAGGGGCGAGTTGTGCACTGTCTCTGTCTCCTAAGGTAATCCCAACCTCTTCTCTTTTAGTTGTTCGGTACAAATAGTCGATGAGATATGAAGTAGATTTTCCTGTACCTATAATAAGAATGTTTTTCAAGAGTGTGTAGTTTAGGGTTGAACAGTTATTTTACCGGATGTGAAATGAGATAAAGTTTTCATAAACACGATTATCCTCCTTTGAAGTGTGTGAAACTTTTTTATCACGTACTTTTGTTTACTAGAGAATACATATATCATGTATGCTGTTAATTTATAACACAAATATACAAAAACGTTGTTTTTGTAACAAAAAAAATAAAAAATGAAGAAAAACATTCTTGTTACGGCTGCCTTTTTTGGGCTTACTGCTATTGTACTTGGTGCTTTCGGGGCCCATGGTTTAAAAAAACTGATAGATGAAGCTGCTCTACTCACTTTTGAGACAGGAGTAAAATACCAGATGTATCACGCCCTGTTTTTGCTGTTTGTAGGAAGTACAGCCTTGATTTCCGAAAAGGCTCGAACGGCTATTTTCTGGCTTACTACAATAGGAGTTATCTTTTTTTCAGGTTCGGTATACGGATTGGCGACCAATGAACTCAGCGCTTTCGATTTCAGGAGTATAGCGCTGATTACTCCATTGGGAGGAACGCTACTCGTAGCTGCTTGGGGGGTATTGTTTTATAACGTTCTAAGACTTAAAAACAAATAAATACAACACGAAAACGTTTTCGTTTCGATTAATTTTTACTTTTGTACTGTAAACACACACTAATTATTTTTTATAATGATTAACAACACACTAAAAACAAAAATGTTTTCTACAGACGATTACGGCATTGAAAATGCCAAGGTGAATTATCAACTTCCTCCGGAAGAATTAAAGCGAATTGCTATTGCAAATGGTCAGGGTGTTGAGGCATCTTCAAAAGCACTCGCGATCAACACCGGAGAATTTACAGGGAGAGCTCCCAAAGACCGCTTTATTGTAAAGGATGAAATTACTGCCGATAAGGTATGGTGGGGAGCGGTAAACATCCCTTTTGAATCCGCTGATTTTGACAAATTGTACGATAAGGTGACTACTTACCTCTCTGGAAAGGAAATTTTTGTTCGCGATTGCTACGCCTGTGCAGCGGAAGATTATCGCGCCAATATTCGCGTGATTACCGAATACGCTTGGAGCAATCTGTTTGCCTACAATATGTTTTTGAGGCCTGAAGAGGGCGAACTTGAAAATTTTGAGGTAGAGTGGACCGTAATCAACGCTCCTGGTTTTTTTGCAGATCCGGAGACAGATGGTACGAGACAGGGCAATTTTTCGATACTGAATTTTAGCAAGAAAATTATTCTAATTGGAGGTACAGGATATACTGGAGAGATAAAGAAGGGAATTTTTTCCGCACTGAATTTCGAACTGCCAGTTTTCAAAAACACCTTACCTATGCATTGTAGTGCTAATGTGGGCGAAGATGGTGCTACGGCTCTGTTTTTTGGTCTGTCAGGTACTGGAAAGACTACCCTGTCGGCAGATCCGAACCGCAAATTGATAGGAGATGATGAGCACGGATGGACAGCCAAAAACGAGGTATTCAATTTTGAAGGTGGATGCTATGCAAAAGTGATCAACCTGAGTCAGGAAAACGAACCGGATATTTACGGAGCGATTAAAGAGGGAGCCTTGCTAGAAAATGTGATTCTCGACGCCGATGGCAACGTAGATTTTGAAGATGCTTCTATCACACAGAACACAAGGGTTAGTTATCCTATATTCCACATAAATAATATTCAGCGCCCATCAGCGGGTCGCAACCCGGAGAATATATTTTTCCTCACGGCAGATGCTTTTGGGGTGTTACCTCCAATCTCTAGGCTTAGTCCGGGGCAGGCAGCCTATCACTTTATTTCTGGATATACAGCAAAAGTAGCGGGTACTGAAGCTGGTGTCAATGAGCCGGAACCTTCTTTTTCTGCTTGTTTTGGAGCTCCTTTTATGCCGCTGCATCCCACGGTTTATGCCGATATGCTCAGCGCTAAAATGAAGGAGACTGGAACGAGAGTGTGGTTGGTGAATACAGGTTGGACCGGTGGAGCTTACGGTACCGGAACACGTATGAAACTCAAATATACTCGTGCTATGATCAATGCCGCACTCAGAGGGGATCTCAAAGATGTGGAATACCAAAAGCATCCGGTTTTCGGTCTGGAAGTACCGCAATCTTGCCCAGATGTACCTTCAGAGGTACTCAATCCGAGAAATACCTGGGAAGATAAGGAGGCATACGACCAAAAGTTGGAAAGTCTTTCAGAGGCTTTCAAAGAAAACTTTAGCAAGTTTGAAGCTAATGCCAACGAGGAAATCTTGGCTGGAGCTCCGAAATAATCTATTGTGAATACTGAAAGTAAATCGGGCTGTCTTTTCTGAAAAGACAGCCCGATTTGTTTGTAGTGTATTTTGTTTACTCCTTGTAGAAACTAAAAATAAGGATGTCTTATTTTTTATTGACCTCCAGAATATACTTCTCCAATGCCATGGTCATAGATGGTGTTTCGGGAGTAGGCGCCTGAATGTCAATGCGCAGTCCGGCATCGGTAGCCGCCTTTACCGTTGTGTTTCCAAATACGGCAATGCGAGTGTCTTTTTGCTCAAAATCAGGGAAGTTTTTGAAGAGTGACTCTATGCCCGAAGGACTAAAAAACACCAAGACGTCGTAATACACATCCCTCAGGTCTGAAAGATCGCTGATAACAGTTTTGTACAGCACGGCTCTTTTCCAGTTTATCTTGAGTTCGTCTAAGATCTCAGGAACTTCTGGTTTCAACACATCGGAAGAAGGCAAGAGAAAGGCTTCGTCTTTGTATTTCTTAATCATAGGAGCCAACTCCTGAAAGGTTCGTTTTCCCACGTAAATTTTGCGCTTGCGGTATATTACATACTTCTGTAAATAATAGGCTACTGCTTCAGATTGACAGAAGTACTTCATAGTATCCGGAACCTTGAAACGCATTTCTTCGGCTATCCTAAAAAAGTGGTCAACAGAGTTTCTGCTGGTAAGAATAATAGCAGTAAACTTGGTCAAATCTATCTTTTGCTGCCTTACCTCTTTTGCATTAACCCCCTCCACATGAATAAAAGGCCTGAAGTCTATTTTTACTTTTTGCTTTTCTACAAGCTGTAAATATGGTGAATTTTCTACTTTTGGCTCCGGTTGAGAAACCAAGATTGTTTTCACTTTCATATTGACCATTTGTTTAGTTTTTCCCTCCCAGATCTCGATCAAAAAACTATTTTAACTACAATCAGATAGGGCGCTATTTCCAGAGCGCAAAGATATAAAATAAAATAAAACAACTTATCGGTCAAAAACTTTTGATGTTTCTTAAGAATACTTCCCCAAGTGATGATATTCAGCAAAAGAAATAGTAAAACCGTTGTAGAAAGTACAATTTTTTCGTGAATGGGATTGTAAACCAGTAATGCGACTAAAGGTGTTAAAATTATGGCAATCAAACTTCTATAGGTGAGTTTGTAAAAATTGTACTGCTCGAGAAAATTATCAATGTCGAAGATGGTGGCTATAATTTTTTCGAGGTAGAACTTAAACATGACAAATAGTCCTAGAGCAGCTATAATTAACAATAAATTGACATGTAACGGAGCTATTTGGAGGTGTTGGCCGGTAAGTCTGATAAGTATCCCGAAAATAATAATCTGAACGATAAACAAGGAGATATTGAACCTGTTTAGGTTGGGATCCTGCTCTTTGCCGTAGAGCTTGAGGTATTTGTCGGATATAAATATCTCTAGAAATCGGCGGAATCTCGCTTCGTTCGTCATTTTGGCATAAGCGACAAGTACCAGGCAAGTTACCAACAATACGGTTTCTGTCGTGTGGTAATCTGTATTCCGGTATATAACACTCATATCCATAGGCGATAGTAAAAAAAATTACAAAGAAATATTTCCAATAGGGATGACCTTTCCCTGAAACCCTGAAGGCCAGCCGTATTCTGAAATGGAAACTCGGAAAAGTGTTCCGCGATCGAGCTTGTGTATGCTGTCCAAACCAGCTCGAAATTCTATAGAGCTTCTAGGGCTTAGTACTTTTACATTTTCGGTGAGTGAAGGAGCTATATTTACAGTGTCTGTAATGCGTTTCTTTTCATCGAGCACAAGTCCGTAAAACTTTAACTTTTGTAAAGGCACTCCTTCTGTATAGGGATTGGTGAGCATAAGGGTGAGCGAATCGGATGCCGGGCTTATACTATTCTGATAAACACTGCAGTTTAACTTTCTAAACGATTTGAAGTCGTCGATAATCTTGCCCTTCCACAGACTTCCTTTCCTCAGGTTGATATTCATATTGAATGTAGAATCGGTATCCTTACGAGAAGAAAAACAGGCAACTTTTTGGTGCTGCATAAATACTTCTGAATCGTCTATGTCGTATTGATTTTGGCGGTGTTTTATACTGTTGAGCGAATAGACCGGAACCCTAGTATAGAAGCTGTACATACTGGCCATCCGGTACGAATTCTCAAAAACGACAGGTAGTCCGTCGGTTTCTTCATAGAGAGCTTTTGTCCACTCCTTGTTACCGTGGCTTTCGTAGGTAAAGGGAGAGATCTCGCCGAAAGACAGGCATATCCTCGCTATGCCCATTACGACAAACGAAACCATACTGGTTCGGTACAGCCACAATCTAAACCTATCGTGTTTCAAACAGTATCGAAAGGTGAGAACAATCAGTGGAAGTAGGGTGAGTAGTGGCCATTGTGCTTGGGTTTTTCGGTTGAAGGAAGACAATAGGAAAAAGCCGATAATCCCCCAGCTTATCACTACCAATACGCGGTCGAAACTGTTTTTTTTAAGGGTGCTAAACCCAGAGAATCGATAGAGCGCTAGGTATATAAGGGGAAAAGAAAAGCCGGGAACAATAAGTACATTTAAGAGGTAGTTGAGGGTAAACGACGGTCTCCAGTCGCTGTTAGCCCTTTCTGAAAGGTGGTACTTAAGTGACACAAAATTGGAGTCGTATAGCCAAAAAAGATGGGGAGTATACAATATAAGTGATAGTACCAGAGCTATCCAAAACCGGTATTTAAGAAGTATAGCCGGATAAGAGAACAGTGCAAAAACGATAAACAGAAAGGCGTGGTATTTACTGTACATCATGGCAGCCATAGAGATAGAGAGCAGGAGTACCGCTGTAATATCTGCCTGTTTTATAAATCTTTTGAAAGCGTAGAGAAATAGTGCACTAAAAAACAGTAGAGGTGTGTCGGGAAGCATAAAGAAACCATAGACGTTAAACAGAGCCACCGAAGCTGAAAACAGTATGAAAGTTTCAGTGTGTTTGTACTTGCTGTCGTCGTCGATTAGTTTCCAAAGCAGATAAATCGTTCCCGAAAAGAGAAAGGGAGCGAAAAACCGTACTCCCAACTCATGGTCGAAAAGAATCGTACCTAGTGAAGCGAGAAAAGCGACCATAGGAGGATGGTCAAAATATCCCCAATTCAGATTTTGCGAAAAATACCAATAATAGGCCTCGTCAAAAATAAGCTCAGTGATCCCTCCCTGAATCATGTTTACCAGTGTCAAGACACAGAGGAATATCAGAAATCGTCGCTCTTTTTGTTTTATTACTTTCATCGGCTTCAGAAAAAATTTAAACAAAAATACTTAGAAACTGTTAAAGTTTGTCGATAGAATATCTTATAGGCTATTTTTTGTTTCGTGTACGGCCAAACCTCAGAACGAAAAATAGTGGAAATATAGCAGAAAGAGAACGAAAGAAATGCTATTTTTGTGTTTTGAGATAAGATTTTTATGCACACGGACGGACTGGTCATTATTCCCACATACAACGAAATTGAAAATATTGAAGCTATTATCCGAGCAGTTTTCGGATTGCGAAAGGCATTTCATGTTCTCATTGTAGACGACGGCTCTCCCGATGGGACAGCCGAGAGAGTAAAGATACTGCAACAGGAGTTTTCCGATCGGCTATTTCTGGAAGAGCGTAGTGAAAAATCAGGTTTGGGAACGGCCTATATTCACGGGTTCAAATGGGCATTGGAGAGAGCGTATCCTTATATTTTTGAAATGGATGCCGATTTCTCACATAATCCCAGAGATCTCGTTCGCTTGTTTAACGCTTGTTCCTTGCACGGCGCTGATGTGGCCATAGGATCGAGGTATGTAAAGGGTGTAAATGTGATAAACTGGCCTATGAAAAGAATTTTACTTTCTTATGGAGCCTCTTTTTATGTCAAGTTCATTACCGGAATGCGTATACACGACCCTACAGCCGGGTTTATCTGTTACAAGAAAGAGGTGATAGAACGGGTTGCACTCGATCGCATTCGTTTTGTGGGCTATGCTTTCCAGATCGAAATGAAGTTTAGAGCCTTTTTGGAAAAATTCCGTATCGTAGAAGTCCCTATTATTTTTAAAGACAGGGAAAAGGGGAATTCTAAAATGAGTGGCAAAATTATCAACGAAGCTGTTTTTGGGGTCTTGTCGATGAGGTGGCGAAGCCTGTTCCGCAAAAAGGATTTTTAAGACATTTCTCAATCGGGAATATGAGAATTAAACGAAGGAAGATGAAGACACTTATAAAAAATGCGACCGCAGTTAACGAATTCAGGATATTTGAAACCGATGTCCTTATCGAAAACGGAGTGATTTCTAAAATAGGTCGAGACATTGACACTTCCGGATGTCAGCTTATCGATGCGGAAGGGAAATATCTCCTCCCGGGGGTCATAGACGATCAGGTTCACTTTCGGGAGCCGGGGCTCACCCACAAGGCAACCATAGCAACAGAGAGCCGAGCGGCCATTGCGGGAGGAATAACCTCCTTCATCGAGATGCCCAATACCAATCCGCAGACTACAACCATAAAAAAGCTGGAAGAGAAATTTGACATTGCAGCCGGCACTTCTCACGCCAATTATTCTTTTATGTTTGGAGGGACTAACGACAACCTAGAGGAAGTACTTCGGGTAGATCCGAAATCCTGTGCTGGATTAAAACTTTTCCTAGGCTCGTCTACGGGAAATATGTTGGTAGATGACGAAAAGATTCTGGAGAAGATATTTTCCAGTACTCCTATGATTATTTCCGCACATTGCGAAGACGAAGCCACGATTAGGACAAACCTAGAGAAGTACAGGGCGAAGTACGGCGATGATATTCCGATAAAATTCCACCCGGTAATACGCAGTGAGGAAGCCTGTTATTTATCGTCGTCTAGAGCGGTAGCTCTAGCCGAAAAAACAGGGGCTCGACTCCATGTTTTTCACTTGTCTACTGCTAGAGAGACCGAGCTTTTTCGGAACGATATTCCTTTGCGTGAAAAGAAGATTACCGCAGAGGTGTGTGTACATCACCTTTGGTTTAGCGATGAAGATTACGACAGTAAAGGGACGCTGATAAAATGGAACCCGGCAGTAAAAACAGCCGTGGATCGCAACGGATTGTGGCAAGCCTTGCTCGACGACCGCATCGATGTCATCGCTACCGATCACGCTCCACATACCTTAGAGGAAAAGCGAAATATCTATACCAAAGCCCCCTCGGGAGGCCCACTGGTACAACACGCCCTTACCGCAATGATAGACGCTTGGCATCAAGGGAAAATATCATTGGAAAAGGTGGTCGAAAAAATGTGTCATAACCCCGCAATACTCTTTCAGATTTCAAAAAGAGGGTTTATTCGCGAAGGCTATCACGCCGACCTTGTTCTTGTAGATCCCAAACAGCCGAATACTGTAGAACGGACCAATATATGGTATAAGTGCGGATGGTCTCCTTTTGAAGGTATAACCTTTCAATCGGCTGTAACGCATACCTTTGTAAACGGAGCTTTGGTGTTCGACAACGGTAAATTTACCGATGTTCGGAATGCTATGAGGCTGGAATTTGACCGTTAAAAATATACAAGTCATGAAACTCGCATACCGAATACTATTTCTCACTGTTTTTGTAGTGGTGAGCTCGTGTAAAGAAAGTGCGGTAGACAAACCGGACAATCTGATACCGGAAGACCAGATGAAGGACATTTTCTTCGATCTTGCCCTGCTCAATGCGGCGCGTACGGTAGATCCGGCGACACTTCGCAAAAACCACATTGTGTCTGAAGAGTATATCTATCACAAACACGCGATAGACAGCATACAGTTTGTTGAGAGTAATCTGTATTACGCCTCTATGCCCAACCGTTACGACAGTATGTACAAGGAGGTGGAGGAGCGACTCAAGCGGATGGAAGAAGAGGAAAAAGAGGCTCAGATAGAAAGAGAGAAAGAAAAACGGGAAAAGGAAAAAGCTAAAGCCAGAGCCAAAGATGGAGAAGGAATAGAAGAAAGCGAGGAAGCACAAAGGGAGACGGAGGAATAGTCCTCCGCCTTTTTACTTCACTTTTTTCAGTATAAACATCTCTGCTATACTACTATCTTCAATCTTGTTTCCTTCCTGATCCAGCATCTGTATAAAACCTTCTCCTACAAAGAATTGGTGTACATTGTTGTCTTTAGTGCTGAAAGTAATGGTACTTTCCGATATCTTCCAACTTCCCTCTTCGGTGTATTTGTTTTGTTCGCTCTTCCCGAGGTAATAGTACACCGTTTTAAACGAGTTGTCGTCCTTGATGTCAACAGTTAGTTTTATCCCTTCACAGTCTGCACAAGGAATAACTCCTTCATAAACCCCGTAATAGTCGAGTGCATTCTCTGCATTGTGCATATCGACCATTTCGGATTGTTGAGACTGTGCGTTTTCTTCCGGCTGTGATGGAGTCGGTTTGTCTTTACAAGACGTAAAACATATCACCGACAAGAAAACGAGATTTAAAATTGTTTTTTTCATGGTGTTTTTGATGTTGAGATTAGTTTTAAAAATAAATTTTGGTTGTTGATGATGTAGGTAAGACCTTGCTGTGGTTTACAGGTCAAATTTGATGCCTTGAGCCAGTGGAAGCTCTGTGGTATAGTTGATGGTGTTGGTCTGTCGTCGCATATACACTTTCCAAGCATCCGAACCCGATTCGCGTCCGCCTCCGGTTTCCTTTTCCCCACCAAAAGCGCCTCCGATTTCGGCCCCGCTGGTACCTATATTGACATTGGCAATACCACAGTCGGAACCTTCTGCCGACAAAAAGCGCTCTGCTTCTCTCAGGTTGTTGGTCATTATAGCGGAAGACAATCCTTGTTTTACATTGTTTTGCAGCTTTATGGCATTGTCCAGATCACCACTGTATTTAAGCAGGTACAACACTGGGGCAAAAGTTTCGTGTTGCACAATGCTATAGTGATTTTCGGCCTCTGCTATGGCCGGCTTTACATAACATCCACTTTCATATCCTTTGCCTTCGAGCACGCCTCCTTCTACCAAAATATTGCCTCCCTCTTCTTCTACCTTTTTTAGAGCTTCGAGATATTTGTTTACCGCATCTTTATCGATAAGTGGCCCCACGTGGTTGCTTTCGTCCAACGGATTTCCAATTCGCAATTGACCGTAGGCTTCTACTAGGGCATTTTTGACCTTGTCGTATACAGATTCGTGAATAATAAGTCTTCGAGTAGAAGTACAGCGCTGTCCGCAGGTGCCTACCGCTCCGAAAACGGCTCCTATCACCGTGTTTTTTATATCGGCGTTGGGAGTGACAATAATGGCGTTGTTGCCTCCGAGTTCCAACAGCGATTTTCCGAGACGAGAGGCCACTGTGCTGGCTACAGTTTTTCCCATTCGCGTAGATCCTGTAGCCGAAATCAACGGAATGCGTTCGTCGCGGGTCATCATTTCACCCACTTTATAGTCGCCTGTAACGAGGCATGAGATGCCTTCAGGGAGCTTGTTTTTGGCAAATACACTTGCGGCGATATACTGGCAGGCAAGAGAGGTAAGCGGTGTTTTTTCTGAGCCTTTCCAAATACAGACATCTCCACAAACCCAAGCCAGTGCAGTGTTCCAACTCCATACGGCAACGGGAAAATTAAAGGCAGAAATGATTCCTACAACTCCTAAAGGGTGGTATTGTTCATACATTCGATGGCCCGGCCGCTCGGAGTGCATGGTGAGTCCGTGTAACTGCCGTGACAAGCCCACTGCAAAATCGCAGATATCGATCATTTCTTGTACCTCTCCGAGTCCTTCCTGGTACGATTTTCCCATCTCGTAGGATACCAGTTTTCCGAGAGGCTCTTTTAAACGGCGGAGCTCGTCGTTGAACTGACGTACGATTTCCCCTCGTTGAGGGGCTGGTATATTTCGCCATACAGAAAAGGCTTCGACAGCTGTAGAGATTACTTTCTCGTAATCTTGCTGCGTTGTCGTGCTCACCTTTCCTATAAGAGCACCATCCACTGGCGAATGCGAAGCGATGAAATCACCACTCCCAAAAGAGTTGTTTCCTGTAGATGTTCCGTTATTTTCCTTGGAAATACCGAGGATATCAAGACTTTTATCTATTCCAAAATCAGCTGCAATTGACGACATTTATAACTTTTTTGATATTATTTGTTGTGTTTTTCACAAACTTACAAATAATTCTCTTTGCAAAAGAAGGTGCCGCCGTGTTTTTCCGATAAGCTCCCCATCTCCATTCTCCAAGTCACCAAGTCACCTCATCTCCAATTCTCCGACCTTCCAACTCTCACACTCAGTCCGTAAACCTCGGGTCACTTTCCATCACTGTACCACAGTGGTCACAGGTTCGCAGTGCTTCCGAATTGTAAAACTTTTTGAAATGAGGGAGGAAATCTTTTTCTATATCTAGGAGTTCGAAATACACTTCGTGGAGTTTGTGATTGCAGTTGTCGCAATACCACAACAGTCCGTCAGTAAAATTTTTTCCCGCCCTTTTTCGCTCTATCACCAAGCCGATAGACCCTTCGCTTCGCACTGGGCTGTGAGGCACTTCTGCGGGGTTGAGGTACATGTCGCCGGGGCCGAGTTCCATCTCTTTGCGCTCTCCATTTTCCTGGACAATCACTTTGATATTTCCTTCGATTTGGTAAAAGAATTCCTCGGTTTGATTATAGTGAAAATCCTTTCTAGCATTGGGTCCGGCTACCACCATAACAATATAATCACCCGATTCAGTATACATATTCTTGTTTCCTACTGGAGGTTTCAGAAGTTCTCTGTTCTCTTCGATCCATCGATGCAGATTAAAAGGTTTTTTGATACTCATATCTGAATGTACTTTGTAAATTATGGTAAAAAATAACGATTGCTATCCCTGTGGATAGCTAAAACCTAAAAGTACATATTTCTGTTCTTAGGCTATATAGCTTTCCCATTTAATTTTGTTGGAATTACAACAATACTCGATATCGAATAAGTACGAACGATTTGGGAGTGTGGGATGAATGGGGTAAATCCTCGTTTTCAGGGATTTTTTTTAAGGTGACGAACTGTTATTTTTGATCGATGCAGTATTAGTTCTTTCTGTTTTTCAGTGGGAAGACGAGTATTTTTTAGTATTTTTAACAGTCCGCTTCAGCTTTTCAGACAAGAAAAGCTTTGGAGAAACACTGTGATTATCCAGTGTGTTTTGCTGCAATTCTCAAGGCTAAAACATCGGATGTAAATACCGAACAAGCGGTGCTGTACTCTAAAGAAAGGAGAGTGTCATTAAAAAATAAAATTATGCGTCAAAAATATCTACTCTTTCTCATTGTCGCTCTATTGGCGATATCTTGTAAGGACAAGGATACTCGAGAGGAAGCTCAGGAGCGGGTTTCAAATTTGTTCAAGTATCGCGAATACGTATCCGATGTTTCACAGGGAATTATCTCTACAGCGTCAGATATACGGGTTGTACTCACGCAGCCCGTGAGCGGATGGGAAAAAGACAAAGAACTTCCCGAGAACCTTTTCAAGGTTTCGCCCACAGTAAAAGGAAAGGTCGTTGCGCTCAACAATCAAACCCTGGCCTTTGTTCCCGAAAGGCCTTTGAATCAGGATACGGAGTACGAATTTACCTTAGACCTAGAAGCGCTGGTAAACGAACTTCCTTCAGACCTTCGAAGATTCCGCTTCCGGGTAAAGACGATTAAACAGGAATTCAACATTATTACAGAGCCTTTACAGTCATACGATCGCAATTGGCAGTACATAGAGGGGGCGCTGCGAAGCAGTGATCAGCTCGATATTGATATCGCTAAAAATTTGGTGACTGCCTTGCAGGGCGATAAGAGTCTCCCGGTAAATTTTTACGCTACTTCCGGAACCAATACTGTTTTTCGATTTAAGATAGACAGCGTACAGCGCGAGGAAGAAGACTCAAAAGTAAAAGTGTTGTGGAGTGGAAAAGATTTTGATATCGATTCGGAAGGACAGGGAGAGATCGCTGTACCCGGGAAGAACAATTTTACTGTGATGGAAGTTCAGGTGGCCGGTACCGACAAGCCATACTTGGAGATCAGTTTTTCAGATCCGCTTAAAAAAAATCAGGATTTTAACGGCTTAGTACAGATACAGGACGCAAAATCACTGAAGTTTTCGGTAAGTGGTAATCTGCTCAAGGTATATCCTGAAAACTCCTTGTCCGGGACAAAAGAGCTGGAAGTATTCCAAGGTATACAGAACATAGATAACTACAAACTGAAACAGCAGTATACTGAACAGGTGGCTTTTGAGCAACTCAAGCCGGAGGTGAGATTGCTTCAAAGCGGTTCAATTCTCCCCTCATCAAGCAATCTGAAAGTCAATTTTGAGGCGGTAAATCTCAAGGCTGTCGATGTGTCTGTGATAAAAATATTTCAGAACAACATTCTTCAATTCCTCCAATATCAGGATATAAATGGAGGAGAAGGCGATTTGCGCACTGTAGCCAGACCTGTTGCACATAAAACAGTAGTGTTACAGAACGAATTAACACAGAGTGACGGCAAGTGGCACGCTTATGCCTTAGACTTGCGAGAACTTATTACCCCCGATCCGGGAGCCATTTACAGAGTAGAATTTCGCTTCCGCCCTTCATACAGTACCTATAAGTGTAGTGCCACTAATTTTCCCGAGGAAGAAGTAGTTGAGGAAGAAAACTACGACAACGCCACTGGAGAGTCCAGCTATTGGGACAATGTAGAGCAGTATTATTACGACGATTACTATTACGATTATTCTTATCAGTGGAGCGAAAGGGACAATCCTTGTAACACCTCTTATTACCGCAACAGAAAAGTTACAGTCAATATCTTGGCCTCCGATCTTGGAGCTACGGTGAAAAAGGGAAATAATCAATCTTATTTTATAGGAGTAACCAATTTGGTCACCGCTGAGCCGGAAGCAGAGGCCGAAGTCAGGTTTTACAATTTTCAACAGCAGGAGGTAGCAAAGGCAGTGACCGACCGAGATGGATTTGCTATGTACGATGCTGATAGGCCGGCTTCCTTTGCTATAGTGGAAAAGGGAGATAATAAAACCTATGTGAAGTTAAACGACGGTAATGCGCTTTCTGTGAGCAAGTTTGACGTGGCCGGCGTCACCTTGCAAAAAGGGATTAAGGGCTATATTTACGGAGAGCGCGGTGTATGGCGTCCGGGAGATACACTTTTCCTGTCTTTTGTGTTGAATGACAAGGCCAATAAGTTGCCTGCAAGGCATCCGGTGAAATTCGAATTGAGAGATCCGTACGGCAAGGTGGTGGCAAAAAAGACCCGTAGCGAAGGGGTAGGCAATTTTTATACCTTTATAACCCCTACCGATCAAGATGCACCTACAGGAAACTGGCAAGCGGTGGTCTCTGTAGGCGGGGCGTCATTTTACAAAAGTATACAGATAGAAACCATAAAACCCAACCGCCTGAAAATAAAGGCAGGCTTTGAAGACGAGATTCTCTCAGGTTCAAAACCAGTACAGGGAACCCTGGAAGTGGCTTGGCTTCACGGTGCCATTGCCCGAAATTTGAAAGCGGATATACAACTCAGATTACAGGCGAAACACACTACCTTCAAACAGTATCCGAGCTACGTCTTCAACGATCCGAGCAGGTCGTTCCAATCTGAAGAACAGACTGTTTTTGACGGTAAGGTAAACGGAGAAGGGAAAGCGGTATTTTCTTTAAAGCCGCAACTGAACAAGGCCGCTCCGGGAATGCTCAACGCATCTTTTGTGACCAAGGTATACGAAACGGGAGGAGACTTTAGTACCGACGTCTTTTCTAAAACATATTCTCCTTATCAAACCTATATCGGACTCAATGTACCCAAAGGCGATGAGAGAAGAGGGATGTTGCTCACCGATACTGAGCACCGATTTGAAGTGGTTTCGGTAGATGAGGACGGAAATCCCAAGGCGACCAAAGGACTGAAAGTGACTGTGTATAAGGTAAACTGGCGCTGGTGGTGGGATACTTCCAACGACAACCTGTCTTCTTATGCCGGAAGCAGCCAGAGAGAAAATGTGTATTCAACCACCTTGAATACTGGAGCAGACGGTAAGGCATCGTTTGAATTTGAACTGAAATATCCAGAATGGGGGCGTTACTTGGTTCATGTGGAAGATCCCGAAGGAGGGCACGCTACGGGGCAAACGGTTTATATCGACTGGCCGGGATGGGCTGGAAAATCTAGGAAAAACGACCCGTCTACCGCTACTATGCTGGTGTTTTCTACAGATAGGAAGGCTTATACAGTGGGCGAAAATGCCGTAGTAACCTTCCCGAGTAGTGCCGGAGGGCGGGCTTTGGTTACGGTGGAAAACGGTACCGAAGTACTGTATGCTCGCTGGGTAGAAGCCACAGAAGGAGAAACCCGTTTTGAACTACCGATAAAGGCGCTTTATGCACCTAATGTGTACATTTATATCTCGCTCTTGCAACCCCATGCCTCTACAGCAAACGATCTGCCTATTCGCATGTACGGTGTGATGCCGATAAAAGTGGAAGATCCGGCTACCCGACTAAAACCGGAGATAACAATGCAAGAGGTATTACGCCCGGAAGAAACAGTTACCGTAAAAGTGAGCGAACAGCAAGGGAGACCTATGACCTATACACTGGCAGTTGTAGACGACGGATTGTTGGATCTGACCCGATTTAGTACACCCAACGCCTGGGAAAGCTTTTTTGCTCGTGAAGCCCTCGGTGTTAAAACCTGGGATATCTACGACGATGTTATAGGGGCCTTTGGCGGACGTATAGATCAGGTGTTCAGTATAGGAGGGGATGAAGAACTGGCCGGAGCAAAGAACAAAAAGGCCGATCGCTTTAAGCCGGTAGTGATCTATTTGGGGCCTTTTAATTTGAAGAAGGGAGAAACTGCATCGCATAAAATCGCCATACCCAAATACATTGGGTCGGTAAGAACCATGTTGGTCGCGGGAGATGTGGAGACCGGAGCCTATGGCAGTGCCGAAAAAACGACTCCAGTGAGGAAGCCGCTTATGGTGCTGGCTTCATTGCCGAGAAAGATAACACCTGGCGAAAAGGTGACGCTGCCCGTAACGGTATTCGCCATGGAAGACAAGGTGAAAAATGTAAGTGTAAGGATAAAAGAAAACAAGGCGTTTAAAGTGATAGGGAACAGCAGTCAGACAGTTTCCTTTGACCGCCCTGACGAAAAGATGGCGTATTTCGACTTGGAGATTTCCGATTTTGAAGGTATAGGGAAGGTAGAAGTAAGCGCTTCCGGAGGTGGAGAAACCGCTTCTTATGAGGTGGAAATAGACGCAGTTAACCCCAATCCCGTAACCACCTCGGTACAGGATGTAGTTCTGGAACCCGGAAGCAGTAGGGAAATCAAGCTGGAAACCTTTGGAGTAGCCGGGAGCAATGCGGTAAGTTTGGAATTTTCTACCCTGCCCCCAATGAATTTTGACGGTAGGATGCAATACCTTATTCGATACCCGCACGGCTGTGTGGAGCAGGTGACTTCCGGGGCTTTTCCACAACTCTTCCTCACAGATGTCTTTGATCTTACTACAGATAGAAAACAGGAAATACAGAAAAATGTAGAAAGCGCCATAAAGCGCTTGGGTGGATACCAGCTTCCCAACGGTGGGTTTGCATACTGGAGCGGTCTGCGATATGCAGACGACTGGGGAACCTCTTATGCCGGGCATTTTTTCCTGGAAGCAGAGAAAAAAGGATATGTACTTCCCATAGGTTTTCTCGACAGTTGGGTGAGTTATCAGCAGCAACAGGCCAAACAATGGCGAAGTTCGGAGCGGAGCTCCAGTCTGGCTCAGGCTTATCGATTGTACACTTTGGCTTTGGCAGAACGCGCCGATGTGTCGGCTATGAACCGTCTGAGGGAAACAACGGGAATATCGAACGAGGCCAAACATCGTTTAGCCGCAGCCTATGCACTGATAGGACAACACAAAATAGCGCGTGAAATTTTCGCTTCGGCCAATATAGATTTTAAACCGGTAGTGTACGACTATTACACCTATGGTTCAACCGAAAGAAACCGTGCTCTAGCCTTGGAAACTCTGGTTTTACTCGATGATAGAGATAAGGCGAGGGAACTCGCAGTTACCATAGCCAAAAGTTTGAGTGAAGACCGGTGGATGAGTACCCAGAGTACGGCATACAGCCTGTTGGCCATGGCAAAATTTGCCGGATATGTAGGAGGAAAGGGCATGGAGATAAACTACAGTGTAAACGGAAAAAGCGCCAGTGTAAACACTTCCAAAACCATGGCGTCGCGTACTCCCGATATAGTTCAAGGAGCTAATGAGATTCAGTTGAAGAACAACAAAGACAACACGGTGTTCGTGCGGCTTGTAAGCAGTGGTATTCTACCGGTAGGAGAAGAATTGGCCGAACAGCAGAATCTCAAGGCCACAGTAACTTACAAGGGAAGAGATGGCAGTGTGTTGAATGTTTCCTCTTTGCAGCAGGGAACAAACTTTATAGCTGAGGTGAGTATTACGAATCTCAAAGGAGAAGAATTGAAAAACGTAGCATTGAGCCATATTTTCCCCAGTGGTTGGGAGATTGTCAATACCCGATTTACTGATTTTGGAAGCGGACAGCATACACCAAATCCGGCAACGCATACCGATTTGAGAGATGACAGAGCCAATTTCTATTTCGATTTGGGAGCTCATGCCACCAAGACTTTTAAGGTGTTGGTCAACGCTTCATACCTCGGAAAGTACTATCTTCCGGGAGTGCAGTGTGAGGCTATGTACGACAATAATTACAGGGTAAGAACCAAAGGACAATGGGTAGAAGTGGTCAATTAAACATCAGTTAAATCGCCTACTGTAATACTGCCCCGTACGTTTTATAGTGTCGGAAATCGGTTTAAAGCTGAACTGGAGCGTTGTTTTGATCTTATCGTTGCTGTAGTAGCTGCGATTTAATGCGGATTTGGCGGTTAAACGGGTAATTCTCCGAGTTTTTCCAGAGATTTTGCTAGCGAGCCAATCCAGCCTCCAAAGCATAGATAAAATCCATTTTGGAGCTTCTTTTTGTGGCGGTTTTTTGCTCAGAGCTTCTGCGATGTTTGTAAAGAGTTGCCTGTAACTCAGGTTTTCGCTTACCGCGATATACCTCTCGTTACGGATGTCGCTTTGCATAAGACCGATCATAATGGCGATTAAGTCGGTCACGTCCACATATCCGGTAACTCCTTCAGTATAGTGTTTTAATCCCTTGTCGATTTCCTGAAACAATCTGCTGCTCCCTGTATTCCAGCCCTTTTTTCCGGGAGGGATACCGAGAATGATTCCCGGGTTTACAACAACGACATCAAGCCCTTCTTGACTTCCCCTCCACACCTCCATCTCGGCGCCGTATTTACTGATGGCGTATACATTATTTTCGGATTCTGTATTCCAGTGGGTGTCTTCGGTGATCAATTCGTCAGGAGAAGCGGTTTTTCCAAGAGTAGCGACTGAGCTGACGTAACACAATCTATCCACCTCATGGGCAAGGCAGAGGTTTACAACATTGGCAGTTCCTTCGGTGTTTATTTTTTTTAATAAATAGTAATCCGATGGATCGAAGGAAATCAATCCAGCTGCGTGATACACGCGGTCAACGTTTTTGAAAGCGTCGGAAAGTGCCGGGATATTGTTGATATCCACTTCGACCCATTCTATGTGATCGAACTGGGCTCCCGGAACTTTCAGTTCCTCAAAAAGCGTCTTTACCGCTGCAATGTCGCTGCTTTTCCGGTAAGTGGCCCTTATGTGTTCTTCCTGCCGGGACAGTGCGTGTAACAGATGAGCACCGACGAGTCCCGTTCCTCCGGTGACTAAAATCATAGGCACAAATATATGTATTTTAGGACTACTGCATGCTGAGAATAGGATACAAAAACCTTGATTGACGGCGGTCTAATTACCTATTTATTGTAAATTTGCGCTTGTTTTACCAAAAAGAATACTGAAATGGTCAGGAATTTTGTCGAAGAATTGCGATGGAGAGGTATGATACACGATATCATGCCGGGTACTGAAGAACAATTGAACAAGGGAGCTGCCTCGGCCTATGTGGGTATAGATCCCACCGCCGATTCTCTGCATATTGGTCACCTCGTAGGGGTGATGATGCTTCGTCACTTTCAACTGGCCGGCCATCGTCCTATAGTGTTGGTAGGTGGAGCTACCGGAATGATAGGAGACCCTTCGATGAAATCGGAAGAGCGAAATTTGCTCGATGAAGAAACCCTTGAAAAGAACATACAAGGTCTCAAAAAGCAATTGTCTAAGCTGCTTGATTTTGACGCTGACGCACCTAATGCAGCCCTGATGGTAAACAACTACGATTGGATGAAGGATTTTTCCTTTATCACCTTTGCTCGCGATGTCGGTAAGCGCATCACGGTAAACTATATGATGGCCAAAGATTCTGTCAAAAAACGTCTGAGCTCCGAATCGGGGTCGGGTATGTCTTTTACCGAATTTACCTATCAACTGATACAGGGGTACGACTTTTACCACTTGTATAAAACACACAACTGTGTGTTGCAGATGGGAGGGTCTGACCAATGGGGAAATATTACGACCGGAACCGAGCTTATCCGACGTATGAGCGACGAGAGTGCAAAGGCATACGCCCTTACCTGTCCGCTTATTACCAAAGCCGACGGCTCAAAATTCGGAAAGACAGAAGGGGGTAATGTATGGCTCGATCCGGAAAAAACCTCTCCGTATAAATTTTACCAGTTTTGGTTGAACACTTCGGATGAAGATGCCGAAAAGTACATACGAATATTTACTTTCCTCGATCGGGAAACTATAGAAGAGTTGATTGATACACATCGTGAGGCTCCCCATACCAGAGTGCTTCAAAAAAGATTGGCAGAAGAGATTACTACTTTTGTTCACGGGAGAGAAGAGCTGGACAAGGCGGTAAAGGCTTCGGGAATACTGTTTGGGAAAAGCACATCTGAAGACCTGAAAGCTTTGGACGAAAAGACTTTCCTCGATGTGTTCGACGGTGTACCTCAAGCGGAGATTGCCGCTTCGGATATAGAAGCTGGTCTTGACATCATCGGAGCGCTGAGTGAAAAAACAGGATTTCTAAAATCCAACGGGGAAGCCCGTAGAGCCCTGAAAGAAAACTCTATTTCGGTAAACAGAGAAAAGGTCAATGAAGGTTATAGTATTACCTCCGATGACCTGATAAACAATAAGTTTGTATTGTTGCAGAGAGGGAAGAAAAACTATTTTGTGCTGGTCAAAAAGTAGTGAATCACAGCATTGTATCGCACGATGTTTGCCTGTAAGTCATTAGATTACCGGTTTGAATGGGCATTTCCAAGATTGATTTTCTAAAAAGAATTTAATCTCCCTATTTTATGTTGTAAACCGCCAAAATTTTATCGACTATAGTTTGGGCGAGTTTTCTGTGACTCTCAAAGGTCCACCCGGCTATATGAGGTGAAAGCAATACGTTGTCTGCTTCGAGGAGGTACTGAAAGGCTTGAGGTATATTGCCTTCAGAGAACAGTGATTCGAAAGACAACTTTTCGTATTCCAAGACGTCTAATGCCGCTCCTATTATCTTTTTGTTTTTTAGAGCTTCTACCAAGTCGCTGGTTACCACACTTTTTCCTCTGGCGGTATTGATCAACCAGAAAGGTTTGGCAAAGCTGTCGATAAATGCTGAGTTTACCATCTTATCTGTGAGTGGTGTAAAGGGCGTGTGCAGGCTGAGCACATCGGTTCTTGCCTGTAGCTCTTCGAGAGATACCTGAGTAGCATTTTCATCGCCTTTATCAGGTAAGATATCGTAGCAGATTACACTGGTGTCAAAGCCTTTTAGTTTTTTGGCAAAGGCTTTTCCCATATTGCCATAGCCTATAATCCCAACAGTTTTTCCCTCCAATTCGTGTCCGCGATTGGCTTCCCTGAGCCATTGCCCATCTCTGATTTGCCGGTCGGCTCGGTTGAGGTTGTTGAAGAGCGATAAAATCATCCCCAATGCCTGTTCGCCTACGGCATTTCTATTGCCTTCCGGAGCGGCGATAAGGGCGATGTCCTTCTGTTCGGCATAAGCACAATCTATGCTTTCTAGCCCTGCACCTACTCTTGCGATAAACTGCAATTGTGTAGCCTTGTCTATAAACTGTTTGTCTATTTTAAAGCGACTGCGAATTACAATACCAGCATAAGAAGAAATAATAGCTTCTATATCTTCTTTGGAAGAAGTGTAGTCTTCGTGATTTTCAAATCCTGCGGCTTCCAATTGTTCCCATAAGAGCGGGTGATTGCTGTCTATATGTAATATTTTTTTGCCCTCCACAATATCTCGTTTTGTCGTAAGTGATGAAGAAGATTCAAAATTAGACCTTTTCTGTGAAAAAATAACTATATTTGCACCCTCCTTTTTGAGAAGGAGATAGTTGAATTAATAATCGGGGTCGGGAACCCCACATAATTAATGTATTATGCCTGTAAAAATCAGATTACAGAGACACGGTAGAAAAGGAAAACCTTTTTACTGGATCGTAGCGGCCGATTCTCGCGCCAAAAGAGATGGTAAATTCCTAGAAAAACTCGGAACTTACAATCCGAACACCAACCCTGCACAGATCGATCTCGATGTAGACGGTTCTGTAAAGTGGTTGCAAAATGGTGCACAGCCTAGCGATACTGCAAGAAGAATCCTTTCTTACAAGGGGGTACTCCTTAAAAAACACCTGCTAGGCGGGGTTGCTAAAGGAGCTTTGACCCAAGAACAAGCAGATGCTAAATTTGCAGCTTGGTTGGAAGAAAAAACCGGCAAGGTCACTGCAAAAGTGGAGGGCTTGGAAAAAGAAAGAGAAGAAGCCAGAGCAAAAGCGCTGGAAGCTGAGAGAGAGATTAATGAGAAGCGTCAGGCTGCCGCAACTGCCGTAGAGGAAGTTGCTGAAGAAGCTACAGAAGAAGTTGCTGAAGAAACTGCAGCGACAGAAGCTGAAGCAGCTCCTGAAGTAGAAGCTGCTGCTCCTGAGGCTGAAGAAAGCTCTGAAGAGAACAAAGAAGCTGCAGAGTAATTGTTTTGGTGAGATGAAGAAAGAAGACTGCTTCTATCTCGGTAAAATAGTAAAAAAATACAGCTTTAAGGGGGAGGTACTGGCCAAGCTGGATACCGACGAACCCGAATTGTACGAAAATTTGGAATCAGTGTTCATTGCCGTAGGTAATGACCTGGTTCCTTTTTTTATTGAAGCATCTTCACTTCACAAATCAAATCTGTTGCGTCTCAAATTTGAAGATGTCACTACTGAAGAAGATGCCGATACTCTGCTGAGGGCAGAACTATATCTCCCGCTTTCGACTCTGCCGGAATTGTCTGGTAACAAATTCTATTTTCACGAAGTAATCGGTTTTCTCGTAAGAGATGAGAAATTCGGAGATGTAGGTAAGATTACCGCCGTCAACGACACTACTGCTCAGCCTCTTCTCGCAATCGATCGCGAAGGCAAGGAGGTGCTTATCCCGATGAATGACGATTTTATAGTGAAGGTAGACAGAGAGACCAAAACGATGATCGTCAATGCTCCTGAGGGATTGATCGAATTGTACCTATAATACACTTTTGAGGAGAAATCTGTTTCTCTAAAATCTGCAGCGATGTCTGATAAACCCTTCCACTTTAAGCAATTCAGTGTTAAACAGGATCAATGCGCTATGAAAATAGGCACTGATGGAGTGTTGCTCGGCGCTTGGGCCGATATCTCACATCGTCCGTTTTCGGTATTGGATATCGGTGCCGGTACTGGTGTTGTAGCCCTGATGGTAGCACAGCGAAGCAATGCAGAACAGATAGACGCGGTAGAGATCGACAGTATGGCGTATGAGCAATGTGTGGAGAATTTTGAGGATTCTCCCTGGAACGACAGACTGTTCTGTTATCACGCATCCTTGGCAGATTTTGCCAGTGAAATAGACGACACCTACGATTTGATCATCTCCAATCCTCCTTTTTTTACGGAGCAGATCGCTTCTTCCGACCCTAGTAGAGAAAAAGCACGCTCAGCCACCTGGCTTCCCTTCGAACAATTGCTGGAGGCGGTGTGTCGACTTCTTTCAAAGGAGGGACGGTTTAATCTTGTAATACCATATCGAGAGGAGGAGCGGTTTTTAGCACTGGCGGCCGATCGGCACTTATATCCGTATCGCCTTACCCGTGTGAGAGGACGAGAAGGGAGTGACAAAACTGGGATTAGTAGAAGCTTAATTGGACTTTCTTTCCGCGAACTTTCAGCTAGTATCGATGAGCTTGCCATAGAGCGGGAGCGACACAATTACACCGAAGCATACAAGGCGCTTACGGCTGATTTCTATCTGAATATGTAGACTTTACGGTTTTTTTCGAGCTGTGGTGTTCTGTTTTTAATATATTTGTATAGGATGTCCCTATAGAGAAATATGGGAAACTGCACTGGAAATTTTCCGTAAACTACAGAAATATGTCTTTTCAAATTAAAGAACAATCCAAAATCTATGATATATGTATCGTAGGTTCCGGAGCCGGAGGAGGGATGGCTGCGCACGTACTCGCCCAAGCCGGATTCAAGATAGCACTGATGGAGGCCGGCCCCCATTTTGATCCGGCCAATCCCGAACAGCGCACTCAGTTGAGATGGCCTTGGGAGTCGCCTAGGAGAGGAGCCGGAACAATACGCCCTTTCGGAGATTTTGATATGGCGTATGGAGGATGGGAGATAGAGGGAGAACCCTATACCAAAGAAAACGGTACTGAATTTGACTGGTTTCGCTCTCGTATGCTCGGAGGACGAACCAATCACTGGGGCAGGATTTCCCTGCGGTTTGGTCCCCTCGATTTTAAACGAAAAGATTACGACGGAAAAGGAGACAACTGGCCTATAGGATATGAGGATGTAAAGCCTTATTACGACAAAGTAGACAAGCTTATCGGAGTGTTTGGCACCCGAGAAAATATTCCCAATGAGCCCGACGGCTATTTTTTACCCCCACCCAAACCGAGACTGCACGAGCTCTATATCAAGAAAGGGGTAGATAAAGCGGGAATCCCTATGATTCCGTCTAGGTTGTCTATACTTACCAAAAGGGTAGACAACACCAGAGGGGCATGTTTTTTTTGTAGCCAGTGTTCGCGCTCCTGCAGTGTATATGGAGATTTTTCTTCGTCTTCTGTACTGGTCAACCCTGCAATGAAAACCGGCAATGTAGATCTCTATGTCAATGCGATGGTACGAGAGGTGCTTACTGATAAAGAGGGTAAGGCTACCGGAGTTTCTTATGTAAACAAGGAAGACCTGCAAGAGTATCGCGTAAAAGCTAAAGTGGTAATTATGGCGGCTAGCGCCTGTAGCTCGGCTAGAATACTGCTCAATTCCAAATCGGAAGCTCACCCTAACGGATTGGCTAATTCGAGTGATGTGGTGGGGAAATACTTGCACGATTCTACCGGTGCCTCTCGTATGGGATTTGTTCCAGCACTGATGGATCGCAAGCGGTATAACGAAGACGGAGTAGGAGGCATGCATTTGTATACCCCTTGGTGGCTCAACGACAGTAAGAATCTCGGGTTTAGTCGAGGATATCACATAGAGTACTGGGGAGGTATGGGAATGCCCGCCTATGGCTTCGGGTTTAATATGGAACGGCTCAACGGGCTAGTGCCCGACAAGAATGGGAACAGTAAAAAGGCAGGAGGTTATGGCCTCGACTTTAAAAATGATATCAGAAGGTTTTACGGCGCCACATTCGGTATGGCTGGAAGAGGGGAAAGTATTCCGAGTAGGGATAACTATTGTGAAATAGATCATAATGTAGTAGATAAATACGGTATTCCTGTATTGAAATTCAACTATAAATGGTCGGATGAAGAGAGAAAGCAGGCAAAGCATATGCACGATACCTTTGAGGAGATAATCGATGCGATGGGAGGAATAGCCCTAGGTGAAAAGCCCGATGAGAGTACGGATTACGGACTGGAAAATCCGGGAAGGATTATACACGAGGTGGGAACTACCCGTATGGGCGACGATCCTAAAACCTCTGTGGTAAACCGCTTTAATCAGGCACACGACCTGCCCAATTTGTTTGTGGTAGACGGTGGTCCCTTTGTGTCTCAAGCCGATAAGAACCCGACTTGGACCATACTCGCACTGGCTTGGAGAGCGTCGGATTATTTGAAAGAAGAAGTGAAAAAAATGAATGTTTAGTTGATAAGTTATTAAGTTGATAGGTTATTGAGTTACTAAGTTGTTTAGATTGCACCCAATAACCCAACCCACTAACCCACAAATAAAATGGACAGAAGAGAAACCATAAAAACCCTGGTTATGGGTGGAGTAGCCTCGGGATTGATGCTCCACGGCTGTGTGCCAGGAGAGGAAAAGCAGGAACAAGCGGAAGCAGTTAAAAAAAGTGATAAGGAGGCTTACGGACGTACCCCGGAAGAGGCTGCAAGAGACGAGGAGTTGTGGAGTAAAAGTTTTTTTAACGAGCACGAAATGGCGACCATAGCTGTGCTTAGCGATATTGTAATCCCGGCTGATGAGACCTCCGGATCGGCTACCGAAGCAGGAGTACCCGAGTTTATAGAATTTATAGTAAAAGATATTCCCCAACACCAGACTCCGATGCGAGGCGGATTGATGTGGCTCGACCGAGAGAGTAATTTGAGGTATGACAAACAATTTCTGTCCTGCTCTGATGAAGAGAGAAAAATGATAGTGGAAGATATTGCCTATCCCGAAGAGGTAAAACCAGAGCACAAAGCCGGTGCTGTCTTCTTTTCGAGATTCAGAAACCTGGTGGCTACGGGCTTTTATACCAGTGAGATAGGGATAAAAGACTTGGGTTATATGGGCAATACCCCCAATGTATGGGACGGTGTGCCACAAGACGTTCTCGACAAACACGGATTGGCCTATGACGAGAAAACCCTGAGAGAGTGTATCAAACCTGAAGAAAGGGGAGATATTATGGAGTGGGATGATTAAGTATTTAGCTAGAAGAAGAAATCTTATTGGCAATTGTCATAATATTGGAATCGCTGTATAAAATATCACATAAATATCTTGTAATGTTATATTTCTTAAATATATTTGAAAGAATTTAATTGTGATATGGATGAAAACGGATCTTTTTGAAGCTCCCGACTACTACAATCTCGACGATTTGCTTTCCGAAGAGCACAAATTGGTGCGTTCGGCTTGTAGAGATTGGGTAAAGCGGGAGTTGTCTCCTATTATTGAAGATAGTGCTCAGCGTGCAGAATTTCCCAAAAAACTTTTATCCGGACTGGCGGAAATAGGCGCTTTCGGATCGTATATTCCGGAAGAATACGGAGGTGCAGGACTGGATCAAATAAGCTACGGACTTATCATGCAGGAGATAGAACGGGGTGATAGCGGTATACGCTCTACGGCATCGGTGCAGTCGTCGCTGGTAATGTATCCTATATGGAAATACGGAACTGAGGTACAGAGGAAAAAATATCTCCCCGCTCTTGCCACGGGTGAATTGATGGGTTGTTTCGGACTTACAGAGCCCGACCACGGGTCTAACCCCGGAGGGATGGTGACCAACTTCAGGGATATGGGTGATCACTTTTTGTTGAATGGAGCCAAAATGTGGATTTCTAATGCGCCTTTTGCCGACTTGGCGATAGTGTGGGCTAAAAATGAAGAAGGCAGGATATACGGATTGATTGTAGAACGGGGTATGGAGGGGTTTACTACCCCGGAAACCCATAACAAATGGTCGCTTAGGACATCGGCTACCGGAGAGCTCATCTTCGACAATGTAAAGGTGCCCAAGGAAAACTTACTTCCTGAAAAAAGCGGACTTGGAGCACCCCTTGGCTGTCTCGATTCGGCGCGATACGGAATTGCTTGGGGAGCGCTAGGGGCAGCAATGGACTGTTATGATACCGCTCTCAGGTACGCCAAAGAACGTATACAGTTTGGCAAACCCATAGCCGCGACACAGCTGCAGCAGAAAAAATTGGCTGAGATGATTACCGAAATTACCAAGGCGCAATTACTCACGTGGAGATTGGGAGTGTTGCGCAATGAAGACAGAGTTACATCTGCACAAATCTCTATGGCCAAGAGGAACAACGTAGATATGGCTCTTCACATAGCCAGAGAAGCCCGACAAGTGCTCGGAGCTATGGGAATTACTGGCGATTACAGTATAATGAGGCATATGATGAATTTGGAAAGCGTGGTGACCTATGAAGGTACTCACGATATACACTTGCTCATTACAGGGGCTGATATCACAGGCTTTAGCGCGTTTAAATAACTGCAAATGGAGAACTGCAACTAATTAATACATCGAATATAATTATTGATTATATTAGGGGTATGTTAGAAGTGCTAAAGCAGAATTACGGATACCTCCTCGAACCGGCTCTTCTCGAGGAGATAAGCAGGGTCGGGACACTTAAGAAAGTTCCCGAAGGCTTCCAGTTTATGGATATTGGAGATACCATAAAGGGGATGCCACTCATTCTCAACGGAGCTGTAAAAATACTTAGAGAAGACGACAAAGGCAGAGAACTAGTGCTTTATTTTATAGAGAGAGGGGATACCTGTACCATGACCTTGTCGTGTTGTGTGGGCTCTGCAAAGAGTGAGATTAGAGCGGTGGCAGAGACCGATACCGCTTTGGTGATGATACCTGTAGAGAAAATGGAGGTGTGGATGAGCACCTACAAAAGCTGGAGACAGTTTATATTGCAGAGCTATCACGACAGGCTGATGGAAATGTTGGAAACCATAGACAATATCGCCTTTCTCAAAATGGATGAGCGCTTGCTCAAATACCTTCGAGACAAGGCTATGATAGCTCGAGATGAGGTAATAAACACCACGCATCAGGAAATAGCGCGCGATTTGAATACCTCGAGAGTGGTGATCTCTCGATTGCTGAAAAAGCTGGAAAACCAGGGGAAAATACAATTGTTTCGGAACAGTATAAAGGTAGTTGATCTGTAAGACTATATCCCCAACTCTGGCCATGTAACCTTTGTTACGTTGGCAACTCAGGCAGTTACTACTTTTGTAGTAAAGTTAGAGGAAAGGGTTATGGATGTATTTTTCGTATTGGGTTATCTAGGCGCCTTTGTGATAGGGATGGTGCTCGGTCTTATAGGCGGTGGGGGGGCTATTCTCACAGTCCCAATACTGGTCTATCTCATGGGAATAAATCCCGTTACAGCTACAGGTTATTCTCTTTTTGTGGTTGGAGCTTCTTCTCTAGTCGGAGCCCTTGTGAGTATGAGGAAGAACTTGGTGGAGGTAAAGACAGCTTTTGTATTTGCATTTCCCGCCTTTGTAGTAGTATACCTCATGAGGCGTTATGTGGTTCCGGCTATTCCAGAGACTATTATGTCTGTAGGGAATACAGTAATTGCCAAGGCCGATGTCATTATGGTGGTTTTTGCGATTGTCATGCTAATCACTTCGGTAAGTATGTTGCGCAATAAGCGAAAGAATATCATTACCAATGTGTCTAACTATCACTACAACATCCTTTTTCTAGAAGGGATACTGGTAGGGGTTGTTGCGGGATTTGTAGGAGCCGGTGGCGGTTTTCTCATTATTCCGGCTCTCGTAATTTTTGCCGGGCTACCTATGAAAGAAGCTGTTGCCACTTCCTTGCTCATTATTTCTATAAACTCCCTGATAGGTTTTACCGGCGATATAGGTGTGCTGGAGATAGATTGGAAATTGCTATTAGTTTTTACCAGTATTGCCATTTTGGGGATATTTTTCGGAGGATATCTTTCGGATAAGATCGATGGTAAAAAATTGAAAAAGGGCTTCGGATGGTTTGTACTCATTATGGCTCTGTATATCCTTACAGCTGAATTTATCCGCTTGTAAGTGGTGTTTTGAAAACTTAAGTATAATAAAATTGAAGTTGTGAAAATAGAACAGATTTATACCGGATGTCTCGCTCAGGGTGCATATTACATAGAGAGCGAGGGAGAAGTGGCTATTGTAGATCCGCTTAGAGAAGTGAAGCCTTATATAGAAAAGGCAGAAGCGCAAAACGCTCAAATCAAGTATATTTTTGAGACTCATTTTCATGCCGATTTTGTGAGCGGACACCTCACACTCTCCAAAGCTACAGGGGCACCGGTGATTTATGGACCTACTGCCAATCCTGGTTTTGATGCGGTTATTGCACAAGACGGACAGGAGTTTCCGTTGGGAAACATTACCATTATCGCCTTGCATACTCCAGGGCACACTATGGAGAGCACTACTTATCTGCTCCGCGATGCCGAAGGGAAGGATCACGCTATTTTTAGTGGAGACACTCTTTTTTTAGGGGATGTAGGTCGTCCGGATCTAGCTCAGAAAGCTAGCGATATGACTAAAGAGGATCTGGCGGGATTGTTGTACGACAGCCTCCGAAAAAAAATAATGCCACTTCGAGACGAGCTGATCGTGTATCCGGGACACGGAGCCGGATCGGCTTGCGGTAAGAATATGATGAAGGAAACTGTCGATACTCTGGGCAATCAGAAGAGTGTAAACTACGCCCTGCGAAGCGATATGACTCGCGAAGAATTTATAGCTGAGGTTACAGATGGACTTCTCCCTCCTCCACAGTACTTTCCGCACAATGTGAGGATGAACAAGGAGGGATATGCCGATATCGATGAGGTACTCGCTAGAGGAGCAACCCCATTAAAACCAGCTGCCTTTGAAGCTCTTGCCAATGAAACCGGAGCTGTGGTACTCGATGTACGCCATCAATCTGACTTTGGGAAAGGACATATCCCGAGGTCTGTATTTATCGGTATAGACGGTAGTTTTGCCCCTTGGGTAGGAGCGCTTATCATGGACACCAAGCAGCCTGTTCTACTCGTAGCCCCTGAGGGTAGAGAAGAAGAAGTAGTGACCCGGCTTTCTCGAGTGGGATTCGACAATACCTTGGGATACCTGCAAGGAGGTTTTGAAGCGTGGAAATCGGAAGGGAGGGAATACGATATAGTAAATGCCGTAAGTGCTCAAGAACTTGAAAAACAATATGCTGCCGGAGGAGTTTCTATTTTTGATGTTCGAAAGGAAAGCGAATACGAAAACACTCATATTCGAGGAGCACACCTCACTCCTCTCGACTTTATAAACGATCACCTCGAAGAATTTCCTGAAGAAGAGACTTTTTACGTGCATTGTGCCGGAGGATATCGCTCTATGATTGCAGCATCGATATTAAAGAGTCGCGGAATACACAATTTTGCCGATGTTTTGGGAGGATTTGCCGCTATTAAAGATACTGATATAGCAATTTCCGAAGGAGGAGAAACAAGCTAAGTCTCGCCTACTATAAACACCATCTATTTGTGTTGATGGTATAATCATTGTTATAATTAATTTGGTAAAAAGCATGTAAAAACATTGAAGATTTGTAGTTTTGTTTAGGTTTTTTTGTGGTATATATGTAAAATATATGATTTTATTTAATTGCTAAAATTTGGATGAGATGAAATTACAACTAGTGTTTTTGCTGCTTTTTAGTGCTGCACTTTCTTTTGGACAACCGCAAACCGTAGCGGTATGGCCTGATAAAATTCCGGGAGCCATTGACAATGGTTCTTATAAAAAGGAAATACTATACGACGGTAAGGGGAAGTCTCCACGTATCAGCAAGGTCGTCAGCCCACTTATTGAAGTTTATCTACCTGCAGAGGAAAAGGCCAATGGAACGGCAGTGGTTATTTGTCCTGGTGGAGGGTATTCCGTCCTTGCTATCGAGCACGAAGGTAGAGATATCGCCGCGTGGCTTAACCGTCTCGGAATTGCGGCTTTTGTACTGCAATATCGGCTTCCGAGTGATGCCATTATGGAAGATTCAAGTGTAGGCCCACTTCAGGATGCACAGGAAGCCATGCGAATTGTAAGACGCAATGCTGCAAAATGGCATATAAAAACCGACAGAGTAGGGATTATGGGATTTTCTGCCGGAGGACATTTGGCCTCTACTCTATCTACTCACTACAATACAGAAGTGTATCCGGCAGATAAGGAAGTAAGTGCGCGTCCCGATTTTTCGGTGCTGATTTATCCGGTAATCTCGATGGATGAAAAAATTGCTCATAAAGGGTCGAGAAATCGACTTATCGGTGAGCATCCTGATTCCACCTTGGTGAAAAGCTTTTCGAATGAGTTGATGGTATCTGAAGACAGTCCGAAAACATTTTTGGTACATTCTTCCGACGATAGCGTAGTGCCGGTAGAAAACAGTATTCGGTATTATCAGGCTCTTAAAGATCACAAAGTACCGGCAGAGTTGCACCTATTTCCCTATGGCGGGCACGGTTATGGTATGGGAAGAACCGACAAGACGGAAAGTAATTGGCCGCGGGCTTTTGAAAACTGGCTAAAAATGAATGGCTGGTTGTGACGACAAGGATATTTTTTGACTTATATAGATGGTTGGAAATACAAGGAAATAAGCGGTATGTCGAAAAATAAACCCCCTGCCGTATAATTTTTGAATACGACAGGGGGTTCCAAAATTTTAATTGCTGCCTCGTTTAGAAATTATACGAGAAACTGGCTACCAGGTTTCTGGTCAGTTGAGGGTTTATAGTAGACCATCCGGTATAGTACTCTTCGTCGGTAATATTGTTGAGTTTTAGAGTAATTCTAAAATCTTCTGTACCGTAAAATGCAGAGGCGTTGAGTATGGTGTACTCGGGTAGGGTAAAGGTTCCCACATTATTGCGGTCCATGATCATATTTTCACCTGAATAGTTTCCGCCGAAACCTATACCGAAGCCTTTCAGCTTTCCTGTGCTGAACTGATATCCTGCCCAGAAGTTGGCAGTGTTTACCGGCCCTGCACTTTCGGGTCTTCTACCTATCAAATCGGCGGTTCCCTCTTCGAGTTTGCTGTCTAAGTAGCTATAGCCTGCAATGAGGTTTAGTCCTTTCACCGGGTTGGCATTGATAAGAGCTTCAAATCCTTTGTTGTGTTGCTCTCCGTTTTTAGAATAGTAGTAATCTGTCGGGTTTTCCGCTGTGGGGTCGTCTACGCGAAGCAGCATATCGGCAACCTTGATGTCGAAATAGCTCAGCGTAGCGGTGAGTTTGTTGTTGAATAAATTGAGTTTTGTTCCGAATTCAAACTGAGTGGCGTGTTCAGGATCAAAAGATCGTATAACAGTTTCAGAATTTCTGACTTCCTGCGTCGGTGCTATGTTTGTAAAGCCGTCCATATAGTTGGCAAAGATAGAAACGCGGTCGAGTACAGGTTGATACACTATTCCGAATTTAGGTGATAGGGCAGTTTGGTTGAACGAATCATTCCAAAACCGGTCTAAGCGAAGACTAGCCATAGCTGAGAGTTGAGGAAGAATATTGATTACGTCTGAGGCGTAAACGCTAAATACTTCCTGAGTAGCTTTCGACGGATTTATATTCCCATCTACAAGTAGGGCATCGGTGCCGGCCGCAGTGAGTATCCCGCTGTCGTCTACGTATTCCGCAGGATTTGTTATACCGAGCATGTCTTGGTTGAAGGTTTCCATATCTGTCCCTCCTATATACACCAGTCCGTTGAGAACATAAGGGCTGTTGTTGGAAGTGACCGAGGTTTTCAGGTAGTCGATACCTACTACCAATCTGTTGCGTACAGATCCTATTTTGAAATCTCCAATGAAATTCTGTTGTATATCTGTTCCTATGGTTTCAGAATTCTGATCGGAGATTAACCTGCTAAATACCATCCCGTCGTTAAGACTAACACCTGCAGTTGTTTCTGCAGTTGTAGTACTTTCATTCAGATAGGAGTAATATCCTTCAGATCTTGCCGAAGAATTGGAGAGTACAGTTTGTGAGGTCCACGCTTTACTCAGCTTGTAATTCATCTGTGCCTGAATGCTGTATGAGGGGTTGTCCATATACAAGTCGTTGCTGGTGTAAGATCGCTTGTGGTCGTATCCCAGCTCGTCTAGATTGTGCGCCCCTATGGGGTTAACCCTATCTAGGAATAGCATGGTCTGATTGGTGCTCCGTCCGTTAAAGATCTCGGCGTTGACTAAGAAGGAGAGCCTGTCATTGACTTCGTATGAGAGTGAAGGAGCAAAGAAGAACGACCTTCTAAATCCGGCATCTTGATAGCTGTTTTGGGTGAGGTAGGCTCCGTTTATTCGCAGGTTGATATTCTTTTCTGCGCTCAGGGGAGTATTTACATCGACGGCAATCCGGTTGAGTCCGTAACTTCCAGCAGTGTATGATACATTGCCTTTAAAAATATTAAAAGGCTTTTTGGTCACGATATTGATGAGTCCGCCATACGAGATCAGGCTACTTCCGTAAAGTGTTCCTGAAGGGCCTTTAATCACCTCTATTCTGTCGATATTGGCCAGGTCGGGGCTTCCGTTGGTCAATGAGGGGAAGCCATTTACCATAGTTGGTTGGACGGCAAAACCTCTAACTGAAAAATATCCGGCACCATCGCTAGCTCTTCCGGTGGGTTCCCACAGTTTGGTGACTCCCGGCGCATTGCGGATCGCATCGTTAAAATCGGTAATCACCTGGTCCTCGAGAAGTTGGCTGCCTATGCTGTTGAAAACCTGCGGGTTCTCAATGTCTTTCAGAGGTAATTTGGAGACGTAAACACTTTCTTTTTGAGCGTATTTATTAACCTTACTGCCTTCCACAACTACTTCCTGAAGCTGTTCTTGATGCTCTGAAAGTGTGATGTTGGATACTGTGGTAACTTCTCCGGCCTTTACTGTGACGCGAACTTGCTGAGAGCTATATCCCACTGAAGATGCTTTTAAGGTGTATGTCCCCGGTGCAATATTCTGAATTTCATAATTTCCGGAGCTATCTGTAAGCGTCCCTTTTGAGTTGCCGTTTTGCCCGAGAGTAATGGTTACGTATTCTATGGGCGTATGTTTTGTAGAGATTACGGTTCCTCTGACAATACCGTTCTGTGCTGCGACACTAATCGTGATAAGCACAAAAGTTAAAAGAGCGAATAGTCTTTTCATATTTTTTATTTAGAATAAATTCAAACAGCGCAAAAGTATTTAATCCGGGCATAATGACAAAGTGTTTTGCCGTCTTTTTTAAGGAGAAGAAGGGTGTTTACAGATATCTTTTGGAAAGTGATTTTTAGAAGAAGTCTTTTTTAAATAACAAGGAGCTGTCTGTGAAGTTTTACAGCTTTGTTGTCGGTGAACACGCTACCAGACGCAGAATTTATACGCTTGAAGAATTCAAGATGTACTAATTGGTATTAAAGTTGATCGAAAAATAAAAAAACCTTTGTCCTAAAAACAATCAGGACAAAGGTTTTTTAGTTCTCAATGTTGTGGGTAAGCGATTTTACGCTTCAAACGGAACTACAGAAACATAAGATTTGTTGTTCCTTTTCTTTTCAAACTTCACAACGCCGTCAACTTTTGCATGAAGGGTATGATCTTTACCCATATACACGTTTTCACCCGGGTTGTGAGCTGTGCCTCGCTGACGTACAATGATATTTCCGGCAATGGCAGCTTGCCCTCCGTATATCTTAACACCAAGACGTTTAGATTCTGATTCCCTACCGTTCTTGGAACTACCTACACCTTTCTTGTGAGCCATTTTGTTCGGTTTTTATGCCCTGTTTGCCCAAGGGTAAACAGAGAAGGGTTATACTTTAATTATTGTTAACGGGTTTATTTTTCAATACCCCCGTCCAGTTTTTCTTGTAATTCTTTCAACTCGTCCCATTTTTCATCTGCAGCAAGCTGAGCTTGTTGTGGCCAAGTATCTGGAACTTTGTTTGCGTAATTCGGACCTGCTTCAGTCAAGATTTCCTTGAGTTTTTCTACAGGGGTAGCCGCGAGATCTGCAAAGGTTGCGATACCGTTGTTGCTGAACAATTCAGCAATTTTAGGTCCGATACCTTCAATTTTTTTCAAATCGTCCCCTTTTTTTGCAGCCTTTTTTGCAGGAGCTTTTTTGGTAGCGGTTTTAGCCGTGTCCTCTTTTTTTGCAGGCTTCTCAGCTTTGGCTTTAGATTGTTTTTTCGCTCCGGAGGCAAGGATGTCTTCAACTACGATTTCGGTGAGGAATTGTCTGTGACCGTTTTTTACGCGGTATCCTTTACGTCTTTTCTTTTTGAAAACAATAACCTTGTCACCTTTGAGGTGCTTTACGACTTTAGCTTCTACAGAAGCACCGTCTATAGCCGGGGCGCCTACGGTAACGTCACCTCCATTGTCTACCAGAAGAACATTGTCGAAAGAAACTTTCGCACCTTCGTCTTCTGCCAGGCGGTGAACAAATACCTTCTGGTCTTTCGCAACTTTAAATTGCTGCCCTGCTATCTCTACAATTGCATACATAGCGTTCTTGAATTAAGAATTATTTTTACATAAGCCCTGCCCGTGGCAAAGGCGGGTGCAAATATACTCCTAAATACTTAATAGGCAAATAGCTTAGGCTAATTTTTTAAGCTTTTTGGTGGTTTTTAAAGTGAGGTTCCAACTAGGCTTGAATTTCTGCATAAAGGTAAGCGTGAGTATAGCTGAAGAGGCAAAGCCTTCTATTCCCAAAATGAACAGTAGAATACCAGGGTTTTGATGGTATCCCTTTATCCAGGCATTCATAATGTTCTCCGGGAAACTAGGGTCTATGTGAAACATATAAATTCCCATAAAACCGACAAAGAGAACAGTGGTGATAAATCCTGTAGACAGTCCGGTTAAGGCTCCCGAGAAATAGTCGAAATTTTTGCCTTGTACCAGTCTCTTATAACGGATGGAAGCGTAAATACCATAGGCCACAATACAACCGTTGAACAGCCGTAGCCAGATGTTTTCGTGTAGGTTGAACAGCCTCACAATCAAAAAATAGGCAATGAGTACAAGGGCTGTGACAATGCCGTATCTGAGTTGAATGAACTTTGCTCCCATGATTACAAAGGATTGATTATACGGCAATTAAGATACGACAAAAAAATGTAAATGTCAAGTTTTAAGTTGCTTAATTATCTTGTATGGTTTGGATGAAACCTTACTTCCACTTCAAACTTTCCATAAGCATCCTGATATCCTTGCCGATGTATTTTGCAGCGGGAAGGATGGAGTCGTAATTGGGTTTGGAGTAGAAATACAAGGAACCTGTGAGAAAGTGTGAAGTGCTGTCGGTAAGGTAAAATTGTATCTGTGAAGCGGCATTTCCGGAAACCTCATACAGTCGTCCGTACACTTTGTTTTCCTCATTTTCAAATTGTCCTCCTACGCCTATCTCATCCGCTTTTACCACATGGTCGAAGGTCAGCTTTTCGGCGTCTGTCATCAGTTCTTTGAGGTTGTTTTTTACGGGCAAATAGGTGAGAAAGATCGTCGCTTTCATTTCTGGATACCTTATGTCGAATTCGCAGTTTTCCTTGTCAGTGATTTGGGAGAGACTGTTTTTTTTAAATTGGAACGGGCAGTGTAGGGGTGAGACAGCCTCATAAGAAGCCTTGGGGTATTCCAGGCGAAGTACGGCTTTGGGTTTGGGTATGGGATCGCGACCACAGGATGCTATAAACAGGAATAATAGAATACCAAGTGGAGCAAGTACAATGTGTTGTCGACTCGTTTTCATGGCTTAATTTTTTCTGTCTCCTGTTTTTTTTCTATGGTTACTTTTATTTGCTTGATGCGCTTTTCGTCTATTGCCTCTATGACAAACGTATAGTGATGGAAATTTATTTTCTCTTTGATTCGGGGAAATTTACCCGCAATCTCGAGAACAAAACCAGCTATAGTCTCCGATTCGCCCTTTTGTTCCTCAAAAAGCGTTTCGTCTTCTTCCAAGTGAAGTACGCGATAAAAATCTTTTAGGTTTGTTTTGCCTTCAAAGACGTAATTGTACTCGTCTAGTTTGGAAAAAATAAGATCTTCGTCGTCAAACTCATCGCTGATGTCTCCTACGATTTCTTCTATGATATCCTCTAGAGTAACGACTCCTGATGTACCTCCGTATTCGTCTACTACTATGGCCAAGTGCATTTTCATGTCTTGAAACTCTTTGAGTAGATCGTCGAGTTTTTTGTTTTCAGGAACAAAGTAGGCCTCCCTTTTAAGCCGAGTCCAAGCAAAGTTTTTTTTGTCGATATGTGGCAGCAGATCTTTTACGTATAGCACTCCAGTAATATTGTCCATATTGTCTTTGTATACCGGCACCCTTGAATAGCCATTTTTTACAATTTCACGAATAATTTCCTGAAATTTAAGCTCTTCACTCAGAGCAAAGACATCGATACGAGGGCGCATCACCTGCTTGGTGTCGGTGTTGCCGAACGACACTATACCTTGTAGTATTTTCTGCTCTTCCCGAGTGGTGTCCGATTCAGAGGTTAGCTCTAGTGCGTGAGATAGCTGATCTACGGATAGATGAGACTTTTGTCGCCCGAGTTTGTGCTGAAAGAAATCGGTAGAAGCCTTCATCGGGATGCTAAAAGGGAGGAGTATTTTATCTAACAAGCTGAGCGGATAAGCCATAAAGTAAACAAATTTTACTCGGTTACGACTGGCGTAGATCTTCGGGAGGATTTCTCCAAAAAGCAGGATAAGACCAGTAGCGATCACGACTTCCATTATAAAGCGAAGCTCTACAACGCCAAAAATAAGATATTCCATACCTCCGAAAAGGACTTGTCCGAGTGAACTGAACAACAATACGATTGCGATATTTATAAAGTTATTGGAAACCAATATGGTAGCCAGTAGCCTTTTGGGTCTTTGCAGCAGTTGTACTATGAGTTTTCCCTTCTTGCTTTTTGAGGAAATAGCTTCGTTGATATCGGTTTGGGTGAGAGAAAAGAAAGCCACTTCCGATCCGGAGACCAGAGCAGAGCAATACAGTAAAATAACAAGGATAATAAACTTAAAAATAGTGACGCCTTCTGTGCTTGACAGTAAGGCTATAATACTCGAGGGTTCAGGGTCCAATCGCTGTTAATTTGGTTAAACTTAAATCGACTACCTCGAAAAAATCTCTCGAGGTACTCAAACAAAATACACTCCAACCTGTTTTTGGTTAGTAACTGAATTAATCCTCGGGGATTAAAACGGTAAATCGTCGTCCTCTCCACTGTCTTGCGGTGGTTCCGGACGGGTTGCTGTGGCAGTGTTTGCCGAAGAAGGTTGGTCGTCTCCGCTCTCTTTTTTAGTAGAGAGAAAGGTGAAATCGGTGACTTGTATTTCCGTAGCATAACGGGTGTTGCCGTCTTCTCCCTGCCATTGTCTTGTTTTTATTCTTCCTTCCACATAGATTTTGTCTCCTTTACTAAGGTATTTTTCACATACTTCGGCAGCCTTGTTGCGCACCACAATATTGTGCCATTCGGTGTTGGTGACGCGCTCTCCGGTTTGCCTGTTCACATAAGATTCGTTGGTGGCCAAAGGAAAACGTCCTATCGAATTGCCTCCTTCAAAATAATGCATTTTCACATCATCTCCCAAATGCCCGATCAGCATTACTTTGTTCAGTGTTCCATTCATAATATGTGGTAATTCTGATTACTCAAATATACTAAAAAAAGCGGGATTACCCGCAGTAAATTAAAATTCGTATTCACGTACAAAGTTAGCGATTAAAACGGGTACCGGATAGGTGTCGACTTCAGATTTTCTGACAGTGTTGTGTACAGGAGCTTCGGTCCGTACAATCCAAAAAGAGGTGTGAATGTGCTGGTGCGACAGTTTGTGTACGATACTGTCTTTGCTATACCGCTCCAATTTGAATGGGTTTTGACCTACTATCTTCAATAGTTCTTCGCGTTTTTCAATCTCATTTTTGTCCAAAGAGCGATCGGCTTCAATAAGTGGGAATTCGTAGAGGTGTTGCCAGATGTCTTTTTTCTTTCGCTGTCGTAGTACGGTGTGTTTGCCGTGTTCTATCACGAGATAGTGAAAATATCGATGTTTTATATTGTTCTTCCTGATCTTTACGGGTAGTTGCTGTATTTTGTCGTCTTTTAAAGCCAAACATCCGTCATTTAACGGGCACTGGGAGCATTTTGGTGCTCGCGGACTGCACTGTATGGCTCCAAACTCCATAATGGCCTGATTAAAGGTGGCGGGATCTTTTCGGTCTATGAGTTCACTGGCGAGTTCCTTAAAATACTTTATGCCCTCGGAAGAGTTGATTGGAATATCGATTCCAAAGTATCTCGAAAGTACCCTGTATACATTGCCGTCTACCACGGCTGTAGCTTCGTTAAAGGAAATAGAAGCAATAGCACTTGCGGTATAGTCGCCCACTCCTTTGAGTTTTAATAGTTCTTTGTAAGAGGAGGGAAATTTTCCTCCGAGTTCTTCGGCTATATGTCGCGCAGTGTGATGGAGGTTTCTGGCTCTAGAGTAGTATCCGAGGCCTTGCCACAACTTGAGCACTTCTTCTTCGGGCGCAGCTGCGAGGTCGAAAACAGTAGGATAAGCGGTTGTAAACTTGAGGTAATAGGGGAGCCCCTGCTCCACTCGGGTTTGTTGCAACATGATTTCCGACAGCCAGATGTGATAGGGGTCTGTGGTTTGCCGCCAGGGTAACTCTCTTCGATGTACTCGATACCAGCTTGTTATTGTCTTTGAAAAACTCATGTTATTAAATATGGTTCAAAAGTATAAAGATTATACTGTTTCCACACAGTCGAATTGTGATTGGAGGTTTTGATCGAGAAGAAATAAGGTCATTAGCTTTTACTCATTGTGTCTAAACATTTTTAAGACTGTTGAATTTTAATTATTTAGGGTTTAAAAAATGAGTAATTAATTTATATATTTGCAGCCCCTTAGTATTACAGTTAATAAAACAAATATAAAAATGACGAAAGCAGACATCGTAGCCAAGATTTCAGAAAAACTTGGTATGGAAAAAGGAGATGTGCAGGCCACAGTAGAATCTTTTATGGATGAGGTGAAAAATTCACTGGAAAGTGGAGACAATGTGTATCTGAGAGGTTTTGGGAGTTTTATCATTAAAACCCGTGCGGAAAAAACAGGTAGAAATATTTCAAAGAATACAACCATCAAGATTCCTGCCCATAATATTCCCGCATTCAAACCTGCAAAAGTTTTTGTTGAAGGTGTAAAATCGAATGTGAAAGTAAAATAAAATATTAACTTAATTTTTATAGACTATGCCGAGTGGTAAGAAAAGAAAAAGACATAAGGTAGCGACGCATAAACGCAAAAAAAGAGCGAGAGCTAACCGACATAAAAAGAAAAAATAATACAGAGACGCACCGAGAGGTGTGTCTCGCCGTTTTTCGTTTTACAAAACACAAAAACGTTCATTGAAAATGAAACTTTTCCTTTGTTTGGAAGGGTTTCTCCGGGTTTATTATCCCGCCAGAAGCGGGAGACCTGTGAAGATTATTGTTTAATCCTTTCGTCTGCCAATGCCTTTTTAGGTAGTAGTGGGCGGATATAAAATCATTCAGAGTGAATAAGGAACTTATTGTACGGTCTGGTTCCTCTGACGTTGATTTTGCCTTGTTAAAGGATGGAAGATTAATCGAATTGCATAAAGAGGCAGACAGCAGTGATTTTGCCGTTGGCGATATAATGCTGGCAAAAATTCGCAAGTCTGTTTCCGGCTTGAATGCTGCCTTTGTAAATGTAGGGTACGAGAAAGATGCTTTTTTGCACTATCACGATCTCGGTCCTAAATTACCCTCTTTATTGAAATTCATCAAACGTGTAAGCACAGGTAAATTAAAAGACTTTTCTTTAAAAGACTTCCCATTTGAAGAAGATATAGACAAAGATGGCAGTATATCGAATGTACTGAAAGCCAATCAGTCTATATTGGTACAAATTGTAAAAGAACCTATTTCTACCAAAGGTCCGAGAATTAGTTCAGAGCTTTCTATCGCAGGGAGATATCTGGTACTTGTTCCGTTTTCCGATCGCATCTCAATTTCACAGAAAATAGAGAGTAAGGAAGAAAAGGATCGATTGAAAAGGTTGGTTCAAAGCATCAAGCCCAAAGGATTTGGTGTTATAGTGCGTACCGTAGCAGAAGGCAAAAAAGTCGCAGAACTGGACAAAGATTTACACAACCTGTACAGCAGGTGGATAAGCATGTGTAAAAAAATCTACAAAGCCGGTCATCCGTCTAAGGTTTTGAGTGAAATGAATCGGGCAGCATCTATTTTGAGAGATGTTTTTAACGACGAGTTTACAGGAATCAGCGTAGACGATGAAACGCTTTATTATCAGATTAAAGATTATGTGCACGAAATTGCACCTGAGAAAGAATCTATCGTTAAATTGTACGAATCCCGTGTTCCTATATTTGAGAAATACGGAGTAGAAAGACAAATAAAAACTTCTTTCGGAAAAACGGTGTCCATGAGCAAAGGTGCTTATTTGGTGATAGAACACACCGAAGCGCTACACGTGATAGACGTAAACAGCGGGAACCGTTCGAACAAAGCCAAGTCCCAGGAAGATACCGCTTTGGAGGTGAATCTCATAGCGGCTTCCGAAATAGCGAGACAACTTAGATTGCGCGATATGGGAGGTATTATAGTCATAGACTTTATAGATATGACCAGGCAGGAAAATCGAAAGCAACTCTACGATCATCTCCGGGAAGAGATGAAAGAAGACAGAGCAAAACACAAGATACTCCCGCCGAGTAAATTTGGTCTCATACAGATTACCAGACAGAGAGTGAGACCTGAAACGAATATCAAGACAAGAGAAGACAATCCCAACGGAGAGGGAGAAGTTGAGGCTCCGATAGTTGTTATTGACAAAATCTCTTCAGATCTTGAGCGAATTATTCAGAATAAAAGTTACAAAAACGGAATTGTACTCAACACTCACCCGTTTATTGCAGCTTATTTAACCAAAGGATTTCCATCCGTTCGTTCCAAGTGGTTCTTGGAACACAAAAAATGGGTAAAAATTTTACCAAGAGATGCTTACACGTACCTCGAATACCGATTTAAAGATAAAAAGGGAACAATTTTATCATAGTTTAAAACCACGCTTTTGGCGTGGTTTTTTTGTTTGGTACAGCCCTTGTATTTTTGTCAAATGAACAGAAAAACCTATACTGTAGACGAGGCCAAGCGAAAGCTGGAACACTTTTGTGCCTACCAGGAGCGCTGCCATAAAGAGGTTGCCGAAAAACTCAGAGCCATGGGGATGATACCTATCGCTGTAGATGCTGTGGTGGTTCACCTCATAGAAAACGGTTTTCTCAATGAAGAGCGCTTCGCCCGCAGTTTTGCTCGAGGTAAATTTAGAGTAAAAAAATGGGGGAAGCAGCGTATTGTTAGGGAGTTGAAAATGCGCGATATAGCACAGTCTAATATAAAACTTGCCCTAAGAGAAATAGAGGGAGAAAATTACCTCGATACTTTCCACGAATTGGCCGATAAAAAATGGTCTCAACTGAGGAGTTCTACCCCTGGAAATACCGCAAAGGAAATAGACCGTTGCAGGAAAAAATTAGCCGACTATCTGTTGTATAGAGGATGGGAGAGTCAGCTCGTATACGACAAACTACACGAGCTGTCCCGATAAAGTCCGTCTTATAGCGCTATACCCAGTTCCTTGTGTGTGCGCACTACAGCTTGCTCATTTTTATAGTCTATCCACGCCTGTCCTTTTCGCTTGCGCATAAAATTGTCGTAATGGCGCATAACCAGCACATTGTATGCCGCTTTTGCGAGGTTTTTGGGCTTTCGCGGAAAGGAGCGAAGACTCATAGAAAACCCAGGAGTCAGGTATTTCATATAATGCCAATAACCTTCGGGCATATAAAGCATCTGACCGTGCTCGAGATTGGTGATATATCCCTTGGCCATCTTCAGAGCCGGCCATTTCTCGTAGTCGGGTTGGTCAAAATCGATATCTTCTCTCGAAATAAGCGAGTGTGGTATCTTGTACATGTATTTAGTTTGATCGGGAGGAAGGATGATACATTGCTTTCGCCCGTGAAAATGGAAGTGGAGTATGTTGGAATAATCGATGTCGAAATGCATGAATACCTTGCTGTTCTCTCCTCCGAAAAACAGCATGGGAAGCTGTTTCACCAAGTTTAAACCGATGTCTGGCCATTGAAAATCCTGTTGCAGAGAGGGTACTTCTTTCATCAGATTGTAGAGAAATATCCTGTAGTTGGTAGGCTCCGACTCCAAGAGTTTGATGTAGTCGTGCATCTTCATTTTGGCATGAGGCTCGTTAAAACCGTCTTCGTGAGTTACCGGTCTGTCGTCGTACAGCGGTACCGTACGATCGCCCGCAATGCGATCTATATACTCCAGATGCCATTTGTCATAAGCCCCCCAATCCTTGGTGAGCTCTTCTATAACAACCGGTTTTTGGGGCTTTACATACCGGGAAACAAAATCCTCCTTGGAAATGGTTTTAACACGAGGGATTTCCTGTAACTGCATAGTAAGATATATTGGAATTGAAACGCGCAAAGTTAAGAAATTGTTTCAGAATCGTTTACTGGAAACTGTTGAAAGACAAAGATAGTTGTCGTACTTTTGCATAAAAAGAACGAGATGACCATAGGAGATATACAGCAAGAGATAGTAGCTGAGTTTTCCATGTTTGACGACTGGATGCAGCGATATGAATACATGATAGAGCTCGGAAAGTCTCTTCCGCTTATCGAAGAAAAATACAAGACCGACGACAACCTCATCAAAGGATGCCAGAGCAAGGTATGGGTTCACGCAGAACTCAAGGCCGATAAACTGTGTTTTACAGCCGATAGCGACGCCATAATCACCAAGGGGATTATCGCTATCCTTATCCGTGTTTTTTCAGAACAGCCCCCTCGAGATATTATTGATGCAGACACAGCGTTTATAGATGAGATAGGACTCAAAGAGCACTTGTCTCCTACCCGGGCAAACGGACTTGTAAGTATGGTAAAACAGCTTAAAATGTATGCTATTGCATATCAGACTCAGTTGGATTAATGATGAATAGGATAATATTTAAATAGAGAATGTCATGGAAGAAACAACAATAAATACAGCAGATCTCGGCGAAAAAATTGTCAGAGTGTTGAAAACCATTTACGATCCGGAAATTCCCGTCGATATATACGAGCTAGGACTCATATACGATGTGTTTGTCAACGAAGAACAGGATGTCAAAATACTGATGACCCTCACTACGCCCAATTGCCCGGTAGCCGAAACCCTTCCTGTGGAAGTCGAGGAAAAAATAAAATCTATCGACGGACTGAACGACGTTGAAGTTGAGATTACCTTCGATCCTCCTTGGAGCCAGGAGCTTATGAGTGAAGAAGCTAAGTTGGAATTGGGACTGTTGTAAAATCGAGTTGTCGAGACAAAAAGATATGGCAGAAGAAATAGTCAATCGCATAGCACAGAGCAAATTGAAAACGGTAGACCCCGGAGATTACTATCCTTCGGGGAAGCGTATACAGCTCGACATCAGCCAGTGGCTTTACGAAGGTGTTATTCTCAGAGAAAAGGACTTCAGAACGGCGCTTAAAGAACACGATTGGAGCAGCTATGAAGACACATTTGTGGCCCTTTCCTGTACTACCGATGCCATTATCCCCGGCTGGGCGTTTATGTTGGTAGCAACTTACCTAGGTCCGATATGTCGTAAAGTAGTTGTCGGCGATATGGAATTGCTGGAAACTGAGATATACCGCGATGTTTTGCAGGGGGTAAATTTTGAAGACTACCGAGATCTTCCCGTTATTGTCAAGGGCTGTGCAGACAAACCCATTCCTCAAAATGCCTATATTATGTTGGTTTCGGAGCTTCAGAAGGTGGCAAAAAGTGTAATGTACGGAGAGGCTTGCTCCTCCGTTCCGTTGTTTAAGCGATAAAATCGTACACTTTATAGAACGGTCACTCTAAAAAACTTCTTATTTTTGTATGAGCAACAAGGCTGGACTAGGTTTGCCGGCTCAAAAAATCAAAACTAATAACATGAAAAAAATTGTATTAGCGCTTACTCTTATTCTAGGGGTTGCAATGGCAAATGCACAAGTATTAAGTGAAGACCAATTTAAACAGGAAAAAGACACGACGCGCCCAGAAGGATGGGTCAAATCGGGAACTATTACTTTCCTGATCAATCAGTCGGCCTTCTCCAACTGGCTGGCAGGTGGAGAAAATAACATTGCCGGAAATATCGGGTTGAATTACGATTTTAACTACGCCAAAGGAGATTGGACTTGGGATAACAAAATCATAGCGAGCTATGGTCTGACCAAAATCAAAGATCAGAATACCCGTAAAACCGACGACCGACTGGAGTTGAATTCACTGGTAGGTAAGTTGGCAGGAGGAAAATGGAGCTATTCGTTCTTTGCGAACTTCAGAACACAGTTTACCGACGGTTTTGATTATCCTAACGACGAAGATGAAGACTATCCTACTTCAGGATTCTTTAAACCGGCATACCTTACCTTTGGTCCGGGTATGTTGTGGAAAAAGAACGACAATTTGAAATTCAACCTGGCGCCGTTAACATCAAAAATGACCTTCCTCAGCGGAGAGGTGTATACCTACGACGGTACGAATTTTGTGTCCAGTGACGATGTGGAGACTTTTGGTATAGATCCGGGCGAGAATATGCGTTATGAGTTGGGATTCTACGCAGCGGGATATTACAAGTTTGACCTCATGCCCAATGTGTCTGCAGAGAATATACTGAGCTTGTATTCCAACTATCTCGAAGATCCGCAGAATGTGGATTTGGATTACACCTTGAACCTCGTGATGAAAATCAACGACTATCTGTCTACAAACCTCACTTTCCAAACCATATACGACGACAACGCTTATAAAGGCTTCCAGGTGAGAGAAGTTTTCGGACTAGGCGTAAACTTCGGATTCTAATTCTAAACCAAATAGAAAACAAGTATAAAAATCCGCCGGAGCACATGAGTTCCGGCGGATTTTTTTCTTTCCGGCAGCTGTAGGGACGCTCGGTTTGGGGATTAAAATTACACTTCGTATTTCAAGACAGTACAAAGATGATCTCCAAGGAGCCCTGCAAAGGTCAAGATATGCTAGCTAAAATATTTTAAACCGATAATATTGTCTAAATTTATCGAGTGAAACAAAGAGAGTAATGACCGACTATTACAATTATATCAAGGCACTTCACCTCATATTTGTCATTACCTGGTTTGCCGGTTTGTTCTATATGCCCCGGCTCTTTGTATACCAGGTGGAGGCATCGAGAAAACCGTCTCCCGAAAAAGAGATTCTCGGAAAGCAGCTCAAGCTTATGGCAAAGCGTTTGTGGTTTATTATTACCTGGCCTTCTGCCGTGCTTGCAGTGATATTCGCCGTATGGCTACTTATCCTTTATCCCTACTGGTTAAAAATGGGATGGATGCATATAAAGTTGCTGTTTGTGGTATTGCTAGTGTTGTACCATATCAAGACACATCAAATATTCCGACAGCTTCAACGCGATGAGGTGCGCTACTCATCCGGTTTTATGAGAATATGGAATGAGGGGGCAACGATATTGCTCTTTGCCATAGTGTTTCTGGTTATACTCAAAAACAGTATCAACTGGGTTTTTGGGGTGCTCGGTATTATAGCACTAGGTATATTGCTCATGCTTGGTATACGATTTTACAAACGCATACGCGAAAAAAATCCGGAAGCCTGATGATGTGGCGTGAAAATTGTAAAGAGGCAGAGTGTAAGTTCGTTGTTTGTAGCTTATAGTTTGTGGTTTTGCCGCAGCTGCAAATCAAAAATACAGTAAAGGGTGTATAAACAATTATCATTAAGACTGCGTATTTTTGTCACCATGATCGTGTTGGTGCTCGTGGCCTTTGTGTTGATTGCCGGAGTTACCATATTGCAGTTCAAGCAGCAATCCGAAGAATACCATAAAGAGAGGCTAGATCGCAAGGAAGACCAGGTGATGGCCAGTATCAATTACACTTTCGAAACGACTACCTGGCCGCCAACTTCTGAAAATCTCAAATACATCTTCCGGGACGAGATTTACCGCATATCCGATGTGCAGAATGTCTCTTTTAATATCTACGATCTTGAGGGGAATCTAGTGGCTAGCTCCAAGCCGTATACAGACGAAGATTCTACAGTGTTTCACCTGAGCGACACTATACTTAACCGTATCGCTATGAGTCCTTACAAGCGATATATTGAGAAGCATCTCGCTGCAGGAGATCGCTATCGCGCCTCTTATTCGTATATTACCGATCTTCGGTTTAAACCTGTCGGAATACTGAACATCCCCTACTTCGAAGACGATTCTTTTAACAACAAGGAGCTCCGCTCGTTTTTATTTCGCTTGGGGGGAGTGTATGTACTCATTCTGATCATTGCCGTTTTCTTGGCCTATTTTATTTCCAAATACATTACTCGATCGCTGAAAACTATCAGTGATAAGCTCAAGGAAACTCGGTTTAGTTCGGAAGTTGTAAACAAAAAGATAGCGTTGAAATACGCAGGCGAGGAGATCTTTAATCTGGTCAATGCCTACAACAATATGGTCGATGCGCTCGAAGATAGTGCAGTTCGCCTCGCGCGAAGTGAACGAGAACAGGCCTGGCGTGAAATGGCTCGACAGGTGGCTCATGAAATTAAGAATCCCCTGACTCCTATGCGGCTGAGCGTACAGAATTTTCAGCGGAAATTCGACCCTTCCGATCCCGGAATAGAAAAAAAACTAGACGAATTTTCGAAGACCCTTATCCAGCAGATTGACACCATGAGTAGCATTGCTTCGGCTTTTTCCAATTTTGCCAGTATGCCGGCACAGCAGAACGAAACACTGAATGTAGTGGAGGTAGTGCATCTGGCTCTCGATATTTTTACCGAAGATTATATTGCCTATATTACCCATGAAGACGAGATTATAGCCTGTTTCGACCGAGCTCAACTAATACGGGTCATTACCAACTTGGTTAAGAATGCCATACAGTCAATACCCGAAGACCGAGAGCCCAAGGTGGTTGTTTCGGTGTTTTCTGAAGGAGATCAGGTGAAAATAACGGTTGCCGACAACGGAATAGGAATAGCCGAAGGAAACCGGGAGAAGGTTTTTGAGCCTAGGTTTACCACAAAAAATAGCGGTATGGGACTCGGACTTGGAATGGTGAAGAACATAGTGGAAAATTATAAAGGAAGTATTAACTTTACCTCAGAAGTAGGTAAGGGAACTGTCTTTGTCATGGTTTTTCCTAAAGGACAGGAGAAAGAAGAAAAATAGAGCTTATGGAAGAATACGAAAATATTTATGTCGAGGAAGATGCCAGAGTTGCTTTTATTACGATAGACCGGCCTGAAAAACTGAACGCCTTGAACAGGGCTACCATAGCTGAATTGCACGAGGCTTTTGAAGATTGTGACCAGGATCCTGATATCAGAGCCATCGTCATTACCGGTAGTGGAGAAAAAGCCTTTGTAGCCGGAGCTGATATTTCGGAATTCTCAGATTTTTCTGTAAGAGAAGGCAGCGCACTTGCAGCCAAAGGACAGTCTCTCCTTTTCGATTATGTAGAGCAATTGTCTACTCCTGTTATCGCAGCCATAAACGGATTTGCTCTAGGAGGAGGTCTTGAACTGGCCATGGCCTGTCATTTGAGGGTAGCTTCTTCCAATGCAAAAATGGGACTTCCGGAAGTATCTCTTGGAGTAATCCCGGGATACGGAGGAACGCAACGTCTGCCTCAGTTGGTGGGTAAGGGCAAGGCCTTGGAAATGATAGTGACCGCAGGAATGATAGATGCCGAAGAAGCCAAGTCGTGGGGGTTGGTAAACCACGTGGTGGCTCCAGACGAACTTTCTGCATTTTGTGAAAGCTTGGCGCAGAAGATCAGCAAAAACTCTCCTGTGGCCATCGCAGCAGCAATACGTGCCGTAAACTCAGGGTTTAAGTACGATGAAGATGGTTTTAAAACCGAAATAGAGATTTTTGGCAAATGCTTTGGTACCGAAGATTTTAAGGAGGGAACAACAGCATTCCTCAAAAAAAGGAAGGCGGAGTTTCCCGGTAAATAAGCTTCTTATCCTCTCAACTCCATTAAACGCGCAACGTATTTGCCTACTACGTCAAACTCTAGGTTTACCACAGATCCTTTGGTGTAGTTGCGGAAGTTGGTGTGCTCTAAAGTATACGGAATAATTGCTACGCTAAAAAAGTCTTTGCCTGAGTCGACCACAGTAAGGCTGGTACCATCTATGGTAATAGAGCCTTTTTCGATGGTGATATTGCTGGAGGAGGCGTCGTAACCAAATGTAAACACCGTGCTTCCATTTGCACTCTCAATGCTTTTACACACCGCTGTCTGATCTACGTGACCCTGAACAATATGGCCGTCTAGGCGATCGCCAAGTTTCATAGCTCGCTCTAGATTCACTTCATCGCCCACCGCGATTTGCCCCAGGTTAGAACGCTCCAGGGTTTCTCTGATGGCTGTAACGGTGTATTGATTGCCCTCAATGGCAATAACGGTAAGACACACCCCGTTGTGCGACACGCTTTGATCTATGCGTAGCTCTTCGGTAAAGCTGCAGCTCATGGTGATGTGAAGATTGTCGCCTTCGCGAACAGTCTCTTTTACCGTTCCTAGTGTCTCTATAATTCCGGTGAACATGGTCTCGTGTTTTTGGATTGCCTCTTTAGGGTGTAAAAATAGGGAATATTAATGTGATCGCGAAGGTAGTTTTTTGATTATCGGTGTAAAACTCATCGCCCAAAATATGACCTTTCCCACCTTGGTGCAGTTGATTTATCGGTTTCAAATACGTATCTTTCGCACCGAAATCAAACCGCTATTGATGAATACAACAGAACATATAAAAGTAGGAATTTCCATAGGGGATGTGAATGGCATAGGAGGGGAAATCATCCTGAAGACTTTTGAAGATTCCAGAATGTTGGAATTCTGTACTCCTGTAATCTTTGCGGGGAACAAGGTTATTGCTTTTCAGAAAAAGCATTTCAATATCAATGTAAATTACAACGGGATACAGCAGGCTTCTCAGGCGGTTGAGGGCAAAATCAATATTGTCAATATCTCTCGTAACACCCCCAAAATCGAATTTGGAAAGGAGACTGAAGAAGCCGGTGCATACGCGGTATTGTCATTGAAATCGGCCGTAGAAGCCCTTAAAGCTGGTGAAATCGATGTTTTGGTTACCGCTCCTGTAAATAAAAGCAATATTCAGTCGGATGAATTCCGCTTTCCAGGACATACCGATTATCTGGCTCAGGCGCTCGAAGGTGAAGCCCTTATGTTTATGGTGACCGACGAACTTAAAGTGGGTCTACTCACCGACCATATAGCGATTAGCGAGGTGAGTCGACATATCACCCCAGAGCTGGTAAAAAAGAAAGTACAGAAAATACACGATTCGCTACTTCGCGATTTCAGAGTGCGAAAACCCAAAATAGCCCTGCTCGGTATCAATCCGCATAGCGGAGATAACGGTGTGATAGGAAAAGAAGACGATCGGGTACTTCGACCGGTTATTGCCGAGCTCTTTGAAAAAGGAATTATGGTGTTCGGACCCTATTCGGCAGACAGCTTTTTCGGTTCTGAAAGTCACAAGGGGTTTGATGCTGTTCTTGCCGCTTATCACGATCAAGGGTTGGTGCCATTCAAGACCTTGTCTTTTGGGCGCGGGGTAAATTATACCGCCGGCTTAGAAAAAGTTCGCACATCGCCAGATCACGGTACAGCATACGGCATAGCCGGAAAGGGAGAGGCAGATTTCCGTTCGTTTAAGGAAGCGGTCTTTACTGCCATTCGGATATACAAGAATCGCCAGGAATACGCCGAAATCACGGCAAATCCGCTCAAGAATCTGGCCAGAGAAATGGGAGTTGACAAAAGGAGGCGCGGCTGATTTGTACAAGCGTGGATAAAGGAATGTATCTGTGAATTTTGGAGCGATTAAAAAAAAAACAATACTAAGTTGGTCATTAATAAAAATTTATATCTTTGCACACCCGTTCTAATACCGTAAAGAGGACGGTTTGTGGAGCAGAGGAAACTGTAGTGTAAGATGAAGAAGTTCAGGGATTTTGAGATTCCCTTTTCAGGGCTTAAGCTGGGGAAGCACAGGTTCACCTATCACATAGACAACCGCTTTTTTGAGGATTTCGACTATACCGAATTTAACGGAGCCTCTCTTGAGATTGGAGTAGTACTCGACAAGAAGAGCACTATGTTGGAATTGGATTTTGAAGTGAGTGGAACGGTCAATGTGTATTGTGATCTTTCTGGGGAAGCTTTCGATCAACCTATCGATGGAAATTTGGCATTGGTTGTGAAATTTGGAGAGGAGTACAACGATGAAAATGAGGATATTCTCATACTTCCTCACGGAGAGCACCAGATCAATGTAGCACAGTACATATACGAGATGGCGGTACTTGCGGTACCGGCCAAAAAGGTACACCCTGGGGTGGAAGACGGAAGTTTGGACTCCGAAATTGTGAGAAAACTTTCTGAATTTCAACCCGGAGTCTCGAAAAAAGAAGATAAAAAAGAAACAGATCCGAGGTGGGATTCACTAAAGAAATTGTTGACTGATAATTAAGAGAAGCAAAAATTTAAATACAGACAAAAATGGCACATCCTAAAAGAAGACAGTCCAGTACGAGAAGAGATAAAAGAAGAACGCACTATAAGGCGACTGCTCCTCAAATTGCCGTAGATTCTACTACAGGAGAGGCTCACCTGTACCACAGGGCGCACTGGCATGAAGGAAAACTGTACTACAGAGGTAAGGTGTTAATAGACAATAACACTGAAGAAGTGGCTTAAGCAGCCCGGCAGTAAAACCTAAAACTCTCACGGTGTGAGAGTTTTTTTTATGAAGAAATATTTTTCTAAATAGTAAAAACCAACTATTTTGCACCGAAATTCAGAGAAAATTAATAATTTCACATACAAGAGCTCTCGATGACCGGCAATGTGTTCCGGGCAAGGGTGCTTTGTTTGCATTGGAATTGTTGTGATTATTGTTTGACGGTGTGTGGGAGAGAGGTTGTGTACGGTTGTGAATTCCGGGCTCAGAAGTAAAAAAGATTCCGAGCTGTACACTGCCAAAGACGTTAATTTTTCTTCGATTTCGTGTTTTGAATAAAACGGAATTTGATTATGGGTGAAAAAACGGCAGCTATTACCGCTGTAGGAGCATACGTACCGGATTTTGTGCTGACCAATAAGATATTGGAAGGTATGGTAGAGACCAATGACGAGTGGATCACTACAAGAACAGGAATCAAGGAACGGCGAATTCTCAAGGATGATACCAAGGGTACATCCTATCTAGCCATAGAGGCAGCAAAGGACCTTTTGAAAAAGTCGCAGGTAGACCCTGCAGAAATAGATCTTTTAATACTCGCTACAGCTACACCAGATCTCTTGGTGGCCTCTACCGGAGCTTATGTAGCTACAGAGATAGGAGCTGTGAACGCCTTTTCATACGATTTGCAAGCTGCTTGTTCTAGTTTTTTGTACGGGATGTCGACGGCAGCCAGTTATATAGAATCTGGGAGATATAAAAAAGTATTGCTGATAGGAGCAGATAAAATGTCTTCTATTATCGATTATACCGACCGGACTACCTGTATTATTTTTGGAGACGGAGCCGGAGCGGTTCTGTTTGAACCCAATGATGAAGGGTTGGGGCTTCAGGATGAATACCTCAGATCTGACGGTACCGGAAGAGCTTTCTTGAATATGGAAGCCGGAGGGTCACTGTTACCCGCTACAGAAGAGACGGTAAAAAACAAAAAGCACTTCGTACATCAAGACGGAAGAACAGTATTTAAGTTTGCCGTGTCTAATATGGCTGATGTTGCGGAAAAAATAATAGAGAAAAACAAGCTGGGGCATGACGATGTGACATGGTTGGTGCCACACCAAGCCAATAAGAGGATTATTGATGCCACAGCAGCTAGAGTAGGGCTGCAGGAAGAAAAGGTGATGGTAAACATACAGAAGTACGGGAATACTACTTCGGCCACCCTTCCACTACTGTTAAACGATTACGAAAAGCAACTTAAAAAGGGAGATAACCTTATATTTGCTGCCTTTGGAGGTGGTTTTACTTGGGGTTCTATTTATTTGAAATGGGCTTATAACCCCTGAGGATAAGATATTTGCCCCGTTTTGGGAGATGCAAAAAAAACCTAAAAATAAACAAAACGACTAACATGGATTTAAAAGAAATTCAAAATCTGATTAAATTTGTTGCTAAATCCGGTGCCAGTGAAGTAAAGCTGGAGATGGATGATGTAAAGATTACGATCAGAACAGGTACCGAAGGACACACTGCAGAGACGACCTATATTCAGCAAGTGCCTGTAGCACCTGCAGTGGCACCGCAACAGGTACAACAAGTAGCTCCGGAAGCTGCGGCTCCTGCCGCTCCTACTACAGAGACATCCCCATCCGAAAACGATAAATATATCACCATAAAATCTCCTATTATCGGAACCTTCTATAGGAAACCTTCACCCGATAAGGCTCCTTTCGTAGAAGTGGGAAGTACGATAAAACAAGGTGATGTACTTTGCGTTATAGAGGCGATGAAATTGTTTAATGAGATCGAGTCGGAAGTATCCGGTAAAATCGTCAAGGTGCTAGTAGACGATTCGTCTCCCGTAGAATTCGACCAACCTCTTTTCCTGGTTGATCCATCATAAGAAATTTTAAATTTCAACAGATGTTTAAAAAAATACTGATAGCAAACCGGGGAGAGATTGCGCTTAGAATCATTCGTACCTGCCGGGAAATGGGCATCAAAACCGTAGCGGTATATTCTACGGCTGATGCAGATAGCCTCCACGTCCGTTTTGCCGATGAAGCGGTCTGTATAGGGCCTCCCCCGAGCAATATGTCCTATCTCAAGATGTCTAATATCATCGCAGCGGCCGAAATTACCAATGCAGATGCTATACATCCGGGATACGGATTTCTTTCCGAAAATGCCAAGTTTTCTAGAATATGTGCTGAGCACGATATCAAATTTATAGGGGCTTCTTCCGAGATGATTGAGAAAATGGGAGATAAGGCTTCTGCTAAGGCTACCATGAAAGAAGCCGGCGTTCCTACAGTTCCAGGTTCAGACGGACTGCTGGAATCTTACGAACAAGCGGCAAAACTGGCTGAGGAAATGGGATATCCAGTGATGCTCAAAGCTACTGCTGGTGGTGGAGGAAAGGGAATGCGTGCCGTGTGGAAGAAGGAAGATTTGAAAAAAGCCCTGGAAAGTGCACAGCAGGAAGCCGCCGCAGCTTTTGGAAACGACGGAATGTATATGGAAAAGCTCATAGAAGAGCCGAGACATATAGAGATACAAATCGTAGGTGATGCCTACGGAAAAGCTTGCCACCTTTCGGAAAGAGATTGCTCCGTACAGCGGCGACACCAAAAACTTACGGAAGAAACACCTTCTCCCTTTATGACCGACGAGCTCAGGGATAAAATGGGGAAAGCTGCAGTAAAGGCTGCAGAATATATCAAATACGAAGGAGCGGGTACCGTAGAATTCCTAGTAGATAAACACAGGAACTTCTATTTTATGGAAATGAATACCCGTATACAGGTAGAGCATCCCATTACCGAACAGGTAATTGATTACGACCTGATTCGCGAACAGATACTCGTAGCCGCCGGAGTGCCGATATCAGGACGTAATTACACGCCCAAACTGCATTCCATAGAGTGCCGTATCAATGCCGAAGATCCGTACAACGACTTCAGGCCATCTCCAGGGCGCATCACTACACTACACGCACCGGGAGGTCACGGGGTACGTTTGGACACTCACGTGTACAGCGGTTATGTGATTCCGCCCAATTACGATTCTATGATTGCCAAACTTATCACTACTGCACAGACGCGCGATGAGGCGATTAACAAGATGAAGCGAGCTCTCGACGAATTCGTTATTGAAGGGATTAAAACGACCATCCCCTTTCACAGGCAGTTGATGGACAATCCCGATTATATCGCAGGAAATTACACTACTAAGTTTATGGAAGACTTCGTAATGGAGCCTGAAGTAGAAGAGTAAAAGCAAATAGTATTATTGTTAAAAAAAGTCCCGTTAGCCTTTGAGCTTTCGGGACTTTTTTATGTTGTGTGTTTTGTTTGCCACTTAGGGGTATACTATGATTTTGCTGTTCTTGGCAAAGTACTTCTCCAGTTTGGCAGGAAGATTATCCATGATGTTAAGGTGGGAAACAGACCCTTTACGAGCCGAAATCAATACAAATAGGTCGTTTGGTTTCAGCTCTCCTGAGAGCGTAAAGAAATCGTCCCAATTCTCCAAAACCTCAAACTGATGTTCAGAGTTGATTTTGTGAGCTTGCATATGTTTTTCTATAGCCCCTCTCGTGTCAGTTGTACAGTAGTACCATACGGGTATGTTGAGTTCCTCCGACAGTCTACACACCTTATTGACCCATGTGTCAAAACCGTGCTCCAGTTCGGAAAAAGGCGGGGCGGTGACTAGCATACGGTGATTATTTACCAGAGGGTTTCTGAAATCTCCAATAAAGATGGTCTTGTCGGTGTAGGTCAATAGAAAATCTATTTTTTCCCCTATCAATTTTTCGATAAATCCCTTTTTACCGGGCCATCCCAGTATAATGATATTGGCAAGGGTTTCCCGCGCTGTTCGCGCGATACCGTTGGAAGCGTTGTAGTCTATGGTAGCAATGATTTCGGTTTTTACCTCAGAGGCAGTAGCTTCGCTAGAAAAACGCTGGAGTTCTTCTTTGGCTTTTCCCATGTTTTTCTCAGCTTCCCGATCATTGGGAACGATGGTGAGTATGGAAATAGGATAGGCCGATTTTTTATCTTTGATCAACGTTGCAAACTCCAGCGCTTTTTCCATGTTCTTAGTGTTGGCAATAGGAAGGAGAATATGTTCGTCGGAAAGAGTGGTTCCTGTGTTGGCAATCGTACTGCTACTGGGTTCTTCGGCCTTCTTGGCTATATTTACCCCTGCTTTTTGTGTGGCAAAAGAAGCGATGACACACGTAATCAATATCAGTATAATAGTACCGTTGAGGATGTTCTTGTCCAACACCCCAGCCTGGTAACCAACCAATATAACAGCTAGTGTTGCAGCGGCATGGGCACTGCTCAGTCCGAAAATAAGTTGTCTTTGAGCAGAAGAATATTTAAAGGAAATCTGGGTAAGAAATGCAGCACACCATTTTCCTACCAGAGCCACTACCGAAAGTGTTCCGGCGATGATCAATGCTGTAGGACCGTCCATAATGACTCTGACATCAACCAGCATTCCTACGCTAATCAGGAAGAAAGGGATAAAGAGAGAGTTTCCGATAAACTCTATTCTGTTCATCAGCGCAGAAGAATGTGGAATCAATCTGTTGAGAGCCAGTCCAGCCATAAAGGCCCCGATTATAGGCTCTACTCCTGCCAATTCGGCCAAAAATGCCGCGAGGAAAACGATAAAAAGTACAAAAATATAGTGGGAGTGTTTTTCGTTTTCGAGCTTGTGGAAAAACCATTCGGCGATTTTTGGAATGATGAGAAACATAATTACGATGAATATACTGAGTGATATTCCGAGACGTACCCAGAAGTCGGCAGTGAGTCCCCCTGCTTCAGATCCCATAATTACCGCGAGTATGATAAGCACTGCGGTATCTGTAAGTATGGTTCCTCCTACAGTGACTGCAACCGCTTGGTTTTTGGATATCCCGAGCTTACTCACCATAGGGTAAGTTACCAGTGTGTGTGTAGCAAACATACTGGCGGTGAGCAGACTCGAATTTACGTTGTATTCCAAAAGATAATGACATACCGGAAATCCTATGGCTAACGGGATGATAAAGGTAAAAAAACCGAACAGTACACTTTTGTTCTTATTGGCCTTAAACTCGTTCATATCCAGCTCTAGTCCGGCTATAAACATAATGTAGAGAAGACCGATAGTAGAAAACAAGTCGACTGCCGAATTCTTTTCGAGCAGATTGAGACCGTGCGGACCTATGAGTACACCGGATAATATGAGTACGATGATGCCGGGAATGTTCAAGCGTTTCAGGAGTATGGGCGACAGCAGTATAATTAAGAGAATAAGACTGAATCCCAGTATCGGATTGCTCAAGGGTAATTCGAATTCGTGTTTTAACATGTTGATTATGGGTTCCATAAAATCTGAAAGTTATAGGGTGATGTTTTTTTTAAATGTGTCAGTGCTATTTGATATAATTCACTGTATATCCGGGTTCAAGTTCTATGCCGTAGTTGTAAACCCGAGGCTTGCCGTCTTGATTTATATAAAAAACAGGAAGAATATCGCCGTATTCACCTGTGAGTTTTTTCAGGAATTCTCTGGACGATACAACTTCGGTGACCTCAATGCTGTGTTCTTCATAGTCTTTGTTTTCAATTTTGTAATCCCATTTGTAGTGATCGATCTTTTTTGCAAATACAGTAGAAGCTCCTATAGGCTCAAGCAGATCTACATTTGCTTCCGAAGAGGAGTTCAGGGAGACATAGATATTGGGTACACCTATAGCCTCGTTGGCCAACTGAGCTGCGAGTACGTTGATTTCGCTGTTGTTGGTAAGACACACAAAGGTACCCGCTTCATATCCATCGGCTTCTGCGAGAGTCTCCTCTTTTAGAGCATTGCCCTCTATGCATTTGAGTCCAAGAGAAGAAGCTCTGTTACAATTGTCTGTATTGGAGTCTATAAGGGTAACTTTGGTGGTGGCTTGTAATTTTTTGGCAATGTAAATCGGAAGTGGTCCGGCGCCTAAAATAAGAACATCCTGTTTTTTTGTCGAAGATAAAACCAATTCTCCTCGCCTTCTCAACCAGTTGGTAGTCCAAGTGAGAAACACCGGTACACTAGCGGTAGTAAAAATAGCCATAAATACCAGTATCGAAAAGATGGTGTTGTCTATATACCCCATATTGAGCCCGATTCCTGCGATGACAATTTCAACGGCTCCACGACCATTCATTCCGGTTCCCACCGTGAGTCCTTCACGCCATCCGTTTCCGCTGGGGATGTAAAACAGAACGGTTCCGAGTATTTTTCCCAGTACAGCTACCAAGAGAACCACTAAGAGCAGTACTAAGTTGTTTTGGAAAACATCGAGGGTAACGTGATAGCCGGCGGTTACGAAAAAAATAGGAGCTAGGAAGCCTATGGAAATATCGTGAAATACCTTGTTGAGCTCTCTTGATAGTCGGTGATCAAAAATGCTATCTCTGAGAAAGAGTCCGGCGATAAAGGCTCCGAGAATAGAGTGAAGTCCTGCCAGTTCGGCCAGTTCCGAAAAGCTGATGGCTATAACCAGCATTAAAGTAAAATACAGCGATCGGCTTGAGAGTCCTGATTTTTCCAGTTTTTTACCGAGAAAAGGAAGGACGTATATACCGATAAGTCCAGTAACGAGAAAGAAGCCGAGAGCCTTTCCTGTAACCAGAAAAATTTCGGTAAACTCTATGTTTCCAGCGTCGGCAAAACTGATAATACCCGCAAAGATAATCAGGGCTACAGTATCAGAAATCAGTGCTCCTGCCATGAGTACATGGGCTATACGAGTGTTCAAAAGTTTGAGGTCGACCAGTATGCGAGACTTGGTAGCCAGAGAGGTAACTCCCACTGCTATAGCCACAAACAAGGCAGCCATAGGGGTGCTTCCAAATTGAATCATCACAAAATACCCCAGCCCAAAGGGTACAATAAAGCCTCCTATAGCCGCCAGTAATCCGGCTTTGGTGGCCTTCCCCAAATCGCGGAAGTCTATCTCCATACCGATGTAGAGCATCATGAGTAATACCCCTACTTCTGCCAGTACAGCTGTAGTTTCAGAAGGAGTTAGTATTCCCAGCCAAGCTGGACCAAATACGATTCCGGCAACGAGCTCTCCCAGAATGGAGGGATACCCCATACGAGTTGCTAAAGCCCCTCCCAGCCAGGCAAATAATAAAACTAAAAGTAAGTTTAAGAGTTGTAACTCCATAAAGAGTGTTTTTTAATGAGGGTTTGGACGTTCTTGAGATTTGTAATAAAAGTGCTTCAAGTTCTTTTTGAGTAAAAAAAACCTGAAAATTCCGATAATCAAGAACACAACACTGAGTGTCAAAGCGAGGATGCCGAGATATTTGAGATTGTATAAATCATCGAGTTGAATCAATGCGATACCGCCCACAATCAGATATAAGAATGTACGGATATACGACAACAGGGTTCTCTCATTAGATAGTCGGGTTCGCTCTATAGAGAGATAATCCCTAAGGATAAGATTCTGATCCTCTTTCAAATCACGTCCAAAGTGCTGCAATTTTGTATTTCGGAAGGAAAAGAGTTTTTTCATATTTCGCCGTTTACATCCAAATGAACACCAGAGTATGCTCAGATAATAACACCGACAAAGTCGTGTTGACGAAGCCTGTGCGGTCTAAAAATAAATTAATATTTTAAAATACACACAAGATTGTCTTTTAAAAATATGGATATAGTTCAAAATGTTAAAAAAGACCCAATAAAAGCGTGTTTTCTTATATTTTATTGTGCTGATTTGTTATTTTGCGAGTTATTTGACAAAATCCGGAAGCAGAAGAAGATAACTATATCATCCATTGCTTCCACATCCTGCAAACAGCCTCGAGAGAATGGAATAACGACAAGCGGTGGATGTTGTGCAAGGATTGTTTGTAAACAGGTGTTGTATGCAATTATATCCGATTGAAACAGGAAATTTCAAACTCGATGGGGGAGCCATGTTTGGAGTAGTACCAAAGTCATTGTGGCAGAAAACCAATCCGGCAGATGCTAATAATATGATTGATCTTGCCGCTCGATCGCTGCTTGTAGAAGACGGAGATCGACTTATTCTTATCGACACAGGTATGGGCGACAAGCAATCGGAAAAGTTCTTTAGTTACTATTATTTATGGGGAGGCCACAGTATTGACCATTCTTTGGCTCAGTATGGTTTTCACAGAGATGATATCACCGATGTCTTTATGACGCATTTGCACTTTGATCATTGTGGAGGATGCGTACAGTGGAATAGTACCCGAACAGGCTATGAACCTGCATTCAAAAACGCGCGATTTTGGAGTAACAGAGATCACTGGGAATGGGCAACAGCGCCCAACGCAAGAGAAAGGGCTTCTTTTTTGAAAGAGAATATACTGCCCATTGAAGAAAGTGGACAACTGCATTTTGTGCCAACTCCCGAGCCGGGATTGGATTATCTGGAAGATACAGCGCTGGGTTTCGGAGTTTTGTTTGCAGATGGACATACCGACAAACAGATGATCCCTCATATCAATTACAAAGGAAAGAAATTGGTGTTTGCTGCCGACCTGTTACCGACGGTAGGGCATATTCCACTGCCCTATGTTATGGGCTATGACACCCGTCCTTTACTCACCCTAGAAGAAAAGGCCAAGTTTTTAGACAAGGCGGCATCTGAAGAATATTACTTGTTTATGGAACACGACGCTCACAATGAGATCTGCACTCTAAAACATACAGAGAAAGGAGTAAGACTTCGGGAAATACACACCTTTGACGAGATATTTAACTAAGTGAATTTGGTCGGAAATACGGCCTATAAAGACAAATATATTATTTATGAACTACACAAAATCATTTCTGTTGCCGGTATCGGCAGCCGTTTTGCTCGCAGGTTGCGGCAGCTCTGCAATTGTATCTACTCCAATAGAAAATATAGACGCTGTGCCGCTCAAGGTAGCCGAACTCTCGGAAGCACAATACAAAACTTGGCCACATGCCGACCTTCTGACCGATACCATACCCGGTATGAGTGTGAGTAAAGCCTACGACGAATTGCTCAAAGGTCGAAAAGGAGTTAAGGTGGTAGTAGGAGTGGTCGATTCAGGTGTAGATATAGAACACGAAGATCTCAAAGATGTGCTGTGGACTAATAAAAAAGAGATTCCCGGCAATGGTATAGACGATGACGGCAATGGTTTTATAGACGATATTCACGGATGGAATTTTCTCGGCGATGCTGTACACGAAAACCTCGAATACGTTCGTATCCTAAAAAAAGGAGACGACGGCTCGGAAGTGTACAAAAATGCCAAAGCAGAATACGATAAGGAATTGGCAGAGGCTATGGGCAATAAGGAGGAGTACGAGAGAATTCTCCAGATGGTGAGCGAAGCCGATAAAGTGATTTCCGAAGTATTGAAAAAAGACAATTACACCAAGGAAGAACTCGATAAGGTAGAGGGTTCTAATCTGGAGATTGTCAAGTCTAAATCGTTGATAAATAATGTTCTTTCTATGGGTGGTGGCAAGAGTTCTGTAGAAGAAGTGAAAAAAGAACTCAAGGATGCAATCACTTATTTCAGTGGTCAGTTGAATTACAACCTCAACCTGGATTTTGACGGGAGAGCTGTAGTAGGTGACAATCCCGACGATATTGAAGATACCGATTACGGTAATGCGAATGTAATAGGTCCTGATAAAGACGAAGCCAAGCACGGAACACATGTGGCAGGTATCATTGCTGCTACGCGCAACAACGGAATAGGAATGGATGGTGTGGCGAATAACGTGGAAATCATGGCGGTGCGAGCCGTACCTGATGGAGATGAGTATGATAAAGACATCGCTTTGGCTATCAGATATGCGGTAGACAATGGCGCCAAGGTTATAAATACTAGTTTTGGAAAATACTACTCTCCTCATGTCGAATGGGTGAGAGATGCAATCAAGTATGCCGCTGAACACGATGTGCTTATTGTAAATGCAGCTGGAAACGAGTCGAAAGATTTGGATAAGACAAATGTGTATCCCAATGATGCTTTGGACAATGAGCCGGAAATTGCAGACAACTTTATTACTATAGGTGCCTTAGACTACACTTATGGACCGGAGATGATTGCCCGTTTTTCGAATTACGGAAAAATCAATGTGGATGTATTTGCTCCTGGGACAAAGATCTGGTCTACCACACCCAAAAACACATACGAATTTTTGCAAGGAACTTCTATGGCTTCGCCAGAGGTGGCAGGGGTTGCAGCACTGATACGTTCGTACTATCCCGACCTCACCGCTTCGCAGGTAAAGAAAATAATCATGCATTCCGGGCTTAGTTCTAATACAAATGTTGTTTTGGGAGGAGACAAGGATACAAAGAAACCCTTCTCCGAAGTCTCCCGATCAGGGAAAATGGTCAATGCGTATAATGCTATTATTACGGCCGACAGAGTATCTAGAAATAAACTTAGTCTTTAGAGAAAGTTGATGGGGTATTTAGAGAGTACTCAATACCCCAACGATGCTGTTCTCTGAAAAAAAGATTAACTTGCCTGTTCGTAGACCAAAAAATAAATATCAATACTTATGAAGAGATTTGTTATTGCGTGCGCTATGCTTCTGACAGTGTTTCACACTATGGCTCAGTCCGATTCCGACGGTTACTGGCAGCAGCATGTAGACTACAAGATGAATATCGACATGGACGTCGAAACCTATCGCTATTCGGGGAAGCAGGAGTTGGTGTATACCAATAACTCTCCCGATCAACTCGACAGGGTTTTTTATCATCTCTACTTCAATGCCTTCCAACCCGGAAGTGAGATGGACGTACGTTTAAAAACGATTAAAGATCCCGACAGTCGTATGGTGACCAACAAAGGAACTAAAGAGGATCCGATATACGAAAGTCGTATTGAAGTGTTGAAACCGGACGAGATTGGATATATCAAAGTGCATTCGCTGTTGCAAGACGGGAACGAAGTGAAGTACAAGGTAGAAGGAACCGTTCTAGAAGTCGACCTCGCCAAGCCTATAGCACCTGGAGCATCGACCACATTTGTCATGGAATTTGAAGGACAGGTACCGTTGCAAATTAGAAGAACAGGGCGCAACAGTGAGGATGGGGTGGCCTTGTCTATGGCTCAGTGGTATCCTAAAATGGCAGAGTACGATTTTGAAGGTTGGCATGCAGATCCGTATCTCGGCAGGGAATTTCACGGTGTATGGGGAGATTTTGACGTAAAGATAAGCATCGATAAGGATTATATTATAGGGGGCTCAGGTTATCTCCAAAACCCTCAGGAAATAGGATATGGCTACGAAGAAGAAGGGACAAAGGTTCAGCGTCCGAAGGGGAAAAAGCTCACTTGGCACTTTGTAGCCCCAAAAGTTCACGATTTTACCTGGGCAGCCGACCCTGACTATATTCACGACAAGAGAGAGACCGCCTCCGGAGTTACACTGCATTTTCTTTACAAAAACAACAAGGAAATTCTTGAGAACTGGAAGAATCTGCAGCCTAAGACAGAGGCTTTGTTAGATTTTTACAACAAGAATATAGGACCGTATCCTTGGAAACAGTATTCAGTGATTCAGGGAGGAGACGGCGGAATGGAGTATGCTATGTGTACCCTGATTACCGGAGGTAGAAGTTTTGGTAGCCTCTTTGGGGTTACGGCACATGAGATGGCTCATGCCTGGTTCCAACATCTGCTGGCGACTAACGAGTCGAAACACCCGTGGATGGACGAAGGCTTTACCTCCTTTATATCAGACCTGGCCGAGAATGAGATTATGGAGCGCAACCGTCCCAATCCGTTCGAAAATGCGTATCGCAGTTACTTTATGCTGGCACATTCAGGAAAGGAACAACCGCAATCCACACACAGTGATCGATATGCCGAAAATTTCGCGTATTCCATCGCGGCTTATAGCAAGGGAGATATCTTTCTAGCACAATTGGGCTATATTATCGGACAGGACAAATTGATGGAAACCATTCGAAAATATTATGAAGATTTCAAGTTCAAACACCCCACTCCCAACGATTTTAAACGGGTGGCAGAAAAGGTGTCTGGCTTTAGTTTGGACTGGTATTTGGTAGACTGGACTCAGACGACTAATACCATAGATTACGGTATTAAAGAAGTGGTAGAAAAAGATGGGAAAACCAAAGTTACACTGGAGCGTATCGGTCTTATGCCTATGCCAATAGATGTGCTGGTGATTTACAAAGACGAGACTTATGAAACCTTTTATGCTCCGCTTCGAATGATGAGAGGTGAAAAAGCAAACCCGTATCCCAACCTGAAGCGCACGGTATTACCCGACTGGGCGTGGGCCTACCCCACTTACGAATTTGAAATAGACAAGCCAAAAAGCGAGATTAAGGCTATAGTTATAGATCCGTCTGAGCTTATGGCCGACATAGACAAGAGCAACAACGGTATGACCTATGAATAGGGTTGGGGACATTGCTGAACAGTTGTAGAAAGGATAAAAATCAAAGTGTTTTTACAAATGTGATTGTTGGAAAACCTCCCTGTTTCGGGAGGTTTTTCTATTTTTACAAAAAGATACTTAAATGACTCAAAATTTTCCGAAATCGGAAAAGTTGAAAAGTAGGAAATTAATCGGAAAGCTCTTTGCGGAAGGAAAGAGTATTTCCAAGTTTCCTATTCGCTTGGTGTATATATCTCTATCCCAAGGTGAGGGATATCAGGTAGGGGTCTCCGTGAGTAAGCGCAATTTTAAAAAGGCAGTGTCTCGCAATCGGATAAAGAGGCTGCTTCGCGAGGCCTATCGTCTAAACAAACACATCTTGGAAGAAAATAATGAGGGAGCTTATGCCTTTATGTTGCTCTATCAACAGAGAGAAATGCCTACTTTTGAACAAGTAAACCGTAAAGTGAAACAGTTGTTTTACCTTTTTTTGGACAAGGAGACAGGTAAAGCCACAGTAAAAAATACCACCGATGATGTTTAATACTGCTCTGTATACCGACTTGTATCAGCTCGCCATGGGACAAGCTTATTTTCTGAAAGACAAACATCGCGCCGAAGCCTCTTTCGACTATTTTTACCGCAAGACTCCTTTTGAAGGAGGGTATGTATTGTTTTGCGGGCTGGAAGATGCCCTGAGCTGGCTGGAAGAGGTGTCGTTTTCTGAGGATGATTTGAAATACTTAAAAGATCAGGGCTTTGATGCCCGGTTTCTGGAATATTTAAAAGGCTTTCGCTTTACAGGCACAGTACGCAGTGTTTCGGAAGGGGAGCTAGTATTTCCCTTTGCCCCGATACTCTCTATTTCAGGTCCCGTGGTAGAGTGCCAGATCGTTGAAACTTTTCTCCTCAATACCCTTAATTTTCAATCGCTCATAGCTACCAAGGCGAGCCGTATTCGCCATATTGCCGGTGAAGACAGCATATTGTCTGAATTTGGCCTTAGACGAGCACAGGGATACGCGGGATTGCAGGCTTCGAGAGCGGCTTTTGCCGGAGGATTTAATTCCACTTCAAATGTATTGGCGGGAAAGACATACGATATGCCTATAAGTGGCACCATGGCCCATGCCTTTATTCAAAGTTACGACGATGAGCTCAAGGCATTTCGCGATTTTGCCGAGACTCGTCCCGAAAACTGTGTTCTTCTTGTCGATACCTATAATACTCTTGAAAGCGGAGTGCCAAATGCAATTACCGTGGCAAAAGAGATGGAAGCATCCGGTAGGAGACTTATGGGGATTAGACTGGATAGTGGAGATCTCGCCTATCTTTCTAAGGTAGCGCGGAATATGTTGGATGAAGCTGGATTGCAATATGTAAAAATAGCAGCTTCCAATCAGTTGGACGAATATGTGATACGCAGTCTAAAGGAGCAGCGCGCCGCTATCGATATATACGGAGTAGGAACCAATCTCGTCGTAGGACACGAGAATGGGGCTCTCGATGGAGTGTATAAACTGTGCAGTTTTGGAGGGCATCCGCGGATAAAAATTTCCGAAAATCTAAAAAAGATGAACTTTCCCGGAGACAAGCAGGTGTACAGATATTTCGACAGTAAGGGCTTTTATACTGCCGATGCCATTACCGGAGTAGATGCCCCTCCCCCCGATGGGATGGCTCATCCTTTTGAGCCGGGTAAAAAGATGAGGTTGAATCCGCAAGAGGCTCGGCCGTTGTTGAAAGAGGTGATGAAAGATGGAAAGCGCATAGGAGAGCTTCGGAAGGTGAAAGATATTGCGATGGCTGGAAAGAAAAACCTCCAAAAACTCCCGGAAGAACACAAAAGGTTCGATTTTCCCCATGTGTACAAGGTGGGATTGAGTTCTGAAATAGAAGATCTGAGAAATAAGCTTAAGGCAGAAAAACTCAGTAAGTATCAGAAGTAAAAGCAGAATGTAGAACTATGAATAATCTCGAATCTAAAAAAGCCTTACTGATTGTAGACCTACAATACGATTTTCTCCCGGGAGGGAAGTTGGCAGTCCCTGATGGAGATCAAGTAATCCCGATAATCAATACTCTTCAAACGAGCTTTGATTTGGTGGTAGCCACTCAAGACTGGCACCCGTCGGGACATTTGAGTTTTGCTTCTTCTCATCCCGATCACAAGCCTTTTGAAGTGATAAATCTCGGAGGAATGGAACAGGTGTTGTGGCCCGATCACTGTATACAAGGATCAAAAGGGGCCATGTTGTCTGAGCACTTACACCAAAACCGCATTGCTGCTGTGTTTAGAAAAGGAACACATCTGGAAACAGATAGCTACAGCGGTTTTTACGACAACGGTAAGAAATATACAACCGGACTAGCATCCTATCTTAGAGAGATGGGCGTTACCGACGTATATGTCTGTGGGCTGGCGGCAGACTACTGTGTGTATTATACGGCAAAAGATGCAAGAGCCAATGGTTTTGAAACCTATTATATTACCGATGCCACCAGGTTTATAGCCAGTGAAACCTATGAGCAGGCTATTTCAGACCTCAGTGGTATAGGGGTACGTATGATATCTTCGGATGAGTTGTAAATTTGGCTATAGCAACTTGTCCGTTGGGATTAAATCAGATAAATGTAATTTATTCGTATGAGGAAGATATTGAAAAAACGCCTTGTTGTACCTGTACTCGCTTTGGTAGTACTGGTAGGAATGAGCTCGTTTAAGAGAGATTTCTTTGAGATCGCCAAGCAGATAGAGATTTTTACAACACTGTTCAAAGAGTTGAATATGAATTATGTAGACGAAATCAACCCTGCAGAATTGATGGATGGAGCTATCAAGGAGATGTTAGACAATCTCGATCCGTATACAGTGTATATGAATGAGCAAGATGTAGAGGAGTACCGAATTAAAAATAGCGGTGAATATTCAGGAATAGGTGCCGTAGTACGAGGCTACCGAGATAAATTGCTTATCGTAGAACCCTATAAGGGGTATCCGGCAGATAAGGCGGGATTGAAAGCGGGGGATGAGATCGTACAAATAGGAGATGTTCGAGTTGCCGATTTTAAAGATGACGCAGGTGAATTGCTAAAAGGAGCTGTAAACAGTGAGGTAGAGATAGTGTATCGCAGAATGGGAGAAACTCTGAAAACCACACTTAAACGAGAAGAGATTGAAGTAGATGCTGTGCCCTTTTACGGTAAAATTGACGATCAAACGGGATATATCGTTCTTTCCCGATTTAACAAGAAAGCTTCCTCTCAAACTGAAGCCGCACTTAAAGACCTGAAGTCGCAAGGGGTAACTCAAATGGTACTCGATTTGAGAGGTAATCCCGGAGGACTGCTTACCGAGGCTATAGCGGTCACCAATCTTTTTGTGCCCAAAGGAGAGACTATAGTGACGACAAGGTCGAAAGTCAAAAAATTTAATCAGGAATTCCGAACGAGAAAACAAGCTGTAGACACCGAAATTCCTCTTGTGGTTCTGGTCGATGGGCGCAGTGCCTCGGCTAGCGAAATAGTAGCCGGTGCTTTACAAGACCTGGATCGAGCCGCCATTGTCGGAGCGCGGAGCTTTGGAAAAGGATTGGTACAGAGACCGTTAAAACTAACTTATGGCACTCAACTCAAGGTAACGATATCGAGGTATTACACTCCCAGTGGCAGGTGTATACAGGCAATGGATTACGCCCATCGGGACGAAAATGGCAAGGCTGTAAGGCTCGATGCGTCTGGATACAAGGCTTTTAAAACCAAAAGTGGTAGAACAGTGTACGACGGAGGAGGAATTACACCCGACCTGGAAGTGAAGGTGTTGAGACAAAACAAATTGGTACAGGAATTGTTGAACAATCACGTAGTTTTTGACTATGCGACAAAATATTACTACACACATCAACTCCAAGATTATACCGGTTTTTCTTTTGGAGAGAGCGACTATGAAGATTTTAAGAAATATGTAGTAGAAAGAGGTTTTCAGTATGAAACCGAAATCGAAAAAATACTCAGAAAAGCTGATGAGCACGAAGAAATGCAATTGTTTGGTGAGCAGGTAAAGCAGGATTACAACAAATTGCTCCAGGCTATAGGTGACAGTAAACTCACTGCCCTAGACACGTATAGAGAAGAACTGACCAAAGAGATAGAAGACGAGGTGATTAAACGTTATTTTTACCGCGAAGGACTTTACAATTACTATCTCGTTCAAGACGAGAGTATCAAAGCCGCAGCGGGTCTCCTGAAAAATACAACGCGCTATAAGGAATTGCTGAAGTCGTAACCCAACTGCTCTATCGCTTGTAAACCCTTTTCACTCTTCGAGAGATTGCCGTGATGAGTTCGTAGGAAATAGTCCCTGCCGAGGCAGCTAGTTCTTCTGCAGAATGGTTTTTTCCGAAGATAATGACTTCGTCACCTTCGCGGCAATCTATATCCGTCACATCTATCATCAACATATCCATACAAACATTACCTAGTATCGGGGCAACTTGCCCGTTTACTAAAACGGAGCTTTTTCCTTTTCCGTATTGTCTTCCTATACCGTCGGCATGCCCGATGGGGAGGGTGGCTGTTACAGTGGTTTTTTCAGCTATAAATCCGCGGTTGTACCCCAGGCTTTGTCCTTTTTCGAGCCGATGTAACTGTGATATTACCGATTTGAGGCTGCCTACGGGCTGCAATTGTGTACTGTATTCCGGGCTGTTGCCGTAGCCGTAAAGACCGATGCCGCTTCGAACCATGTCGAAATGTGCTTCGGGATAGCAAAGTATCCCGGAAGTATTGCATTGGTGGAGTAAGGGGCGAAAGCCTGCAAGACTTTCGAAACGCTCGGCTATCTGTTTGAAATCCGATATTTGCGAGCGTGAAAAATCGAGCTCCTTCGGATCCTCAGAAGCTGCGAGATGGGAAAACAGAGAGACTGGTTTTACAGCTGTATGCTGTTTGATAAATGCGACGACCTTCTCCACATCGCCAGAGTCGAAGCCCAGGCGGTTGAGTCCAGTATTGAATTTGAGATGTACGGGATACTCGTGCAAACCTCTGATTTCTGCGACGGAGGCAAACCGCTGTAAAACACCTTTAGAATAGAGAGAAGGTTCCAATTTATACCTCAGTATGTCTTCAAAATGAGTGGGTTGAGGGTGTAATACTATAACAGGAGCCTGAACTCCTGCCTCTCGGAGTTCGATGCCTTCACCGGTGTAGGCAACCGCAAAATAGTCGACCCCGAGTTCTTCCAGAAAAAGAGCTGTGGTTGGAGCACCGTGACCGTAGGCGTATGCTTTGACTACTGCGAGAAACTTTGTCCCGGGCTGTAATTTCGACCTCAGATATTCAAAGTTGTGACGAAGTGCATTGAGGTCGACTTCGAAAACCGTTTCTGTCACTTTTGACATAGATTTCAATATAGGTGTACACTGTATTTTGGCGGTGTGATCGGATTGGTTAAATTGATGTGCTACTTCAGGTTTTTTCGGACTTAAATTCCGAAATATCCTCAGAGTCTTTTACGTCGATATCTCTGACTTTTTCACTGAGCATCGCTCTGTAAAAAGCTCCCCTGCTGAGGGGTTCGTATTCTTCGGTTTCTCCGAGGAGTACTAGTTTGTCGTCGTCAGTTTTTCGAAAACTGTAATGTGCTAGGTTTCCGGTTCGGGTGCATATAGCGTGAACTTTGGTGACGTACTCTGCAGTGGCCATGAGGGCCGGCATGGGGCCGAAAGGGTTGCCCTTAAAGTCCATGTCCAATCCGGCTACAATAACGCGTATTCCCTTATTGGCTAAATCATTGCATACCGAAACAATTTCATCGTCAAAGAACTGAGCCTCGTCTATGCCCACCACATCACAACCGTCGGCCAATAGGCGGATATTTGCAGCTGCTGGTACTGGCGTAGAACGAATTTCGTTGGCATCGTGAGAAACGACCATTTCTTCACTGTGGCGCGTGTCGACAGAAGGTTTGAATATCTCCACTTTCTGGCGGGCTATACGCGCGCGGCGCAATCGGCGAATCAGCTCTTCAGTCTTACCGGAAAACATGGAGCCACAGATAACTTCTATCCAGCCGAATTGTTCTTTATGATTAACTGTATTTTCGAGAAACATTTTGTAATTTTCACCCTTGTTTGCCTCTATCCGAACATTGTGGTTGCCCGAAAGATTTCCGTAGTCTGTATCTTTACAAAGCTAAGGAAAAAACACGATGCCCACAGCGTATGGATCGCTCTTTTTTGAAGACGTGTTAGCTTGTTTCAACCCTGTTTTAGAGGTGTCTTTACAATTTTTTTGAATGATGTGATTTACAGAGAGGTCATGTCAATACAAGGGAGAAGCCATAGTGCGGTATTGGAAAAACGATCGGAAAGATTATTGTTATAATAATACTAATATATTTGTATCTCTAATAGGAATAACCTATCTTTTGGAGGTCAAAAATGCAGACTTGTTTTTTTGGGTAACACTAGAGAGAACAAGGCTGTAATAATTATTAAAACAAAAAGCGATGAAAAAGAAACTGGAGTCTGAACTTGTGAGTATTGCGCAAGATATTCTGAAGATGCAAGGACGTGAAGACCTTACGAGTCTTCAGGCAAAGGCTAGGAAAATGTATGAGAAACTCACCTTGCTACAGTTTGTGGAGCAACACTTTGGTGAGATGCTACCTGCGACTGGAAAGAGCGAGGCGCTTCTGAAATTTGAACAACTCGCCGGAGCGGTGATCGATGAAAACAGAAGAGTGCCGGAAAATAACCCACATAGCGAAGACATCATCATTCCCGCTATGGATACTATAAAAGATATGGTGGCAGAAATGCCGGAACAAGAAACGCTTGACGATATACTGGCCGGGATATTGCCTGAACCTGTTTTTGAGCGAAGAACGGAAGAGAAGAAAATATCTTCTACTGAAACAATTGAGTTTCGTTCTAAGTCTCTTAACGACAGGCTTAGAGAAGGTGTTGGGATAGGGCTTAACGACAAACTAGCCTTTATAAAACACCTCTTTAACGACAGTACGGAAGATTACAACCGGGTAATGTCGCAAATCAATACCATAGATAGCGAAGAAGAGGCCAAAAGGTTTATTGCTCATATGATAAAACCCGATTACAACAATTGGAAAGGTAAGGAACAGTATGAAGAGCGGTTTATAAGCCTACTGGAAAAGAAATACAACTGAGTTCCATGTCTAAACTCTATATTGTGCCTACACCGATAGGTAATCTTGACGATATGACCTTTCGGGCGGTGAAGGTGCTTGGGGAAGTAGATACTATACTCGCAGAAGATACCCGAACGAGTAGTAAGCTTCTCAAGCATTTTGACATAGATACTCCTCTGCAGAGTCATCATATGTACAATGAACACAAGACGGTGACTTCTGTAGTAAGACGTATAGCTGGCGGAGAGACCATAGCGCTTATATCTGATGCCGGTACTCCCGCTATATCAGATCCAGGTTTTTTGCTTACCCGAGCTTGTGTAGAAGCGGGAATAAGGGTAGAATGTCTCCCCGGAGCTACCGCTTTTGTACCGGCTTTGGTAAATAGTGGACTGCCCAACGATAGGTTTGTTTTTGAAGGATTTCTGCCAGTTAAGAAAGGTAGGCAAACTCGTCTTAAGGCTTTGGTCGCTGAGCAGAGAACAATGATTTTTTATGAATCTCCCTATAAATTGGTGAAAACCCTGGGCGATTTTGTATTGTATTTCGGAGAAGACAGACCCGTTTCCGTGTCGAGGGAGTTGACCAAGATTTACGAAGAAACCATAAGAGGTACCGCAGCGGAAGTATTGGCACACTATACCCAAAATCCGCCTAAAGGAGAGATTGTGATCGCAGTAGGTGGAACAAAGGGATAAATTTTAGTCGCAATAGTAGCCGCTTTAGGATCAGAGGCGGAGTTCCATCTTCATATTCACCCTTTCATAAGCCAAATCTTCATCTAGATCTACCGCTTTAAACCCCGAGCTGATATAAAGGTTCATCGCGGGTGTCAATTTGGTGTTGGTCTGGAGCACCAGTCTTTTTTTACCTTGTCGCAATGCGTAGTCTATTGCGCGAAGTATAAGTCGCCGGCCTATTTTATGACCTTTGTGGTGTTCTGAAACTGCTATTTTTGTCAGTTCGTAAGTGTCTTGATCTATGGGGAGCAGTGCAGCTGTACCCACTACTTCATCACCCTTAATGGCAAGTAATATCTGTCCGCCGGGATTTATGATTTTTTCCAAAGGATTGTCCAAAATCTCGTGATCGTGAGCCTCTACCTTAAAATATTTATTTACCCAAGCGTAGTTAAGATCGGCAAATGCAGAGGCGTATTCCGGCTTAAATGTGATGATATCGACGTATTCCGAGGTGGCATTGGTACTCATGCTGTAGCTGTAATTTTAATATTGAGGATGCTGTGACAGATGTCGTTAACAGGACTGTAAGCCTGTTGTGTTGTACACAAATTACGAGGCCGTAAATTTAGATAAAATGCAAATTGATAATTGTTATTTTTATGTGAATTTTACCCTTGCTCCCACAGCCTAAATCCTGAAACAGGATTAAAGGGATAGTAACACTGTGGGAGTTAAAAAATTGACCAAAAGGAAACAAGAGGTGTTTTTTGAGCATAAACGGGATTAGCTTATTGTACTAATCCACCAAGTGTTCCCAAAAGGATCTTTAAATCCTGCGCTTCGGATGTGGTCGTCTTCGTCTATGGGAAGCATCAGTGATTCCGCTCCCGCATCAAGAGCTTCGTAATAGGTCTTGTCGGTGTCTTGAACGTAGATATAAAGACAAGCAGTTCCGGGATTTCCCGAATCTTGACTTTCTGCAATCAACAGTGTACAGTCTCCTATTTTAAGTTCGGAATGTTGGATTTTCCGCTGGCGGTTCAGAAGTCGCATCATTTCCTGTCCGTTGAAAATCTTCCTGATAAAATCGATCAGTTCATCTGCGTTTGTGGCCGTGAGGTATGGCATTACCTGTTGATGCCCGGCCATAATTTTCATTCGTTTCATCAAATTGCTGTTAGTTTTTATGACAACGCAGTTTTTCCACTTTATATTTTACCGCCTTTCTGTGTTGAGGAGAAAATCTTATAACTTTGTAGGTTTAACCGCTTCAAGCATACCGATAGTGGAAAAGAATAAAGTGTCGTTTCGGGAGATTAACAACTTGGCAATTCCGGCAATAATAGCCGGTATCGCCGAACCTCTTATTTCCCTTACCGACATAGCCATTATAGGACATGTAGATGAACATCCTGTAGAGGCCCTTGCTGCAGCGGGGATTGTAGGATCTTTTCTCTCGGCGATTACATGGATAGTAGCACAGACCAAAACTGCCATATCGGCTATAGTTTCCCGCCACCTAGGGGAAGGAAGGCTAAACGCTGTAAAAACCCTGGTGCCTCAAGCTATCCTCTTCAATTTTTTGCTGAGTGTGCTCATCCTGTTGTTAACTTCTTTTTTTTCCGGATTTATTTTTAGAGCCTACAATGCCGATGGACTTATACTTCAATATTGTACGGACTACTACAGTATCAGGGTGTTGGGTTACCCCTTAACCTTGGTTACATTTGCCATTTTCGGAGTCTTTAGGGGTTTACAGAATACCTGGTGGGCTATGTTGGCCAGTCTTGTCGGTCTCGGATTAAATGTGGTATTGGATTATGTGCTGGTTTATGGAATAAGTGGACTACTGCCCGCTATGCATCTGAAAGGAGCTGCTTATGCCAGTTTGTGCTCTCAGTTGGTCATGCTTCTCATCGCCTTGTATTTTTACCATAGACGCACCCCTTTTTCTTTTAGACTGAGCACCAATGTCAATCCGCGTTTAAAAGGACTACTGTTGATGAGTTTTAATTTTTTTATCCGTGCAGCCGCCTTGAATATTGCTATTTATATGGCCAACACTTACGCCACTGGTTACGGTAAAAACTATATAGCGGCCCAGAGTATGCTGATGAATATCTGGTTGTTTTTCTCTTTTTTTGTAGATGGTTACGCCAATGCGGGAAATGCTATTTCCGGAAGACTTCTAGGGGCGAGAGATTACAGAGGATTGTGGTTTCTCAGCAAGGATATCTGTAAGTATGCTATAGCGATAGCCCTACTGCTGATGATGGTTTGTGGTGTTTTTTACGACTCCATAGGCCTGGTGTTTAACAAAGATCCTATGGTGCTCACGCTCTTTGGTTCGGTATTCTGGATAGTACTGCTGATGCAACCGCTCAATGCCATAGCCTTTATGTTCGACGGAATATTTAAAGGGCTCGGAGAAGCTGCTTATCTCAGAAATGTATTGCTCGCTGCAACCTTTCTCGGTTTTATTCCGGTACTGTTTATCACCGATATACTGCAGTGGAAACTTCACGGTATCTGGGCGGCCTTTACGGTTTGGATGTTTATACGAGGAGGAGCATTGGTGTTTAAGTTTCGCAGAAAATACCTCAGAGCTGTCGACTAATATTTGTATTTTAGCTATCGAAGCTCGGGAGAAATCTTTAGTATTCAGAGGCAACCACAAACTATAAACCACACATCACATCATGTCGACAGATCGTCTTAACGGTAGCTTGTATACCAAAATAGAAAACCACGTGGCCACTGTAGAATTCGGCCATCCTTCGAGTAATGCCTTTCCCCTTGAATTGCTGGAGCGCCTTCAGAAAGAGTTTGAGTTGCTTTCCAACAATGAGGAAGTATATGTTATTGTACTGAAGAGCGAAGGAGAAAAGGCTTTTTGCGCAGGTGCATCTTTTGACGAGTTGCTAGCCATAGGTAATAGGGAAGAAGGGACGAGGTTTTTTAATGGTTTTGCAGGAGTGATTAACGCTATGCGCAAATGTGATAAACCGATTGTAGGTAGAGTACAAGGCAAAGCTGTAGGGGGAGGAGTAGGGTTGATAGCAGCCTGCGACTATGTACTGGCTGTTGAGGCGGCAGCTGTAAAACTGTCTGAACTCACCATTGGTATAGGTCCTTTTGTCATTGCCCCGGCAGTAGAACGCAAGATGGGGAAAGCCGGATTGGCTGAACTCGCCCTTGCACCGGAACAGTGGATGAGTGCTTATCGAGCTAAAGACAAAGGACTGTATGCCAGGGTCTTCGACAAGATGAGCGAGTTAGATCGCGAACTGGATATTTATACTGCTAAACTGGCATCCTATAACCCGAAGGCTTTGAAAGAAATGAAAAAAACGCTTTGGGAAGGTACATCGCACTGGGATCAATTATTGTCTTCTAGGGCAGAAATTTCGGGCGAGCTGGTGCTCTCTGAATTTACCCGAAAAGCCTTGGAGAAATTCAGGAAATAGCAAAATAAAAAAGGCTGCCCTAAAGGACAACCTTTTTCAGTCTTCAACTGCGCTTTTTGAGTAAAGCTAACCTAACTAAAACCTAAAACTAAAACCTGTATATACTCCGAATGAATACGGACGGAAACCGCCGTTGTCACTAGAGAATGTGTTTAATTGATATTTGAACATGGGCTCTACTTGTAACCTGAGCTTGTCGGATAACAGGTAATCTACACCCAGCCCTACGTTGGTGCTGAAATTCACCTCGTTGATATTGTTGGCCTCTCCCAGTTTTGTAGCGAGATTGTCCGATTTCAACAGTATGGAATTATCGGTGAGGAAAAGAGAACTTATCCCTCCGATGACGTTGAGCCCAAACCGCTGATCGACAATCCGGTATTTTATTTCCATAGGGACCTCTATATACCCGAATTCCTGCTGCATATTGCCCTCTTGCGGAGTAAAAGTAGCAACCTCATTTCTCGCAGATAAAGGAGGGGCTTTAGAACCATTGCTATTAGACACCAAAGGAGCAGAGGCTACATCCGACTGCCTTGCGTAATTGACATTACTGAGAGCCTTGGCCTCAAAATTTGGACTGAAGGCGATGTCGTTGGTATTGTAGCCGTAGTTTACCCTGTTTATTCCAGTACGTAGACTCAGGCGATTATTAACCTCATATGCTACATTTATCCCATAGCTGATATTTACATTTCCCGACTTAGAGTTTCCAGCAAACTCAGGGTCTATAGGAGACCCTCCACTTACCGAATTGTAATATACCGGAGCTATATTAGGACTCAAACTCCATTTTTTGTCGCTTTTTTGAGAAGGATTACGGTCTTTGCTGTTTTCAAATTCTTCTTGCTCCATCTCGGCAACTGCTGCCAATAGCGATTTTTTAGAGGCTTCTTCCTCCTCGTTTTTTGTAGCTGCATTTCCAGACGTCTCTACCAGCTGTTGGTTTGTATTCTCCCGTTGAGACGTATGATCATACGTCTTTACTACTGCCATGGCGGTATCGTCCTGCGGCTTTACCTGTTGGTTAGCTTCATTTTTTGCTACTGCGATAGCGGTATCGTCCTGTGTAGCTGTATTGCCATGCGTCTCTAGCTGTTGGTTTGTGTTCTCCCGTTGAGACGTATGATCATACGTCTTTACTTCTGCGATGACGGTATTGTCCTGTTGAGACGCATGATCATGTGTCTGTTCTGTGACGACTGTATTATCCTGCGTCTCTAGCTGTATCTCCTTGTCCTGATCTGTTTCGTTTTGTTGAACGGTCCCGATTTTTTCTACGGGATCTTCAGGAATGTCGGAAGGGGAATCAAATAGACCGTTAAGCCCCAGTGAGAGTAGCAGTATTACGGCGGCGGCTACGCCTCCCAATTTCCACCACATGGCGACGGGTTTTCGGCGACTAGGTATTTTGTCTAACCTTGCTTCGATACTAGGCCATAAATCCTTTTCGGGAAAAGTTTCAAAGTCCTTGAATTTTTCCTGAAAAAGTCTGTCTATGTTCTTCTTATTGCTCATTTAATTATAGAGACGTCATTTTTTTATGCTGATCTTCTTCTATCATCCCTTTGAGTATACCTCTTGCTCTTGACAGGTTAGATTTGGATGTACCTTCGGAGACGCCCAGAAGCTCTGAAATTTCCTTGTGCGAATAGCCATCCAATACATACAGGTTGAACGTAAGCCGGTATTTGTCCGGTAATTGCTGTATGATACCCAGTAGGTAATCCAAGTCGATATCCTCGTCTTCGAGTACTACCTCCGTCTCATCTTCAATCTCATCCGATACCAGGCTAAAAACCTTTTCCTTTCGGTATTTTTGTAACACTGTGTTTATAGTAACCCGTCGCAACCATCCTTCAAAAGACCCCTTAAACCGGTACTGCTCTATTTTGTCAAAAATAGCCATAAAGCTATCCTGCAGATTATCTTCCGCCTCAACCTCGTTACGGGAGTACTTCAGGCAGGTGCTGTACAGCTTGCCTCCAAACAGTCGGTAGAGCTGTTCTTGTGCCTTTCGTTCCCGTTTTTTGCACCGGTGTATGAGTTCTTCTAAACTCACTTAATGAACTTGTTCGTTTTCGTTTTGGCTCTTATTTTAAAACTTTCGGGGAACAAATTCTGTCCCCCGAAAAGGGTTTATTCTTCTTCTTCCTGTTTTACCGGAACTACACGAGATATAAATTCGTCATTCCCATTACTATCTCTCCCTGTCCAAAACCGGAATTCGTATTCCAATGGACGAGGGTCAATAGTCGGGTCGATTTCGAATGGGCGGGTAATACCATTGTCCTTAACAAGGTCTATTGTTTTACAAGAATCATTACTGTTGTACTGTACCCTTGCTACTGCTACGAACGATACTACTCTTGTAGTGTCTGTCGAAGCTTCAATGTCTGGTCGCCCTTGATTACCTATATAGGTGTGGCACTCTGTAGGAATACTGTAGGAGAAGGCGATATCGTATTCTTTACCGACTTCCAGCATATCCGGAACACTGTCTATAGATACAGTGGGAATCGCTTCGTCGTAAAAATTTGCTCCATCATCACTCAGACATCCTGATACGGCTACCACTAGGGTTAATAAAACTGCTGCAATACTTACTTTTTTCATCGTCGTTTCTGTTTGTTAATTTTAATTGCTTTGTCGTTATTGTTTTGTTTAACAAAATGTTATGTGATGCCCTGTTTGGTTGTGCAACGTTTTTTCTTTGTTTTCTGATAGATACAGAAGATTGCAAAGGGTTGCGTGCGGCATAAAAAAATCCGTCCATTTTTTAATGGGACGGATTTTACACATAAATTTTTACCGATAGAAACGGATTAAACGACTGCAAAAAGTACTTGCAGCTGTACCTATTTAATAGCTGTAATCGCTTCCTTGATCTTGCTTTCCAACTCTTCCAGTAGTTCCGGGTTGTCTTCGAGTAGCAGTTTTACGGCATCTCTTCCCTGTCCCAGCTTGGTGTCGCCATAACTGAACCACGAACCACTCTTTTTGATGATTTCGTATTCTACACCGAGATCTAGAATCTCGCCCACTCTTGAAACACCTTCGCCGTACATAATGTCGAATTCGGTGGCTTTAAAAGGAGGGGCTACTTTGTTTTTGACCACTTTTACCTTGGTCTTGTTTCCGGTTACTTCTCCGTTGCTGTCCTTAATCTGGGTAGATCTCCTGATATCGAGACGTACGGAGGCGTAGAATTTAAGGGCATTACCGCCAGTGGTCGTTTCCGGATTGCCAAACATCACCCCGATTTTTTCCCGGAGCTGGTTGATAAATATCACGGTACACTTGGTCTTACTGATGCTCGCTGTGAGCTTGCGAAGAGCTTGCGACATCAAGCGCGCGTGCAATCCCATTTTAGAATCGCCCATTTCACCTTCGATCTCACTTTTAGGAGTAAGGGCAGCCACCGAATCGACAATAACGATATCGATGGCTCCCGAACGGATGAGGTTGTCGGCAATTTCCAGTGCCTGCTCTCCGTGATCGGGTTGTGAAATGATGAGGTTGTCTACATCTACGCCGAGTTTTTCTGCATAAAACCGGTCGAAAGCGTGTTCTGCATCTATAAAGGCAGCAATACCGCCTGCTTTTTGTGCCTCTGCAATGGCGTGAAGGGTAAGAGTGGTTTTTCCCGATGATTCCGGACCGTAAATCTCTATGACTCGACCCCGTGGATAACCGCCTACTCCCAGCGCAATATCCAGTCCGATAGAGCCGGTAGGTATCACCTCTACATCTTCGACCACATGGTCGCCCATTTTCATAACCGCCCCTTTTCCGTAGGTCTTGTCCAGCTTATCCAGTGTAAGCTTCAGGGCTTTAAGTTTTGCGTCTTTCTCTGAACTCATTAGTCGTTTTTTACAAAAAATAATTCGTGCTAAAATACCATTTCTTTTTTACAGAAGCAATGGAAATACCTGAAGAGATGTATGTGAAAATAGGTCTCAGATGAAAAAAGTGACTGCCATGCAGGCATTACTTGCCTTGTTAGGCCGGTAAAAAATGCTACTTTTGCCAAAAATTATCCTGATTCTTTAATCTTAAACACGTATAGCATGCAACTGTACAATACTTTAAGCGCCAAGGAGAGGGCAGCATTGATAGAACAGGCGGGAAAAGACCGACTGACGCTCTCCTTTTACAAATACCACCACATAAAAAATCCGCAACTGTTTCGCGACCACATGTTCCTGTCGTGGAATGAGATGGACGTCTTAGGGCGCATTTATATTGCCCGTGAGGGGATAAATGCACAGCTATCGGTGCCGGCCGAGAAGTTTTCAGACTTTAAGGAGCACCTAGATAGCATTAGTTTTTTGAAAAATGTAAGACTCAATATCGCTATCGAGCAGGACAATAAGTCTTTTTTAAAGCTCAAGGTAAAAGTGCGGCACAAGATTGTGGCCGACGGATTGGAAGACGACACTTTTGATGTGACCGACAAAGGGGTGCACGTCAATGCGGAGAAGTTTAACAAACTCCTCGACGATCCCGATACTATTCTCGTAGATATGCGAAATCACTACGAGAGTGAGATAGGTCATTTCAAAAATGCCATTACCCCCGACGTAGATACCTTTCGAGACTCCTTACCCATTATCGAAGACGATCTGAAAGAACACAAGGAAGACAAAAAGCTGGTGATGTATTGTACCGGAGGGATTCGCTGTGAAAAGGCCAGTGCTTATTTCAAACACCGCGGATTTAAAGAGGTGTACCAATTAGAGGGCGGAATCATCGAATACACCCGGCAGGTAGAGGCAAAGAAGTTGGAAAACAAGTTTATCGGTAAAAACTTTGTCTTCGACGAACGTAGGGCAGAGCGTATATCGGACGATGTTATCGCTCATTGCCATCAGTGTGGGAAACCCTGTGACACACATGTAAACTGCGCTAATGAAGGATGTCATTTACTATTCATACAGTGTGAAGAGTGTGCCGAAAAGATGAACGGATGTTGTTCTGAGTCTTGTATGGAAATCGTCGCCCTGCCTTATGAAGAGCAGAAAGCGCTGCGAAAAGGGAAATACAAGAGCAATAATATCTTCAAGAAAGGACGGTCTGAGGTGCTGAAATTCAAATCGTAGCACTTTGGAGAAAATCGAAGGGTATCGCTTTTTGTATAGGTGAAATAAGAAGGTAATGCCAAAAGAGTAATGCAAAAAATGTATCTTTACCCTTTGTAAGGTGAGGAATGCCTTGCCGATAAATTTAATTATGAACCCTTTTCTGTGTGTCGTCCGCCTGAGAATGGCGGCAGTCGTGCAGTTACAATATACAGGTAATTATGGGATGTAGCAGTTGTTCTACCGGAAAGGGAGGACAGCCACGGGGATGTAAGAACAATGGAACATGTGGTACCGATGGCTGTAATAAACTGACTGTTTTTGATTGGCTTTCCAATATGTCTCTTCCGGCAGGTCAGGAGCCTTTTGATTGCGTGGAAGTGCGTTTTAAAAATAGTCGTAAGGAATTTTTTAGAGATAGCGGAAAAATATCTCTTTCCATAGGTGATGTCGTCGCTACCGAAGCAGCTTCTGGTCACGATGTTGGGGTGGTTACCCTAACCGGAGAGCTCGTAAAGGTGCAGATGAAACGGAAAAAAGCGGATTGGAAAGATCCGGCACTGCCTAGAATATACCGCAAAGCTACACAGCGCGATATCGATATTTGGATAGGCGTAAGGGAGAAAGAAGAAGAGGTGAAAAAAAGATCTCGCGAGTTAGCTATAGCGCTTGGATTGCAGATGAAAATTTCTGACATAGAGTTTCAAGGTGACGGCTCCAAGGCCACTTTCTATTATACCGCTGAAGAGCGAGTAGACTTTAGGCAGCTCATCAAGGATATGGCTCGCGCTTTTAATGTGCGTATTGAAATGCGACAGATAGGCTTTAGGCAGGAGGCCTCCCGCCTCGGTGGAATAGGCTCCTGTGGTAGAGAACTGTGTTGCTCTACTTGGCTAACGGATTTTCGCTCTGTCAATACTTCCTCAGCGCGCTATCAGCAATTGTCGCTCAATCCGCAAAAACTGGCGGGACAGTGTGGAAAATTAAAATGCTGTCTCAATTACGAGCTCGACGCTTATCTCGACGCCTTGAGCGAATTTCCGAAAACCGATGTAAAGTTGTTTACAGCTAAAGGAAAGGCAGTTTGTCAGAAAATAGACATATTCAAAGGGTTTTTGTGGTATGCCTACGAAGACAACGGTGCTAACTGGCACAAACTGACCTTAGAGCAGGTAGGTGATATCATAGAGAAGAACAAGCGCAACATCAAGGTGGATAGTTTGGAAGAATACGCTTCAGAAATTGAGGAAGAAGATACTAAAAAAGTATTTGAAAACGTTGTAGGACAAGACAGTCTTACTCGATTCGATCAGCCTAAGAAAAAGAGAAAGAACAAGGGAAGAGGGAAGAACGCGAAAAAAAGAGTGCCTCGAAAGACGGCGAAAAAAAAGGAGTAGGGAAAGAGATGCCAAACATGCGAGACAGTAAAGGCAATTTAAATTCAAAGCCATGACGAATACAAGCAGACTACTATCGGTTGTGGGATGTGTGCTGATGTCGTCCTGTAATCGCACCTCTGGTGTGTATTCTGAATACAGCTCGCTGGATGAAGCATGGCTCAGAGGAGAGCAGCTGGAGTTTACCTTCCAAGCTCCCGATACCACGCAGGCTTACAATATGTTTGTCAATCTGAGAAACGACAATCGATATCCCTATAGCAACCTCTATCTTATCGTAAATCTCGATTTTCCCGACGGAAGGGTAATTGCCGACACCTTGGAATACGAAATGGCTAAACCTGACGGCACCTGGCTGGGACAGGGATTTACTGATCTCAAGGAAAACAAGCTGTGGTATAAAGAATCGGTGGTTTTTCCAATGTCGGGTACCTATGTTGTAAGTATAGAGCAGGCTATGAGAAAAGTGGGAGAAGAGGAAGGCTTGGAAGAACTGGAAGGGATTACTGATGTAGGCTTACAAATAGAAAAATCGAATTAAATACAATACAGAGTACCGCACGATATATGTAGTGCAAGGCTGTAAAGGGAGATAGTTAGATAATTTTGATATTCGGAATGCCATGGCAAAAAAACCTGTAAAGAAGAGCGAAACACAAGGTTTTGGAAAATACATAAAGTGGTTTTGGGCACTTTTTATAGGAGCGATTGCCCTCGTAGCTTTGGTGTTTCTATTAGCTTCTTGGGGTGCTTTTGGAACCATGCCTACCTTTGAAGTGCTAGAAAATCCACAGACCAATCTGGCCACCGAGATCATTTCTGCAGATGGCAAAACACTGGGTAAGTATTATCTCGACGACAACAGAACTCCGGTATCTTATGACGAGCTGCCTGAAGACTTGGTACATGCACTAGTGGCCACTGAAGACGAACGCTTTTACAATCACTCCGGTATAGATGCCCGAGGAACCTTGAGAGCTGTAGCTTTTTTAGGGAAAAAGGGAGGTGCCAGTACCATTACACAACAGCTGGCCAAACAGCTGTTTACAGAACGGGTTGCCAATAATATAGTGTCTAGGATACTCCAGAAGATAAAGGAGTGGGTCATCGCAATTCGGCTGGAACGACAATATACCAAAGACGAGATTATCACCATGTATTTTAATATATACGACTTTGGTTATAACGCAGATGGAATACGCTCTGCTTCGCGGACATATTTTGGAAAGGAACCACAGGAACTCAAAATTGAAGAGTCAGCGATGCTGGCCGGAATGTGTCAGAACTCTTCGCTTTTTAATCCTGTAAGACGTCTCGAACTCACACAAAAGAGAAGAAATGTTGTGCTCCGGCAAATGGCAAAAAACGAGTATATTACACAGGAAGAAAGAGATTCGTTGAGAGAGCTTCCTATAAAGCTCAACTTTTCGGCAGAGACTCATAAGCAGGGTTTGGCTACCTATTTCAGGATGTATCTTCAGAATTTTATGAAAGATTGGGCAAATGATCCCGAAAATCGCAAGCCCGACGGAGAGAAATACAATATCTATCTCGATGGCCTCAAGGTGTATACTACCATTGATTCACGTATGCAGCAATATGCGGAAGAGGCAGTTGCGGAACACATGAAAAAGCTACAGGCTGAATTTTTTCATCAAAACACTCCCCAAAGAAATAAAACAGCGCCGTTTTTAGGGCTGACCCAGGAGGAGATGGACGCTACCATGAAACGGGCCGTAAAACAGTCGGAGCGCTGGAGGAAGATGAAATACGATTTGAAAAAATCAGATGAAGAAATACTGGCTTCCTTTGAGAAAGAGACAGAGATGACCGTGTTTACCTGGGAAGGAGAGAAAGACACTGTTATGACGCCCATAGATTCTATACGCTATTACAAATTTTTCCTTCGAACAGGAATGATGTCTATGGAACCGCAGACAGGACATGTGCGCGCCTGGGTGGGAGGGATAAACTACAAGCACTTTCAGTACGACCAGGTAAGACAAGGAGCGAGACAGTCAGGCTCTACCTTTAAGCCTTTTGTGTATGCTACAGCTATAGACCAGTTGCGAATGTCGCCCTGTGAAAAATTGCCCGATGTGCAGCACTGTATCGAAGCGGGAAAATACGGCAATGTAGATCCTTGGTGTCCTAAAAACTCCAGTGGAAAGTACACCGGAAAGATGTTGACACTTAAGGAGGCACTGGCCAATTCGGTAAATACCATCACAGCTACATTGATCGATAAGGTAGGACCGGAACCGGTTACACAACTGGTGCGAAGCTTGGGTATAGAATCTGATATTCCCGCAGTTCCTTCCATAGCTCTAGGTACCCCCGATTTTACGGTTTATGAAATGGTCGGAGCCTATAGTACTTTTGCCAATCAAGGCGTTTATGTAAAGCCAGTTATGGTTACTCGTATCGAAGACAAGAACGGAACGGTGCTCTTTGAGTCGGTTCCGGAAACCAAGGATGTGATGAGTGAAGAGGTAGCCTATACCACTGTTAAACTTATGGAAGGAGTTACCGAATCTGGTTCTGGAGCTAGGTTACGTCACAAATGGGCCACAAACAATACGCTGTACAAAGAAATAATTACGGGCTATCCCTATGGTTTTACCAACCCTATTGCCGGAAAGACAGGAACTACTCAAAACCAGAGTGACGGATGGTTTATGGGGATGGTGCCCAACCTCGTAACTGGTGTATGGGTAGGAGGAGAAGACCGAGCTACACACTTTGCCAGCCTTACCTACGGGCAAGGAGCTAGTATGGCACTTCCTATATGGGGGTTGTATATGAAAAAGTGTTATGCCGACGAAGAACTCGGTGTGTCTAAAGAAGATTTTAGGGAGCCGGAGAATATGACCATAGAGATCGACTGTGACCAGTTTGAGGAGACCGAGACACCTGTAGATATAAACATCGACGAGATCGATTTTTAACACATCTTAAAAAAACACGCCCTTATCTCAGTGTTTATTGCTTTATTATTTGTATTTTTCTGCTAAAAATACGGAAATGATAAACAAAAGGGTAGCGTCGGTAGCCGAAGCCTTGCAGGGTATTGAGAACGGTATGACACTCATGCTGGGGGGCTTTGGGTTATGTGGAATCCCCGAAAACAGTATAGGTGAACTAGTGAGATTGGGTATCAAAGATCTTACTTGTATCTCCAACAATGCCGGGGTAGACGATTTTGGCTTGGGACTTTTACTGCACAAACGCCAAATCAAGAAAATGATTTCTTCCTATGTGGGTGAGAACGACGAATTTGAACGACAGATGCTCAACGGAGAGCTCGAGGTAGAGCTCACCCCTCAAGGTACACTCGCTGAAAAGTGTAGGGCAGCACAAGCCGGAATCCCTGCATTCTACACTCCTGCAGGATATGGTACCGAAGTGTCTGAAAATAAGGAAACCAGGGAGTTTAACGGAAAGATGTACGTATTAGAAGAGGCTTTTCAAGCCGATTTTGCAGTGGTAAAGGCTTGGAAGGGAGACGAAGCCGGTAACCTTGTTTTTAGGGGGACTGCCCGAAATTTTAACCCTTGTATGTGTGGCGCGGCACAGATTACCGTTGCCGAAGTGGAAGAACTCGTGCCGGCAGGAACACTGGATCCCAATACTATTCATATTCCCGGAATCTTTGTACAACGCATTTTTCAAGGGAAACACTACGAAAAAAGGATAGAGCAGAGAACCGTGAGAAATCGAGAGGATTAATTTTCAATACAGCTGTTATGTTGGACAAAAATGGTATTGCAAAACGCATAGCTAAAGAACTTAAAGACGGATATTACGTAAATCTGGGAATAGGAATACCCACATTGGTAGCCAATTATGTTCCAGAAGGTATAGACGTGGAGTTTCAGAGTGAGAACGGAGTGTTGGGGATGGGACCTTTTCCTTATGAAGGAGAAGAAGATCCCGATTATATCAATGCGGGTAAACAGACTATAACTACGCTTCCTGGAGCTTCTTTCTTCGATTCGGCCACCAGTTTCGGAATGATACGAGGAAAACACGTGCATCTCACCATTTTAGGAGCTATGGAAGTAGCTGAAAATGGAGATATAGCCAATTGGAAAATTCCAGGAAAGATGGTTAAGGGAATGGGGGGTGCCATGGATCTTGTGGCTTCTGCCGAGAATATTATAGTGGCTATGATGCACACCAATAGAGCTGGGCAATCGAAACTGCTTAAATCCTGTAGCCTGCCCCTCACAGGAGTGGGATGTGTAAAAAAAATAGTGACCGATATGGCTGTGTTGGAGGTGACTCCCGAGGGGTTTAAACTTCTAGAACGCGCACCGGGAGTGTCGGTAGAGGATATAGAAAATGCCACGGAAGGAAGGCTGGTAATTACAGGAGATATACCGGAAATGAACTTGTCATAACAGGGAAAATCATCATCCGAAAAGATCAGAAATAATATCTTCTATTCGCGCTACTCTGACTATTCGGATATTTCGATTTTCTGAGACAATTTTGTTTTGTGCGGAGATAAAAATTGTAGAGAAACCCAGTTTTTCTGCCTCCAGAACGCGCTGTTCTACCCGTTGTACGGGTCTTATTTCTCCTGCTAACCCTATTTCTGCGGCAAAACAGATGTCTTTTTCCACGGCGATATCTTCGTTGCTCGACAGTATGGCTGCTACTACAGCTAGGTCGAGAGCTGGGTCGTCTACAGAGATCCCACCGGTGATATTGAGAAATACATCTTTGGCTCCCAATCGAAATCCGGCTCTTTTCTCGAGCACAGCGAGAAGCATATTCAGTCGTTTTGCATTATATCCTGTAGTGCTGCGCTGAGGTGTGCCATAAACAGCGGTACTCACAAGAGCCTGTATCTCTATCATCAGGGGGCGCATTCCTTCGAGCGTAGCCGCTATTGCCGTGCCGCTGAGTGCTTCGTCACTTTGCGATATCAAAATTTCGGAAGGGTTGGACACCTCTCGTAATCCGTCGCTCTGCATTTCGTAAATGCCGAGTTCGGCTGTAGAGCCAAAACGGTTTTTGAGAGACCTCAGTATTCGGTACACATAATTCCTGTCGCCTTCAAACTGCAATACAGTATCTACCATGTGTTCCAGTATCTTCGGCCCCGCTATATTTCCATCCTTGGTAATATGCCCTATCAAAATCACGGGAGTTCCCGTTTCTTTGGCAAATTTTATCAATTCGGCAGTACATTCCCTGATTTGTGAAATACTCCCTGCCGCCGATTCAATATAGTCTGAATGTAGGGTTTGTATGGAGTCGACAATTAAAATGTCTGGAGATATATCTTGTATTTGCTTGAAGATATGCTGAGTCTTGGTTTCGGTCAAGATATAGCAGTGTTCGCTGTTGGGTACAATGCGCTCCGCTCTCATTTTTATCTGTGCTTGGCTTTCCTCTCCCGACACATACAGAGTTTTGTAGGGTAAGCGGAGTGCGATTTGCAGCAATAGTGTACTTTTTCCTATGCCGGGTTCGCCTCCCAACAACACTACCGATCCGGGAACAATACCACCGCCCAATACGCGGTCGAGTTCTGCGTTTCCCGAGCACATCCGGTGTTCTTCAAAGGCGGATATTTCGTCGATTTTGAGTGGCTTCGAAGCTTTTTTGCCCCCGTGTTGCTCCTGTGATTTCCAAGGGCTTTTTTCCTCTTTCTGAATCAGCTCTTCTACAATAGTATTCCACGATTTACAAGAGCTACACTGCCCTTGCCATTTGGCGTATTGAGTTCCGCAATGCTGACAGAAATAAGAGGTTTTTACTTTGGCCATATCATTTGTGTTGAGAAGGAGTTTGGCGGTCTAAATTAGGGATAATTTTCGTAATTATCCGGTATACAATCCGCTCAATTGGCCAGCTCTTCTATTCTTCTCATGATTAGATCTTTGTGGATAAAATCGATTTCTTTCATACCAAAAGCCTTTTTGTAGGTTCGGATTGCCTTTTTGATATCCCCGTTTTTTTCGGCATGTTCAGCTTCTATAAAATATCCGAGCATGGTATCCGGAAATTCTTTTTGTGCTAGCTTTCCGAGTTCTTGGAGAGAGTTGAGATCATTTTTTTGCAGAGCCGCTGCATAGATGGCCATAAAGTCGTTGAGGTTTATAGCTTTGTTGTAACCGAAAAGATTTACGGCATTTTCGTATTTCCTTTCGAGATAGTCGTATACCGGTTCTGTTGAGGTGAGAATCTCATTTTGGTATTCAGATGGAGAAATGGGGCGGTATACGGCAAATATGCGGTTTAGCGCCCGAGGGATAGCACTGGCCACAGCGGCGTAATCGTCGGCGTCTTCAAAACTGTCGAAGTAATAGTGAAAATGCTCGTTCTGTAATTCCCCTGCTGCGGTGTTGAGATCTTGAATACGGGCGATTTGTTTGTTGTTTCCTATATCGCCCGTGGCGAGGTAATAAAATACAGTGGTACCTATATCTGAAAGTCTTGTGGACAAGTGTTTTTCGATATTGGGAGCAAAGTCTGGCTGTACCGCGGCGTAGGCATTAAAAATAGGTTTTTCCTTAAAGATAAAATAGTTGATAAAATTGGCCGAAGCCTTGTGTCCAACAATCATTTTAAAATTGGCCAAGGCGTATTTCTCCTCTATAGAAGGCAGGAGTTCTATACCTATAAACTCGAAGAAATCGGCTCCTGTTCCTGAAGGGAAGCCACTTTCTGTATCGTAATTTCCATCTATAAGAGCTTGGGTGTTTGGTTGATCGATACCTACTATGATACTAGGGGGCATCTGCCCTTTTGAGGTGTAAAACTTGGCATTCGCAATGACGATGTCGAAGAGATATTCGGCATTCAACACCAGAATAAGTGGGTAGTGTTGTTCAGGATTGTAGTCTTCTGGAATGTATATCTTGACATTTCGCGTTTCTCCCAAATACTCCGAGTCGAAGGGGACTTCTCTTAGTTGTGCGTGGCTGCTCATGAGCGGAAACAGGCTCAGTATGTAAAAACATAACAGTCTCATAGGGTAGGTGTATTCGTTTTTGTACGTTACAGCATTTGCTTTTATGGGGAAGTCGCATGTCCTGAAAAGAGACACCGAAATACAACGGTCGAAGGCACTACTGCATAAATAGCCAAGTCCTTTTTTATGTTACGGAAGTTTGGTCGTTGAGTATAACAAATATAAAATTATTATCTCAAACCAAGAATATAGAAATCGCAAAAAGAGAATAAATACCAGATTAACGGTTCTTGTTGTATATGGGGAGCATCAGGAAAGACAGTGAGCCGAGAATGACAATTACGGCGGTTTGTGAAATCCATACGATCCATCCGAAGGAAGTGCCTATGGTGTAATCTATTCCGTAAAGAGCGATGGCTCCGGCGATGAGAAATGGGTAGGTACCAAAGCCACCGTTGGTAAAGGCGATGGTAAAAGAACCGACTACAAACAGCGATAAGGTTTGAGAAAAGCTGAGGTGTTGTGTTTCGGGAAAGGCAAAGATGCAGATGTAGAACATCAGTACATACATGGCCCAAATAAAAACGGTATGAAGTATAAAAGGCCATTTGCGCTTCATAGAAAGTATGCTGAATACCCCTTCTTTTAACCCGGACAAGAAGTGTTTTATCTTATGGCCAAGAGCCGATTTTGTGTTTTTGAGATACCAGTAGCAAACCAGAGCCAATATCAGGGCTACGCCTGCTGCGATGGCTATCTTTACAGGATTGATGTTGCCGGTATCTGCAAGTTCCCACAGCGTGTCAAATTGGAGGAAAAGTGCGGTAAAGAGTACACATACCGAAATAAAGAGATCTGCGATGCGTTCGGCTACAATGGTGCCAAAAGCCTTTTCGAAGGGAACCTTGTCATAACGTGTAGCTACAAGGGCGCGCGAAACCTCTCCGGAGCGCGGAATGGCAAAGTTGAGCAGGTAGCCAATACTCACTGCCATCATGCTGTTGGGTGTGCGTATCCTGTGTCCGAGAGGTTGCAGTAGATAATTCCATCTCAACGCTCGTGAAATATGACTGAAGGCTCCAAAAAACATGGATATCCAGATATAGGTATAATCCGCTTTTAGAAAGTTCTCCCTGAGCTGATCGAGCTGTTCGGGAGTAAATCTGGAGTAGGTATACCAGATAAGGAACAGGCCGAGTGCAAGTGGAAGTGCGATCTGGATGATTTTTGACAGCTTTTTTTTCACGCTTCGATGCCTGTTAATGCTTTGTAGATGACACTAATATTATTGGATAACCTTTGTAAACCAGCCCCATGTCGTCTTCTGCTTAGCCGATTGAATTGTTTTCAGTGTTGGGGAAAACGAGGGACGGTTGGAATTGTTTGGCCTTTTCAAAGTCCATCAAAGCGTAAGAGATGATAATAATGATATCTCCTTGTTGCACTTTTCTCGCTGCAGGTCCGTTAAGAGTTATTTCTCCACTACCTCTATTGCCTTTTATCACATAGGTTTCCAGACGTTCTCCATTGTTGATGTTTACAATCTGAACTTTTTCCCCCTCTATGATGTTGGCGGCTTCCATTAGGGCTTCATCTACGGTGATACTACCTATATAATTGAGGTTTGCACCGGTAACGGTAACCCTGTGAATCTTCGATTTTACTATTTGTATCTGCATAGTGCAAAGGTAATTATAAAATTGGGAGTATATACAGTGATTGTTAAGAGCAAAAATAGTTAAGGCTTGCCGTTTAGTTGAGAGCGATATTATCTATAAGCCTCACCTCATCGGCATACACAGCAATAAATGCTCGATATTTTTTGTCTTTTTCCTTGTGCAAGGCCGGCTCAAGAGTATTGGTGTCCGCAATTTCTACGTATTCCAGTTTGAATTCCGGATGCTCCTCAAATCGCTGTACAATTACCTCTTTTACGGCTTCGGGAGTTTGTATTTTAAAATTTTCACGAGCTTGTTGTAGTACCTCAAATATAAAACCGGCTTCTCTTCGCAGTTGTTCTGGTAGTCGTTTGTTTCGAGAACTCATGGCTAGTCCGTTCTCTTCCCTTTTTATTGGGCAGCCGTGTATTTGCACCGGAATATGGTGTTTTTCAACCATAGTTTTTACAATCAACAGCTGTTGGTAGTCTTTCTCTCCAAAATACGCATTGTCTGGTTTTACGATTTCAAAGAGCCGTTTGACAATGGTTCCTACCCCATCGAAATGTCCTTTTCTAAATTTTCCCTCCATCTGAAACTCCAAGCCGTCGAAGTCGAAATGGTCTGATCTGACCGTGTCGGAATAAACGTCTTCTACCTCTGGAGCAAAGATTAAAACATTCGGATTTTCGGCATATAGTTTTCGAGTGTCTTCTTCCAGACTTCTGGGGTATTTTTGCAGGTCGTCTTTGTTGTCGAACTGGGTGGGATTCACAAAAATACTGACTACGGTAATATCGTTTTCGCGGGCGGATTGCGCTACGAGAGATAGATGTCCTTCGTGAAGCGCTCCCATAGTCGGAACCAATCCGATAGTCCTACCTCTTTCTTTCTGCTGGGAAAGAAGGTTTTGTAATACATCTCTTTGATGGTATACTGCCATAAGGGGATAAATTAGTAACCCGCAAAACTATGTGTTTTTGTCGAATTATGTATTGCAAATATCATATTTTAGCTCGAGCTGGGTTTTGGACAAATGGCTACTTCTGAGGCGCGAACCTTTTGGATGACGGGTTGTAAAAGGCTTGGAGACTGAAAGATCGGGGATTGTGGCTTTGTGAAGGGGAAGTGCGCGTTTGTTCAGAATAGGGCGGGTAAGAATGAGTGCGTTAGGTATATTTTTTGTATTTTTGCATGCTTTGAGGGTTTTTTGAAAAGAACAATTAGTTTCTTTTATCAAAGTTTTATTGTAAATACAACGAATTTATGACTGACAAAAAAGTGTTATTTGTCGCCTCCGAAATGATTCCTTATCTGCCGGAGAATGAAGTTTCATCCCTGGCTTATGAGAACCCGAGGATGGTTAATGACAGAGGAGGACAAATACGAATTTTTATGCCTCGTTTCGGTAATATAAACGAGAGAAGACATCAGCTTCACGAAGTGATACGCCTTTCTGGTATGAATTTGATTATTAACGATATGGATATGCCGTTGATCATAAAGGTGGCTTCCATCCCCAAAGAGCGTATTCAGGTTTACTTTATTGACAATGAGGAGTATTTTAAGAGGAAAGCTACTTTCTCAGACGAAGATGGAAATCTTTTTCCCGACAATGACGAGAGAGCGATATTCTTTGCCAAAGGCGTTGTAGAGACAGTAAAAAAACTCAATTGGTCGCCAGATATTATTCACGTACACGGCTGGATGGCTTCAATGCTTCCGTTGTATCTCAGAAAGTATTACGCCGACGAGCCCCTGTTTGCCGACAGCAAGATAGTGACCTCGGTATACGATAAGAATTTTGAGGGAACGCTAGACAAGGGAATGTTAGACAAGGTGAAGTTTGACGGTATAGCGGAAAGCGAAGTAAAAGCGCTGTCAGATCCGGATTATTCTGGAATTATGAAAGTCGCCATAGACAATTCTGACGCTGTGATTGTGGCTTCCGAAAGCATTCCTGAAAATCTACAGGAATACTTGGAAAATGTGGACAAACCGGTATTGCCATTTGTTCCCATATACGAATTTGAAGATGCGTATAAAGAGTTCTACGAAACAAAGGTTTTAGGTTAAATCAAGAAATTTGCGATTGATGTCATTGCTTGTGAGTCTTTTACACAAATAGAGATTGCCAAAGAGTGAGCACAGTTGCAGTTTCGAAAAAAAAACAGAATGAGGAAAGTGTATTTTCGGTTATGCGGAGTAGCGTTACTGCTTTTGAACAGCGGCGTTTTTTTGACGTCCTGTAGCGATGATGTAAACACTATCGGTACGGGTATTATTGGCGATGGTAATTTTGAGACCGAAAAAGCCGATTTTGAAGTATATGCTTACAACCGGAAACTGAATGGAGTGCAGACCAATGGCCTGCCTCTTTACCAACTCGGAACGTACAATGACCCTATTTACGGCAAGACCGAAGCGAGTATCATCTCACAATTGGGAATGCCCAACACTACGGTTTTTGGAACCTCGGGAGGAGATAATGAGAGGGTAAAAACGGTATACCTCCACATTCCCTTTTTTAGTAAGGTCAAAGAAGGAGAAGAGGAAGTCAACGAAAGTGGAACTCCAGTGGCTCGACAGTTCGAAATCGATTCTGTTTACGGAAATAAGACCGCCACGTTTAAACTCAAGGTAGAAGAGTTTACTTACTACCTGAGAGATCTCGATCCGGATAACGATTTCGACCAACAGGAGTATTTTTCCAATAATGAAGAGTTGTCGTCTCATGTAGGAATGGTGCTTCTAGACGACGAAACAACTATAAACGACAGGGAAATTCTGATTAGAAAAGAAGACGACCCGGAAACCGACGAAGATGAGGCGGAAGAAGTAGAGGAAAGACTTAGTCCCAGGATAAGAATGGAGCTGAATCCGGATTTTTTCCAACAGATACTGGACAATGAAGGAGGAGATGTATTTGCTACCAGAAGTAATTTTCAGGAGTTTATCAAAGGACTTCGCTTTTCTATAAGTGAGTCTTCTAGCGATATTCTAATGCTGTTGGATTGGAATAATGCTTATATAGAGGTGGTGTATGCTTATGAGAGCAAAGGTAGCTCGGAGGGGAGTGCTACTGAAGAAGAGGAAGATTCCTTTACTATGAGCCTTGCTGCCTTTTCGGTGAGCTCAGCGAATGGTGTACGGGCTAAGGTCAACAATGTGATCAATATAATGCAAAACGATCCTTACCCTGCAGAAATAGCCGATCAGTTCGACACTGGTGTCAACGCCTCCAACCTATACCTCAAAGGAGGAGCGGGAACTGTAGTAGAGCTGAGTCTTTTTGACGAAGATAGAGAAGGGGAGACACTGGCAAATATCCGAGAAAAACACTGGGTTATAAACGATGCGAGCCTCACTTTTTACGTAGATAGAGAAAAGCTGGATGCCTATCATGTAGGTGAAGAACCTTCAAGGGTATATGTCTACAATTTAGAGAACAATAAGGTACTGGCAGATGTAGAACTGGACTACAGTACTAACCCCGACAAAAATCTCTCCAAATTGATATACGGCGGTGTATTGGAAGAAGAGGACGACAGGGGAATAAAATACAGAATAAGACTTACAGAGCATATAGATCGGGTGGTGAACAAAGATTCTACCAATGTGAGGCTGGGGCTCGCGCTTACCTCAGACATCAACAGCACTGTAAATGTCTCTGCGCAAGACAAGGATGGGGAAACTTCTCTTCATATACCAGAATCAGCTGTGATTACCCCTCTGAGCACCATACTGTACGGCAACGATGTAGAAGACGAATCGCAACGAGACAAGCGATTAAAGCTTGAGATATATTACACCGAAATAGATTGATAGACTGCCCCCGGGAAATCCCAAAGGGTATTTGTTACGGGAAAGTTTTATAGATGGAAATAGGGTACAAGGGAATTCCGGTTTTTTTTGAGGAAAAAGGGAGTGGTTCTGCTGTAGTGTTGCTTCATGGTTTTCTGGAGAATACCGCGATGTGGGAAGGGTTTTTTCCTATTCTCTCTTCGAAGTACAGAGTGGTAGCCATCGATTTACCAGGTCATGGCAAAACAGGATGTCTGGGCTATGTACACACTGTAGAGATGATGGCTGATGTAGTGCGAGAGGTACTTCGGTATCTAAAAATCAGGAAATCGGTATTGATAGGTCATTCCATGGGGGGCTATGTAGCCTTGGCTTTTGCCGAAAAACACCCCGATGCGGTAAAGGGCTTGGTGTTGCTCAATGCTACAGCTCGCGCAGACAGTCTGGCTCGTAAGCAAAACAGAGACAGGGCTATTGCCGCAGTTAAAAAGAATCACAGGAGCTTTATTCGCATAGCGGTGACCAATCTCTTCCGTCCCAAAAACAGAAAACTGTTCAGAGAAGAAATAGCCAAGACAAAATCCGAAGCCTTAAAAACTCCTCTTCAGGGAATTGTGGCCGCTCTTGAAGGTATGAAAGAGAGAGATGACCGCGAGGTTTTACTGCACTTTTCCCCTTACAAAAAAATGATTATTGCAGGCAAAAAAGATCCGATATTACCATTCGACTCACTGGTCGAACAGACTCGAGGAACAGAGGTCGAATTGGTGGAAGTTCCCGACGGACATATGAGTCATATCGAGAACAAAGAAGAAGTTTTAAGCGCAATTTGTTGGTTTTTACAGAAATAGCCTCTGTTTTTTTTGGTAATATGTTTATTATACCTTATATTCGGGCGTTTAATTAAAATACCCCTAGGATTATGCATATCAAATTTACAAAATCCGCTTTTTCATTAGCCCGGATATTGTGCCTTGTTTTTGGGCATCGTTTTCGTGTGAGCAGGGAGGTTACCGCTCATATTAAAGAGTATAGGTGTACCTGTTGTCGAGCCGAGGTGACACTTGACGACGAAGGGCATATCACCTCACTGACCTCACAGCTCAAGGAGATAAACGACACCTTGACCAATCTGCACAGAAAAAAACAGCACTCCAGTCCGGCAGCCTAAAAAGGATTTCCGGAACGAATACTGCGACGGTGATTTTCTGCCGCGATTTCTCAATCGTCTTTTAAGGCATTCCACCCCCTTGCCGTAATAGGTATTGCGGTGTTAGCACGGGTAATCAAGTGCATGCCTTCACTTTCTGGGGTCATATAACCGATGACGCTCAAATTGGGGTTCCCTTTTATTTTAGGGAAGTCTTGCTGTTTTACGGTAAATAGTAACTCGTAGTCCTCTCCACCACTCAAGGCTACTGTGGTGCTGTTGATGTCAAATTCCTCACAACTCGAAATCACCTGTGGATCTAAGGGTATCTTGTCTTCGTGAAGATTACAACCCACAGCCGATTGCTTGCAGATATGTATAATCTCAGAGGAGAGTCCGTCTGAAATATCGATCATAGAAGTGGGCTTTACTCCTAATTGCTTCAAGAGTACGGGGATGTCTTTTCTCGCTTCGGGTTTTAGCTGTCTTTCAACGATATAAGTATACATAGAGAGATCGGGCTGATTATTCGGATTTACTTTGAATACTTCTTTTTCCCGCTCAAGTACCTGTAATCCCATATAGGCGGCGCCCAAGTCGCCGGTCACTACGAGCAAATCGTTGGGCTGTGCCCCGCTGCGATATACCAAATCTTCTTCATCAATTTCCCCTATAGCGGTTACAGATATGAGTAAACCCGTGCGGGAAGAGGTGGTGTCTCCTCCTACTAAATCCACCTGGTATAATTCGCAGGCGTGAGATATACCTGCATAGAGTTCTTCCAAGGCTTCCAGAGGAAAACGGTTGGACACCGCAATGGATACCGTGATTTGGGTGGCTGTGGCATTCATGGCATAAACGTCAGAGAGGTTTGCCATTACTGCTTTGTAGCCGAGATGCTTGAGTGGCATATAGGCGAGATCAAAATGAACCCCCTCTACAAGCAGATCGTTGGTCACCACTGTTTTGCGATTCCCGAAATCCAGTACCGCAGCATCGTCTCCGATGCCTTTTACGGTCGACTTTTGACTGATCTTGAATTCCTTAGTAAGATGGTCTATGAGTCCGAACTCTCCCAGTTCAGACAAGGACGTGCGCTCTTGATTTTTATCTTCAAACATGGTGCAAAGTTAGTTGTTTTTAGAGGATATCCTATATGAGGAAGAGAAAAGAGGGGAGTTGGAGAAGGGGAGAAAGGGTGGTGTGGAGACTTGGAGAGGAGGAGACTTGGAGATGAGGTGATGTGGAGATGGGAGACTTGTGGATGAGGGGTTATTTGAAAGATCGAGTTGGGTTGTTTTGTGTGGATTTCCGGAAGAGGTTGCCATAGACTTTGCCTATGTGGTTATAGCGTAATTGCTGTGTAAATAGTTTATTAAGTCTATTATAGTTACTATCTTTGCCGGGCAATTAGGGATTTAATCATTTAGTAAAATCATGATAAAAGTTTCAGATATAGCGAGACGAAAGGTTGTAGAGCTCATGACCGAAGAGGGTTATGATGCCAATAGCGATTTTGTACGCGTAGGTGTAAGGAGCGGAGGGTGTAGCGGACTGTCTTATGAATTGAAGTTCGATCACGCTCAGAATGACGATGATAAACTCTTTGAGGATAATGCCGTGCGGATTTTGGTCGATAAAAAGAGTTTTTTGTATCTGGTGGGTACCACTTTGGAATACTCTGGGGGGCTCAACGGAAAGGGGTTTGTGTTCAATAACCCCAACGCACAGCGAACCTGTGGATGTGGGGAGAGTTTTTCCCTGTAAACAGGCTTAGATAAGTGTTAAGGCCTGTGTAGATCACTGGTCGGGATAATTTTGAAATTATAACAATGGCATATACAGAAGAAGAACTTAAGAAAGAGCTCGAGACAAAAGAGTACGAGTACGGTTTCTATACAGATATTGAGTCGGACACCTTTCCGGTAGGTCTTAACGAAGATATAGTAAGGGCTATATCGAAAAAAAAGGAAGAGCCGGAATGGATGACTGAATGGCGAGTGGAAGCATTTCGTGCCTGGGAGCAGATGGAAGAACCGGAATGGGCCAATGTACAGTATTCAAAACCAGATTTTCAAAATATCAGTTATTACTCGGCTCCTAAAAAGAAAGACAAGTACAAAAGCCTAGATGAGGTAGATCCCGAATTGTTGGACACTTTTAATAAATTGGGAATTTCACTGGAAGAACAAAAGCGATTGGCCGGAGTAGCTATAGATGTGGTGATGGATTCTGTATCGGTCGCTACTACCTTTAAGGAGACATTGGCTGAGAAAGGGATTATTTTCTGTTCCATCAGCGAGGCCATACGCGAACACCCCGATTTGGTCAGGAAATATATCGGTTCTGTAGTGCCTCAAAAGGATAACTTTTATGCAGCGCTTAATTCGGCTGTGTTTTCAGATGGGTCTTTCTGCTATATTCCGAAAGGAGTGCGATGCCCGATGGAGCTTTCTACCTATTTCAGAATCAATCAGGCCGGAACAGGTCAGTTTGAACGTACCTTAGTTATTGCCGATAAAGGGAGTTATGTGAGCTATCTGGAAGGATGTACTGCACCTACGAGAGACGAAAATCAATTACACGCCGCTGTGGTAGAGCTCATAGCATTGGACGATGCCGAAATCAAGTACTCTACCGTTCAAAACTGGTTTCCAGGTGGGAAAGATGGAAAAGGGGGGGTGTTTAATTTTGTCACTAAAAGGGGGCTGTGCGAAACCAATGCCAAGATCTCTTGGACGCAGGTAGAGACGGGAAGTGCAGTAACTTGGAAGTATCCCAGTTGTGTGCTTAAAGGCGATAATTCGACTGGAGAATTCTACTCTATTGCCGTTACCAACAACTACCAGCAGGCAGATACGGGAACCAAAATGGTGCACCTCGGTAAGAATACCAAAAGTACAATTATTTCTAAGGGGATTTCTGCAGGGCGATCGCAAAATAGCTATCGCGGATTGGTACAGGTGAACAGCCGGGCAGAAAACGCGCGTAACTTTTCGCAGTGTGATTCCCTGCTTATGGGAAACAACTGTGGAGCACATACCTTTCCGTATATAGAAGCCAAAAACAAGACAGCCCAAATAGAACACGAAGCTACGACTTCCAAAATTGGGGAAGACCAAATATTTTACTGTAATCAACGAGGGATAGATACCGAAAAGGCCATTGCACTTATTGTAAACGGCTTTAGCAAGGAAGTACTGAACAAGCTCCCCATGGAGTTTGCGGTAGAGGCACAGAAACTTCTGGAAATTTCCCTCGAAGGATCTGTCGGATAAACTTGGACAGAGTATATAAAAAAGTAATAAAATACAAGGGTCATAATCCGGACAGAAGAACGACAAGGCCCGTTTAAATAGAGATACAAAAATGCTAAAAATACAAAATTTACAAGCCGGTGTAGAAGGAAGGGAAATACTAAAGGGAATCGACCTTGAAGTTAATGCCGGTGAAGTCCATGCCATAATGGGACCCAACGGTTCGGGTAAGAGTACGCTTTCTTCGGTAATAGCCGGAAAGGAAGAGTACGAAGTTAGTGGAGGGCAAATCCTCTTCGAAGGAGAGGATATAGACGAGTTGGCTGCCGAAGAGAGGGCACATAAGGGGATATTTCTGTCGTTTCAGTATCCCGTTGAAATTCCAGGAGTCTCTGTGACCAATTTTATGAGAACAGCGATCAACGAGACCAGAAAAGCTCGAGGACTGGAAGAAATGCCGGCGAATGAAATGCTCAAAAAAATCAGGGAGAAATCTGAACTGCTCGAAATAGACCGAAACTTCTTGTCGCGCTCGCTTAACGAAGGTTTTTCCGGAGGAGAGAAAAAGCGAAATGAGATCTTCCAAATGGCTATGCTGGAACCTAAACTGGCCATTCTCGATGAGACAGATTCCGGATTGGATATAGACGCGCTCCGAATAGTGTCAAATGGAGTCAACAAGCTGAGGTCTAAAGATAATGCTGTGATTGTAATTACGCACTATCAAAGGCTTCTGGATTATATAGTGCCTGATTTTGTTCACGTATTGCTCGACGGAAAGATTGTGAAATCCGGTACAGCCGAACTGGCTCATGAACTGGAAGAGAAAGGATACGACTGGATAAAACAGGAAAAAGTAAGCAATTAATTCCGGGCAGTAAATGCAGTGCAACTGCATATTGTTAAGAGCTTGTAAAACAATCTCAGTTTTTCTCGGATAAGCAACAGAAACTAAACAAAATGGAATTAAAGGATAAACTGGTCTCTTCTTTTCCTGCGATAGGAGATGGTGCGGACACTCGTTCTACACTTCACCGCATTCGCATCGAAGCGATGAAACAGTTCGAATACAAAGGGTTTCCCTCCAAAAAGGAAGAAGAGTGGAAATACACCTCGCTCAACGCACTCCTAAAGTCTGATTACAGCCTGTTCCCCGAAGGGAAAAACAAGTTGGATTTAGAGGATGTGAAACGCTATTTTATACACGATATAGACTCTTATAGGCTTACTTTTGTAGACGGCCGCTACGACGAGGAACTGTCGGATATGGCGCATGAAGGCTTTGATATCAGTTTGATGAGTACTGCCATAGAAAATCCCGAATACAGAGAGGTGATAGAGCGGTATTTTAACAAAACGGTAAATGCCAAAGACAGCCTCACCTCTTTGAATACAGCTTTTCTCAAAGAAGGTGTTTTTGTGCGTATTCCAAAAGGGAAGTTGATAGGTAAACCCATACAGATACTCCACTTTTCTACCGGTAACGGAGAAGCTCTGATGCTGCAACCTAGAAACCTCATTGTGGTCTCAGAGAATGCACAGGTGCAATTTATAGAGCGACATCAAAGTCTTTCAGATCATGAAGTACTGACCAATTCGGTGACGGAAATTTTTGCCGAGAAGAGGGCTGTGGTAGACTATTACAAAATACAGAACGACAAACTGAAAGCATCGCTTATCGACAATACCTATATCTCGCAAGAAGGAGAGAGCAATGTTTCAGTGCACACCTTTTCGTTTGGAGGTAAACTGACTAGAAACAATCTGAATTTTTACCATCGAGGAGAGCGTATAGAATCTACACTGAAAGGAGTTACTATCTTGGGCGAAAAACAACACGTAGATCATCACACCTTGGTAAATCACGCCTTCCCCAACTGTGAGAGTCATCAGGATTACAAGGGAATCTACGCCGATCGCAGCACAGGAGTGTTCAACGGTAAGGTTATTGTAGAGAGAGAGGCTCAGAAAACGAATGCTTTCCAACAGAATAACAATATATTACTAGACGATAGAGCAACGGTAAACACCAAGCCTCAGCTGGAGATATTCGCCGACGATGTAAAGTGTTCGCACGGGTGTACCATAGGTCAGCTAGACGATGAAGCTCTTTTCTATCTGCGTTCTAGAGGAATACCCACCAAAGAGGCAAAAGCCTTGATGATGTACGCTTTTGCAAACAATGTGTTGGAGAGTGTGAGGATTCCAGAGGTGAAAGTACGGATAAACAAACTTATCGCCAAGAAACTCGGGGTAGATATGGGGTTTGATGGCGAGTAGTGATAAGTTTGTCCATTGAGGGTGATGTTTTTGTCGAGTGATTAAAATACAGTGTGTTTCCTGGCAGCGTAACACTAGCCTCAATAGTTAGAGTATAATTTAGTATTTGTTTAATTCTTATTAAAGTCGGTAATAATGGCTTCACCCATATCCGGTTCTACTTCGTTCGATCCACAGCACATACGCAGAGATTTCCCGATACTGACGAGAAAGGTAAACGGTCGGCCTTTAGTCTATTTTGACAACGCTGCTACCTCTCAAACTCCTCAGGTAGTAATCGATGCTATAGTAGATTACTACAGTCGCTACAACGCTAACATACACAGAGGGGTACACACACTTTCGCAAGAAGCTACCGATGCCTATGAGCAGGCAAGAATAAAACTTCAGAAACACTTTAATGCCGCCAAGTCGTACGAAATGATCTTTACTTCGGGAACCACTCATGGCATCAATTTGGTGGCGAGTGGGTTTGCAGAATTCCTCGACCAGGGCGATGAGATTGTAGTTTCGGCCATGGAGCACCACTCCAATATAGTGCCCTGGCAGATGCTCTGCGAAAAGACAGGAGCTGTACTTCGGGTAATTCCGATGAATGAGAACGGAGAACTGCTGGTAGAAGAATACGAAAAAATACTTTCTAACAGGACAAAACTGGTGTTCTGTAATCATATCTCCAATGCCCTTGGAACGGTAAATCCGATAGCGCATATTATAGACAAGGCACATCAGGTGGGAGCTGCAGTGTTGATAGACGGTGCACAGGCCTGTCCGCATCTTCGACCAGATGTTCAAGCTCTCGACGTCGATTTTTACGTTGCCTCAGCTCATAAAATGTGTGGGCCAACCGGAATAGGAGTGTTATATGGAAAAGAGAACTGGTTGAAGAAACTGCCGCCCTATCAGGGAGGCGGAGAAATGATTGAAGAAGTGACTTTTGAAAGGACAACCTATGCCGGACTCCCCCACAAATTTGAAGCGGGAACCCCTAATATATGTGGGGGTATAGCATTTGGAGTGGCTGTGGATTACCTGAACGAAATAGGTTTTGACCGCATAGTGGGCTATGAAGGAGAATTGTTGGAATACGCCACCAAAGCGCTGCACGAAATCGACGGACTGCGTATTTACGGGACGTCGAAACACAAGGCCTCGGTGATTTCCTTTAACTTAAAAGGCGTACATCCCTACGATGTAGGTACCATAGTAGATAAGTTGGGGATTGCTGTGCGTACCGGCCACCACTGTGCACAGCCGGTAATGGACTATTACAAAATACCGGGAACAGTAAGGGCGAGTTTCGCATTTTACAACACCTTTGAAGAGGTAGATGTGTTGGTTGAAGCCGTAAAAAAAGCCCAACAGATGCTGACATAACAGGCCGTATTACATCGAAGAGACTAGCGAAATTGTTTGAAAATCAATAAAAGAGGATATCGGGAGGTGTATTTCAAAAATATTTCTAAATTTGCACCTCGTCTAAAAAACGCAACTAAATCACTAAACAGCAGCATAACAATGTCTTATACAGTGCCGGAGCCTAAGATTTTTCACTGTGAACAAAGTGCAGAACTCGCAGAAAGCATAGCTAAATCTTACGGGACAAAATTGGGGAAAGTAACTTTTTCCGAATACAGTGACGGGGAATTTCAGCCTTCTTTTGAAGAATCTGTAAGAGGATCGAGGGTGTTTATCATCGGTTCTACACATCCCGGAACGAAAAACCTGATGGAAATGTTGCTTATGCTCGACGCGGCCAAGAGGGCGTCGGCAAGACATATTACCGCGGTAATGCCTTATTTTGGTTGGGCACGTCAAGATAGAAAAGACAAGCCAAGAGTTCCCATAGGGGCAAAACTCGTGGCTAAATTGTTGGAAACTGCTGGAGCTACGAGGATTATTACGATGGATTTGCACGCCGATCAGATTCAGGGGTTCTTTGAAAAGCCCGTAGATCACCTGTTTGCATCGACCATCTTTTTGCCTTATTTGGAATCGCTTAAACTAGACAATTTAACTATAGCGTCTCCAGATATGGGTGGGTCTAAAAGAGCTTACGCTTATTCCAAGTTTCTAGAAAGCGATGTTGTGATTTGTTACAAGCAGCGCAAAAAGGCCAATGTTATAGACCATATGGAGCTAATTGGCGACGTAAAGGGTAAAAATGTGGTGTTGGTCGACGATATGGTAGATACAGCCGGAACGCTTACCAAAGCGGCCGACTTGATGATAGAACGAGGAGCAATTAGTGTGAGGGCTATTACAACCCATGCCCTGCTCTCGGGAAATGCGTACGAACGCATAGAAGAATCAAAACTTGAAGAGCTTATTGTAACAGATTCTATTCCGCTCAGGAAAGAGAGTCCTAAGATAAGAGTGCTCTCTTGCGCCGACTTGTTTGCAGATGTAATGAAAAAGGTGCACAACAATACCTCCATCAGTTCGAAGTTTTTGATGTAGGATTTTTAAAAGGAAACATTTTAATATTTATATAATGAAGTCAATTACAATCAAAGGATCTCAAAGAGAAAGCGTGGGCAAGGCATCGACCAAAGCCTTACGTAATGCTGGAAAGGTTCCTTGCGTACTTTACGGAGGAGACAACCCATTGCACTTTTCAGCTGATGTACTTGCATTTTCGAAGTTGGTTTACACTCCCGATGTACACACGGTAGTAATCGACCTCGGAAGTGAAAAATACAATGCCATACTTCAGGACATCCAATTCCACCCTGTAACCGACGAAATTCTTCACATCGATTTCTATCAGTTGCAAGACGACAAGGAAGTAACCCTGGAGATTCCGGTGAAAATAGAAGGAACTGCTCCCGGTGTTATCAAGGGTGGAGTACTTCGTCTTACTAAGCGAAAGCTCAAGGTTAAGGCGCTCCCTGCAAACCTTCCCGATTTTATTCCTGCCAATATTTCTGAGCTGGAAATAGGAAACAAATTGTATGTAACTGCTCTGCAAAACGAAAATTACACGATTATGCACCCCGACAACACTGTAATATGTCAGGTGAGAATCTCTCGTGCGGCAATGAAAGCTGCTCAAGATGCTGCAAAAGCAGAAAAAGCGAGTTAATAAGGAGTATATCTTTTAAATACAGAACATCCCGGCAGCTTGTCGGGATGTTTTTTTATTTTTACATCCGAGTGATATTAAAAGTGCTGCGATGAAAAAATTCTTGATAGTCGGCCTGGGAAATACAGGTCGAGAATATGAAGATACCAGACATAATATTGGTTTTAAGGTGCTGGATCACCTTGCTGAAAAGGAATCGATTAGCTTTGAAACAGCAAAGCTCGGCGACCGCTGTGTGTATAAGTTTAAGGGGAGAACGCTGATACTGCTCAAGCCCTCTACTTTTATGAATCTCAGCGGAAAGGCCGTCAGGTATTGGATGGAGAAAGAAAATATTCCCTTGGAAAACCTGTTGGTGATTACCGACGATATCAATTTGCCCTTCGGAACGATAAGACTAAAAGGAAAGGGCAGTGATGGCGGGCACAACGGCTTGAAAAGTGTACAGCAATTGTTGGGCACTGTGCAATACCGCCGTTTTCGATTTGGTGTTGGCGCTGACTTTACAAAGGGCAAGCAAATAGATTATGTGCTGGGTGAGTGGAACGAAGAAGAAACAGCAGCCCTGTCAGAACGTCTCGAAAAGTCTTGTGAACTGATACGCTCTTTTGTTACTGCCGGACTCGCTAACACTATGAATGCGTTTAATGGGAAATAGCAAGGGTGTCAAATAAAAAGGCGGAGTCAAACTCCGCCTTTTTGCCCCAAATCTTACCATGAACTTAACCTACTTATGCTATGGTGAATCAAATGTAAGCCTGATTAAGACTGTTTTAAAAAATATTCGATAAAAAGCATATAAATCCGATAAAACATCTTTTTATGGTCAATTTTAATATGCTCTGTCCTTATTTCCTTCATAAAAATTTATGAATGCTCTGTTTACTACCCTGTTTCCTCCAGCGGTAGGATAGTTTCCTGTGAAGTACCAATCCCCGAGATTTTCCGGACAGGCCTTGTGGAGGTTATCTACCGATTGGAAAATAATCTTGACCCTAGCGCTGATATCCTTCGAGCTCAACATCTCCGATATTTTGTCCGATATTTCCTCGTCAGAAAAAGGGGTGTAGAACTGTTGTACGGCATTTTTTATTTCTTTGTCGGGATAGTTTACCTGAGCCGTACATTCGCGGTATATCTTGTCTACTATATCGTAAGAACCTCTTTCTTTGTGTAATTCGAGTGCAGCCCGAAAAGCGACTAGATCTTCGAGGCGAGCCATATCGATACCGTAGCAGTCCGGATAGCGGATTTGAGGGGCAGAAGAAACGACGATTATAGACTTTGGATTCAGGCGATCCATCATTCTGATAATACTCTTTTTCAAGGTGGTACCCCTTACGATACTATCGTCTATAATCACCAGCTTATCTCCCGTCTTAATCACTCCATAGGTAACGTCGTACACGTGTGCTACAAGGTCGTCTCTGCTACTGTCTTCAGTGATAAAGGTGCGCAGTTTTACATCTTTTATCGCTATTTTTTCGGTGCGCAGGCGACGAGATAGTATTTCGGTAAGTCTCTCGTCGGTTAAGTTTTCTCTCTCTTTGAGTATCGCTCTGTTTTTCTCTTTGTTCAGTTCGTCTTGTGCGGCCTCTACCAATCCGTAGAAAGAAGTTTCTGCGGTGTTTGGGATATAGGAGAATACAGTGTTGGCTGTGTCGTGATCTATGGCGTCGAGAACCTTGGGCATAAGGAGCCGTCCGAGGTCCTTTCGCTCGCGATAGATATCGGCATCATTCCCCCGCGAAAAGTAAATGCGCTCAAAAGAACAGGCGCGGCGTTCTAATGCAGGCAGTATCTTTTTGTCGATGACATCGCCGTTTGCTTTGACGATAATCGCGTGGCCGGGAGTTATTTCCTTTACCTTGTCAAAGGGCACGTTGAACACGGTTTGTATGGCCGGTCGCTCTGAAGCAATGGCTACAATCTCGTCGTCTTGATAGAAGTATGCCGGACGTATTCCCGCCGGATCGCGCAATACAAAGGCATCTCCGTGACCTAACAATCCTGCCATAGCATAACCTCCATCCCAGTTTTTGGCCGATTTTTTCAGTATTTTAGCTACGTTGAGCCTTTCTGCTATCAAGGCTGTAGCTTCCATCTTGTTATAACCTTCGCGTTTGATCTCTTTGTAGAGTTTGGCTACGGCATCGTCGAGAAAATGACCTATTTTTTCCATTACCGTAATAGTGTCGGCTTTCTCTTTGGGGTGTTGCCCCAGGTGGATGAGATTGTCGAAAAGCTCGTTTACATTGGTCATGTTGAAGTTTCCTGCAACTAGCAGATTGCGGTGTTTCCAGTTGTTTTGTCGCAATAGGGGCTGAACGTTTTCGATGCTGTTATTCCCATAAGTACCATAGCGGACATGTCCTAAAAGTAGTTCGCCTATATAAGGGATGTTTTTTTTCTGTAGAGCGACATCCTTTTCGTATTCAGGATGCTCTTTCAGTATATCGCTAATGCGACTGTTTATCTGTGAAAAGATGTCCTGTATTGGCTGCGACTGCTTAGAGCGAACTCTGCTGATATACCGCTCTCCCGGAGTTACATCCAGTTTTATGCTGGCAAAGCCCGCACCGTCCTGTCCGCGATTGTGCTGCTTTTCCATCATCAAGTACATCTTGTTGACACCGTAAAACGCACTTCCGTACTTTTTCTTGTAGTATTCCAGAGGTTTTAAGAGTCTAATCACGGCTATACCGCATTCGTGTTTAATAGCGTCGCTCATCGGTATTGTATTAGTATGAATAAAAATGCCCCGGAAATCCAGGGCGCAGTATTTTATGTCAGTTCTATTTCAAATTGTGTCAAGGCTTTAAACTGTAACAGCCTTTTCCTCATCTCTTCTTTAGAGAGTTCTTGCATGCGTTCAGTGCCGAATTTTTCGACGCAGAAGGAGGCTAGGTTAGAGCCGTAAATAATGGCATTTTTCATATTTTCAAACGAAGTGTCACCTGTTGCCGCTATATATCCGGAAAAGGCTCCGGCAAATGTGTCTCCTGCTCCTGTGGGGTCGAATACCTCTTCCAAAGGCAGTGCGGGTGCAAAAAAGATATCGTCCTTGTGAAATAACAAGGCACCGTGTTCTCCTTTTTTAATTACGACATAACGAGGACCCATCTCTCGTATTTTATGAGCGGCTTTTACCAAGGAGTGCTCTTTGGCAAGCTGCCTCGCCTCTTCGTCGTTAATGGTGATGACATCCACTCTTGAAATTACCTGCATCAACTCGTTCCAACTGTTGTCCATCCAAAAATTCATGGTGTCGAGAACGATGAGTTTTGGAGCTGTCATCTGCTCTATCACTCCGAGTTGTGTGAGCGGGTGAAGGTTTCCGAGCAATACCACATCGGCATCCCTGTGGTGTTTGGGGATTTGAGGATTGAAGTCAGCCAACACATTGAGTTGTGTTTCTAAGGTGTCTCTCGAATTGAGGTCGTTGTGGTATTTTCCACTCCAGAAAAAGGTTTTACCTCCCTTTACCACTTCTACAGCTGAGGTGTCTATGTTTCGCTCCCTCAACATAGAGAGATATTCTTGCGGGAAGTCTTCGCCTACTACCGAAACGAGAGCTACTTCTATTCCGAACTGTGAAGCTGCCAAACCTATATATGGAGCGGCTCCGCCGAGTATTTTATCTGTCTTTCCGAAAGGAGTTTCAATAGCGTCAAAGGCCGTGCTTCCGACCGCAAGCAGTTTGCTCATATTGAAATTTTTTGCAAACTTACGCAAATTTATTGGTCTCAAAAAAAGTTGGATTGTCTACTTTTACAGATGTAGTCTCAAAAGCAATTCGACTCATTCACTGTTCTGACTGTACTTCTTTGAGTTGAGAGTGAAGCTATTTGTTTTCTTTGGAGTAAAATCGATTTTTTACCTCTCTCTGAGCGCGTAAATACAAACGGAAAATTATCCCGAAAAACCGGTGTCTTCTAGCAGGTTTTTTTCCTTGGAAGCTTCTACGGCAAGAAAGTCGCAGCGTTCGTTTTGCGGGTGGTTGTTGTGTCCCTTAATCCAGTGAAAACGCACATGATGACGGCGGTACTCCTTGAGGAATTCCATCCATAGATCTACATTTTTTTTGTCCTTAAAATACTTGCGTTCCCAGTTGAAGACCCATTTTTTTTCAACTGCATCGACAACGTATTTCGAATCGGTAAAGACTTTGACATGGGTGCCGGGATGTTTTAGTTTTTTGAGGGCTTCGATAACCGCGAGTAGTTCCATGCGGTTGTTGGTGGTGTGGCGGAAGCCTTGCGAAAATTCCTTTGTGTATTTTTTGCCGACCCATTCCATGACGATACCGTATCCGCCAGGTCCCGGATTTCCACGGGCGGCGCCGTCGGTGTATATGTGTACGTCAAAACTGTTCAAACTCAAAGTGATTTACGGATTTAATTTTTTTCCAAAAGCTGAGCGATAACCCGAGGAAAGTGTTCGTATTCCAAGGCGTGAATTTTTTCAGCGACCTCTTCTGGGCTATCCGTCGGAAGTACGGCGACCTTAGATTGAAAAATAACGGCTCCTTCGTCGTAATTTTCATTTACATAGTGTATGGTGATGCCGCTTTCGGTTTCCCGATTAGCGATGACAGCGCGGTGTACATTCATGCCATACATGCCTTTACCCCCGTATTTTGGAAGTAAAGCTGGGTGTATATTAATCACCTTGTTTGGAAAGTCTCTCAAGATATTCTCGGGAAATTTCCAGAGAAAGCCCGCCAGTACAATGAGGTCGGGAGCTATGTCTTTTACGAGCTTTGCGATGAGATTTGACCGATATAGCGCCCTGCGATTAAAATAAAGCGCGTCTATATCCAATCGATTTGCCCTGTCTAATACTCCCGCATCTCTCTTGTTGGAAAGGATTAGTACCACTCTGGCCTTCTCACTCTCTGAAAAGAAACGGACGATGTTTTCCGCATTGGTGCCGGAACCCGAAGCAAATACAATAATTTTTTTCACCGATTTAGTTGTTTTAGGGTGTGTGGAGACATTTTTGTGTAATGTCCCGGAGTTTGTTGACTACCAGTGGTAATAGCCGTTTATCTCCTAGTTTTTCGAGACAAAAGAAAGCATAATAATTAAGAATTAGAAATTAAAAGTAAAATCAGTATTTTATTTTTTAGTAAATTACAGCCACATTTTGAAACTTAAATGTTGTTTTCAACCAAAGTTTTTTATTTTTGCCATCAATTTAAATTTTAAAACTAAAAAATTATGTCAGACATTGCATCAAGAGTAAAAGCGATCATCGTAGACAAATTAGGTGTCGACGAGAATGAGGTTGTATCGGAAGCAAGCTTCACTAATGACCTCGGTGCAGACTCACTGGACACAGTAGAATTGATTATGGAGTTTGAAAAGGAATTCGATATTCAGATTCCTGACGATCAGGCAGAAAATATCGCTACTGTAGAGCAGGCCATAAAATACATAGAAGAGGCTAAATAAGTATAGGAATATTGGAATCATAAAAAAGGGAGGTATTTTTGTAATACTTCCCTGTTTTTCCTTGTATCCGGGATAGATTTATAAGATTGACGGGCCTTGACTTCAATGCGAGGCCGTCGCTTTTTCTGTCTTTTTGGATAATACCTCCGGATTTTAGAGTGAGTATCTTCTTTATGGGATTGGAAAATTAGTATCCCTGGAGGATGTATAGTGATGTGGCGGAATTTCTGCTTCCGTGGCACGTCGTAGTAAAAACAGTTTGGACTAAATCTATTCGAATGAAATTAAGGCGAGTTGTTGTCACAGGATTAGGAGCATTAACCCCGATAGGCAATACCCTGGAGGAATATTGGCAAGGCTTGAAAAACGGCGTTAGTGGTGCAGCTCCAATTACCCATTTCGACGCTTCTAAGTTCAAAACACAATTTGCTTGTGAGGTAAAGAATTTTAATGTCACCGATTTTATCGATCGAAAAGAAGCTCGAAAACTCGACAAGTTTTCACAGTATGCTATGGTGGCAGCTGATGAAGCCATCGAAAATTCTGGAATTGAGCTAGATCGTATTCAAAAAGATAGGATTGGTGTAGTTTGGGGAGCCGGCATTGGCGGATTGGAGACATTTCAAGAAGAAGTGCTCAATTTTGGCAATGGCGATGGAACCCCTCGATTTAATCCTTTCTTTATCCCAAAAATGATTGCCGATATGGCTCCCGGGCTCATTTCTATCAAGCACGGTTTTATGGGGCCTAATTACACGACAGTATCGGCCTGTGCTTCTTCGGCCAATGCCATGATCGACGCCCTGAACTATATTCGTTTGGGCTATGCCGATGTTATTGTGTCCGGTGGTTCTGAAGCAGCTGTTACAGCGGCGGGTATGGGTGGTTTTAACGCCATGCACGCACTGTCTACCAGAAATGATGACCCTCAAACGGCATCTAGACCTTTTGATAAAAACAGAGATGGTTTTGTGCTAGGCGAAGGAGCTGGAGCACTGATACTCGAAGAGTATGAACACGCCAAAGCAAGAGGTGCCAAAATTTATGCCGAACTGGTAGGAGGAGGGCTGTCTGCCGATGCCTATCATATGACTGCTCCACATCCCGAAGGAAAAGGCGTTAAAGCGGTAATGCGCAGTTGTCTCGAAAATGCGGGACTCAAACCTGAGGATGTAGACGCTATTAATACTCACGGAACATCTACTCCTCTTGGAGATGTAGCCGAACTCAAGGCGATAACAGAGGTGTTTGGAGATCACGCAAAGAACATCAACATCAACTCTACCAAGTCGATGACAGGGCATCTTTTGGGTGCAGCTGGAGCTATAGAAGGTATAGCTTCGATTTTGGCCATGGAAAACCAACTGGTGCCGCCTACCATAAATCACAGCACGCCAGATGAAAAGATTTCTCCCGAACTTAACCTTACTCTAAACAAGGCGCAGAAAAGGGATATCAAAGTGGCGATGAGCAACACCTTTGGTTTCGGAGGTCACAACGCTTGTGTGCTGTTTAAAAAACTGGATTAGTTTTAACATGAAATGAAAATCGTTCAGAACATATTGAATTCCCGCTCAGATGACGACGGGAATTTTTTTTTGACAGTAAAAAAAATACTGGGTTTTTCTCCTAAACACTTAGAGCTGTACAAGAAGGCATTTACGCACAGATCAGCCAATCGGAAAGACGAGAAGGGAAATCCTTTGAATTACGAGCGATTAGAATTTCTAGGAGACACTATGCTGAGTACTATAGTCTCTTATCATTTGTATAAAATGGTTCCTACCGGCGACGAGGGATATCTCACCAAGATGAGGTCTAAAATCGTGAGCCGAGAACACCTGAACGAATTGGGCAAAGAACTGGAGCTGGTACAGTATGTAGACTCCAAGATATCCAGAGAGAGTTTTGGAGACAACGTCCACGGAAATGTCTTTGAAGCCCTACTCGGAGCTCTGTACTTAGATCGCGGTTATAAGTACTGTGAAAAGTTTGTCTATCGAAGGATTATAGAGCCCTATGTAGATATCGAGAGACTGGAGGGAAAGATCATTAGTTACAAGAGTTTTGTGATAGAATGGTGTCAGAAGGAGAAAAAAAACTTCGACTTTCAAGTGTATGAAGACAGCGGTAATGAACATGTAAAACACTTTTCAGTAAAGTTGTATATAGACGGTAAAGTGGTGTCGAAAGGGAGGGCTACCTCCAAGAAAAAAGCCGAAGAGCAGGCGTCGAAAAGAGCCTATTACGCATTGCAAGATAAAATGCAATAAGCGAAATCGTTTTCGGTGCTATTATTTGGTTAAACCTCGTGTTTATAGTTGTTTAATCGCATACATACGCTTATCTTTACAATTATGCGTAAAGTAATATGGCTACACTTAAACTATCAGACGATTTTTACGAACCCACCTGTACTCTGATTGCCATTCACTCTTCTGCGGATGCGTGCCGCTTGGCCTATTTTTTTAATGCCTGCCTGGATATAAGGTTGAAGAGAGTGGTAAATAACCAAATCGATAACGATTTGTTGTCGGAGTATTACGAATGGGAAAATGAGCTAGACGGAGTGGTCTGGACCCTGGTGGTCAATGCGGCCAGATCGGTGGTGTCGCTAGACGGCGACAATCTGTTTTCTGAAGATCGTCTTACCGAAACGCGCTATCTCGTTCCTGAGCTAAAAAAAGCCGATTGTTTTCTGAAAATAGAAAATGCCGAAGGTGAGGAATACAGCAGTAGTGTAGTGCGCAAAATAAATGAAATGCTTCAGGTAACCACAGCCTATGAGGTAGATGTGAATCAACTTAAATCGAAACACAATTTAATTTTTTGATAATGCCAAACAGAAAAAAGACGAAAATTGTCGCCACTCTCGGACCCGCAACAAGCAGAAGAGAGATATTAAAAGACATGATGAAGGCCGGTGTTGATGTTTTCCGGATCAATTTTTCTCACGCCAATTATGAGGATGTTACCGAGCGAATTGGTATGATACGAGAACTGAATGAAGAGCTCGGGTACAATACAGCCATTCTGGCCGACCTGCAGGGGCCAAAACTTCGAGTCGGAATTATGGCCGAAGATGTCGTTGTCGACAAAGGGGATGAAATCTCCTTTGTAACTGGAAAAGAATTTAAGGGAAGTCGTGAAAAAGTATATATGAACTACGAGGCTTTCCCACGAGATGTACAGCCCGGTGAACGTATATTGCTAGACGACGGCAAGCTGATTTTTGAGGTTGTAGAAACTGATGGAAAAAGCAAGGTAAAAGCAAAAGTGATTCAGGGAGGGGCATTGAAATCAAAGAAAGGAGTCAACCTGCCCAATACCAAGGTGTCGCTGCCTGCATTGACCGAAAAGGATGTCAAAGATGCTATTTTTGCAATAGGGAAACAGGTAGACTGGATAGCGCTGTCTTTTGTGAGACACAGTGAAGATCTTATAGCACTTCAAAATCTCATCAAGGAGCACTCCGAGCAGAAAATCCCGATTATCGCCAAGATAGAAAAACCAGAAGGGGTTGAGAATATAGATAAAATCGTAGCTTATTGTGACGGACTTATGGTAGCTCGCGGTGATTTAGGGGTAGAAGTGCCGGCGCAAGAAGTGCCACTGATTCAGAAACAATTGGTGCTCCGGGCTAAAAAGGCGAGAATACCGGTGATTATCGCCACTCAGATGATGGAGAGCATGATAACCAGCCTTACCCCTACACGGGCAGAGGTAAACGACGTGGCCAACTCGGTAATGGACGGAGCCGATGCTGTAATGCTTTCGGGTGAGACCTCGGTGGGTAGCTATCCTGTACAAGTCATCGAAAAGATGTCGAGTATAGTGAGTAGTGTAGAGCACTCTCCATTGGTAAAAGTTCCACAAGAACCGCCACATATCAGAACAAAGAGGTATATCACAAAATCGGTTTGCTACCACGCCGCTCTTATGGCCAATGAAATCAAAGCAAAAGTGATTACCACCCTTACCAATAGTGGCTATACAGCATTCCAGATATCTTCTTGGCGTCCGCAGGCACATATTCTAGTGTTTACTTCAAACAAGAGACTGCTCACTCAGCTCAACCTGCTTTGGGGAGTTAAGGCTTTTCACTACGACAAATATGTAACCACCGACGAAACCATAGACGATGTGAATATTATAGCAAAAGAAAAGGGTTTTGTGGAAACCGGAGATATGACGATTAGCCTAGCGGCTATGCCGATACAGGAGAAGGGAATGGTAAATACGATGAGGGTTACCGAGATCCATTAATGAGATTGAGACCATAGGATTTTACGATTAAAATTGAAAATTGACAAAACGCAGCGCGAATTTCCGCTGCGTTTTTTTGTGATTGCAATCAAAAATCGAACTTCAATTGTACCACCACCTGTTCTTCTTTGGGAGTGTTGAGATTGCTTATCGAGATTCCCAACAAGCGAACTGAATCGATTAATTTGTCTTGGTACAACAACTCTTTTGCCATTTCCAGAACTAGGCTTTTATCGCTTATAAAGTAGGGGATTGTTCTGCTGCGCGTTTGTAAGCTAAAATCACTGTACTTGATTTTTAAGGTAATGGTCTTTCCCGATATTTTCTTCCGCTGCAATCGCTCGGAGAGTTCTGTGGCGATATGCTCGAGGCGTTCTAACATAAATATTTCGGAAGACAGGTTTTCGGAAAAGGTGCGCTCTGCGCCTATAGACTTTGGTGTTCTATCTGGTTTTACCGGACTGTGGTGAATGCCGCGAACAATGTTGTAGTAATGTGTTCCGGCTTTTCCAAATTGCTGCTGTAGGAATTCAAGAGATTTAAGACTCAACTCTTTGCCGGTGAAAATCCCGAGGGCGTACATTTTTTCTGCCGTTACCTTCCCTATGCCGTAGAATTTTTTGATGTCGAGGGCGTGAAGAAACGGGATGACCTCTTCTGGGTTTACCGTTTTTTGTCCGTTGGGCTTGTTGTAGTCGGATGCGATTTTGGCGATAAACTTGTTTATAGATATTCCTGCAGAGGCTGTAAGTCCTATCTCTTCCAGTATTCGTCCTCGTATTTCGGTAGCCAGTAGGGTGGCAGAGGGGGTTCCTTTCTTGTTTAGGGTCACGTCGAGATAAGCCTCGTCCAGCGAGAGGGGTTCTACTAGGTCTGTGTATTCGTTGAAAATCTGTCTGATGCGCAGCGAAATTTCGCGGTATCGATCAAAACGGGGTTTTACAAACAGAAGCTCGGGACATAGCTTTCGAGCCATTACACCGCTCATGGCACTTCTCACTCCAAACTTACGGGCTTCGTAACTCGCTGCAGCGACAACACCGCGTTTACTACCACCCCCTACGGCCAATGGCTTTCCCTTGAGTTCAGGGTGATCCATCTGCTCTACAGAGGCGTAGAAGGCATCCATATCGATGTGGATTATTTTGCGGTATGTAGGCTTATCGGCCATAATTAGCTAACTTTACAAAGTTCCGAAACTTTGCCCAATAAAACCACAATGATAGAAACTGAGCGCAAATTTTTAGTGAAATCAGAGGTGTTCCGCAAAGAAGCACAGTCTGCCGTTCGCATTGTACAGGGTTTTTTAAACACTCATCCCGAAAGAACTGTGAGGGTTCGCATAAAGGGAGATAAGGGATTTATTACCGTCAAGGGCAAATCCAACCAAAGCGGATTGTCGCGATTTGAATGGGAGAAAGCGATTTCTGTAACCGATGCAGAGGCTCTTTTGGGCCTGTGTGAAAAGGGAGTGATAGAAAAAATAAGACACGAGATAAAAACGGAAAAACACCTGATTGAAGTAGACGAGTTTCTCGGGGACAACGCGGGACTGATTATTGCGGAGATCGAACTGACCTCAGAAGACGAAGATTTTTACCGGCCGGATTGGCTCGGTAAAGAGGTGACCGGAGATATCAGGTATTACAACTCCCAGCTGAGTCGTCGTCCATATAAAGACTGGGATATGGACTGATACGTTTAATTTAGATGTTTTAAAAAGGAGAGGCTGTCTTTGCTTATGTTTGGATTGTACAGCAAAGACAGCCTCTTTAAACTATTTGCGAAAGCCTATTTCCAGCCTCCGCCCAGTGCTTTATAGAGTGATATTACCGCGTTGAGTTGCTGGAATTTTGCATCTATAAAATTCAGTTCCGAATTGAGGGCCTGTTCTTTGGCGGTAAGTACCTCGAGATAGTTGGCCATACCGTTGTTGAGTAGCTCTTCAGAGTATTCCGTTGCCAGTTTGTAGGCGTTGAACTCTTTTTCTCTAATGTCTATCTTTTCGGTTTCCGCCTGATAGGTATAGAGAGCATCGGATACCTCTTTACCGGCGTTGAGCAGGGTTTGACGGAATTGCAACAAGGCAGATTCCTGTTGTGCTTTAGACACCTCGTACTGTGTTCTGATCTGTCTCTTGTTGAATATAGGTTGTAACAATCCTCCTGTTATGGTAGCAAAAAGGGAACCTGAATCAAACCATTTGTCAAATTCGATACTTTGCAAACCTCCGGTAGCCGATAGGGTAAGCGAAGGATAGAAATTGCTTCTCGCCACATTGGTCAGTTCAAAAGCATTGACCAGTCCGTATTCGGCTGCCATCACATCCGGACGGTTTTGCAACAGTTGGGCCGGTACTCCAATGCGGAGTTCGGTATCGATCTTCTGGCTGTCCAGAGTGCTTCGCTCTATTTGTTGTGGCGCCTCTCCTAGCAATATACTCAAGGTGTTTTCCACCAGTTTGATATTGGCATTGATATCTACCAGTATGGCTTCGGCCGTATGCAACTGAGCCTCGGTCTGTTTTACCGCTACCTCGGTTACCGTTCCGGCTTCTTTCAGTGCGCTGGTAGTTTCCAAACTGCTCTTTCTGTTGGCAATGGTCTCTTCGGTAATTTTCTTTTGTTCGTCTAATGCCAGCAGTTGGTAATAGGTAGAGGCTATAGCTGCGATAAGCTCAGTTTTCACAGCTTTGTGAGCTTCTACGGTTTGCAAGTACGAAGCCAAAAATGCCCTTCGATTACTTCGTATCTTACCCCAGATATCGGCCTCCCACGAGAGATTTCCGGTAAGTTGGTATTGGGTCATTTCTCCACCATCGAAAACCGCTCCGAACTGGCTGTTTTTAGAGAGAAATTGATGGGTGGCATCGGCCCCGACGCTCAGGCTCGGAAAATAACCTGCCTTTCCTTGTTTCATATAGGCTTCCGCGGCATTGATCTGCTGTATAGCGATACGAATGTCGAGATTGTTTTCCAGTCCCTGTCTTATATAATTGCGGAGATAGGTATCGGTAAACAGTTCTTCCCAGGTCACGTCGGCCATAGTCAGGCTGTCCTGTGGCAGTTGATCCGTTCGGTAGGTGCCTTCGGCTTCCTTGACCTCCGGGCGATCGTAGGTTTTGGCTACGAAGCAGGATTGCATGAGTAATGCAAATCCCGCTATCGCAGTTATTTTGAAAATTCTTTTATGGTTCATATTATCCTATGGTGTTTTTAGCTTTCTTGTGATTCTTCTACAACCTGTACTACGGGTTTTCTGCTGATGCGTTCCTGCAGCCATTGGAAGGCTATAAAGAGTATAGGGATGATAAATACCCCAAGAACAGTACCGATAAGCATACCTCCTGCAGCACCGGTACCGATAGAATTATTACCTACCGCACCAACTCCTCCGGCCAGTGCCAACGGCATCAGTCCGAGAATAAAGGCAAAAGAGGTCATCAATATAGGTCGCAAACGCGCCTTAGCACCGTGAATGGCCGCATCTACCAACGATTCTCCTCGTCTTCGCCTTTGGATGGCAAACTCTACGATAAGGATCGCATTCTTGGCCAGTAGTCCAAGTAGCATGATGAGTGCAATCTGGAAGTAAATATTGTTTTCCAGTCCTACCAACATGGTGGTAAAGTAGGCCCCAAATACTCCGAGCGGAAGCGAGAGCAATACAGAGAAAGGCAATAGGTAGCTCTCGTATTGTGCTGCCAGCAAGAAGTATACAAATACAATACTCAATATAAAAATCAGTATAGTTTGGCTACCTGCATTAACCTCTTCACGGGTAAGCCCAGAAAAGGCAATACCGTAGTTGGCGTCCAGTTTAGCAGCCTCTGCATTTGCAATTTCAATTCCGTTACCGGTACTGAATCCGGGATTCATGGCAGCGTTGATTGTCGTTGCATTAAAGAGGTTAAAACGCTTTACAGACTGGGGGCCGTATACCCGTTTCAAAGAGACAAACTGCGATACAGGAGCCATTCCGTCTTTGGTGCGTACATAGAGCTGATCCATGGCATCGATAGTCTCTCTGTCTTCAGGCAGAGATTGTATATACACCCTGTACTGTTTACCAAAGCGAGCAAAATCGGCAGAGTAAAGTCCTCCAATATACCCTTGCAAGGTCGCAAAGATATCGCTTACAGGTACTCCTTTGTCTTTGGCCAGCGGTACATTTACTTCCATCTCATACTGAGGATAATTAGTGCTAAAACCTGTTTGTCCGTATTGTATCTCAGGGTGAGACATCAGCCCCATAATGTATTGCTGGGTAGCTTGGTCCAGTTCTTTAAAATCACCGCCTGAACGGTCGAGCAGGTTGATCTCCACACCGGCAGAACTACTAAATCCGGGCACACTGGGTGGGGCAAAGAAAAGGATGTTGGCTCCGGGTATGGTAGCGGCTATTCCGAAGAGTTGTCCGGTGATAGCATCCGATGAGAGTTCGTCTGTAGTCCGCTCGTCCCAGTCTTTCAGTTTTACAAAGCCGAGGGCGTTGTTACTCCCTTGTCCGTTTAGCATACTAAAACCGTTGATCATAGAAACCCCTTCTACACCGGGCAGTTGTTTTGCTTTTTCAGCCAGCTGATCGGTGATCTCTTTGGTTCTGTCGAGAGATGATCCCGGAGGGAGCTCGACGTTGGTAAATACGATTCCACGGTCTTCGTTGGGGATAAACCCTGAAGGTATGTTGGAGTTGACCCATAAGATACCTGCTACAGAAGCTATAACAACTACCGGAGTAATCCACTTGTGTCTGTATAAGAATGAGAGCGCTCTTCCGTATCGTTCTGTAGTGGCGTTAAAACCTTTGTTGAACGCGTCGTAAAAGCGTTGCAAGAAGCTCATATTCTTTTTCTCCTCTTCGGTATGTGTTTTCAGGAAGAGGGCACACAGGGCAGGGCTCAGCGTAAGGGCGTTTACCGCCGAAATCATAATCGCTGCCACCAGTGTAATACCAAATTGTTCGTAAAACACCCCTGTAGGTCCCTGAATAAAGGTTACCGGAACGAATACTGCACACATCACCAAAGTAATGGATATAATTGCCCCGGAAATTTCACTCATGGCATTTACGGTGGCATCCATGGCGGTTTTGGCCCCTCCTTCCTCAATCTTTGCGTGTACGGCCTCGACCACCACAATGGCGTCGTCCACCACAATACCAATTGCCAGAACCAAGGCAAACAGCGTGAGCAGGTTTATGGAGTAGCCAAAGATATTCAGGAAGAAGAAAGTACCGATAATGGCCACCGGAACAGCGATGGCGGGTATCAGGGTAGACCTTACGTCTTGAAGGAATATAAACACTACGATAAACACCAGTATAAAGGCTTCTATAAGGGTGCTTATCACCTTGTCTATAGAGGCTTCGAGGAAGTCGTTGGTGTTGTATGGGATATAGGGTTCTATACCTTCGGGAAAATCTGCTTTCATTTCGTCCAGTCTGCCGAGTATCTCTTCGATGATCTCCTGTGCATTAGATCCTTTGGTCTGGTAGATGGCCATATTTACCGAAGGATATCCTTTGGTATTGGAGTTTACATTATACATCTGTCCGCTCAGTTCGATATCAGCCACGTCTTTAAGTCGCAGATATTCTCCATTACCGAGGGCCTTGATGATGATTTCTCCGTACTGTGCTTCTGTTTTATACCTTCCGCTGTATCGGATGACATAAGAAAAGGCTTCACCGCTGTTTTCTCCCAGTGATCCTGCCGCGGCCTCGAGACTCTGCTCTCTCAAGGCTGCAGCCACATCGGAAGGCATAAGGTCGTATGCCGCGAGTTTTTCCGGTTGCAACCAGATACGCATGGCGTAATCGTTGCCTGAAAATACATTGACATCACCTACCCCTGTCACCCTTTTGAATTCAGGCACTACGTTGATACTCAAGTAGTTTTGAAGAAATGTCGCGTCGTAATCTTCGTTGGTGGAGTAGAACGACATAAACATCAGGGCACTGGTCTGTTGCTTTTGTGTAATAACCCCTGTCTGTATTACTTCTTGGGGAAGTAACGGATTGGCGCGAGCCACCCTGTTCTGTACGTTTACTGCAGCGATATCGGCATCCATTTCCTGATTGAAATAAACGGTAATGGTCGCGCTTCCGGAGTTAGTGGCTTCGGAGGTGATATAGGTCATCCCCTCCACACCGTTTACCTGCTCTTCTATGGGGATTACCACACTCTGCATAACGGTTTCGGCATTAGCCCCCGGATAGGTAGCTCTTACCTGAACCGTTGGCGGAGCGATGTCGGGGTATTGCTCCATAGGTAGGGTAAAAATACCCAAAACCCCAAGGATTACTATCAGGATGGAGATTACCGTTGATAAAACGGGCCTCTCTATAAATTTTTTTAACATATCGTACTTTTTAAGGCTTGGTTTAGTTTCTGAATGATACTTTTATAGGCTTGGTAACACTGTCGTATGAAACTTCCTGAGGAGCGATCTTCATACCTGCCCTCAACTTTCCAACTCCACTGGTAACGATCTGGTCTCCTACGCTCAAGCCTGAGCCAACTACATAGAGATTGTCTACGTTGTCTTTTACCTCTATAGTCACCGGATTTATCACTCCTTCGCCATCTGTTGTAAACGCCATAATCTGGCCTTGTCTTTCAAAGGTGGCCGCTTGTGGGATTACAGGCAGTTCGGTATAGGTAGTCGGGATCAAGATCTTACCGCTGTTACCGTTGGCAATAAGGCGTTCCGGATTATCGAATATAGCCCTGATGCTCACCGTACCTGTGCTCTGGTTTATCTGACCGGTTACGGTTTGTATCTTGCCTTTGTGACTGTAAATAGAGCCGTTGGCCAGTTGGAGGGTAACTTCCGGGAAATTCTCTATTTTTTCTTTGAGGGTCTCTCCGGGAGTGTTTTCCAAAAAGTTCAGATAGTCTTTTTCGTTAAATGAAAAATAGGCGTACACCTCGTCGGTGTTTGATACCGTAGTTAGCGGCACTTGATCATTTGGGCTCACCAGAGTTCCGAGACGGAAAGGAATGGCGCCTACATAACCGTTTACCGGACTTTTTACGGTAGCATAGCCTATATTGGCCATAATACTGTTGTAGTTGCTCTTAGCTTGTGCCAGGTTGGCTTTGGCGGTTTCCAGTTGTACTTCGCCAACAATTCCCTTTTCAACCAAAGGTTTTAGTTTGTCGAGTTCAACCTGAGCTACGTTGATGCTGGCTTTTGCAGCTTCAGCATCCTGAGAGAGGGATTCGGTTTCCAATCGGAACAAAGGCTGTCCCTTTTTTACTTTTTGCCCTTCATCTACGAGTACTTCATTGATATATCCCGCAACTTTGGCTCGTACGTTACTGTTTATAATACCTTCTATATTGGTCGGGAAAACCTTGTAGGCAGTCACTTCCTTGCTCTCTACTTTTGTCACGGGAAATGGCAAGACTTGCTGTTGAGCCATCTGCCCCTGTTGCGGCTTTCCGTTGCAACCTATGAGTAATGGCGTAATTCCTGCTATAGCCACCACGTATTTCAAAATAGTTCCTGTTCTCATTGCTGTTATTTAAATTGGTTTAAGGTATTCGACATATTTTTTCTTAATTCAAACAAATTGTTTATCATGGCCTCTGCAAACTTGATATAGTGTTGGTTGAATTGTATACTCAGCTTGTTTGTATCGCTTTCCGGACAGTACTTTTTACACTTCAACTGGTAACCATGTACTTTCTCCAAGAGTCGTTTCTCTTTTTCCCATTGTTCTATTTTTTCGTCCATTCGTATCAGTATCTGATCTGGTGCGGTTTTGAAATAACGCTTGCGGTCGCCGGTCTTGGTAAAATAGGTGATTTTGCCAGTCGATTGCAAAAGGTGTAGGTTGGTAGACACAGAACTCTTGCTGGCTTCTAGTCGTTCTAACAACTCTTCGAAGGTTACTCCCTGTTCTCCCGATAGTACCAGTACAGAAAAGATTCTTGCAGCCAGAGGGGAAAAAGTTTCGTTTCTCTCAAAAAACACCCCCATTTCCTCTATCAGACTACATTTTTCATTTTCTAATTCTTCATACTGCATAACAGACCTTAATTAAAATTCCGGGCAAATATATGCAAGGTTCGTTTTTTACCGAACCAAATGGAGTTAATAAAATGTTAAATGTGTAAAGGTGTAAAAAAGTGAGTTTTTTTAGTAGATTTTAAGGGCAATTTGAAGTTGTTTTCCTACCGCTTTACATCTATCCATCTCTTGATTTCTAGGCCGTCACTATCGATGGCTGTAATGAGGTGTTTGCCCGTTTCGGGGAGCACAGACATCTCGTGAAAAGTTTGGGTAGTCCCTATAAATTGCTCGTCCAAATACCAAAACACCGGAGTTCCAGGTTTGGAATGTGCTATTTTTATCACCAAAGGATTGGTATTGCCGTCAAAATCTTTGGGCAGTATGATATTTTTGCCTTCGGGAGGATATATAAAATCCATACTGCGCTGGTTTTCGGTGAGACAGTCTGCCCTGAAAGGCGGCAGGCTTTTGTAGTCTGCGTGATTTTTTCTGTAATAGAAAGCCATAACGGGCGGCAGGCTAAACCAGGGTTCGGTAACTATATCGGCGATGTTTTCACAGGAAGAGTTTACCCTGAATTGTCTGTTGTGGTCTAGGTGAACCAAGTGGTGATACGGGCAGGGAGCGGTATGTGTACCACTTTGAGGTACCCAATTTTTTACGGACGGGCAGATAGGAGTAGCGAGATAACCACTGTTGCGACAAACCTCAACCTCTGTGAGCTCGTCGTAAGGAACCTCAAACGGCAGAGAGCGCGGCAAGGCATCGAATACGTCAAACATCAGTGGGGCAGCCGAGGTGGCACCGGTGAGTCCGGGGCGTCCTTCTCCGTCTGCGTTACCCGCCCATACACCCACTACATAGTCTGAAGTAACCCCTATAGCCCAGGCATCGCGGTTGCCGAAACTGGTACCGGTTTTCCATGAAATGTTTTTCGACGACTCAAAGTAGCGCCAGGCTTGGTTATTTCCGGGGCGGTTTAGGTTTTGCATAGCTTGGAGCGTAAGGTATATACTCCCGGCATCGAAGATGGTTTTTTCCGATCCAAGTTTTCCAAAATCGGTTTTCTGTCCTTCTGCCCATATCGGTTCGGTAAATTCTCCACTATAGTATTCACTAGAAGTTTCAGAAAAGTGATTTACGGTACCGGCCAAGGCTGCATAGGTCTTACACAGATCCCATAAATTGCTTTCTGCACCTCCCAGGATAAGGGTAAGACCGTAGTAGTCGGCAGCTTTGTTTATATCTTTGAGTTTAAAACCGTCCAACTTATCGCGAAAGCGTTCCAGCCCATATTCCTGTAGCATTCGCACAAACGGAATGTTTAACGAGCGTATCAGAGCTTGATTTGCAGCTACTGCCCCGTCGTATTTAGGGTCGAAGTTCTCAGGAGTATAGCCCGATATTTGTGTGGGGATATCGGCTATTAGGCTTCGAGGCAACAGCTCTCCGGCGTCTAAGGCAGCTGCGTAGAGCAGTGGTTTCATGATACTGCCGGTACTGCGCGGGGCGTGTATGATATCTACATCTTTCTGATGAGCTTTATCGGTAGGGGTATTGCCTGTATAGGCCAGTACTTTACGTGTTTTGACATCTAAAACCAGTACGGCAGCATTGTAAATATCGTTCTGTTTGAGGGTGTTGTAGTGTTGGTTTACAATATCGTTTACTCGCTGTTGCAGACTGGGATCTATGGTGGTTCGTATTTTCCTGCCCGGGAGTTGGTTTCCTCCGTATTGCAATAGGTGGGGCGCATACTGCGGAAGCGGAAAGGGGCGCTGTGGTAGCGGTTCGGCTATGGCCAGCTGATACGCCGTTGTGTCTAGTACTCCTTGATCTGATAATTTTCGCAATAGTCTGTTGCGTTTTTGCAGTAATTCTTGTTGGTTTTTACCGGGGTAAATCAGCGCAGGTGCGTTGGGCAATACTGCAAGAGTAGCGCTTTCGGCCCAAGATAGCTGATGTGGCTGTACCCCAAAATACCTCCAGGCAGCTACCTCCAGTCCTACCACATTGCCGCCAAAAGGAGCGTGAGAAGCGTATAGATTGAGAATGTTTTCTTTGGAATACCTTAGTTCTAGTCGAGTAGCGAGTATAGCCTCGATAAGTTTTTCTAGATAACTGCGCTCCCTGCCTTTTCTGGAGAGGCGAATCACTTGCTGGGTGATGGTGCTGCCACCACTCACCACTCTGCCCGAACGGATATTTTGCCATAGAGCGCGAGCTGTAGAAATCGGGTTGATACCGGGGTGGTAGTAGAAGTATTCGTCTTCAAAATGCAAAATACACTGCTTGAACTTTTCGGGTATGCTGTCGCTCTCCGGAAACCGCCACTGTCCGTCGTCGGCTATTCTGGCGCCCAGCAATTCGCCCTTGCGACTTTCAATCACTGTAGAGTAGGGAGCGCGAAACAGCGGAGAAGGCAAACAGAAATAATAAGCGACTAACAGCAGTGTTAGCGTTGCAGTTTTTATCGGATGTTTTTTTATGAAATACCAGACTCGGTTCAATGTATCGCCTTTTCCCGGTGAAATTATTCTTTTTTCACCATATAGCGAAAGTCTGTGTTGTTAAAAAAGGAAAGCGCCCTCGCTTTAAACACAGAAAAAGGCGCCTTCCAAACTAACTAACCAAAAATCAACTAATCGTTAATTTCCTACATGTGTTTGTTACACAAAACGATCCGTTTGTTTTCATCCATAACGTGATTATCAGGCAATAATTGTGCGAAAAAACATAAACTAATGTTAAAATCTTGTATTGAGAAGTTTAGATCGATCTGCGAAGTTGAATCGTCAAACACTTGTCCATCTAAATAGTCAAAAACCGATAGAGGTGCAGTTTTTTGGTTATTTTTGACGGGTAAATATTTACGAACTGCTATAACAGCGAGTATCCAAAAAACAGTATTTATGAGCGACAAGAAATTTGCAGTCATAGGAGGAGGGAGCTGGGCGACGGCAATTGTAAAGATGCTGACCGAAAACCTAGAGGAAGTGGGGTGGTATATGCGAAGTGAAATGGTAAAAGCACATATACAGAGCCAGGGACATAACCCCAATTATCTGAGTGCGGTAGAATTCCACCCGGAACAATTGCGCCTCACCAACGACCTCAATGAAGCTGTGCGCTATGCCGATGTGCTCATTTTTGTAGTTCCCTCCGCATTTCTACAGACTGAATTGGAAAAATTGGAAGAATCGCTAAAGGGTAAGATTGTATTTTCGGCCATCAAGGGGATAGTCCCTGAAACCGGACTTATCGTCGGAGAACATTTTTACAATACATACGATATCCCTTATGAAAATATTGGAGTGATCACCGGACCTTGTCATGCCGAAGAGGTAGCGTTGGAGCGCTTGTCTTATCTCACCATTGCTTGTGCCGACGAAAAAAAGGCCAAATTGGTAGGAAACAATCTTTCGAGCGAGTATATCAAAACCAAAATTTCGGACGATATTATCGGTACAGAATACGCTGCAGTGCTTAAAAATATATATGCCATAGCCGCCGGTATCGCGCACGGACTGGGGTATGGCGACAATTTCCAGAGTGTATTGATGAGCAATGCTATACGCGAAATGCGCAAGTTTATAAAGCGCGTACACCGCATGAAACGAAATATCAACAATTCTGCATACCTGGGTGATTTGCTAGTCACCGGATATTCGGTCTTTTCCAGAAACAGAATGTTCGGCAATATGATAGGCAAGGGATATACCGTAAAATCGGCTATGATGGAAATGAGTATGGTAGCCGAAGGTTATTACGCCGCAAAAAGCGCCCATCTGTTGAGCGAAAAGAGCGAAAAGAAGGTCAGAACCCCCATTATCGACGCGGTGTACAACATACTCTACGAAGGGAAAAATCCTAAAAAAGTCTTTAAAAAACTATCGGAAAAACTTGATTGATAGGCAGTTTTGTCGTCCCGAGCTTGTCGAGGGATTGACGAATTGCGGCATAACGCGCTGATGACCGTTTGTAAGCCCAAAGAAACACATCTTTCAATAGTTCCACCCTGTTCAGTTCATATGCGGCGAGCAGGTTATTTACCAAAAGTGGATGTATGCCAACCGTCTTTGCAAGGTGCGGTGGGGGACTTCTACCCGGATTGCCTTGCGGATTTCATCTTTTGTGGCACCTTCTGAACCCGCTTGTTGTAACACAGCTTTGATTTCTTCAACTTGTGAAGATGCCTGAGTGTTTAATTTCATTCCGGCCATCGTTCCTATGGATTTACGCGCCAAAAATAACAAAAAGTGGCGCGAAAAAGCTGTTTTGCGCCATATAAGAAATTGTTTAAATTTTTCCTTATCTTTCCAGCCAGTGGTTTGGGTGTGTTTGCGAAGAGACCACTAATACCCCACTCCTTTTTTAGAAGAAAAATGGAGGCTAAATTTTATGTGATTTGCAAAATCTTCAAATTTATTGTTAACTTTGGCTTGCGCTTACATCCTTATATAGCACTGTAAACAAGCATTTTGTCCCACCATACCCCCTAAAAATCACAGAACTGAACCGGACTGCCTTACGACGAGGAAGGAGATTTTGCGATTTCTGATCATTGTTGTTCGCGTTGTTGTCGGTCGGTTTTATTTTGATTTTAGGAGGGGTGGTCGCAGTACAAACCATTTCAGGGGCTTACCCGGAAATAATGTCCGACGTATGAAAGCTGATTTTACAGTATATAGAGGTAGTGCACAGGAGGCCGAAAAGGCTACCGAACCTTTTCTCGTAGATGGTCGCGCTGTTTGGGAGCAGTTTCGAGCCGGTGACCGCAGGGCATTTGAGACCATATACCTCCAAAATTTTGACAGCCTTTACGATTACGGAATGTTCCTAGTTCGCGATCGGGAGATGGTGAAAGACGTTATACACGACCTCTTTGAACTCCTATGGGTTAAAAGAGAGAGTTTGGGCGTTGTCAAATCCGTCGCATCCTATCTTTTTATCAGTTTTAGGAGAAAGTTGTTGCAGTCACAAAAAAAACAGGGCAAGCATCTGAAGCTCGTCCAAGAAATGGACAAGGAGGGCGTTAGAGCAGAAGCCGAACAAATGGAGGATATAAAACATACCGATCGGCTCCACGACCAACTTCAACACGCAGTAAAAAAGCTCACTCCAAAACAGCAGGAAATCCTAATGCTAAAGTTTCACTCTCGTTTAACTCACCAGCAGGTAGCCGAGCTTATGGGGATTAAAAAAGGCGATGTTTATTACCACTTTTCCAAGGCAATAGAAGAGCTTTCCCAAGTACTTTCCCGTTATATATAAATTTTTAGCGTTTTAAAACATACTGATAATCAATATCTTATTTTAAAAAGTCAAAAAAACTTCCCGATTTACTGAACAAATCCAACTTTTCCCTCTTTATAAATAGAAACCACCTTAGGGACAGGGTGGGAAGAGTAAAAATGATGAAACAAAAGCGATATAGTGCTACAGCGTTATGTAAGGATGAAGCCTTTGTGCAATGGGTGTTTCACCCCGATGAGGAGTCTGATGCTTATTGGGCGACCTATCTGAAACACTATCCCGAACAAAAGCAAAGCGTTAGCCGAGCGAGGACCATGCTTATAACTATGAAGTCCGGAATGGAGGAGAACGACAGCTTTCGGGAACGGGATCGTATTGAAGTGCTCCAACGCCTGCGGGAAAAGCAGTGGGGAGAAGGTGTAGAAACTGCTGTAGAGAGAAACCAAGAGGAGAAAGTCAAAGAATTGCCGATAAGAAATCGCGGCAAAAAACTCCTCCTCGCAGTCGGTTTTATACTGGTATTGGGGCTGGGGATTTATACCGTATACGAATTGGACTTATTTAAGAGCGGAACAACAGTGCAAATCCCACCCCAAATCACCCTGCAATTACAGGACGGTAGCGAGCAGGTAATCGACGAGCGCGATACCCGTACGATCACCACGGAAGCCGGGCAACATTTGGGGAGTCAACAGCAGAACATTCTTATTTACGAAAACGACAAAAACGCAAGGGAGCTGGTATATAATGAACTGACAGTACCCTATGGCAGAACATTTGAATTAGTACTCAGTGATGACTCTCATATATATTTGAATGCCGGCTCCCATTTGCGTTATCCGGTGCAGTTCCTGCCCGGACAGCCCAGAGATGTTTTTCTGGACGGAGAGGCCTTTTTTGAGGTCGCCAAAGACGAGCACAGACCGTTTACGGTAAGGACCCAACAGATGAACACCCGAGTTTACGGTACAAAATTCAATGTGACCAGTTATAAAAACGAGGGCAATACCTATACCGTACTGGTAGAGGGAAGTGTAGGGGTGTACCCCGACGAAGCGAATAAGGCCCAACCCGTAAAAATCAAACCCGGACAGCGAGCTGTTTTTAAACAGGGGGAGATCGCACTTGAAGAGGTCAACATTCGCAAATACACAGCCTGGACATCCGGGGAGCTTTATTTTCTAAACGATCCGTTTGAGCTGATCCTTAAAAAACTGGAAAGGCAGTATAACGTAAGTATAGACAATACCTATCCTGAGCTCAATGTAGAGCGAATGACTTGCTCCTTTAAACATGGAGGGTCTTTGGAGCTGGTGCTAAACATCCTTAAAAAATTAAAAGCCTTTGATTACACCATAGACGGAAATACCGTCGTGATCGCCCCGCCCGATCTATAATCCTGATTACCTGAAAAAAAAGCGAATCTAACCTTAAACCCTATAAGATATGAAGCAGTAATTATCGAATTATTGCTCGATCCGGTATGCGCTATTCACAAGATAGCCCCGGGTAGAAAGCATCAGAGGGTGCGCTAACACCCTCCGACAATAAACTGTGATTTAATTCTGACAAGTAACTAAATCGAACACTAAATTATGAAAATTATTACCAACCACTGGGAATGGATATCCCTTTTCCCAAAATTAGACCTAAAAATGAAACTCTCCTTACTTTTTTTTCTGGTCATTCTCTTGCAAATCAGAGCCCACGACGGGTATGCGCAAAGCACCAAGGTGTCGCTGAACGTAACCGAAGTTCCTGTGCACCAGGTACTGGATAAGATTGAAAGCACTACAGATTTTCAGTTCCACTATCAAGAAACAGAAGTGGACCTACAACGCAAGGTGACCCTAAAGGTGCGTAAAGAGAAGATCGAAAGCATTCTGGAACTATTGTTTAAAGGAACTGGGGTTTTATACGAAATAGCCGGTAAAAACATCATTCTAACCGCTCAACCCAAGGTCCCTCTACAAAAAGATGTTTCGCCTACCTCAAAAGCGGTAGAGCATACCCCTCAGCAACTTCAGGTAAACGGTACCATCACCGACCCGGAAGGCAATCCCCTCCCCGGAGTAAATATCATAATAAAAGGCACACAACAAGGCACCATGTCAGACTTCGATGGGAAGTATAGGATTACAGTGCAGGAAACGGATGTATTGACTTTTTCTTTTATGGGTTATAAAACCGTAGAAATCCCGGTAGAAGGACTGACGAATATAGATGTCCGGATGGAGGAGGATGTGTCTGCCCTAGATGAAGTGGTGGTCAATGCGGGGTACTACACCGTAAAAGAACGAGAAAGAACAGGTAATGTCAGTAGGGTAAGTGGAGAAGAAATCACTTTACAGCCTATCGTAAGCCCGTTGGAGGCGCTGCAAGGCCGTATGGCTGGGGTGGAAATTGACCAGTTTAGCGGGATGCCCGGGGCAGCCCCGAAAATACGCATTAGGGGTACCAACAGTTTAAGGGAGGAAGGAAATTACCCCCTGTATATTGTAGATGGCGTACCGATAAATTCGGAGCCTTTAGATGACCACTCTCCCTTAGGAGGGTATGCTTATTTAATAGAGGACGGAGTCGGAATAGACCCCTTGAGCACTTTAAACCTGTCGGATATTGAAAGTATTGAAGTATTAAAAGACGCCGATGCTACCGCCATTTACGGCTCCCGGGGAGCGAATGGGGTGGTGTTGATTACCACCAAAAAAGTCGGAAACGAGGCGCAAAAGACCCAACTACAGGCAAGATGGTATTCCGGGGTGGGGCAGGTAGAACGACGGGAAAAAATGCTGAACTCCGAACAGTATGTCGCCTTTCGCCAAGCCTTCCTAAACAACAGTGGATTTGGAGAAGACAACCCCTTACATTTTTATTACGCCCGCGACCTGCTGAATTGGGATACCACCCGTTATACGGATTGGCAGGACGAACTTATTGGCGGTACAGCCCAATTTTCCAATCTCAATATCTCAGCCTCCGGCGGAAACGAAAACACTTCCTTTAGGTTGACGGGGGGATATTCGGATCAGGGGACCGTATTTCCCGTGGATATTAATTATAAGAAATTGACTTTCGGGGTAAAGATCAACCATATCTCCGATAATAAAAAGTGGAAATTGCAATTCTCGGGCACCTATGGGGTAGATAAAACACACTCGACTCCTACCGCCGACATACTGAGCGCTATTTATTCTGCTCCCATTGCCCCTAAGCTATATAATGACGATGGAAGCCTGCATTGGGAAGGGTGGGAAGAAATGAATAGTTCGACAATTTATAATCCTTTACGTTCTAAATACAAAATGACCGATGCTGATGTCAACAGTCTGATTGCAAACCTTACCGTATCCTATAACTTAAAGAAAGGATTGATGCTTAAAGCCAGTATGGGCTATACAGCAAACCGAAGAGAAGCCGTATCCAAACAGAGTTTATTGTTTTTTGCACCTGCAGATCGGGGGGTAGGGATTAATTTGGCAAAGACTTCCATTAACCATGCCAAACGAACCTCCTGGATCGTAGAGCCGCAACTAAGCTATGTTACTGATTTATTTCAGGGAAAATTAGATGTGCTTTTTGGCGCTACTTTTCAAAGCAATGAAAACACCTCATCGTATATCTACGGACTAGGCTTTGTGGATGAATCCCTATCTGGTGATATTACCGCTGCTGATTCTAGAATCGGTTTGGGGGGAAGAATCTTCGAATACAGGTATCAGGCAGTATTTGGGCGTATAGGGTACAATTGGAAACAAAAATACTACCTCAACCTAACGGGGCGTCGGGATGGTTCTTCCCGTTTTGGACCGGGCAAGCGTTTTTCCAATTTTGGTGCGCTGGGCGCCGCCTATATTTTTACCGAAACGGCTCTGTTTAAAAATCACCTGCCCTGGTTGAGCTTTGGTAAGTTAAGGGGGAGTTATGGCGTTACCGGAAATGACCAGATCGGGGATTATCAATATATCGACAGTTATGAGGCTACTAATGCCCCGGGTGGATTATACCCGACCCAATTGTACAATGACAATTTTGCATGGGAAAAGAACAAAAAACTGGAGGCAGCCCTGGAATTGGGATTTTTGCAGGACCGCATTCAGTTGGGGCTTAGTTGGTACCGCAACCGTTCTTCCAATCAATTGGTAGGCTACACCCTACCATTTATGACCGGCTTTTCCAGTGTACAGGCTAACCTGCCTGCTACGGTGCAAAATACAGGATGGGAAGTTGAATTTTCTGCAACACCGATTAAAACCAAAGCGTTCCGTTGGGACGCTCACTTTAACCTGAGCCTTCCCAAAAATAAATTGGTTGCCTTCCCGGATATAGAACTCACTCCTTATGCTACCCAATACCGAGTGGGCGAACCTCTGAATATTTATTTTCTTTTCGACTATATAGGGAAAAATGAAGCAGGACAATTTGATTTTACGGATGTGGATGGCAATGGCATTTTGGATAATGTTACCGATCGCATCTTGGTACAAAATCGGTCCAGGAAATATTTCGGAGGCTTTCGCAATAGTTTGTCGTATAAACAGTGGAAACTGGATATCCAAGTAGATTTTGTAAAACGACAGGCGTCACGACCTTTCTCTCTATTTAATAGTCTGCCTGCAAGTACAACCAGAAACTATGCGCTGGAACAATATCAAATGTGGGAAAACGGAGAACTAAGCCCGGGTAGTCTTGATAGTTCATTATATAGGTATTATTTACAATCGAGCTACAATACGGTAGATGGGTCCTATCTACGACTTAAAAATGTTTCACTGGTGTACAATTTGCCACTAGCCTGGATCCGAGCCATAGGTCTTAATAACGGGTCGGTATTTGTCACAGGGCAGAACCTATTGACTATCACCTCCTATCCTGGGCTTAATGTGGAAAGTGGGGGGATAGCAACCCTTCCCCCCTTACGTATATTCTCGGCCGGCTTACAACTCACCTTTTAAATTGAAATACCATGAAAAAAATATATACTATTGGGATAGTGACCTTTCTATTTTTATGCGGTCTGCAATCCTGTAAGGAGTTTGTGGATATCGACTCGCCCAATTTTCAGATGGTGACCGATGATGTTTACAGCAAAGAAGAAACAACCATTGCAGCGGTTAAAGGCATTTACAATCAATTATATGAGGCTAACTTCTCCACTTATGGAGTCTCCCTATTAGGGGCAATGAGTGGCGATCTGCTGTTTGCACGAACAGATACCTACCTGCCTTTTAACCAGCATGAATTATTTTCAATAAATACCACAGACGCTACATTTAACCAAAATATATGGAGCAGCGCCTATAATATAATTTATATGGCAAACCGCGCCTTGGAGGGATTGGAAAATGCCTCGGTCAGTAAGGAATTACGTCAAGAATTACGCGGGCAGGTACTCTTTATACGTGCGTTTACTTACTTCTACCTGACCAATCTTTACGGGGAGGTCCCTCTATTGCTGACTTCTGATTACCACCTTAACGCGGTAGCTCCACGTAATCCCGTGGAAGAGGTATGGCAACAGATTGAAAGAGATCTAGATGAAGCGATAACTTTACTTCAGGAAGCAACGGAATACACCAATGGAGAACGGTACTATGTTAATCGTACCGTGGTAGAGGCCTTACGAGCACGGGTATATCTGTACCGAGAAGATTGGGTCAATGCAGAAATTTTTAGCACTGAGGTCATCGACCGTACCGATGTATACGACTTGGTGGCACCGGAAAATGTTTTTAGAGCCAATAGTCAGGAAGCCATCTGGCAAATTACCCCAGATGGAGTTGACAATTTTGTTCCCGAAGAGGCGACCCATTTTCTGTTGCGTCCCCATAGTAGTACTACTGGTAGCACCATCACAGGAAATACCGCCCTAACGGATAACCTTATCCACTCCTTTGCACCTTTAGATACCCGGCGGGTATGGATAGGGGAAGCCATTTCGGAAACCGAGCAAGCATATTTTGCTGAAAAGTACTGGTTTGATATTACCGGAACTACTGAACAATACAGTATGGTGATACGTCTAGCCGAGCAATACCTGATACGCGCTGAGGCTCGTGCCATGCAAAACAAACTTACTGAGGCGATAGAAGATCTCGACCATATCCGTGAAAGGGCAGGCATTGATTTACTTGCGGATAATAATCCCGACATCGGGCAGCAATCACTACTGGATTCTATCATGTTAGAACGCTCAAGGGAATTGTTTTCCGAATGGGGACATCGATGGTTTGATCTTAAACGAACAGGTCAGGCAAAAACTGTATTTGGTGATGACCCAAGCTGGCAAAATACCGATGTATTATACCCCATTCCGGGAGAGGAGCGTCTAAAAAATCCTTTTCTTTCCCAAAATGACGGCTATGGTAATTAATGAACTAATAGAATGACAAAATCAGTTTATACAATGAAATACTTAAAAAGATTAAGTGGTTATACGTTAGTCTATGTGCTTTTACTTTCGATGAACTCCTATGCGGTGTTCGGGAGTACATTAAAGGACTCACTTGCTTTGGATAAAAGTATCCGTACAGGAGTTTTACCCAATGGCTTTACCTATTATTTAAAACCGACCCTAGATACGGATAAAATCAGTTTGCGATTTTATGTAAAGGTGGGTGAGTATAATGAAAGACTACTACAAACACAATATGCCCATCTACTGGAGCATATGGGATATGCAGAAGGTTACGTACAATATTTCTACTCGAAAAATGGTGATGCATTTAAAAAATCAGGGAATACTACTTATGCTATGACAGCGGATTTATACACACCATATTGGAGTAGTGTTCAGGCAGAAGATACTACATCCTTAAAAGATTGTTTACAGTGGTTTGCCAATATTGCCAATATGGAGTTGAAAGAATCGGTGGTATTACGTGAAGCTCGTTGTGTAAGGCAGGAGTTCGTTTATAAGCAGACGCCTGGGGTTGGTTTAAACAGCTATTTTGACGAGCATATTAGGGAAGCGACCATATTCTTTGACAAAGAAGGAGAAAGCCCATATGCCAATTGGCTTTCCACTTATGAAATGGGAGGGATTTCTGTACCTTCCGTACGTGAGTTTTACCACCGCTGGTACCGGCCGGATCGTATGGGGTTGGTCATCACCGGTAATATCCAGGATATGGATAATCTGGAACAACAAATTAGTGCACTATACAGTAAGATTCCAAAAGCAAAAGTTAAACATGAAGATGGATTTGATTTACGTCAATTTTACCTTTCTGTTCCTCCACGGTTTAAAACCGTGGAACGAATGGAACTGGGTCGATTTTCTGACTGGAATAAATCGCATTCTAAAATAACCTTGTCTTTCCGGGTAAAGAAATTCCATAAGGCACTCAATACAAAAGAGAAGTGGCTAAATGAACAGTTGTACAAGACAATGTATAGTATGATTGACCAACGACTCAGGGAAAAGGGAGTTCCTTCATGGTCTATTGGAGGTGTCATCGAGGGTAGGGAACTTCCTGAAAGGCGATATCCTTATTACCAGATGCAGCCCATAGAAAATAAACCGGGGAGTGAACGGGAAAACCTCCAAAGGGTAGTAAGCATATTGCAACAATTACGGAAAGAGGGCTTTACCCAAAAGGAATGGGACAAGCGAAAACAATTGATGCTCAATCAGATTACTTCCAAAGGCACCAGCATCAGAAAGTATTGGGAAAAAGAACTGGAAAACCATTTTGTTTATGGAGAGCTCTTACCTGCCCATAAAAAAGCGCTGACCAAACAATGGATTGAGAGCCTTAGGCTAAAGGATATCAACCGCTATTTGCAGGACAATTTTTCGGTGATGCCAGATGATATTTATATAACTGCCTCCGCTGGCCATCCTGCCTTATCCTTTACCGAAAAACAAGTGCGGGGCTGGATCAAAGAAGCAATGGAACAGCCTATTGAAATTGAAAAAGCTATTGATATAGCATCTTTAATCCCGGTGGGCGAAAAGAAATCTCCCCTGATGAGTGCTAAAGAGGTAGAAGGCTTAAAGGTGGTGACCTATCAAAAAATAGGAACAAACCCGGATACCGGATTCGAAATACTGGAACTGGAAAATGGGGTAAAATTGTTGTTGGATCGACAAGAACCCTCAAGTACTGGCGCTGAAAGCATCACGGTAAGCGGAAGCAGCCCAAGGGGGACATCCTGTTTTCCAAAAGAAGCGTATTATGCGGCGATCAGCGCCCCGAAAATAGTTCAACTCAGTGGTGTAGGAGATTTTGATAGAAAGGCCATTCGAGATAAATTGGGAAAAGAGTTCCCACTTAACACCGAACCGGTACAATTGCAAATTAAATATGATACTTCGACGGTCAGTACACGGGCAACATTGGAAGACCTAGAGCAATATCTGCAATTGATCTATCTGTATTTTACGTCACCCAAAGAAGATCCCATAGCATTTGCACAATGGCAAGATCAAATACGACAGCGCTATTTTGGTAAAAGGGGAAATGTGGGAGGATCCCCGAAAACAGATATAAAAAATGCTATTGCAGCGTTTTTAAATGTTCAGGCTTTAAGAACCTCGTCGAGTCAGATAAGTACGGATCAATTTTACCAATCGCAAAATGTAACCTATGAAAAGGCTATGGGATACTATAAGGCTATTTTTGGAAATGCTTCTGATTTTACTTTTGTGGTTAAGGGCAGGTACAAAAAAGAACAGGTTTTACCCTTATTGCAAAAGTATTTGGGAAACCTGTCTACAACTAGTCAAGTGGTTTGTTCAACGGTCAATACTTTTGATAAAAAGGGGATTGAATTACCTCCAGGTCCCGTTTACCACACTTTTTATGCTGATAAAATGAAAACTACCTATAAACTTTATTTCACCCCTTATGTCTTATCTTATGTCTTTCCGATTCCAGAAGATAACTGGAAAGACCGTGTTATTATGAATATTATTCACATATACCTTTATCGTAAAGTCGATAAGGAGCTTCGTTTTATTGTAGGCACAGGTACATATGCTGAATCTGTAAATGGTCAGTATTTGAAAGCTGATGCTTTATATAACCTCGCTATTTTTGTGGACGCCCTCGATGATGAATTAGATTGGATACGATCGGAGTGCAAGACTATGATAACCGATATTAAAGAGCATGGGATAGATATGCACAATAAAGAAAGTATTTTGGAAGATCCGCTTTTTTTGGGCAGATATACGTCTACGCCTGAATTAAAAGAAAAAGTAATGCAATATGCCCGTTCGTTAACTGCAGAGGATATTAAAAAAGTAGCTGTAAAGTATTTTAAGAAAAGTCATCAATATGAGTTTGTATTCCGAGAAAGTAGCAAAGAAGTAGTGACCCCATAAATTTAGTACATAGAGGCAGTTTTATTAAAGGCACTTGTGAGGGTATTTGTGAAGAGACCACCACGTCGCCTCCTAAGGTTGGCTTCTCGTGATGACGGTGTTAGACAAAGAGACTTGGAGACGGGGAGAAGAGGAGAGGAGGAGAGGTTTTTTCGGGCTGAAAGCCCACAGTTCTCAAATAACACAGCAAACACACGTCTTGGCGAGGAGCGCCCTGCCAGCCAGTGGGCTGGCAGGATGCGACGTGGCCATCTCTTGGCCTTATGCAACATACCCCGGCTGATAATCCAAAGATCCGCGCATACTTATAAGGAGACTGCCACCTTCCCGCTAAGGCCTGATGTCGCAGTGACGCTTCCCCAGATGATGTAGGGTAAAATTACTATGGAAAAATGTTAAAACGGGAACACAAGAGTATCATTCATGTAATTTTTTAATTATCTCTTATGTATTATTCAAATAGCATATTATGTAATATTATAAGTATGTATTATGTATATTTGTAATTATATATCGCTGAATGATGAAAAAAGAGTTAATAACCAGGCAATTGGGAGCTCATATTTTAGCCCAAAAAGACAAGTTTCCGATTATTGCAGTAACCGGCCCCCGGCAATCGGGCAAAACAACACTATTAAAATCACTTTTTGACACATACCGGTATGTTTCGCTCGAAGATCAGGA
>JAJUFH010000037.1 GCA_029266035.1 Sinomicrobium sp.
ACAACGACCACATGGTTCACTAAAAAATATGAAACCAGAAGAATTTGAAACTTTTCTTTTGGGGCGCGCCCCAAAAGAAAGACCAACAGTAATCATTAATTATTAACCTGAAAAAAGGCAAGCTTATTCAGGCAAGGTCATAATTGCCCCCAAAAACTAAAAACTACGAACCAAGAACTACGAAATAAGACATGAAAAGACGGGATTTTATTCAACACACTTCAGCTTCGGCCGCTTTTTTATCGCTTGGAGGGCTAAGCCTGTCTTCCTGTACACCGAAAAATACAGCTAAACATATTACCGTACTACACACCAACGATGTACACAGTCATATCGATGCCTTACCCGACAACGACCCTCACCATCCCGGACAGGGAGGAGTGTCGAGAAGGGCTAGCCTCATAGCAGAGGTACGTCGGGAAAATCCGAATACACTGTTGCTGGATGCAGGTGATATTTTTCAGGGAACTCCTTATTTCAACTACTACGGAGGAGAACTCGAATTTAAGCTGATGAGTATGTTAAAGTACGATGCGGCTACCCTTGGAAACCACGATTTTGACAACGGAATCGACGGGCTATACGCCCAGTTACCCCATGCAGATTTCGATTTCCTTATCGCGAATTACGATTTTTCAAATACCGTAATGGACGGCCATACCAAACCCTATAAAATTTTTGTAAAAGACGGAATAAAAATAGGAGTTTTCGGACTTGGAATACAACTCAAAGGACTGGTCAATGACAATCTCTACAAGGAAACAATATACCTCAATCCTATCGAAATTGCTCAGGATATGTCTAGGGTGTTGAAGAGGGATGAAAAATGTGATATTGTAATCTGTCTGTCTCATATAGGATACCAATACCCAAACAGCTATCGCCCTTCCGACATCAAACTCGCGGAGAGTACTGAAAATATAGATTTAATTATAGGTGGTCATACTCACACTTTTCTAGACAGACCAAGCGTACTCCAAAACCGCAAAGGAGAAAAAGTACTAGTAAACCAAGTCGGCTGTTTCGGAATAAACGTAGGCCGTATTGATTTTTACTTAGATCGCGAAAACAAGCTCATAAGTCATGAAGGTAGGACTATCACCGTCTAACCATAGAAAAACCGCAATTAATTTGGTGATATTCTCAAGTCGATGTAACTTTATAATGTCAATTAAAAACCATATTATGAAAAAAGTAGCATTAGTTACCTTATCTGTAGCCGTCCTCAGCATATCTTGCAAGGATGCCACAAAAAAGAAAAGTGAAGATACTACAACAGAAACCGCAGAGCCGGTACAAACTGAAACTGTGGCTGAGACTGCCCGTGAAATTACGGTGACCATGGATCCGAAGAGTGAGTCGACAGCAAAGGGAACCGTTGTCTTTTCAGAAGAGAATGGCACAGTTACCATGACTGCCAATTTTGAAGGGCTAGAACCCGGTATACACGCCATTCACCTTCACGAAAAGGCCGATTGCTCTTCTCCCGACGGAACATCTACCGGCGGACACTGGAATCCTACCTTTGAGCAACACGGCAAATGGGGAGATGAAGCAGGTTACCACAAAGGAGATATAGGAAATTTTGAAGCAGATAAAAACGGTAACGGTTCTATCACTTTCTCTACCGACGAATGGTGTATAGACTGCGATGACGACACTAAAAATATAATTGGGAAAGGAGTTATTGTACACGCTGCCCCAGATGATTTCGTGTCTCAACCCACAGGAAATGCAGGTGGTAGAGTAAGTTGTGGAGGCATTATTCAATAATCGTTTACACATTGTAAGTCCGGGGTTTTATTGCTATTGTTAACCAAAATTTCAACGTCTTATGAATCCCTCGGCCTCCGGTTGGATTGTCAAGCTTAACTCTCTGCTAGCGCGCTCTGCTGTCTTTCCTGTAAAAGAAGGCGAATTTTACCCAAAACTTCGCGAATCAGGGTTTGTATACGGCACCAATGTAAAGCCGGTACTAAGGCTTGATATAGACAATAAACTTACCGAAGAAGAACTGTCAAAGGTTCATTTGTACATGTCTCTTTTGTCGGTTTATTACACCCGAAATCAAAAGCTTGATTTCGACAAAGCCATAGATTCCATCATTGCTTTCTATACTGCTATGGAAAGCAATGATGGTTCTTTTTTCAACAAATTGCTCACTGGAAACAAAGGCTCGTCCAAACTCGAGAAAATTATCGGTAACCGGGTGCTGTTTGACGAAAATATACTAACCAAAAACTTCAACCGCATCCCAACCAATATGCTGTTGTATATAGATGCGCTTACCTATGGGCAGTATCTAGACGGAAACGAAAACTGTATGGAATACGCCGGTAAGTTCGAAACCTATATCATCAACACCATATACCGTGCCCTCGATACTAAAGCGGAAAAGAACGAATACGACGAGCAACTCGTAAAGCTTTTCGAATCGTCCACCCGCTACACTGATACCCACTACCGACAACTGGAAGAACTTCAGGAACAATCTTCTTTCAGGCTGTCTACTGATTTGGAAAAAAAATATGTAGTCGACCTTGCCTCATTGGCTATATGGAGCGATAGTGCAGTGGAAGACCGAGAAAGGAATTTTATAGAAACACTGGTGAACAGCGTGCTTCACCTCCCGTTATCCGAAGCAGAGCACTCCCTGACTTTCGTACAAAATTTCTTTAACCTTCACAGAGAAGAAATTCCTATTCTCAACTTTTCCAACCCAGTAAAACAATTTTACGACAACTCCTCTAAAATGGTGAGTACTCTGATACTCCGAAATAAAAAACGCCTACAATCGGAACTCCTCGAAAGCAAAGAATTGGTGGTGCTCCTTTCCAAATCGACTGTAAAAGATCTCAGTGAGGAAGAGAAACAGAAAGTGAAAACACAATTGCTCGATATATGTAAATCTGTCCCGTCTCTGGCCATCTTTTTACTTCCCGGTGGCGGAGTATTACTCCCGCTCTTAGTCAAGTTTATTCCTCGTCTCCTCCCCTCTTCTTTCGACGACAATAAATTGGAATAAAACAACCGCAACAAATCCGCTTACTACAACACTAACTGTATTGTCTCTACAATTTTATTCTATTCAGTTTTCCCTATTGATCAAAAAAAAGTGTATTTTAGACAAATTTTTATTTCGGGATAGTTTTTTGGCTTTTTGATCTTGAAAAAATTCCGAAAATCATCTCTTTTTGCACTGCAGCAAATCAGATGCTGTTCTCGGTTGCTCGGGGCTACAGACATCCTTTTTATAGAAAAAATATTGCAAATTTTAAAGCGGACTGTTTTGAGACCAGTGTTCAAGACAGGCATAAACATCTATGACTACACAAGTATTAACAGAAAGAGTAAAAAGCCTTTTTAAGGAAAAATACGGAAGTGCTCCCCTACTGGTACAATCTCCAGGGCGCATCAATATTATAGGAGAACACACTGATTACAACGACGGTTTTGTGCTTCCTGGCGCTATAGACCGCTATATTGTTTCAGCAATCGCCAAAAACGACAGCACCGATCAATGCAGGGTATTGGCAGCAGATATGGACAGCGAGATTCAATTTAGTCTCAGCGATGTCCGACCTTCTGAAAAAGGGAGCTGGCAGAATTATGTATTGGGCGTAGTGTCTGAAATAGGCAAACGAGGAGTCCAGCTACAGGGATTTGATATTGTCTTTGGGGGTAACATTCCAAAAGGCTCCGGCTTGTCCTCTTCGGCCGCTTTAGAAAACGCTATCGCTTTCGGACTCAATGAACTCTTCGATATAGGGATGAGCAAAACAGAGATGATGCTACTCTCTCAAAAGGCAGAACACAATTTTGTAGGTGTTCAATGCGGGATTATGGATCAGTTTGCCAGCATGCATGGCAAAAGCGAACACGTACTCCTACTCGACTGCCGATCGTTGGATTTCACTCCGGTGACCATCGATTTTAGCGATTGTGAAATACTGCTTATCAACTCTAATGTAAAACACAGCCTGGCCGACTCTGCCTATAACAACCGACGAAAATCTTGCGAGTCTGGAGTAGGAATACTGCAATCGGTATTTCCGGAAATAAAGGCACTGAGAGATGCCAGCGAAGACCAGCTATCGGAAGTAAAAGAGCAAATGGATAGTGACACTTACAAAAAATGTCTCTATGTCGTCCAGGAGAACAACAGGGTACAGGAGGCTGTAAAGGCGATTAAAAACAACGATATTCCCCTTTTAGGTTCTTTGCTTTTTCAATCTCACGCCGGTTTAGAACACCAGTATGAAGTAAGCTGTCCGGAATTGGATTTTCTGGTCGAAAAAGCAAGGGAAAACAGCAGTATCTTTGGAAGCCGTATGATGGGTGGAGGCTTTGGTGGCTGTACCATCAATATTATCAAAAAAGGAGCCGCCCAAGCATTTGTGGCATCGGTAGAAGAAGAATACACTCTTAAATTTGACAAAAAGCCAAGCATATATAATGTAAGCCTAACCAATGGTACAAGTATATTAGAATCGGTAAAAAACTAAAAACACGCTATGATCCGAAAAGAAGTACTACAAAACCAGTCGCATAAAAGGTTTAATATCCTTACGGGAGAATGGATTTTGGTATCCCCGCACAGAACAAAACGCCCCTGGCAGGGACAACAGGAAAAAACAGCCACAGACATCAGACCTTCCTACGACGAAAACTGTTATTTGTGTCCCGGAAATACGAGAGCAAACGGTGAAATAAACCCTAAATATACAGACACCTATTCTTTTACCAACGATTTTGCAGCATTGCAAACCGACAACGATCCCTTTGTGATTAACGACGGACTGTTGACTGCAGAGAGCGAGCAAGGTACCTGTAAGGTTATCTGCTTTTCTCCAGATCACTCCAAAAGTCTAGCTGATATGGACACCGCATCAATAGAAAAAGTAATTGCTCTGTGGCAGGAGGAGTACGAATCACTCGGCAAAAGGGAAGACATCAATTACGTACAGATTTTTGAAAATAAAGGAGCGGTAATGGGGTGTAGCAACCCTCACCCTCATGGACAAATATGGGCGCAAAGCTCTATTCCTAACGAGGTAGAAAAAAAAGACCAGCGCCAAAAAGCCTATTACAAAACCCATGGAAAAAGCCTGCTCGAAGAATATGTAAATCAGGAAAGCAGCAATAAGGAAAGGATAGTCTACCAAAACGACGATATGGTGGTCTTGGTACCTTTCTGGGCAGTATGGCCTTTCGAAACTATGATAGTTCCCAAAAAACAGCAGACTCATATCGGTAAACTATCGGAAACCGAAAGAAACTCTTTTGCCGATGCCCTGCGTTTTATAACAGCTACCTACGACAAGGTCTTCGACTGCTCCTTCCCTTATTCCGCCGGGATACACCAAGCGCCTACCGACGGTAAAGATTACAGTCATTGGCACTGGCATATGAGTTTCTATCCGCCACTGCTCAGGTCGGCAACAGTAAAGAAATTTATGGTTGGCTACGAAATGTTTGCCATGCCACAACGAGATATCACTGCCGAAGGTGCAGCACAGCGACTTCGCGATCTCGTATAAACCTAAAAAAAAGGCCGGATCAATACATTGCTTTCCGGCTTTTTATTTTCTCCTTCCGCGCTATGAGAAAGACAGTTTTTACCCCAGCCATTCTTTAAATGTTTTTACCCGATCACGGCTTACAATAAGTTGAAACTCCTCAAAATGATGAAGGTGGATTTGCAATCTCGAATTGGTATAGGCAATAATATCTCTGATAGCACTTATATGAACTATACATTTCCTGCTAATTCGAAAAAAAGCATCTGGTGAAAGTTCTGTTTCGAGTGCGTCGAGGGCTGTATCCAGCAAATAGTTTCTGCGTTCCCGGGTATAGAGATAAGTACCTTTATGCTCACTGTAAAAACATTCTATGTCCTCCACAGCAATCATTTTAAGCCGTTGTCCCAATTTTACCGTAAAGCGATTTTTATACGAACGATCTAATGGGTTTACCAACATTTCTCGTATTGCCTCAAAATCGATATTCAGTTGAGAGAAAGATATACGTTCACGGTATTTTGCAATAGCGACAGCCAGTTCTTCTTCGTCGATAGGCTTGAGCAAGTAATCGATGCTGTTCAACTTAAAGGCACGCAAAGCGTATTCGTCGTATGCTGTAGTAAAAACAACAGGACATTTGATTGCAACCGATTCAAAAATCTCAAACGACAATCCGTCCGACAACTGTATATCCAACAGTATCAAATCGGGAGCAGGATGGCTCTGAAACCAGTTTACCGCTTCTTCGACACCGTACAACAGGCATTCTACCTGTAACCCAAGTTTTTCAGCTATGCGCTGTAACCTCCTTGCAGCCGGTTTTTCGTCTTCGATAATAACGACATTCATAAGCTTGACTTCCACAGGTTCAAATCGGATTACACCAAGGGTAATTTTACGGTAAATTCACCCTCCCTTTCCTCTACAATTACTTCTCTTGAAGTACATATGGAGTAACGATTTTTGATGCTTTGCAATCCCCAACCATTACTTTTTACGACATGGTTTTTAGGTTGTTTGTTATTTTTGACGATAAGATACCCATTTTCTTGTAGAATCCGAATATGCAGAGGTTTTAATTTGGACAACCGGTTGTGCTTTACCGCATTTTCCAACAGCAACTGCAGCGACAAAGAAACGATCTTCCCTTCGTCTCTGAGCGTTTCTTTGTCCATATCAAAAGAAATTCCATCTTCAAATCGCATTTTCAACAAGGCAATATAAGATTGTGTAAACTCGAGCTCTTCCTTTAAATCTACCAAATCCTTATCCTTCTGTTCCACCACATAGCGGTATATTTTCGACAAGGAACTCAGATAACGCGAAGCCGCCTCGGGTCTCTCTTCTATAAGTCCGGAAAGCACATTGAGATTATTGAACAGAAAATGTGGATCAAATTGGTTTTTTAATGCGGTATAACGCGCGGCTTCTGTTTCGGCTATCAGCATCTGTCGTTCCAATTGTCGTTGTTGAACCAGGCGATTCAGATAGATCATATGAATAATCAAGGAGATAAGAAATGCGGAAAGAGCTACAAAAAACACCATTCTGAAATTCTTCAGATCGTGTACTACATTCATTAAACTACCTGTTTCAATCCAATAGTGTAGGCTTCGAATCACATAAAAGAAAAGCAAGGTTAAGCCAACACTTCCCGATATCCCAACAAAGAGATTATACGACCGATCGCGCCTTTTGTAGTAAGCAGTAATATACCCGGCCCAAACCGAGTTGACTATAGAAAGCAATATTCCGTACAAGACAAAAATTAGAAATATTTTTGTGTTGTAATATGTGCCATCCCCTGAAAACCAGCTCATAATCAAGTCAAAAACAAAAACTAAACAACTGATTATAAGACTTATAATTATCAGCCTTGTATATTTACCTATCTTTCCCATCTCTTGTAATTTCAGCATTGATACTTCTTTTTAACAGAACAAATATGCTGATGATCTTTCTCTTCGATAAAAAATACCTCCTGAAATGTCAAAATAAAGAGTCGAATGGTAATTTTCTGCCAAAACCACATTGTTTGGCCTAGGGTAGAGCTTCAATTTTCACTTTGTTGTTTTTCAGAATCTTCCTCCTTCCTACGGCTGTAGTACTGATCGCGAAAGCTCCTTCGCTTGCGGTCTTTCCATCTGCTCGAATTGCGCCGGTTGTTCCACAATACCAATACAAAAAGTACGGCTATTACAAGGATGTATACAATGCTACTTTGACTTCCGAAATCCATTCTACTGCTTTTGATTAAACTACAAAATACCGGGTAAATTAAGAAAATTATTCTTTGGTACTACTATTTTATTTACTCACGGTCTTATTACAAAATGCTCTTTGGCCTGCCCGCGTCTAAAAAAAACAACTCCCAGCCAAAAGAGGTTTACCGTTACCCGCACCCTAGGGTGTTGGCATATCTCCTTCCAGCTGTCTTCACTTTTTTGGCTGCGATATATTCCTTCGACTACCAAAATATCTTCCTCGTCAAAATCTTTCCATGAAAAGTAGGATCCCAGTGCTGTTCCGGTGTCAAGTTGGTGATACACCAATCGCTTTTTGCCTTTTACGCGCTCCGACAAATGTGGAAAATAGCGGTAAAGCAACATTTGCAAATCCGAGCATTCCTCAGTGGGTACCAGCTGTTCTATCCCGAAATAACTTATGATACGCAACAGTATTCTGTGAGTTTTTCTTCCCCTAAACTTTCCTTTTTTATACAATCCTTGGGTTACAAACTGGTAGACAAAAGGAGAGTGTACACCGTATTGGTTGGTAGACCTCAACCAGAACTTCAGGTATTTTACCATCCACATTTTTCTATTCCTTATACGACAGTTCAAGCCATCTATCGGTCTTTTCTTCTATACCAGCAATAAGTTGTTCGAGCTTGATAGAGAGTTCGTCTATCTGTTCTCCTTCCAGAGTTCCCTCTGCAAAACGTTGCTCAATCTCTGCCTTTTCCGCTTCCAATTTCAGAATTTCCCTCTCTAGCCTACTGTATTCCTTTTGCTCATTATAAGACAGTCCCCTATTGGCATCTTTTCGCCAGGAAGCTTTCTGTTTCAGCTCGTCTCCTTCAACTGTAGTATTGGTTACGGGAGGAGCACTGTCTTCGTAAGCTCGATAATCAGAATAGTTCCCAGGGAAGTCTTCTACCTCTGCGTCTCCCAGAAAAACAAAGAGGTGATCGACGATCTTATCCATAAAATACCGATCGTGAGAAACCACGATAAGGCAACCTGGAAAATCGAGCAAGAATTCTTCCAGCACATTCAGAGTTACAATATCCAAGTCATTTGTAGGTTCGTCGAGAATAAGAAAATTGGGGTTTTGAATCAGTACAGTACACAGATAAAGGCGTTTTAATTCGCCTCCGCTCAATTTTTCTACAAAATCGTATTGCTTTTTGCGATCGAAAAGAAAGCGTTCCAACAACTGTGTCGCCGAGATTTGCCTTCCTTTGGCCAGGGGAATATAATCGCCATAGTCACGTATTACGTCGATTACCTTTTGTCCGGGTTTGATTTCTATTCCTGCCTGGGTATAGTATCCAAATTTTACGGTCTCGCCAATCACAATCTTTCCCGCATCTGGAGCTATAGCCCCGGTAAGCAGGTTGAGAAAGGTCGATTTTCCGGTACCGTTTTTACCGATAATCCCGACGCGTTCCCCTTTTTTAAAAACGTATTGAAATTTGTCTAGGATGCGTTTTTGCCCATACGATTTCCCCACATTGTGAAGCTCTACAATCTTACTTCCGAGTCGCTCCATATTGATTTCAAGCTGTATACTGTGCTCCTTGCGCCTCTGATGGGCTTTTTCTTTGATAAGGTAAAAATCGTCTATGCGAGATTTGGATTTGGACGTCCTTGCCTTAGGTTGCCTCCGCATCCAGTCGAGCTCTTTGGTATACAGGTTACGGGCTTTTTCTACCGAGGCTTTTTCCGCGGTTATTCTCGCTTCTTTTTTCTCGAGATAATAGGAATAATTCCCTTTGTACGAATACAGTTTACCATCTTCGAGCTCTATGATTTCATTACACACCCTCTCTAGGAAATACCGATCGTGAGTCACCATAAAAAGCGTGATATTCTCACGTGCAAAATAGGCTTCCAGCCACTCTATCATTTCCAGGTCGAGATGGTTGGTAGGTTCGTCGAGGATGAGAAGATCCGGCTCATTGAGCAAAACTGTAGCCAGGGCAAGGCGTTTTTTTTGCCCTCCCGAAAGCGAGGATACCTTTTGCGAGAGGTCGTCCAATTTAAGTCGGGAAAGAATCTGTTTATACTTGGTTTCAAAATCCCAGGCCTGATAGCGCTCCATCTGTTCAAAAGCCTTCTGATAAGCCTCGACATCGTCTGGATATTGTAAGGCTTCTTCATAGCGCCTTATTATTCCCAACACCTTGTTTTCGGAAGCAAAAATAGTTTCCTCTATGCTAAGATCAGTATTCAAATCCGGCTCTTGAGAGAGAAAGCCGATATGGATCCCATTTCTAGACACCACCTGTCCGCTATCGGGCTCGTCTTTTCCGGTTATAATATTCAACAAGGAAGTCTTGCCTGTACCGTTTTTTGCGATAAAGGCTATTTTTTGGTCTTTGTTTATCCCAAAAGAAATATCGGCAAACAACACCCGCTCTCCAAAAGCTTTGGAGATATTTTCAACAGATAGATAATTCATTACAGCACGTTAAGTCAGCGGCTAAAGATAGTGGAAAATTACTGTTCTTCCAGTATCTGAGCCGCGTGATCTTTGGTCTTCACCTTGTCGATTACGCGCTCCACCCTCCCCTCTTCGTCGATAACAAAGGTCTTGCGGTGTATACCGTCGTAGGTGCGTCCCATAAATTTCTTAGGCCCCCATACTCCAAAGGCATTGATTACTTCTTTGTCTTCATCGGCCAGCAGTGGAAAGGGAAAGCTGTACTTATTTTTAAAATTCGACTGCCTTTTGGCCGAATCGGCACTTACTCCCAGTAATTCATATCCCTTTTCTCGCAACACCTCATAGTGATCTCTCAGGTTACAAGCTTCTGCCGTACATCCGGGAGTACTGGCTTTGGGATAGAAAAACACTATCCATTTCTTTCCCTTATAATCTGAAGGAGACACAGCATTTCCATCCTGATCGTTGGCCGTAAAATCAGGAACGAGGTCGCCCGGTTTCAATGTTTTCATCGTTTAATATATTTAGTTTTCAACAAATATCTCAGCCCATACTTCCAAAAAAGCCCCTCATCTACTCATCTTCCCATCTCCAAGGCTCCACATCTCAAAATCTCCTCATCTCCACGTCCCCTATCTCCGCATCACCCAGCCTCCTCATCTCAAAATCTCCGTATCCAAAAAAGTTTAGTAGAGACACTGTAAATAACGTATTTTAGCAGTTCAAAACTAAGTAAAAATGACCAAAAGCCAAAAAGTAGAATTCGCCATAAAGACGCTGGAGGAGATCTATCCTCAGATTCCGATTCCTCTCGACCACAAAGACCCTTACACACTGCTCATCGCTGTTCTACTATCGGCTCAAAGTACTGACGTCAGGGTAAATCAGATCACTCCACTGCTTTTTGAAAAGGCCGACAACCCCTACGCAATGATAAAACTGAGTCGCGAAGAAATTCAAGATATTATACGTCCTGTAGGCCTGTCGCCTATGAAGTCGAAAGGAATTTACGAGCTATCACATATCCTCATCGACAAATACGACGGTAAAGTTCCGGCCGACATCGATGCACTTGAAACCCTGCCAGCTGTAGGGCACAAAACGGCCAGTGTTGTAGTTTCTCAAGCCTTTGGAATTCCGGCCTTTCCAGTGGACACTCATATCCATCGGCTTATGTATCGCTGGGGGTTTAGCAATGGTAAAAATGTGGTACAGACCGAAAGAGATGCGAAAAGACTATTCCCAAAGGAAAGTTGGAATAAATTACACCTTCAAATGATATGGTATGGCAGGCAGTACTCACCGGCAAGAGGATGGAATCTGGAAACCGATATCATTACCCGTACCATAGGCCGGAAATCGGTAATCAACGACTATTACAAATCAAAAGAAAAACCGTCTTCAAGGAAATAGTACGAGCGTGTACCCATCCTTAAAAACGGTTGAGGGACTATTTTATCAGAGTTTGTTCTAATCTATCTCTGTTTCAGTTCAAAATGGTGTCGAAGCGAATTTCTTCGTAATCGACAACTTTTAAAGCCTTGGAATAATTGAGGAGAAAATCGATTGTCTCCTTACTGGGTCTCTTGTTTCTCTGTTCTGATTTTGAAGATTTTCTAGTGTAAAGGTGTGCCATATTATTGCGTTTGATTGTTTTATACAAACGCGATACCACACCCACATATTGTATCAATACGTCGTTAAAATTATGTTATTTTTCTCCACCAACTTTCTCAGGTTAATAATGGCATATCTCATTCTCCCCAAGGCCGTATTAATACTGACTCCTGTGACCTCCGATATCTCTTTAAAGCTCATGTCTTTATACATTCTCATCATCAGCACTTCCTGCTGGTCACTTGGCAGTTCTAGGATTAATTTTCGCATATCTTCCTCTACCTGATCTTTAATAATCTGCCCTTCCACATTCAGCGAGCCATCTCCGATAACAGAAAAGATATTAAAGTCTTCACCACCTTCAAACTTAGGCATACGCGTGCCTTTTCTAAAGTGATCTATAACCAAGTTGTGCGCTATACGCATCACCCAAGGCAAAAATTTTCCCTCTTCGTTATAGGCACCTCTTTTAAGGGTACGGATAACCTTGATAAAGGTGTCTTGAAAAATATCCTCTGCGATATCCTTGTCAAAAACCTTGGAGAAAATAAAACTGTAAACTCTTTGAGAGTGGCGGTTGATAAGCACCTCAAGTGCGCTCTCATTACCGTTGATATAGTCTTCTACTAAAACAGAATCTTGAAGAAGTTGCTTCATAATAATCACTTTTTTAAACAATTCAGACACCCCAAAGAAGAGCGTTCTTAGTCTCTCTTTTTTAAACTCAAAATTTAAAAAAACAAAAAAGTAATTTTATGATATAAGCGCTACTGTTTTTAAAGTTTGCTGGCCAAATATAATAACATTCCTTAATTATATGCAAATATTATGTAGTATTTTCGCATTATAAGATCACCAAAAAAATCACAAATAACTAAAAAACAACATTTTACATAAAAATCTATTTAATTCTATTTTTCGAAGCGCTAAATCTGAGATTCCTTATCTTTGTATTTTTCCGTATTTGACTATGACAGATATATTGGCACTCGATCCCAAGCACAACATCATTATAAAAGGGGCAAAACTCCACAACCTCAAGAATATCAACGTCGCCATACCCCGCAACAAACTGGTGGTTATCACCGGACTTTCCGGTTCGGGTAAATCCAGCCTGGCCTTCGACACTCTTTATGCTGAAGGTCAACGCAGGTATGTTGAAAGCCTTTCTTCTTATGCACGGCAGTTTCTAGGGAGACTGGACAAGCCCAAAGTAGACTATATCCACGGAATTGCTCCTGCCATAGCTATAGAGCAGAAGGTCAATTCAACCAATCCGCGGTCTACCGTAGGGACCACTACCGAAATATACGATTATCTGAAGCTGCTATACGCTCGAATCGGACATACATATTCTCCTATATCAGGAGAAGAGGTCAAAAAACATACGGTGACCGATGTGGTAGATGCTGTATCCAAATACGAGCCTCGCACCCGATTGTTGCTGATGGCCCCCATAGAGCTTCAAGGTGACAGAACTGCAAAGCAAAGCATACAGCTATTGGCACAACAGGGGTACTCCCGTATCAAATACGGAGACCAAATAATGCGGATTGATGAGATCGAAGAAGAGATTAGCTCCGACTTTTACTTGGTGGTAGACCGCATCGTCTCGCAGCCTAGAGATGAAGACTTTATCAACCGACTCGCCGATGCAGTCGAAACGGCATTCTTTGAAGGAAAGGGTAGCTGCATACTCGAAGAGGTTCAAACCGGAAAGCAAATCTCTTTTAGCAATAGGTTTGAGAGAGACGGCATACAATTCACAGAACCCAATATTCACCTTTTTAGTTTTAACAATCCCTTCGGCGCCTGCCCTAAATGTGAAGGATATGGAGATACTATAGGTATAGACGAAGACTTGGTGATTCCTAATTCAGGACTATCTGTATACGACAACGCCATATTTCCATGGCGGGGAGAAAGTATGGGCTGGTACCGCGATCAGTTGGTCAACAATGCCTACAAATTTGACTTCCCCATACACAAACCTTGGTTCGAACTCTCTGATGCCCAGAAACAACTGGTGTGGAATGGCAATAAATATTTTACCGGTCTCCACAATTTCTTTGCCGAATTAGAAGAAAAGAACTACAAAATACAGAATCGGGTGATGCTGTCGCGTTATCGCGGAAAAACCCGTTGTCCCGAATGTGGTGGAAGACGCTTAAGACCGGAAGCTGACTATGTCAAAATAGGAGGAAAAAGCATCTCAGAACTCGTGGATATGCCACTGCATCGCTTAGCCGATTTCTTCCAAAAACTTTCCCTCTCCGACTACGAACAAAAAGTGGCAGGACGACTCCTAAAAGAAATCAACAACCGGCTGAGCTTTTTGTCTAATGTAGGACTGGAATACCTGACACTCAATCGGAAGTCAAACTCACTCTCTGGGGGAGAGTCGCAACGCATCAATCTCGCCACCTCACTCGGAAGTAGCCTAGTAGGGTCTATGTATATTCTAGATGAACCCAGTATAGGCCTGCATCCTAAAGACACTGAAAAACTGATCTCCGTACTGCAATCTCTACGAGACCTAGGAAATACAGTAATTGTCGTAGAACACGACGAAGACATTATGAAGGCCGCCGATAATATTATTGATATAGGCCCGGAAGCAGGTACCCTAGGCGGTGAAGTGGTAGCCAGTGGTAGTTTTAACGACATATTAAACCAACAAAGCCTTACCTCAGACTATTTGAGCGGACGAAAAAGTATTGAAGTTCCTCAAAATCGACGCAGCTCAAAAAACTATATCACCATAAGAGGTGCTCGAGAAAACAACCTCAAAAATATAGACGTTACCTTCCCTCTCGGAACACTTACTGTAGTGACCGGTGTATCGGGAAGCGGAAAGAGTTCGCTCGTCAAGAAAATACTGTATCCCGTAGTACTCAAAGAAACCGGTGGTTACGGAGAAAAACCAGGAAAATACACCAGTGTTGAAGGCAAGTATAACAATCTCAAAGAGGTAGAATTTATAAACCAAAACCCTATAGGTCGATCGTCCAGATCTAATCCGGTAACCTATATCAAGGCCTACGACGACATACGGGCACTCTTTACTGGGCAGAAACTAGCCAAGATGAGGGGGTATCAACCCAAACACTTCTCATTTAACGTAGATGGAGGAAGGTGCGAAACCTGCAAAGGAGAAGGAGAAGTCACCATAGAAATGCAATTTATGGCCGATGTAGTCTTGCCTTGCGAAAGCTGTAAAGGCAAGCGCTTTAAAAAGGAAGTGCTCGAAGTAAACTTTGAAGGAAAAAATATCAGCGATATACTTGAGCTCACCATAGACGATGCTATCGAATTCTTTGAAAAGCACAAACAGAAAAAAATCATCAATAAATTACAACCACTCCAAGATGTTGGGCTGGGATATGTGACACTGGGGCAGTCGTCCTCTACTCTGTCGGGAGGAGAAGCACAACGCATTAAACTAGCCTCTTTCCTCGCCAAAGGAAATACTGGCGAAAAGACCTTGTTTATCTTTGACGAACCAACTACAGGTCTCCATTTTCACGATATCAAAAAACTGCTTACCTCCTTTAATGCACTGATCGCAAAAGGACATTCAGTAGTGGTAGTCGAACACAATATCGAACTCATCAAATGTGCCGACCACATCATAGATCTCGGTCCAGGAGGAGGAGAAAGAGGCGGTACTGTGGTGGCAGAAGGAACACCAGAGGAAATTATTACACAACCAGCATCGTATACCGGGCAGTTCTTAAAAGACAAATTGTAACCGGAAGTCGTAAAAAGATTGGTATCTCCAATTTTTATGCGACATACTTAGAAGCGGTTTTCCCTGTACCACATTCAGATTACTACACTATCCCCCGAATATTTTTATCAAAGAGAGGCTTTGATTTAACAAGTATTTAACCCCCTGAAAAATATGTCATATCCTCTTTTGGCACGTTATTTGAAAAACACTATACAGACGAAACGATTAGTTAGTTTTTTTCATATTTTGGTTGGTTAGTTAGTTATAAAACCCTGTACAGATAGTTGTGCAGGGTTTTATTTTTTATACGTCCTTGCTTGTCAAGAAGTTTTTTACTGTTTTTTTACCGACTTTTTGGTTGCAAACAACAATAGCAGGTACGATATCAGTGCCATCAGAAAGATCACTATCACCATCGGCATAGCGGTTCCGTTGTACAAAGTCCCCATAAGGGCAGATCTCGCGCTCCTGCACCCATTCTAAAACTGCCGTTCATGGCCAAAGCAGATCCGATATTGTTAGAAAAAGGGCGTAGAGACATAGCTGTAGCATTGGGATTGATAAAGCCCAACAGAAATAATATCAATTGAGTTATGTATATAAATTCTATATTTTTATTCCTTAAAAATCAAAGGAAATGACACAATTTAAAGGACAAAATATCATAGACTTTTTGAAAGTTTTCCCGGATGATGCTTCCTGCAAGCGCTATTTGGCCGAGTTGA
>JAJUFH010000038.1 GCA_029266035.1 Sinomicrobium sp.
AGTTGCACAAGAAGTTGAAAGAGTCGTTTACCCGCGTGGCGAAAGCTTCCTCCGATCGCGATGTCGATATGCGTACCGCAGCCTTTATCATCGCGATAGAACGACTGGAACAAGCGTACAGACAAAGAGGTATCTTCCCTTGATGTCATGTAAAAACAAAATGTGATTCAGAATAAATACGAATACAGAGAAGGTTTTGAGACCTCCTTTAGTTTGAATTTACGGTTTTTGACTCGATATTGTTCAAACTGATATGATTATTTAATGATGAGATATGAAATACGGACAACTGATTATTGAAAAGAAAGAATACGTACTTTTAAAGCAGCTTTTGCAGCTTTCCGGCTATTACGGAGATAATGTTTTTAAAAGTTCGGTAAAGCATCTGAGCGACGAATTGCAGAATGCCCGTATATGTGATGAGGCCGAATTACCGGAAGATGTAATACGGTTCAATTCCATTGTTTCCATCTCTTCAGAAGACGGTTGGAAAAAGCGTTTTCAATTGGTGTCGCCCAACGACAGCGATATTAAGCAAGACAAAATATCGATACTGACTCCTATGGGAGCTGCGGTGATGGGCTATGCCAAAGGAGATGCCATAGATTGGGAGTTTCCGGCAGGAACCAAAACCTTGACCATCGTAGAAGTTAAACAACAAAAAGAAAATTAAAACAGAAGTAATATCCGTTGTGTGTGAAGCGATTTTGTCAGAAATTCTTCGCTAACCTGGAAATAGAGTGAAATGGAAATTTATTTGTCTTTCGGCATTGCCGGGAGCTTTCAGAGTGGTGACAGGTAATCCGACGTTTTTTGCCGATCGCACAACGGTTTTTTACACCATCTCAGATTAGTTGGTTAGTTTTTTAGTTTGTAGTTCGTAGGGGTTTTATTGGTTTGTCCTTTCAGGCAAGCCTGTTATCATAGCGAAGCGAACCCGACAAGAGACAATAACAAATCGCACCACACTAATTTGTCTATAGGGGGAGACGCAAAATTTTGCGTCTCTACAGCGTCTGGTTTATATCATATTGCTGTTTCTACACATCGCCCTGAAAAGACTTCGAATTTGGGACATTATTGGAATGGCAGCGCTATAAAACGAAAACGCAGAAAAACGAAAACCCCAAACACCCCAAACTAATTCCTCAAATTCGACAACATGTCTTTGGTAATGGCTTCGAGATCAAATTTAGATTCCCATCCCCAGTGATCTCGAGCGGCGCTGTCGTCTATACTTCCAGGCCATGAATCTGCAATCTTTTGGCGGAAGTCGGGTTTGTAGCTGATACTAAAACCGGAGATGTGTTTCTTTATAACCGCTGCAATCTCACTTGGGTTAAAACTCACCCCAGCCAAGTTGTAAGACGACCTTATTTTTACACTGTCGCTCTCCGCTTGCATCAGGCTTATCGTAGCCCTGATAGCATCGTCCATATACATCATAGGCAGCGTAGTTTTTTCGTCCAAAAAACATTCGTAACTCCCTTTTTCAAGCGCCTGATGATAGATATCTATAGCGTAGTCTGTAGTACCCCCTCCAGGAAGTGTTTTCCAGCTGATAAGTCCCGGATACCTAATGCTTCGCACATCAACTCCGTAATTTTTGTGGTAGTACTCACACCATCGCTCGCCAGCCAGTTTGCTTATACCGTATACGGTAGAGGGCTCCATGATAGTTTGTTGGGGTGTGTGTTCCTTTGGAGTACTGGGGCCAAATACGGCTATAGAGCTAGGCCAAAACACCTTCTTTATCTTTTTGTCACGAGCCAGGTCGAGTATGTGAAAAAGAGAATTCATATTGAGATTCCAGGCCTTGTCGGGATATTTTTCGGCAGTAGCTGAAAGCATGGCTGCCATGAGGTACACATCGGTAATACCGTGCTCTTCTATACAGCTTTCTATCTGCTCTTTGTTTGTGGCATCCAGTATTTCAAAAGGTCCAGAAGCCGCCAGTTCAGGATTGTTGTTTCGGATGTCGCTGGCAACAACCTGCGAAACGCCATAAATATCTCTAAGTGCCAGTGTAAGCTCGGAGCCGATTTGTCCGCACGCTCCAATAATCAATATTTTCGGAGTCATATAACTTTCAATTTAGTTGGTTTTAAAAACAATATTGTAGACCGTTTATCTTTGCTAAAACACCATTTTTGTCAGCAAAACAAGTGGTCGTATCACAATCTGTAGATAAATCCGTATGCCGGTTCAAAGATAGTGTTTCGGCCAAACTTTCACGCGAAAAAAAAACAAAACCCTTGTATGTTGTCAGGATGCCGTATCTTCGTACAGCACAATTGCATGTACAGCATTATTGCGATGTGTTGATATTCAGTGTTTTTTTAATCAGACATTATCGATAATACAATACGAGACAATGGATAAATATTCTTTTTTGACAATTTTTGTACTGCTGCTGTTGGGGTGTAAGGGGGATAAGGACAAAAACAGTGAGGCGACAGAAGCAGAATTGGATAGCGAAATACCAGAAGAAAAGGTAAAGCTACCGGAATTCTGGCAGTTTGACCAAGCCGAACAAGAAGAGTTGGCAAGTTGGGAAGAGTACGCTGCCTTTAGTACAGCTATCAAAGATTACGCCGCTGAGAAAGAGGGCGATCTGATGATGCAGATGGACAATATACTCGAAAAGAAAAAGCAATTATCAGACTCCGTATTCCCGGCAAAATTCGACCATCCCTCGATAAAGAGCAGGCTGTCTGTAGTGCACACTTTTTTGCTGCAAACACGCTTGGAAGCGCCAGAACCAGTGACAGCCGCCTTTCGCTACCAGCAGAAGTCTAAAATACTGAGCTCTTTTTACAATCTCGAACAGCAGTTAGACGAACGTATGCAGGCCAACCTCGCCGACGAGTATATCGACGAAACTTCTAATATTCCCCTCGGGAAAAGAGACAGCCTAGTCACCGATAGTATAGAAGGAGAGGAAATAGATACATTAAGTGTTATAGAATAATTACAAATGCTAAAATCTTTTTTTTATTAACTTGGCGCTCATAAAACATCAATTTTATAACAATCATGAAAATAATTCGCACCAACAGTATTTTGCTCGGAGCTATGGTTCTCGGGTTTACTGCTGTTTCCTGTAAGCAGGAAAAGAAGGAAGGAAATAAAGAGGAGACCGCTGCGGTAGAGAAAGTACCCGGCATCAATCTCCAATTTATGGATACCAGTGTTGCTGCAAAAGACGATTTTTTTCGTTTTGTAAACGGCAAATGGCTTGACAAGGCTGAAATTCCAGCCGATAAAACCAGTTGGGGTAGTTTTCTTGAATTGCGCGAAAAGACAAACAACGATGCCCTTGCGGTGCTTAAGGAAGCTACAGAAGACAGTGCTATCGACCCTGCCTCAGATCAGGCTAAGGCAGTGTATCTCTACGAAACGATTATGGATACAGCATCTAGAAATGCCGCTGGAGTAGCTCCTGTATTGCCGGTGCTCGAAAAAATCGGAGCCATTTCTTCACTGGAGGAACTTCAAGCCTTTCTCCAGGAATCTGAACCCTATGGTGGAGCTGGCTTTTTTGGTGTCGGTGTGAGAGCTGATGCTAAAGACAGCAATAAAAACGTAGCCTATCTCGGCGCTGGAGCCTTAGGATTGCCCGATAGAGACTACTATGTGTCAGACGATGCAGACTCCAAAGACAAACGAGAGAAATACAAGGCTCACATTGCGCGTATGTTGCAGTTTGTAGATTACGATGCAGAAAAAGCTGAAGAACTGGCAGCTCGTATTCTCGCTTTCGAAACTCGTATGGCACGACCCAGACTGGATAAGGTAGAAAGACGTAATCCAGATAAACGCTACAATCCTACTGCCGTTTCCGAGCTTGCAAAAATAGCTCCTGCAGTAGATTGGAAAGGCTATCTCTCTTCACTGGGGGTTGCTGTAGATACCGTGATTATTGCAGATGTGGCATATTTTAAAGAACTTCCAGAACTGTTGGACGAGAAAAATATCGAAGACTGGAAGGCCTATCTCAGTTGGACGGCCCTAAACCATGCCGCAGGAACACTGTCTGAAGAAATAGAAACAGCCGACTGGGAGTTTTACAGCAAGACACTCAAAGGAGCAAAAGAACAAGAGCCACGCGATAAGAGAGCGCTGCAAACGATAAACGGAACAGTGGGAGAAGCCCTTGGAAAACTATATGTAGCAAAAAAATTCCCTCCCGAAGCCAAGGCACAAGCTCAAGAAATGATAGGCAATGTGATCAAGGCCTTCGAAGCGCGAATTCAGGCGCTGCCTTGGATGGACGAAGCTACTAAAGCAAAAGCCGTAGAAAAGCTCGAGAAAACTACTATAAAAATAGGATATCCAGACAAGTGGAGAGATTATTCCGCACTTCAAATAAAAAGTCCTGCCGAAGGAGGAAGTTATTTTGACAATGTAAAACAACTGAGACATTGGAGGTTTAAGGAAGATATCGCCAAACTCGGTAAGCCAGTAGATAAGAGCGAATGGTATATGGCTCCACAGATAGTAAATGCCTATTTTAACCCCTCCTACAATGAAATCGTATTTCCGGCAGCCATACTACAACCTCCTTTCTTTAATTTTACTGCAGATGCAGCCGTAAACTACGGAGGAATAGGTGCCGTTATCGGTCATGAAATCTCTCATAGCTTCGACGATCAAGGAGCGAAATACGACGCAGACGGAAATCTTTCCAACTGGTGGACAGACGAAGATCTGAAACAGTTCCAAAAACTCGGAGGAGACCTAGCAGACCAATACAGCGCTATAGAAGTGCTGCCCGAGGTATTTATCAACGGTAAGTTTACCCTTGGTGAAAACATAGGTGATCTCGGAGGAGTCAATGCCGCATACGACGGATTGCAACTCTATCTCAAAGAACACGGTGATCCCGGTTTGATAGACGGCTTTACGCCAGAACAGCGATTCTTTATCTCTTGGGCTACCGTATGGCGCACCAAAATAAGAGACGAAGCCCTTAAAAATCAGATCAAGACAGATCCGCACTCTCCAGGACAATATCGAGCTACACAACCCTTGCTCAATATCGATGCCTTTTATCAAGCCTTCGATATCCAGGAAGGAGACGATATGTATCTCGAACCGGAAAAAAGAGTTAAAATCTGGTAGGGATTGTCGCCTAGAAAGATTTAAAATTCTAATAAAAGAATATAAATACCCTCGTTACTTCTGGTAGCGGGGGTATTTTGATTTTTTTAGTTGATTAGTTTTTTAGTTTGTAGTTCGTAGTGTTTTTTCGCGTTTTTTTTCGTTTTTTATGCACCATACTTCGATATTTCCCAAGTTCGAAGCCTTTCCAGAAATAAGCTCCATTCCTGCGGAATCGCGTTTGCGCAGCAAAAATAGCGTGGAGCTGGAATGGAGTTGGTTTCCCGCGAGAGCTGGGAAAATTTCCTCAAGGGCTTCTTGACTTTTTGCTTCGTTTTGTGTCAAGACAAAATGAAGGGGAGAAGTTTATAAACTTTCGTAAATAATAGTTGTTTAAGAGATTTAATTAAACAGCCCACTAAACTCCTCCCTTTAGACAAAGGGAGGTACCTCACGCCAGTGAGGGGGAGGGGTCTGAAATCTCAAGCGATTGTACTTTTCCCAAGCATTTAGGGTAAAAGCTTGTCAGAACTCCTGCCTAGCAAAGCTGTCCACTTCGCCTCTAAAAACTTCAAATCCCCAATTCCAATTGATCCGGCAGAAGTCGAAACCCTTTGCGGTGATACGGGCTGATACCGTATTTGCGAATAGCTTCTCGGTGTTCTCGTGTGGGGTATCCCTTGTTTTTCTTCCAGTTGTACATGGGGTATTCTTCGTGCAGTTGCTCCATATAGTGGTCTCTATACGTTTTGGCCAATACAGAGGCAGCTGCGATATTCAAGTACTTGCCATCGCCTTTTACCACGCAGAGGTGAGGGATATTGTGATAAGGCTTAAAGCGGTTGCCGTCTACCAAGATGTGCTGTGGTCGGGTGCCGAGCTGATCGAGCGCCCTGTGCATGGCCTGTATAGAGGCATGTAGTATATTGAGTTTGTATATTTCATCTTCAAAAATATGACATACCCCAAAACTCACGGCTTGCTCTTCAATAATCAAGCGGAGCTGACCACGTTGCTTTTTCGACAGCTGTTTAGAGTCGTTTAGCACAGCATCGTCAAAATTTTCCGGCAAAATTACAGCTGCAGCAGTAACCGGTCCGGCCAGACAACCCCGCCCCGCCTCATCGGTACCTGCTTCCGGAAATGAATGAAAATATTTATTTAACACAGTGTTTTATTTTTCGTGAATTAACTAAAAAAGGACGTGTTTTTTATTAAAATACAATTTATTTTACAAAATAAGATGCTAATGTTTATTTATATCAATTTTATGGCGTTGTATCTGTACGCGTTTTCGGACTTGGCTGTTAATTTTTTGTTATTTTTAAATTTATTTTAAGATATTTGTCTTCTGCTAAATCAAATATATGTAATATGAGATCAAAGTTTACTCAATTTCTAACGCTAGTATTAGCGTTTGTAGTACAGCTCTCCTTTGCACAGGAGAAGACTATTACGGGTAATGTGACCGATCAATCCGGTTTGCCGTTGCCAGGGGTTAACATTGTGGTCAAAGGAACCACTCATGGAACCCAAACCGATTTTGACGGGAACTACAGTATCAATGTCGGTGAAGGACAGGTGTTGCAGTTTACCTATATCGGAATGTCTGCAGTAGAAAGAACTGTAGGTAGCGCATCGACCATCGATGTGCAGATGCAAGAAGATGCACAAGCTCTAGAGGAGGTTGTGGTAGTGGGTTATGGGCAAGAAAGACGAATGTCTGAACTTACAGGATCTTCTTCAGTTGTGGGGAGCGATAAGATCGAAAAAACTCCTTTAACTTCTGTAGACCAAGCACTTCAAGGTAATGCGCCCGGTGTTTATGTGTCTGCTTCTTCAGGACAGCCAGGGGCACTTCCCGATATCAGGATTCGGGGGATTAGCTCTATCAATGGGAATAACTCACCGCTGTATATTATTAATGGTGTACCAGTGATATCTGGAGACCCTTCTCGAAACAACACTAGTGCTAATATTTTGGCCAATATCAACTCCAATGATATAGAGTCTATCACTATCTTGAAAGATGCATCTGCAACTGCAGTGTATGGAGCAAGGGCAGCCAATGGGGTAGTTATTATCACTACTAAAAAAGGGAAAGGATTAAAACCTGTGTTTAATGTAAGTTTAGAAACAGGCTTTAACGAGGTTGCAGTAGACGACAGAAAGCCTCTTACCGGCCCACAATGGGGAGAATTGTATGTAGAAGCCGTAGCTAATGCTTTTACAAATGGTAATAAACAAGAAGCTATAGATGACGTTTTGGGAGGAGAGCCATACGACGGTTCAGTAAATACGAATTGGAGAGACGTTGTGCGAAGAGGAGCTGCACTCCAGCAAAATTTCAACGCATCTTTAACAGGTAGTACAGAAGATTTTAATTACTATTCTTCAATAGGTTATTTTGAACAAGAAGGGATTGTTAAAAATTCAGATTTTCAGAGAGTTTCGGGTAACCTGAATGTGAGCTATAAAGTGAATGATAAGCTAAAGCTCAGCACAGATGTCTCTGCCTCTAATGCAAAAATACACACTTTGGCCAATGGTGGGGCTTTTTCAAACCCTATCCTCTCAGAGTATTTCTTGCTGCCTACCGATCCTGTTAGAAATGAAGATGGTTCGTGGTATATAGGAGATCCGGATAGTAGAAGGATGAGCAACGGACTTTTTAATCCAGGGTATTTGTTGGAAAACAACTTTTCTGATGGAGATATCACTCGTATGATTGGAAATATTTCTGCAGAATACAATATTTTGGACAATTTGAAATATACCGGAAGAATAGGGTTGGATTATGCAAATGTGGAAGAAGGACTTTACTGGAATCCCGAACACGGTGATGGATTTAACGGTCCAACCAGTGCGAGAAATGGATATGCATACTTTACCGATACCCGTCTTTTTAACTTTGTAGTTCAAAACATCTTGAACTATAAGGCAGATTTGTCTGACGAAGTTAATTTGGGAGTTACCTTTATACAAGAAGCCCAAAAAAGAAAAGACAGATATGCACAAGGTGGAGGAGAAGGTATAGGTGCCTCAGGATTGTATAACGTAGCTACTGCGGTTAACCCGAGTGATGCCAGTACAGCGACGCAAGGGTATCAAAATGCATCTTACTCACTTACGGCCAACTTGGGAATAAAAGATAAAATCTTTATCGATGGAACATTTAGAAGAGAAGGAGACTCCCGTTTTGCTGCAAACAAAAAGTGGGGTAACTTCTGGTCTGTCGGTTTAGGATGGAACCTCGCCAAAGAGAATTTCCTGAGCTCTGCAGAGTTTATAGATCTGCTTAAACTTAGAGTGAGTTACGGTGAATTAGGTAACACACTTACCCAAATAGGCTTGTCTAGAGGATTAATCGGATATGATGTTTCGTACAACGAAAATGCAGCTGCCTATCCTACAGGAGTAGATAACCCCGACTTGACATGGGAGGTTAGTAAACCTTTTAACGTCGGTGTAGATTTTGAATTCTTAGATAGAAAATTGACAGGATCTATCGATTATTTCTCCAGAACTACAGAAGACTTGTTGTATCAACAACGCTTGTCTAGAACTTCTGGGCATTCTGCAAAGTGGACAAACATCGGAGAGATGGTTAACAAGGGTATCGAATTTGCTTTGAGTGCCCAAATCATAGAAAACGACAATTTCTCATGGAGTACAGACTTTAATATTTCTACTGTAAATAATAAAGTTACCGAACTTATTAAAGGTACTGATGGAAAACCTTTGGAATCCTTCGGATCTCTCACCGCTTTGGTAGAAGATGAACCAGTTAATGTTTGGTATATGAGAAAATGGGCGGGTGTCGATCCTGAGACAGGTGCAGCACAATGGTATCGCAACGGAAAAGGCGGTGAGGTTACCACAAATTATACCGAGGCACAACAGGCAATTCAAGAAGGTAATGCCTTGCCAAAAGTGATGGGAGGTTTTACAAACAATTTCTCTTATAAAGGATTTAACCTGTCGTTTTTATTTAGCTATGGTTTCGGACATAAAGTGTATGAAGATTGGGGTAGATATCTGTTGAGTGATGGTCAGTATATAGGTAACTATCCTGGCTTCGCAGAAAGTTTAGACAGATGGCAAAAACCTGGAGATATTACAAATGTTCCAAAACTCGTTTACGGTCAGGGTACCGCTTCAAACGAAGCCTCATCCAGATTTTTACACGATGGAGACTTTATCAGGTTGAGAGACGTAACCTTTGGATACGACTTGCCTGAATCTTGGCTGCAAGGATCGGGATTGACAAAGGTTAATATATACCTGAGAGCGACAAACCTTTATACATTTATCTTTGACGATGGTTTGAAGATAGATCCGGAAATAGGTATTGGAGGGATCACCAATCTCGGCTTGCCTCCGTTGAAAACTGCAAGTGTTGGAGTTAACATTTCGTTATAATTTCTAAAAGTAGACAATCGATGAAAAATAGAATAATATCAATATGTCTGACGTGTTTTACAGTAATATCTTTACTGTCTTGTGGAAATGATTTTCTGGAGGAAAGCTACGATCAGAATAAGACTCCCGACGAAGTGGGGAGTGATAAGGACTTGCAGGCTCTTGTTTATGGAGCTATGCACAGAATGAGAAGTGAATTTTACTACGGTAGAGATTTTGTGATATTTGGTACCGTTCGTTCCGATATCGCATTTAATACCGGTGCTACAGGACGATTCCTAAGGCCGGCTAGATTCGATATGATTCCGACAGAGGCTTATGCAGCCGATACCTGGACTCAAATGTATACCGTGATAGGTAGTGCAAACTTGGTTATAGGTAGTGAATTGGATACACCTTTGGCCAAATTTGCTAAAGCTCAGGCTTATACCTTGAGAGCTTTGGTGTATTTCGACCTTGTACGACTTTATGGACAAGAGTATATTGGAGGTGATTTGGGTGTTCCATTGGTAACCGTATACGAACCAGGTAACGATGTGAAACCTCAAAGAGCATCTTTAGATGATACATATGCGCAAATCGAGTCTGATTTCGAAATGGCAATACAGCTTTTTACAGAAGCTGACGATGAAGGTGCAACAGTAGATTATAACGATAAAACAACCTTGAATATATTTTCTGCAGAAGCATTGATGGCACGTTATTATCTGTCTAGAAAAGATTACGAAAAAGCTAGAGACTTCGCTACAGATGTGATTGAATCAGGCTTATATTCTGTTGTTTCATCGGGTACTTATGCCGTTTCTTGGACACTGCCTAACGCTTCTTCTAACTCTGTTTTAGAATTGGCCGTAGGTGATGTTAATACACTGAGTACAAACTCTATTGCATATATCTATAGCCCCGGTGGATACGGAGAAGTATTTCCAGTAGAAACCTTGTCGGGAGAATACGACAGCGACGATGTACGACTCGATGTATTTGCTGCCAATGCTGATGGTGAATACTTGCTTGGTAAATATCCAGATATTAATGGAGCTGATAATATTAGAATGGTACGCATTGAAGAGATGTATCTCACTAGAGCTGAAGCCGAATTTATGCTCAATGGAGCATCTACCGATGTCGATGACGATTTGAACGCTATTACTGCAGAACGAAACAGTGTGGTATATGCAGGAGCTACTTTAGAAGATATACTGTTGGAGAGAAAGAAAGAACTCGCATTTGAAGGCTTTAGATATTTTGATTTGATGAGGTTGGGTATGGATGTCGAAAAAGTAGATGAAAATCAAACTTTCGAAAGTACAATACCATTTGGAGATGATAGATTAGCTTTCCCAATTCCACAAGTAGAAATAAATGCAAACCCTGATATAACGCCTAACCCCTAACAGAAAGGTGTTGTCAGAAAAGTGATATGCCACTTTAAATAAGTAATAAAAAGTCCCAGCTCTAGAGTTGGGACTTTTTAGTTTTATAAAACGCGTTCTCATTATTTCAAAAAATATACCTTTGCCATAATATCTTTGTATGCTGTTTTGCAGAAGGTGTTACAAGAGTGATTAGTGTTGTTTATGTATAAGGAACCGATTTTAAATGAAGCATATATTTTTCTTATTTGTCCTGTTCTGTTGTGTGATTGCCGTAAAAGGGCAAGAAAAAGCGCTTCCTGAAAAAGTACAGGACAGTACAATAATCGATTCTGTACAAGCTGCTGTATCTCAGGTAAAAGACAGTGTGCCCGGCCTGCGTAGAAGTATTGAAAAAAAACAAGATAGCATCAAAGATGCAAACGATACCATTCCAGATATAGAAGATTACCGGATTATTTCGTACAAGCGCGATACTACCCACCTCGATACCTCGCTCACCATTAAAAAAGAGTATCGCTACAACTACCTTCGAAAAGATAATTTCGAACTACTTCCTTTTTCCAGTGTAGGGCAAACCTACAATCGACTGGCCAAGGATTTTAATTATCGAAACCTGTATCCCGAACTCGGAGCTCGGTCTAAACACTACAATTATATGGAGGTGGAAGATATAGACTATTATCGCGTACCCACACCGGTTACCGACCTCTTTTTTAAAACCACTATGGAACAGGGGCAACTGTTGGATGCCTTTATTACTATGAATACCTCCAAGCAGTTTAATTTTTCTATAGCCTATAAGGGGCTTCGCTCTCTCGGAAAGTACAGACATATACTGTCTAGTACAGGAAACTTTAGACTTACGGCCAATTACACCACCAAAGACGGGAAATATCGCTTGCGAACCCATTTTGTCGCTCAGGATATTTTAAATGAAGAGAACGGAGGAATCTCTAATCGAGAACAGTTTGAGTCGGGAGAAGAAGAGTTTATAGACCGGGCGAGAATGGATGTGGCTTTCGAAAATGCAGAAAACTTGCTTATCGGTAAAAGGTATTATCTCGATCATGAATACCTCCTGCTGCACCCCGGGAAATCGCTATCAGAGCTCACTTTGGGACACGAGTTTCGGTATGAGACCAAATTCTTTAAATTTAAACAAGATCAAGCTGCGGAAAACTATTTCGGAAGTGCTTACCAGCGCACCGATATGGAAGATAGAGCCAGACTGAAAACCATGTACAATAGGCTTAGCGTAAACTACGGCGATCGCATATTCGGAGATGTGAGTTTAAGAGCAGCTTTTTACAACTACAATTACTATTTTAATTCCGTACTTTACCGCGACGACGAGGTGATAGGGAGTCAGCTTAAGGGAACGCAGATTAGCCTGGGTGGAACCTGGTCTAAGGTGATAGGTAGAGTAGGACTGGATGCCGATATAGAAGTCAATACTGTGGGCGATCTCAACGGGAGTTCTTTTAAAGGAAATGCCTATTACGCCATAAGTGACGATCTTAAGCTCACCGGATTTATATCTTCGGTGTCTCGCATGCCCAATTTCAATTTTATGTTGTATCACAGCCATTATCAAAATTACAATTGGCAAAACGACGGCTTCGGTACCGAAAAAGTATACACCCTCGGAGGAACCCTCAGCTCTCAAAAATGGGGCAATGTTACCGCTAGTTTTGCTACTATCGACAACTATGCCTATTTCTACGAATCTGGAGACCCCGAACAACAACCCGGTATGGTGTTGTCTAAGCCCGACCAATACGACGGAACCATAGGATACCTCAAAATAAAAGGAGAAAACGAATTTAAGTTCGGCAAGTTCGCATTGCACAACACAGTGATGTATCAAGAGGTGTCTCAAGATGATGCCGTGATGAATGTACCCAAATTTGTAACGCGAAATACCTTTTACTACTCCAATGATGTCTTCAAAAAGGCGATGTATTTGCAAACAGGTATTACACTCAAGTACTTTACCGAGTACTATGCCGATGGCTACAATCCGGTGCTGGGAGAATTCTATTCGCAAAACGGGGAAAAGATAGGAGGATATCCGCTTCTCGACTTTTTTATCAATGCCCGAGTGCGACAAACCCGTATTTACCTGAAAGCAGAACACTTTAATTCGGCCTTTACAGGATACAATTACTATTCTGCACCCAATTATCCCTACAGAGATTTTATCGTGAGATTCGGACTGGTCTGGAATTTCTTCCGGTAGGGGGATGGCCTCGTGTCGTCACATATAGTTGATTAGTTCTTAGTTCATAGTTATTAGGTGAGATTATAATTTATATAAACCAGACGCCGTAGAGACGCAAAATTTTGCGTCTCCCCCATAGACAAATTAGTGTAGTGCGATTTGTTGTTGTCTCTTCCAGTCGGTGGCTTCGATACACTGTTCGCTGCGTTGCGGCACACAGTTACATGGGTTTCGTCTCAACTTTTTGCTTCGTTTTGTATCAAGACAAAATGAATATAAGAATAATTAGAAGATTACCACTTTAGCCAGAATCCAATATAAATCATTATTTTTGTTATCGTAATGTAGGTTACTGTAACTGCAGTTGCGATAATGATATGAAATTTTATAACAGGGATAGTGAATTGAGTTTGTTGCGTAGTATTGAGGAAACCTCTCGTATTTATGCTCAAATGACCTTTGTAGTAGGGCGTAGAAGAATAGGGAAGACAAGTCTTTTAACTACGGCTTATACGCGAAGTAATTGCTTGTATTTTTTTGTAGCAAAAAAAAATGAAGCATTGCTTTGTGAAGAGTTTATTGAAGAGATCAGGGGGAAGTTGGACGTTCCTATTTTTGGAGTAATAAAAACATTTAGGGAAGTTTTTGGATTCTTAATAGAATTGTCTAAAACCCGTCATTTTACTTTGATTATTGATGAGTTTCAGGAATTTCATTCGGTCAATGCTTCGATCTTTTCTGAGATGCAGCATATTTGGGACAGTAACAAAGAGGAGAGCAAAATAAATTTGATTTTGTGTGGTTCGGTCTATTCTATGATGACTCGAATTTTTGAAAATTCTAAAGAGCCACTTTTTGGAAGAGCCACACAGCGTATACACCTCAAAGCTTTTGATCTACCTACCTTAAAAACAATACTAAACGATTACTCTCCTTCGTATACTCCTGAAGATTTACTGGCGTTTTATCTGTTTACGGGAGCTGTGGCAAAATATGTGGAATTGTTGGTGCAGAAAAATGCATTTACTTTACAAGCAATTTTGGATGAGGTTATATCTGAAAATTCCCTGTTTGTAGAAGAAGGAAAAAATGTACTGATTGATGAATTTGGCAAGGATTACGGAAACTATTTCTCGATTTTATCTCTTATTGCTTCAGGAAAAACATCGAGAGTAGAAATAGAATCTATTTTGGAAATACAGACAGGAGGTTTTTTAGATCGTTTGGAACACGAATACGGACTGGTGAAAAAAATACGTCCTGTATTGGCAAAACCTAATAGCCGGTTTGTGAAGTATATGATTGAGGATAATTTTTTGAGCTTTTGGTTTCGTTTTATTTATAAATACCGCAGTGCTGTAGAAGCTGGAAATTTAGATTATTTAAAAGCAGTTATTTTGCGGGATTACAATGTGTATAGTGGTAAGATCTTAGAAAAATACTTTGTTGATACATTGAAATTTGAAAAAAAATACAATCTTATCGGCTCCTATTGGGAGCGAAACAACCAGAATGAAATAGATATAGTGGCGGTTAATGATATGGAAAAGAAGGTTTTGTTTGCCGAAGTAAAAAGAAATGTGAAGAATATCAGCATAGAAAAATTAAAAGAAAAATCAAAAAACCTAATCGTGAAGTACAAAGGATATGAAATAGAATATAAAGGCTATTCGCTATGTGATATGTAAAAATGATGGTTTGTAGCTGATTAGTTCGTAGTTATTAGGTGAGATTATAATTTATATAAACCAGACGCCGTAGAGACGCAAAATTTTGCGTCTCCCCCCCCCCATTGACGAATTAGTGTGGTGCGATTTGTTGTTGTCTCCTCTTAGACAAAGGGAGGTACCCTCGCTGTGCGAGGGGGGAGGGTTCTGAAAGCCCAATCGATTGTCTTTTTCCTAAACGCTTAGGTGAAAGAGCCATGTTTCGGGCTTATCAGAACTCCCCGTCCAGCAAGCTGTCCACCCCTCTTTGTCTAAAGAGGGGAGTTTTTTGTTTCTTAATCTAAATAACCCAATAACTCAATAACCATTCTCCTCTCTAACTCCCTCACGGTCAACCCCTCTAAAAATACTTTAAAAAAAAGCCTAAAAATATTTGTTTTAGAATCGAAAGTGGTTTTATATTTGCACCCGCTTTGAGAGGGAGTATGGGGTTGAGAGGATAAGCGAATAGGTTCATATACGGTGATAGGGGTAGGGATTTTGATGATGGATTTCACTGTTGATTTTGATGCATTTTTACTGGTTTTCGAATTA
>JAJUFH010000036.1 GCA_029266035.1 Sinomicrobium sp.
TCAATTCAAGGGTTCCATCCTCTCCGCCAGTTAAAGCATCACCATTAGCATCATACCAGTGGAATACAGGATTAGTCACCGTACTAGCTGCGGTAAGCGCTGCAGTAAGGGTAGCAGTACCTGAAGGATCCACACAAAGGGTATCGTCGTCATTCAATCCGCTCACCACTATCTCAGCGAGATCATCTCCGGGTACAGTTGGCAATACCTCAAAGCTAACGCTCTTGCGATCGCCCTCGGCAGTCTCGCAGTATCCGTCGCCGCTGGCGCCTACACTATAGGTATAAGTACCAGGAGTAAGATTAGTCAATTCAAGGGTTCCATCCTCTCCGCCAGTTAAAGCATCACCATTAGCATCATACCAGTGGAATACAGCATTGGTCACCGTACTAGTCGCAGTCAGTGCTGCAGTAAGTGTAGCAGTACCTGAAGGATCCACACAAAGAGTATCGTCGTTGTTCAGTCCATCAACCACAATATCGGTGATATCACTTCCGGGAACATTTGGAGAAACCTCAACGGTAACTTCTGCAAGATCTCCTGCCGGATTCTCACATCCGCTAGTTCCTTCCACACTTACATAATAGGTATACGGACTATTCGCATTCACCAGTCCGCTTACGGTAAGCACTCCTGATGCGTCTATAGCATAGGTAATATTTCCATCGGTATCACCATCGGCAATCGGCATCGTCTTATCGGCATCGAGATACCAGTGGAAGGCTGTTCCTTCATTGCTAGAAGGCGTCAGTACTACATTTTCACCACTACAATAGGCATTTTCATTTCCAGTAACTGTGATATCCGCAGCTCCTGGCGCATCGTTCACTTTAACATTAACCGCTACGCGATCGGGATCGGCACAACCGGAAAGTTCGTCAACTACTTCTATATAGTAAGTAAAGTCTCCTGCCACATCTGAAGGCACTTCAAACTCTGTCCCTTCATAAACCAAAGTACCACTCTCGTCATACCAGCGCAATACAGTTCCGGCTGCGGCTGTTGCTTCTATAATATGTTCTTCACCTTTACACAGCACCACAGGATCGGTAATATCGAGTTCCGGTGCTGCTTGTTTGATATAGGCTCCATAGACATCTAAACTTTGTAATACCGTAGCCACTCCAGCCGTATTTCGGATTTCTACGCGGTCGTAAACTCCGCTGGCTGGAATCGTTAGTTTGTCTCGATCTCCATTGACAAGTAAATCAATCTGAAGCAACGGATTATCCAAGCTATACTGATCTACTTGTGTAGTACCGTTGAGCAATGTAATGGTAATCGCTCCGAGAATATTCACATCTGCAAGTCCGCCAGGGATTGCCATATCCACAATTACGCTGTCGCCCGCTTTTCCGGCGTGATCAAATATCAAGGTTTGATAAATAGATCCCGTTCCCAGTCCGGCAGGCATAGACAAACGCGAATAGTTATCCGGGTTGTTATCTATGGCATTGGTAGGATTGAGCACGGCACACAACACACAACCAAAGGTGGTTCCGTGTTCTTCGCTATCTGCAATATAACAGTCGTCCGGAGGCGTCGGTGCTCCTACTACGTGCAATACTACTTCTGTAGCTTCAGACACACAGGGTCCGTTTTGCAGTACTACATAATAAGTATAGTCGCCTTCTGCAGTAGCTGCGGGAGTATATGTTTCTCCTCTCACTACTTCGTCGGTCAGTGCTTCATCGGAATACCAGATTACATCTCCAGTAAGGCTTGCAAAATCGACGACTTGGAAAGTCTGAGGAGTTTCGCCCACTACAACGTACTGTTCGGCGGGAGTTACCACTAGAGGATCTAGTTCTGCCCCCACAGTGACAGTAATCTCTGCCAAGTCTCCGGCAGCGTTTTCACAATAGCCATCCCCTTCCACGCTTGCATAGAACGTATACGTACCATCGGCGAGGCCAGACAGTGTAAGTACACCATTTGCATCTATACCGGCGGTGATTTCTGTAGTCTTATCTGCAGCTTCATACCAGCGGAATACCGGGTTGGGCACGGTGGTAGACGAAGGTGTCAAGACCACATCGGTACCGATACAAACTTCGGTTTCTCCGGCTATAGCGATATCGGATGCTCCCGCAAAACCATTTACGGTAACGTTTACCTGAGTTCGCGTAAGGCTGGCACAACCGCCGGCACCCACTACTTCTACATAATAAATAGCATCGGCAGTTACTGCGGTGAGCTCCAAAGTTTCACCACTACTTATAGGCGTACCGCCCGTTGCAACATCATACCAGTTGTAGGTAAGTGTATTTTGCGGACTTGATATCTCCAATACGGCATCTTCGCCTGTACACACTTCTACATTTTCTAACACCACATCAGGAGCGTTGAGCGCATCGCTGATGGTGACATTTACCGAAGCGAGGTCGCCATCTACATTAGCACATACATCGTCGCCATCGAGGCTTACATAGTAGGTTGCAGTAGCTCCATCTGCAAGCCCTGATACGGTAAGTTCGTTATTATTTACAGTATAAGTTACCGCTCCGTCGGTAAGTCCGTCGGTAATTACCTGAGTTCCGGCAGCGTCCAGATACCAAGTATAAACCGGATTGGTCACTGTGATACCCGAAACCACACCGGCAGTCAGCATCACATCAGAACCGACACACTGACTCAAGTCGGTGGGAAGTTCTATATCTGCAGCCGTAATCTGGTGTTGTACAGCTATACTCACTTCTACCGCCTCATCTGCACTGCTCTCACAAACACCATCGCCTTGTACAGTTACATAATAGGTATAGATACCAGGTTCCAGATCATTTTGTTCAAACACAGCTCCTGTAAACACAGGTACTCCGCTGAGTTGGTCGTTGCCGTACCAAGTAAATACCGGATTGGTCACCGAGGTACTAGACGCTTCCAGTCTTGCGATATCTCCTTCACAAATTTGAATATCAGCTACTTGAATATCGGCTGCTGTAGCTCCATCGTTTACAATTATTTCTACCTCAGCGAGGTCGCCAGCAGCATTCTCACAACCGTCGGCACCGTCTTTTACACTCACATAATAGGTATAAGTACCCGGCTCCAATCCGCTAACGGTCAGTTCACCGTTATCGATGCTGTAAGTTACCCCGGCAGCATCGGTGAGAGGAGTTTCTTTGTCGGCATCTGCATACCAGTTGAATATCGCATCGGCGATATCGTCGGCAGTAGCTGTAACCACTACATCTTCACCTACACAGAAGGGATTTTCATTTCCTGTAACTGCGATATCCTCAGCTTTGGGAGCCTCGTTTACATTTATCGTCACCTCAACACGTCCGGCCTCTTCACAGCCGTAACGCACCGCTTGTACATATACTTTATGTTCTCCGGCTGCCCAATCGGAGGGTATTTCAAATTCGAGGTTGCCCTCTCCTATTTTATTACCTCCATACCGCGCATCATACCACACATAAGTAGTACAATCGTCGTCTGGTGCTACAAGGCTAATGGTTTCGCCTTGACAAGCCTCAATAGTATTGTTACCTGGGTCGTTCCCTTCCAATTGTATTCCGGGTACCCTTTCTATTTCGTATACATTCACTCCTTCGAGAGCAGAAGCTACTCCTCCTAACTGTACAGACACCCTATCAAAAGGCTGATCTATAACGGTAGCCACTTCGTATTGATCACCACCTCCAAGGAGTTTCAGGCTTAGTAAGCCGTCGTCATTTACTTCTACCTCTTGAACAGGAGTATTACCCATAAAGGCAACAATTTTCATACCTGTTAAAAGCCCTAAATCTAACAGACCGGCATCCTGATCGGTAATGACAAGACGTATAGAATCTCCGGGCACTGAAGGTGCGCTATAAACGGTAGTGAGATGAGCATATCCTGCCACTCCTACGTTTTGCCTCAGCAGCGCCGCTGTACTCAAATCTCCATCTACGGCATTTGCTTCATCACTGACTCCGTTGAGTGCTCCGAGTGCTCCGGAGGTAACCCCGGTAAGTATATCAGCCACACCACAATCTGCAAGGGTTTGGGTTTCCTGATTTACATAGGCTTCGTGTACATTGATATCACCACCTGCAAGCAAAGCCCCTTGCACTTCAACTCTTACGGAATTAAAATTGACATTTGGATCAGGGCTAGCTACAGGCACCACTATATCGCCTTCATTTTTACCTGCTAACAGATTAAGTAGAATTCCACCACTCAACTGTGCAGGTGTTCCTACAGGATTATTTCCATCATAAGCCTGTGCTGTGATGGTTACACTTCCTAAAAGAGACAAAGTAATATCGGTACTCACTCTAATATGAAGCTGATCTCCCGCTGCGGGACTAAAGTTTCCTGAAAATTGAAGTACTTGATAATTCGTCCCGTAAAGAGAAGGTATTTCAATGGTACTAAAAGTTGCTAGATTACCATCTGCCGCCGCTCCGGCATTGTCCACTCCGTCTGAGGTCTGGCTTGTCGCGTAAACTCTTTCGTATGCAGGCAGACAGTCTTCCGGAATTGCAGGTTCTGTTACCGTAAGCGTAACCGTAGCAGGATCAGACTCCTGATTAGTATCCGGATCGCGAACCACTGCATTATAGGTGTAATTTCCAGGCACCAGTCCGGGCCCGGCAACAAATTCTTCACCCACCGATATTTCATTACCGGTTTCGTCATACCATACAATCACCCCATCAGGATAATCCGTACTGGCGGTATAGGTCACTGCATCTCCTTGTTCTATAGTAGCTGTTGGGGGAGTTACTGTTGGTGGAGTTAAGGCAGCATTTGTAGGCACCACTGTAACCGTCACCTGAGCCGGATCTGACTCTTCGTTAGTCATCGGATCAGTTACCGTAACGGTATAAATGTGTTCTCCTGTAGTAAGATCGCTTGGCGTAGTAAACTCGGGAGTGCTTCCCACTACATTATTGTCCTTATCATACCAAGTGTAGCTTACATCCGGATTGGTATGAGTAGCGGTAAAGAGTTGTGTATCTCCCTCCTCTATGGTTGCTGCGGTAGGGTCTACTGTAGGTGGTTGTAGACCGCCACCTCCAACTTCTATTACTACCGGCACTGTAGTAGGTGCTGAAGTAGCCCCTGATACCGGGTCTTTGTACACCACAGTATAGTCGTATTGATCGGGCACTAAACTGGGGTCTGTTGTGTATTGAGGTAAGTTACCCACCTGCTGATTACTCTCGTCGTACCATATAGCTTCGAGTCCGTCGGGAATATTCTGTGCTGTAAAGGTCTGTGTATCTCCTTGAGGAAGTGTTGCACCTATAGGATCTACCACAGGAGCAGGTATCAACTTCACATTCACGGCTGTTCTTGTGGCCGAAGCACATTCGCCTCCACTAACGGCTTCTACGTAATAAACAGCATCTGCGGTAATATTTTCAAGATCGTAAATAGCTCCGGTATGTACAGAGGTACCTTCGGTTTCTTCGGTATACCATTTATACGTTAAATCTTCATCTGGATCCTGTACGCTAAGAGTAGCAGTTCCATCTACTCCGACCCACACATTTTCTGAAGTTACAGTTGGAGCATCTGCAGGACCGGCAACATCGAGGTTGAGAACCCCTCTCGCGAGCGATTCACAGCCGTTGCGCACCGGTTGTATCCAATAGGTATATTCACCTGCAGCCAAATCGGGTATACTGTTGAGATCTACCTCATTTCCTCCGTATTCTGCATCGTACACTTTGTAGGTAGTGGCACAATCTGTCGGCAAACCGTCTAATGAAAGTGTTTCTCCTACGCAGATGGTCACCGTATTATCGGGGCCTTCTGCATCGGGATGGGCTGTAGCGGCCACCCTCGACACATCGTAAATGCGAAGCGCTGAAAGTCCGCTCACCGTTCCTCCATAAGTGATGCGCACTTTATCGAAAGGCACCGCAGAAGGAACTGTTATCACACTAAGACTTCCGGAAGACAGCAATCGCAAACGCAATAAACTCGGATCTACAAGTATCGGCTCTTCGTCTACGGGTGCATTTTTGAGAAAGCGCTGTATACGCAGTTCGTTGAGCACACCTACATCTAACAATGCGCCTGGCTCACCAAGAACAATTTGCAGACTATCTGTGGCGAGTGAGGGTGTTCCAAAAGCCACATCCAATTTGCCGTATACCCCAACACCTACTGTGTTGTTCAGTTGAGCATAAGTGCTTATGTCTCTATCTATCGCCAGTTCAGGATTGGTAACACCAATGAGTGCTGATGCTGCATTGAGATTGAGCAATTGTGTTTCATAACCTCCATAGGCATCAATAGCGTCCTGCCCGGTACAGGCAGGGTCGCCGGCCGTATGATAATACGCATCATACACTCGAATAGACTGAATTGCGTTGACCACAGATTCCATTACTATTTTCACTCCGCTGTAGGCTATGGCCGATCCGCTGTCACTTAATGGGATAAAAGTATGTTCGAATATATTGAGTCCGTTTACCAGTCCTGCCAAATTGGGATCGACCGACACTCTCGGGCCTATTTCTTCACCATCGCTATCTACCGGAGCGATTAAAATACTTCCGATAACAGAGGCCACACCGTAATCTCTACCCAACTTAACAGTAGCCGGGGTACCTGCATTTACAGTTGAACCCCAGTAAATAGTTTGCGAAGTCTCACCCGTAAGACCTAAGAGGTTTAGGGTCTCCGTCAAAGTAGAATAGGTCGCTATATTTCCGTCTGTAGCATTAGCTTCATCGGAGATAGAACCGAGGTTTATTCCGAGCAGACTTGAAGTAGAAAACTCCGAACTAGAGGTAGCATACTCTCTCGTAAATGCAGTTGGGCAGCCGTCGTCGCTCACCACGACGACCACTGTTGCGGCAGACTGGCAGCCTCCACTTGTAGAGGTTCCTACTACGTAATAAGTATATACTCCCGCGGCAGGAAATGTAATAGCTCCCGAGGGTAAAATAGCATTTCCGTTATAATCGTACCACTGGAAAGTTGTAGGAACATTGGCAGAAGGCGTAGGGAGAGTAACGCTTCCTCCTACCTCTATCTGATATGAAGTTTCTGCAGAGAATACAATCTCAGGATATTCATTTACCGTAGCGTTTACTGCCACTCTAGGCGATACACAACCGGTAACCTTATCGGTAGCTTCTATATAATATGTACCAGAAGTGGTAACTACAGAAGACTCAAGGGCTGTACCTCCGGTTAAAGTCTCGTAATAAGCATAATTGTAATAGTCGGGTTGGTAGTTGGTCATTGCCCCGAGTAAATCTACCGAACCACAAGCGGTAAGTGCAGCCTCAAGCTCCGGATTGGCAAGCACATCTACTCTGGGGAGACGGCTCACTTCGTAGACCCGGATATTCTGCAAGAGATCGAGTACGCCACCAAGGGATATTTTAACCCTGTCAAAAGAACCTTGAACTGGTATCACCAACTCGTATTTTTCAGTTCCCGGCAGCAGGCGCAAACCGAGTAGACTGGAATTTCCGGCTATTGGGCTGCCTACCTCATCACCAAAGAGATAGGGCTGAATTGTAAAGGCTGAGAGTAAGCTCACATCCAGCAATGTTCCGGGTTGTTCCAAAACAACGCGCACCACCTGATCGGCTACAGAAGGCGTCGCGAAGACCGTAGTGATGTATGCCTCATTTGCAACACCTGCCACCACCGACATTTCTGCATAATCGTCAAAATTATCTATCGCGTTATAAGGATTATTTACAACAGTAAGCCCTCCCGCAAGGTCGAGCCCTTCTCCACCAACTCCAGACAGTACATCTATAGCCTGGTTTTTCTCTACACAATCTAAAGGAGTATCAGAAGCTACCTCTACATAAGCGTGGTAGACTTGCATACTCGCAGCTACACTCAGTGCAGAAGAGAGATTGACCCACACTCCTTCAAAATCCTCATCCGGGGTTAAAGTGACCTCATCAGCACCTACTCCACCTAAAAGAGTCAATAAATTGGCACCGGTATAGGCGTCTCCCGCAGCATCTGCAGTCCAGTTTGTGCCACCCAATATCCCTTCATCTCTTAAATTGGTATAGGGCTGAATGCTAAAATTGTCTGCAACACCGAGAACAGAAGTTGGTGTCGAAAATTTAATAGTGACCGGAGTACCTGCCGGAATAACTTCGCCAAAGTCGATATATTGACGAGCATAAAACAGATTTAATGCACCTACCCCAACACTCAAGGTAGAAGCTTCTCTAGGATTACCATTGACCGCGTTGCCAGCATTACTGACATTTCCACCAATACCGAGAACAGCGGTAGTTTTGACCTGCTGCACTTCTGCATACTTCCTCACCATATCCTGCCCAAAGGCCGTTCCTAAAGGCAACAACAGGCCAATGGCGAGCAGAGTTGTCGCGAGGCCTGGTTTTATTTTTTGTACTAAATAGTAAAGTGGTTTCATAAAAGACTTAGTTATATTAAAGGCAAAAACGTATAACACCGAAAGAGCCGATATACGGCTCAGGCTTCCCCGTCTTTGGGGTTATTCGGAAAAAAATTTATTTTAAAGGCTTCTGCAACAGCCACAACTACTGCCGCCGGACCTCGAGTAAAAAAGTAACTTTCACTATTTTTAATAGTCATCATCATCTATTTTTGAGTATATGTTACGTACGGAAATAACGGTTTGACACAGAAGAAAGGAAGGGGTGATACGAGGCGAAACACCACATCCACACACCGTTGAGAAGAATAATTTTTTGGGTAGTTTATTTTCATAACTCTTTATTTAGCCATAAGTTTACTTTGGTCTCTTGTAATATAAAACATCTATAAGGCAGAAAACCCCACCTTAAAAATCGCATTTCAACGACAAATACAAACAAACACACTCTAAGTGAGATATTTGTATGCAATTCGTATTTTAAAATCTCGTTTAACGACTATTTTAAATCATTAATCGATTATTTCGCGTGTTAAACGATTATATTTTCTCATTTTGTACAAGACTCTTAATTTTGACTTGCAAGAGTTGATATCATCTCTACAATAAAACCAAAGCACAAGCGTTGTATATTATATAACAACAGCTACCCCTCAACCGGCCTCAAGCCGCAAAAATCAAAACACCACAGTTGATCGCTACACTACCCTAACCGACAACCTATCGACCAACAACTTTTATTTTTTGTCTAACCCACTCATAGAGATGACATGTGATGATGCTTCTCAAAATGAGTACAAAAAATAATACTTGTATGTTAGAGACGATCAAATATAACCATCGTTATGCGAATACACAAGAAAAAAAATCTCTTAATGCGATTTTGATACTCGAGAAATTAAAAAAACACTTACAGATTAAGACTAATACCGAGCTCGCTAGAATACTAAATGTAAAACCCAACACCATTTCTACCTGGAAAAGGAGAAACAGTGTAGACTATGAACTCATAGTCTCTATATGCCAGCAACAAGGTATAGACCTAAACACTGTTTTCTACAGACGAAAACCGACAAACGGACTGGATAACAGCAACCGCCAACCCATACCTCTGGTAAGTCGCGAACACCAGTTTCAATACGTGCTTCAACTAGACGAAGACAGCTTTACAGAAAATCTTCCGGCATACGATTTACCCTTTGTGGAAGGAGAAAATCTCAGGGCTTTTCAGGTTGTGGGAAATGCCATGCACCCTACTTTTGAAGACAATTCTATTGTAATTGCCACTAAATGCCAGTCTACCTCAGCGATAGAAGACAACAAAAACTACGTTGTGATCAGCAAGTTGAAAGGGATATTTATAAACAGTGTTAAAATTTCGGAATCTTCCGGCGAACTGATCTTGATAAACCACAACAAAACCATGCCTCACCAAATGAGAATACGGCAGGAGGAAATTGCGGAGATTTGGGAAATAGTGGCCAAGTTTAGTTATTCTCCAGTAGGCGAAAAACAGGAAGAACAAGCTACCACACTCTAAGTGTACTAAAAGGTGGCAAGCTAACAGATTTTCCTTTTTACACTAAAGCTATAAGGGCGACAAGAACACATATTCATTAAAAAAAGTAACAATGTACTCTTGAAGCATTATTTTTTTCTAAATTTACACAAAAGAGTAAGCCTTGAAAATCTTCGATTTCGTAGACTTTAAAATCCTCGATCTAATCGACATACTCCTAGTCGCCTTCCTGCTTTACTACATCTACAGGTTGGTGAAGGGTACTGTGGCGGTAAATATCTTTATCGGAATAGGGATTATATACCTTATATGGAGAATAACCGAAGCGCTGCAAATGCAGATGATGAGCAGCATATTTGGAAGCTTTATGAGTGTAGGTTTTTTTGCGCTTATCGTTCTCTTCCAACAGGAAATAAGAAAATTTCTCCTCACCATTGGCTCTACCAATCTGGCTAATGGAAAAAGCTTAAAAAAGTACTTTCGCTTTTTTAAAGAGGAAAATGCAGAGATTAAAACCGATATCGTCGCCCTCATTTCTGCCTGTGAAAAACTGAGCAGTACCAAAACTGGGGGACTCCTCGTTATCGCCCGAAACACTCCTTTAGATTTTGTAAAGAACACGGGCGACAAAATGTATATCAAAATTACCATTCCCATCATAGAGAGTATTTTTTACAAAAACAGTCCGCTTCACGACGGAGCCGCCATCATCGAAAAAAATTATATCGTAGCTACTAGGGCAGTACTACCGGTATCTAACGAGCGAAATATTCCTCTTCGTTTCGGATTGAGACATAGGGCAGCCATAGGAATCACCGACAAAACCGATGCCTTAGCTCTTGTAATCAGTGAAGAGACGGGACAGATTTCCTATATCAAAAACGGAGAATTCACACTTTTTAAAGATCGTGACGAACTGTTGGATATATTGAGAGAGGACCTGAGTTAAACTCAAAACTTTGTATCTTTGTCCCTTCAAAATCCGAACTCATTTGCGCTATTTTATAGAGTTATCATATAACGGGCTTCCATATCACGGCTGGCAACGACAGCCGAATGCCGTAACTGTACAACAAACTCTGGAAGAGGGATTGTCTACACTGCTGCGAACTACCACAGCAGTTACCGGAGCAGGACGCACGGATACCGGAGTTCACGCCAGGCAGATGTTTGCTCATTTCGATACCGACGCTTCTTTCGACAAGGAAGAAATGACGCGAAAGTTAAACTCCCTACTCCCTGCCGATATTTCCCTTCGCAGCATCTTTGAGGTACAGGAAGACGCTCATGCCCGTTTCGACGCTACTTCTCGCACTTATCAATACCTGATAAGCCCGCAAAAGGATCCCTTTTTACAAGCACTGGCCTATTACCACCGCTATCCTTTGAGTATCGAGCTGATGAACCAAGCGGCAGAAATGCTTTTGGGACGACAGGATTTTGAGTGTTTTTCGCGATCTAATACCGATGTAAAGACCTTTTACTGCACTGTTGAAGAAGCAAAGTGGCAACAGCAAGACGAACTTTTAGTATTTACCATTACCGCAGATCGCTTTTTGCGAAATATGGTAAGGGCCGTTGTCGGTACACTTTTGGAGGTAGGACGGAAAAAAATAGCTCCGGAAAACGTTAAAAAAATCATAGAAAGTAAAAATAGAGGGAATGCCGGGGCATCAGTTCCGGCGCATGGTTTATATTTAACCAAAATCACATATCCCTTTATCTGAGACCGTACTGTTGTTATAGTATATCACAACAATACTCCTCAGAAAATTTTATCACTAAAAAACTCAGCTAAAAATATGAGTAGCAATAAAGGAAAAGCATTTGACCTGAGCCTTTTTAGAAGACTCCTCAAACACGCGTGGAAATATCGGCTGGTGTTTTACGGAGTAGCATTGGCCGCTATTCTCGGTTCGCTCTTTGCCGTAGCCCGACCCATGCTGCTCAAGATAACAGTAGACGACTATATCACTCACAAAGATCCTCACGGCTTACTGGTCTTCTCACTGATTATGATAGGGGTGCTGTTTGCAGGGGTACTTTGCCAACTCGGCTTTATCTACTACGCCAACTGGTTGGGACAGTCTATTATTCGCGATATACGAATAGACCTCTTTCGGCATATGCTAGCGTTCCGCATGAAGTATTTCGACAATTCGTCTATAGGTGTATTGGTGACCCGAGCGGTAAACGATATGCAGCGAATAGGAGAAATATTCAGTCAGGGATTGTTTATGATAGTAAGCGACCTGCTGCAAATGATTGTAGTTGCTATCATAATGCTGGCTACCAGTTGGAAGCTCTCGCTTATCGTATTTTCTATACTCCCTCTTATACTCTACGCCACTCGACTGTTTCAAAAAGCGATGAAAGTAGCTTTTACCGAGGTAAGAGCTCAAGTAGCCTATCTAAACTCCTTTGTACAGGAGCGCATTTCGGGAATGAAAATAGTACAGCTCTTTACCAGAGAAGACGCAGAGTACCAAAAGTTTACCGAAATCAATGAAAAACACAAAAAAGCCTGGCTCAAAACAGTGTGGTACAACTCCATATTTTTCCCCGTGGCCGACCTGGCTACCTCTATCACTATAGGACTTATAGTGTGGTATGGAGGAGTGCGCACCATAGCCGGAGACGATATTGAACTGGGAAGTATTTTTATGTTTATCGAAATGTCTCAGATGCTGTTTCGCCCACTTAGACAAATAGCCGACAAGTTCAACACCTTACAAATGGGAATGGTAGCTGCACATCGGGTGTACGACATACTAGATACCAAAAGCTCTATAGAAGACAAAGGGACTATTACCGCAACCGATCTGAAAGGCAATATCTCGTTTAAAGAGGTACACTTTGGCTACTTGAGTGACGAAGAAGTGCTACACGGAATCTCCTTTGATGTTCGCGCCGGACAAACCGTAGCCATAGTAGGCGCTACGGGAGCGGGAAAATCGACTATAGTAAATCTGCTCAACCGCTTCTACGAAATCAATTCGGGAAGTATCTGTATAGACGACACCAATATCAAAGACTATACATTGGATTCTTTAAGAGGGCGAATAGCTGTGGTTTTACAGGATGTCTTTCTGTTTGCCGACACCATATTCAACAATATCACTCTGAAAAATCCGGAGATTAGCGAAGAGCAAATAGAAGAAGCTGCCAAACAGATAGGTATACACGATTTTATAAAAAGTCTTCCCGGAGGATACCACTTTAATGTAAAAGAAAGAGGTTCTACCCTTTCCGGTGGGCAGCGACAGCTCATCGCCTTTCTCCGTGCCTATGTGAGCAATCCGGATATACTGGTGCTAGACGAGGCTACCTCTTCGGTAGACTCGCATTCGGAGCAATTGATACAAAACGCTACCGAAAAGATTACGAGAGAACGCACCTCTATTATCATTGCACACCGCCTGGCTACCGTAAAAAAAGCTGATACCATTATTGTAATGGACTCCGGAAAGATTGTAGAAACCGGAACACATGCCGAGCTGCTCGCCAAAGAAGATGGTTATTACCGAAACCTCTACGAAGTGCAGTTTATGGCCGAAGAAGAAACTTCATAACCCCTCTCTTATATGACCCGTATACTATTGCTATCGGATACCCACGGCCATATCGATCAGTCTATACTCAAGTATGCAGCACAGGCCGACGAGATATGGCACGCTGGAGATATAGGTGATTTGAAGGTTACCGACAGTCTGAAAAAAATTGCTCCGCTTCGCGCCGTATACGGAAATATAGACGGTGCGGAAGCCCGAAAGGAATTTCCCGAAAACAACAGATTTTTCTGTGAGAATGTCGATGTGTGGATCACACATATAGGTGGATACCCCGGAAGATACGACCGCAGCGTGCGAGAAGCTTTAAAGCTAAACCCGCCCAAACTGTTTATCTGCGGACACTCTCATATTCTGAAAGTCATCTACGACAAAAAACACCAGCTCCTCCACATGAATCCCGGTGCAGTGGGGAAGTACGGTTTTCACCAGGTGAGAACCATGCTTCGCTTTGACATCGACGGCGACCAGATAGGCAACCTGGAAATTGTGGAACTCGGAGGGAAATAGTTCGTAGTTGTTAGTTTGGGGTTATTGAGTTATTAGGTTAATGAGTGATAACCAATCACCAAGTCTCATCATCGCCACGTCTCCGAGTCAACAAAATCATTCCTTCATTTTGTCTTGATACAAAACTAAAACACAGAAAAACAAAAAAACACTAAGAACTAAACAACTCCCCCCAAGGCGGCTGCGTACCGCAGCGCAGCGAACAGTATCAAAGCCACCGACTGGAAGAGACAACAATAAATCACACCACACTAATTCGTCTATGGGGGAGACGCAAAATTTTGCGTCTCTACAGCGTCTAGTTTATATCATATCGCTGTTCTACACATCGCCCTGAAAAGGTAGTTGAAGCCATAATAAACAACTAAGAACTAATCAACTAAAAGACCACGAACTAAGAACTAACAACAAAAAAACCCGAACACCATATTGGCCTTCGGGTTTTTTACGCACTAATACTACTAAGATTTCAGGCTTATCGCAATCGGTCGACAGATTTTACGAGATCTTCGTCCCTTTTAATGGCCTTGTTGGCCAAAACCAGAAAAACGATAGAAATAACAGGGAGAAAAATCCCAATACCCTTCTCAGAAACCACAGTTTCTCCGGATAAGTTTAGCGACCAATAAGCAAATACTCCTAGTAAAATTAAGTTTAATATCATATTCAGTCTGTTCAATACAAACTGGTTTTTTCTGTTTTTAAATGCAAAAATCGACACCAAAGCCAACAGCACTATCACTACAAACAAGATCAATACCCACAGTATTTCGGAAGCGTAAACAGGCTCTCCATTTACATCTTTCCACAGATATATCACAAAGGGCAACACGGCGTTTACCAAAAACACCACCAACAGATATATGCTTTGTATTCGTTGTAACATTGGTTGTATCTGAATTTGCGATAGCAAAAATAAGAGTTCTTTTTAAAAAATACATTCGGATTATAAAAATAAATTTGTAATATTGCGGTATCCATTCGTAACCAATTCATAACAAGGTTCGTTTGACTTCGATTTTTCACTTTGATGCTCATTCCTAAAAAGCACAAAACAGATTTAACAAACACTTCTTAAAAAGGAATTAATTAACTTATTTTATCACTTCAATGTTCGACATTTCAGATTTAAAGGCGAAGAAACTACCTGAATTACAGGATATCGCAAAAAACTTAAACATCCCCAAATTCAGATCCCTCAAAAAAATGGATCTGATATACCAAATCTTGGATGTACAAGCTGCCAATCCGACTACCGTTAAAGCTTCCATCGCCCCCACCACAAGTACTGACAAAGGAGAAACAGCTCCTAAAAACGAGAAGAAAACTCGGAGATCCCGGATCAAAAAAACAGCTGCCGACACCCCAAAGACGCAGACCAAAACTACCGAAAACCGGACTGCCGAAAAGAACGACACCGCCAAAGCCGACCACTCTCCTAGAAAAGAAAATCCGAAAACAGACTCTCAGAAAAACACTGCCTCAAAATCTCTTGAAGGAAAAACCCCTTCGAAAGCAGTGACCGATAAGGATGAGAAAAAACAGGATAACAGTCCAGAGCAACCGGCACAAAAGGAAAAGAGAAAGGAGCATTCTTCCAGAGGACAACACCATCACCAAAACAATCAACATCAAAACAACCAACATCAAAAGAAAAACAACAACAATAATAATAACAACCACCACACTCCTCACAACAAAGAAAACTTTGACAAGGAGAAAAAGAACAGGTATAAAGACCCCGATTTTGAGTTTGACGGTATTGTAGAGAGCGAAGGAGTACTCGACATTATGCAAGACGGCTACGGCTTCTTGAGGTCTTCTGATTACAACTACCTCTCTTCTCCAGATGATATTTATGTGTCTCAATCACAAATAAGACTCTTCGGACTAAAAACGGGAGATACTGTATTGGGTACGATTCGCCCCCCAAAAGAGGGAGAAAAGTACTTTCCGCTTATACGTGTCACCAAAATAAACGGACTGGCGCCCCAAGTAGTACGCGACAGAGTTTCGTTTGAACACCTCACTCCCCTCTTCCCTAATGAGAAATTTAAACTGGCCGAAAAACAGAGCACTGTATCAACTCGGATAGTAGACTTGTTCTCTCCTATCGGAAAAGGACAAAGGGGAATGATAGTCTCTCAGCCCAAAACGGGAAAGACCATGCTGCTAAAAGACATCGCCAATGCCATTGCTGCCAATCACCCGGAAGTGTATTTGCTGGTATTGCTCATCGACGAACGTCCGGAAGAGGTTACCGATATGCAGCGAAGCGTTAAGGGTGAAGTAGTAGCTTCTACTTTCGACGAACCGGCAGATCGCCACGTAAAGGTTGCCAATATCGTTTTGGAAAAAGCCAAGAGATTGGTAGAATGCGGACACGATGTGGTTATTCTTCTCGACTCCATCACCCGACTGGCGAGAGCATACAATACCGTACAACCTGCCAGTGGAAAGGTACTGAGTGGTGGTGTAGACGCCAACGCCCTACACAAACCCAAACGCTTCTTTGGAGCGGCGCGTAATATTGAAGGAGGTGGATCACTCTCTATCATCGCTACGGCACTTACCGAAACCGGATCTAAAATGGACGAAGTTATCTTTGAGGAATTTAAAGGTACGGGAAACATGGAACTTCAACTCGACAGGCGTATAGCCAACAGAAGGATATTCCCCGCCATAGACCTTATCTCTTCAAGTACGCGTAGAGACGATATGCTACTGGACGAAAACACCATTCAACGCATGTGGATCATGAGGAAATATCTCGCCGATATGAACCCGGTTGAAGCTATGGAGTTCCTAGACGATCGCATCAAAAGAACCAAAAACAACGAAGAATTCCTGATGACGATGAATCAATAGGAGTTTTAGACATAATAGAATAAAAAATCCCGGGCAGTGTAGCTGTTCGGGATTTTTTTATTCAGGTACATTCAGAATTAAATAAACATTTGTAATTCAGTGAATTAATCCGTAATTTAGAGAAACAAAACCCCGAAAATTGGCCAAAGTGCCAAAAAACGGGGTTTTTCTATTCTACGTGTCTATGAAATTACAAAGA
>JAJUFH010000002.1 GCA_029266035.1 Sinomicrobium sp.
CATCAACAAAATCTTTCCTTCATTTTGTCTTGACACAAAACGAAGCAAAAAGTCAAGAAGCCTTTAAGGAAATTTCCCCGGCCTACCGGGAAACCAGCTGAATTCCCGCTTCATGCTCTTTTCGCTACCGCGAACGCAATTTCGCGGGAATTCAGCTTATTTCTGAAAAGGCTTCGAACTTAGGAAATATCGAACTGTGATTCGTGCAAAGCAAAAAAACAAAAATGCAGAAACACGAAAAAACATAAACAACTAGTCAACTACCTCCATGTCTCCGCATCACCAAGTCTCCGCATCTCCAAGTCTCCTCATCTCCATGTCTCCAAAACCTTCCTTATTTGCTCGCAAAGAGTTTTACGTCGCTTTCACTCACTTCTTTTCCACCGAGTATCATCAGTCGTTCTACTACATTGCGCAGTTCTCTGATGTTTCCGGTCCAATCGTATTCCTGCAACAACTTTACAGCGGATGCACTAAATTTTTTTGCTCCCATACCCTGTTCTTTGGCCACTTTCTCACTGAAGTGTGCTACCAACTGTGGTATATCTTCTCGGCGATCGTTTAGTGCGGGAACGTGAATGAGTATTACTGCGAGTCGGTGGTAGAGGTCTTCTCTAAATTTTCCCTTTTCTATCTCCTCTTTCAGGTTTTTATTGGTCGCTGCAATTACGCGTACATCTACTTTAATATCTTTATCGCTCCCCACTCGTGAGATCTTGTTTTCCTGTAGTGCGCGCAACACCTTAGCTTGGGCAGAGAGGCTCATATCGCCAATTTCGTCTAAGAAAATAGTTCCTTTATCTGCGGCCTCAAACTTCCCAGCGCGATCTTTTACTGCCGAGGTAAACGCTCCTTTTACATGACCAAAGAGTTCGCTTTCTATGAGTTCTGAAGGAATCGCGGCGCAATTGACTTCTACCAAAGGAGCCTTGTTCCTATCGCTTTTTTCGTGCAACCAATGGGCTACCAATTCTTTTCCCGTACCGTTGGAACCGGTAATCAACACTCGGGCATCGGTAGGGGCTACCTTGTCGATCATCTCCTTAATCTGTGTTATAGCCTCACTATCCCCTATCATTTCGTAATTCTTGCCAACTTTCTTTTTAAGGCGTTTATTTTCTCGCACCAGCTCTTTCTTATCCAGGGCATTTCGCACCGTATTGAGCAAGCGGTTGAGATCGGGCGGTTTTGAAATATAGTCGTATGCCCCGAGCCTCATCGTGTGCACTGCGGTGTCTAGATCGCCGTGTCCGGAAATCATCACAAATGGGATATCCGGTTTTTCCTTAGCGGCAGCTTCCAGCACTTCTACCCCATCCATCTTTGGCATTTTTATGTCGCAAAGTACCAGATCGTAATCGTTATTGCGAATTTTATCCATTGCGGACGAGCCGTCTTCTGCTTCATCTACTTGGTAGTCCTTGCTCTCTTCGGCCAATATTTTGACCAGTACTCTTCTAATGGCAACTTCATCTTCTACAACTAAAATTGAGGGCATGATATCTCTTGTTTACAATTAAATTTATCTGTGGTTAGCACTTCGCTATCAAGTATCTAATTATACTTAAGCCATCGGTACAACTCTTTATAACTCGGTTTTTTGCCGTACATGAGTATACCTACCCGGTATATTCGCGCTGCGATCCAAACGATAAACAGGAAGGTAGTCACTAGTAAGACCACCGAGGTGATAAACTGCCACAGCGGCACCCCTCCTTCACCTATACCTCCCGGAAGCCTCATCAGCATCACTATGGGCGAGGTGAGAGGAAAGAGCGAAAAGCCCACGGCTATCGGGCCGTGTGGGTTGTTAAAAACCGAAAAGAAGCCTACGTATACGGCTAGCATCAGGGGCATGATAACGGGAAACATAAATTGCTGTGTATCGGTTTCATTATCTACTGCTGCTCCTATAGCTGCATAAATAGAGCTGTATATCAAATAGCCTAATATAAAGTATATAACAAAAGAAAACAACAGCCACCCCCAGGAGATTTTCATCAGCTCTACTATATAAGGCGTGAGGTTTTCTCCTACGCCTTCCGACATTCCGTTCACGGCTTGGGTGGCCTCGGGCGACATGGCTTGCGATCCTAACTGATCGGCACTGATACCCAATACTCCGGCCAGAATTACTCCCAACACTCCGGCCAACACAATCCAAATGAGAAACTGTGTAATTCCCGCCAAAGAGGTACCTATAATTTTACCCAACATCAATTGAAAGGGTTTTACCGATGAGATAATAACTTCTATAATACGGCTGGTCTTTTCTTCGATAACACTTCGCATTACAAAGGCTCCGTAAATAATGATAAACATCATAATGAGATAACCGAAGCCTCCGCCAATAACGGCTTTCATCTCATTGATACCTCGTAATTTCTTTTCCCCGGTAAAATTTTCCACATTGATCTGATAGCCTCTTTCAAGGTCTTTCATCACCTGATCTGACACCCCAAAATCGCGCAGTTTTGCCGCTCTGATATTGCGCTGTATGACATTTTCCATACCCGACAACACTCCCATTCCGGGCGATTCTCGACAGAAAAACTCAATATTTTTGGCCACCTGTTCTATATCCGATTTTTGAGGAATATACAACAAGCCGTAATAGTTCTTGTGCTGGGCCGAATCTTTGGCCGCTTCTAGCGGCATCCCTTCAAAAGACACATAAGAGAGGGTCGAAGTATTTTGAAAACTTCCTTCAAAAAACTGTCCTTCATCGAGTACGGCTATCACTTTGGCTTCGTCGTTGTTGGCACTGGTGAGAAAAAACACCAAAGCGACCATACCTACTACAAGAAGAGGGCTCAGTATAGTCATCACAATAAAAGACCGGTTGCGCACCTTTGCGATGTATTCTCTTTTTATAATCAGTGGCAGCTTGTTCATAAATCACTGTCTTTTACGGTTTGAATAAAAATGTCGTTTACTGTAGGGATTACTTCTACAAAATGAGTTACATTACCCCGATTGACAAGATAGGCCAACAAATCGTTGGGGGTCCCGTTTTCATCTAGATGTATTTTTAGTTTGAGTTCATCGGAAAGGGACTTAAAGCTGGCGTCGGATACTTGAAATTTCTGTTCAATCTCAGATCGGATTACTACTTGATCGGAAACGTCGAGCCCCACTTCAAAAGTATTACTCCTATACTGTTTTTTAATATCTACAAGCTTGCCTTCGAGTAGTTTTTTCGACTTGTTGATCAGGGCTATATCATCGCAAAGCTCTTCTACCGACTCCATACGGTGGGTAGAGAAAATTACCGTTGCTCCCTGATCTCTCAAGTGGAGAATCTCGTCTTTTATAAGATTGGCATTGATAGGGTCGAAACCGCTAAAAGGTTCGTCGAAAATCAGTAAGGAAGGTCGGTGAAGCACGGTGACCACAAATTGTATTTTTTGAGCCATCCCTTTGGAGAGTTCCTGTATTTTTTTATTCCACCAATCTCCTATCTCCAACCTATCAAACCAATACTTGAGTCTTTCTTTTGCCTCTGCAGACGACAAGCCTTTTAAGCGAGCGAGGTAGAGTGCCTGCTCTCCTACCTTCATGCTTTTGTACAGTCCGCGTTCTTCGGGTAGATAACCGATATTGGCTATATGTTCCGGGTTTAACGGTGTGCCATCGAAGAGCACTGCGCCCTGATCGGGATAAGTAATTTGGTTAACAATACGGATCAGACTGGTTTTTCCCGCCCCATTGGGTCCCAACAATCCAAAAATACTGCCTTTCGGAACTTGTAGTGACACCTTGTCCAAAGCAGTATACGATCCGTACTTTTTGGAAACCTCGTTCACTTCCAGCAAGTTATTCATAAGTTATAATCAGTTTTCATCCGACAAAATCACAGGCAACTAACAGGCATCCCAACAATATGGATTGCTATTCAGCTCCTGTATTAGCAATCTTCAAAGATATTGAAATCGCTATTAACGCCGGGAAAATTGAGGTATTTATTTATACATCGACTCCTAATTAGTGCGACAAAAACAGCCATTACGCACAAAAAAACAGACATCATTCCCTTAAAAAACAATAATTTAATACCGAAAAAAAGATGAATATAGTGTATATTTGCGCCCTTGTTTTTCCCTGAAGGAAAAAGCAGGGTAGTACGAACAGAAAAATCGAGTCAAAAGAATGACAGATATCAGAAACATTGCCATTATTGCCCACGTAGACCACGGAAAAACAACGATGGTAGACAAGATCATGTATCACTGCCAATTGTTCCGCGAGAACGAAAATACGGGAGACCTTATCCTCGACAACAACGACATTGAACGCGAGCGGGGGATTACCATCACGTCGAAGAATGTGGCGGTAAACTACAAAGGTACCAAGATCAATATTATAGACACTCCCGGACACGCCGATTTTGGAGGAGAGGTAGAACGGGTTCTGAATATGGCCGACGGGGTATTGTTGCTGGTCGACGCTTTTGAAGGCCCCATGCCACAAACTCGTTTTGTATTGCAGAAGGCTATCGATCTCGGACTTAAACCCTGTGTAGTAATCAACAAAGTAGACAAGGAAAACTGTACTCCCGAAGAGGTTCACGAAAAGGTATTCGACCTTATGTTTGAACTCGGTGCAGAAGAGTGGCAGTTGGACTTCCCCACCGTATACGGCTCTGCCAAGAACAACTGGATGTCTGAAGACTGGAAAAAGCAAACTGAAAATATCGAGCCCTTACTCGATATGGTACTGGAACATATTCCGGCTCCTAAAGTTTCTGAAGGAACGCCTCAAATGCTCATCACCTCATTAGACTTCTCCAGCTTTACCGGGCGTATTGCTATAGGAAGACTACAGCGAGGTACACTTACCGAAGGGATGTCTGTATCGTTGGTAAAACGCGACGGCAGCATACTGAAATCACGCATCAAGGAACTGCACACCTTTGAAGGACTGGGCAGAAAAAAGATAAGCGAAGTAAAAGCCGGGGATATATGTGCTGTAGTAGGACTAGACGGTTTTGAGATCGGAGATACCATTGCCGATGCAGAAAACCCGGAAGCACTTAAATCGATCGCCATAGACGAGCCTACTATGAGTATGCTCTTCACTATAAACGACTCACCTTTTTTTGGTAAGGAAGGTAAATTTGTAACTTCTCGTCACATCAAGGAAAGATTGGAAAAAGAGCTGGAAAAAAACTTGGCTCTTCGTGTGGAAGAAACCGATAGCGCTGATAAATTTATGGTTTTCGGACGCGGTGTACTTCACCTTTCCGTACTTATAGAAACCATGAGACGCGAAGGTTATGAGCTGCAAATCGGTCAGCCACAAGTAATCATCAAGGAGATAGACGGTGTAAAATGCGAACCCGTTGAAGAGCTCACCATAGACCTCCCGGAAAACTTATCCGGAAAGGCTGTAGAATTTGTGAGCCTTCGCAAAGGAGATATGCTGAGCATGGAACCTCGCGGGGATCGTATGATCTGCGTATTCCACATCCCATCGAGAGGGATTATCGGACTCCGAAACCAGTTGCTCACCGCTACTGCAGGAGAGGCTATTATGTCGCACCGCTTCTTGGAATACCAACCCTACAAAGGGGAGATTCCAGGAAGAAGCAACGGTTCGCTGATCTCTATGGAAAACGGAAAAGCGATTCCTTACTCTATTGACAAACTACAAGAGAGAGGTAAGTTTTTTGTAGACCCGAACGAAGATATATACGAAGGTCAGGTAATCGGTGAAAACTCGAGAGGTGACGATATGACTGTCAATGTCACCAAGACCAAAAAATTGTCTAACGTGCGCTCTTCAGGAGCCGATGAGAAGGCCAAGATAGTTCCGGCTATCAAGTTCTCTCTCGAAGAGGCTTTGGAGTACATACAAAAAGACGAATACGTCGAAGTAACTCCGATAAGTCTTCGACTTCGGAAAATATTTCTCACTGAAAACGACCGGAAACGCAATAAGATTGCATAATAATAGTATAAAAAAAAGCTACTTCAAAAGGGTAGCTTTTTTTATACCTTTTATTTTTCTTCATCACACAACGCATCTAGCGCCTGGTCGAGGGTAGTGTACTGAAAAGAAAAGCCCATATCGGTTACTTTACGAGAGCTCACTCTCTGACTGCTCAACAGCAGATATGCCATTTTGCCCAACGACCAGTAGAGCAGAAAAGAGGGCAGCTTAGGCATCAGTAAGGGCTTTTTCAATTTTGCAGCTATTTTTTTGGTCAGCACCGTATTGGTCACCGGCTCTGGTGCTACTCCGTTGAACACTCCGGGAAGATTGCGATTTACGACAAAGAGAAAAAGCTGAGCCAAATCGGAAATGTGTATCCACGACTGCCACTGTGTACCACGGCCAAGTGGGGCTCCTAACCAGTATTTTATAGGGCGGCTCATACGAGGCAGTGCTCCTCCTCTACTTGAAAGCACCAATCCTATTCGTATTTTTGCCACCTTAATACCGAGTCTCTCTATCGAATCGGCAGCGGCTTCCCATTGTTGTACTACTCTTCCGGGCAAGCTGGGATCTGTATTTTTTTCGGTCTCCTCATAATAATGCCCCAAAGAATCCGGATAGACACCTATAGCCGAAGCTGTCAGCAGTATGCGCACCTTGTGTTTCTCTTCGTAGGCCAATGCACGGTGTAGCAACTGCAATGCTTTCACTCTGCTGTCTACAATCTCTTTTTTTGCGGTGGATGTCCACCGCTGTGCTATTGGTTCTCCTGCAAGATTGACAATAGCCTCTACTCCTTCAAAACACTCTCGGTCTATTTCTCCCGATTTCGGATTCCAGTAAAATCCTTTGACGGATTCAGTTTCTTTTATTTTAGAACGGTTTGTGGTGAGATAATGCACTTCTACACCCTGTGTTTTACAAAGGGCAATAATTTCACTCCCTACCAATCCTGTAGCTCCTGTAATTAAAATACGCATACTTCATTATGTTATATTGGGAAGCCATTTACATTCAACTCTGGCTACGACTCTTAATCTACAAAGCTGTGAATAGCCAGTGCATATCCCTGCATTCCAAAGCCTAGAATCACTCCCCTTGCATGAGCAGACAGATACGACTGATGCCGGAAAGCTTCTCTTCCGAAAGTATTGGATATATGCACCTCTATCACTGGAGTAGTAATCCCTTTTACAGCATCGCCAATTCCCACTGAAGTGTGTGTATAAGCTCCTGCATTAAGGATAATACCGTCGTAAGAGAAGCCGGTTTCGTGGAGTTTATCGATAATTTCGCCCTCGATATTGGACTGATAGTAATCTAAGTGGACATCTGGAAAACGTCTTTGCAATTGCCCTAAATACTCTTCAAAAGTTTCAGACCCGTATATTTCCGGTTCGCGTTTTCCGAGAAGATTCAAATTGGGGCCGTTGATAATAATAAGTTTCATTTGTAGTTGTTAGTTCGTAGTTGTTAGTTTGTGGTTTATAGTTCTTCTAACACCTCAATACTAACATTTTTTGTAAAAATATCCAATTTCAACTGTATAAAAAAGGAAAAACACACAAATACAAAACCCCGGTAGCACCTGTGGGCTGTCCGGGGTTTTGCCGTTATTTATAAGGCGTGTTATCAGGCTCTTACCTGTCCGTTACCGTATACGTAATACTTGTTGGTGACTAACTGCTCTAGTCCAAGGGGACCGCGGTGGTGGAGTTTGTCTGTACTTATCGCAAGTTCAGCTCCTACTCCCATCTGTCCGCCATCGGTAAACCTTGTCGAGGCATTCTGATATACGGCAGCGCTATCTACCTGTTCCATAAAACTTCGCGCAGTATCGCTATCTCTGGTAATCACGGAGGCCGAATGCCCACCGGAATAGGTATTGATTCTCTCAATAGCATCGTCTATCCCATCTGTAGCGGCGATAACGGCTTTTAATGCCAGGAATTCTTCATACCAAACCGATTCATCTTCAATAAGTTCGGCTTCGGGAAGTAGCGATTGAAGCTCTCTATCTGTAAGTAGCTCTACTTTGTGCTCTCTGAGTACTGATGCGAGTTGTTTTACTTTATCTTCAAAGCCGGGCAGCTGTCGGTCGACCAATATTTTGTCGAGCGCATTACAGGCCGATATCTTATCGGTTTTGGCATTTACAATGACATCGAGGGCGCAATCCCAGTCTCCTTCCTTGTGTACGTACAAAAAGTTATTTCCTCTTCCGCTAATCAGCACTGCACATTCGGCATTGTCTTTTACAAAGCGTATCAATCGTTCTCCTCCACGAGGCACTACCAGATCTAGCTTTTCGGTTGGATGTTTAAGGAATTCCTGTGTTTCCTCGCGGTTCATCTGCAGCAACTTTATCCAGTTTTCGGGTTCTAGGCCGTTTTCCTCCAAGGCTTTATGCCAGCACTTTTCCAATTTTTCATTGCTAAACCGGGCTTCTTTTCCACCTTTGAGCAGTATTTTATTGTTGGCCTTAAACGCCAGCACTGCTGCTTCTATGGTGACATCTGGGCGCGACTCATAGATAATCATAATGGTTCCGAAGGGAGCGGTCCGGTTTTCTATACGCAATCCGTTGTCGAGTTCGCGTGACGATTTCAGCTTGCCTACCGGATCTTGTTGCTCTCGCACCTCTCTTACGGCTTGTATCATGCCGTCTATCTTTGACTTATTGACTACTAGGCGATCGTACATGGCCTTGTCGTCACTGTTAAAGGCATCGAGGTCATTCTTATTGGCTTCAATTATAGTATTCCGCTCCTCGTCGAGTATGCGTTCCATAGATTGAAGCACTTTATTTTTAATATCTTCTGATAAAAGTTTCATTGTAGTTTTATTAGTTTTTTAGTTCGTAGTTCGTAGTGCTTTGAAAAGCACCCGCTTATTCTACGATTCGGGTTCCCACATTTTTCCCTGCCACGATATCGAGTATTACTCTATCTTTTTTACCGTTGGCTATATAGGTAGGGATATTTTTGGCTGCTGTACTTTTGGCAATTTTCAGTTTGGAAGCCATGCCTCCCCTTCCGGAGGTTTCCCCTTTATCGGTTTCCTCGATATACTGTTCTACACGCTGATTTACCTTTACTTCCGAAAGGAGTTCAGAATCGTCATTATCCGGATGCCCGGTATAGAAGCCGTCTATATCGGTAAGGATAATCAGCATATCGGCATGGATGAGTTCGGCTATAAGGCTAGCCAACTCATCGTTGTCTGAAAACATAGAATGTGTTACTGAGGTGGCATCGTCTTCATTGGCTACGGGTATCACTCCTTCAGAGAGCAAGCCCTCATAACAATTGATCATGTTCTCGCGGTGTTCTCCTGGTTTAAAATCGCGTTTAGTAGCCAGTACTTGGGCGCAACGCATTCCGTAATCGTGAAACATGGAGTAGTAATACCTCATCAGTCGAGGCTGCCCTATGGCGGAGTACACCTGTCTTCTTATCGATTTGTTTTTAATTTCACTATCTCCCAGTATTTCCCGACCAGCGTTGGCCGACCCAGAACTTACCAAAACTGTCAGTACGTCGTTTTCATACAATTCGGCAATCTGATCAACCAATTTTTTCAGTATAGGTTGTACAATGCGATTGTCTTTATTGATCATTACATTGGTTCCAACCTTTACCACTATTCGTTTCTTAGACATGTTGCTTACCACTCTCCTTTCCGAGCTCAACCGCCCTTTCAAAAGCTGCATAAGCCGCTTCTTTGATTAATTCTTTTACATTGTTCTCCTCCATAGAGTCGAGTGCTGCACGAGTAGTCCCTCCTTTTGAGGCCACTCGGTCCATCCAAGCGTCGGGATCGAGATCTGAACTGTTGAACAGCTCTACCGCTCCTTGAAAAGTTTGGGTCACCATAAGTCGCGCATCCCTTTGGGAAAATCCCATTTTATGAGCAGCTTCCATCATCGACTGCATAAAATAGAAAATGTATGCCGGACCGGAACCAGATATTCCGGTAGATTTGTCAATTTCCGTTTCGTCGGCCACACGTACCGATCTTCCGGTGGTATCTATAAGCCGTTCTACCGTGAGCAGCTCCAATCTGGAAACTTCCTCAGAGGCTGTAAACGAGGTAAACCCTTGACCTACCTTAGCCGGAAGATTGGGCATCGCTCTCACAATCTTTCTGATATCCATTGCTTCTCTCATGGTTTGTATGGTTACTCCTGCCATGATGGAAACAAAAATCTGATCGGGTTTTTTGTAGTTGCGAATCACTTCAAAAAGCGCATCGCTATTGTACGGCTTTACGGCGATAAAAACAATATCGGCCTTAGGAAGGCAGTCTTCTATCCTTTCGTAGACATCAAACGCGCCATTTTCTTTTAGCGCCTGGGTTTTCTCCTGGGCACTGTCCAAAATCATAAGATCCTTTTTTCTCAATAAGTCTGATTGGGCCATGCCCTGGGCGTAGGTTAGCCCCATATTGCCGGCGCCAATTACAAGAACTTTCATTTAATAGGTTTTTAAGATTAATAATTATTTCACCTACTGACACCGCAAGGAACGTGCTGAAATTTCATACAAATTTCCTATACACTAAAAAATAACCAAACAAAAATACCGCAATAACCTGAAAAACAACAACTTAAATACATGTAAGTTATATATATAACAGTATTCACCAACTTTATGAGGCCTGACAGGAATCCGACATATATGCACCCTCCCTGAAAAAACGGCAGGTTTTATGTTGTATAATCAACATACTTTGATTTATACAACACATTGATATGATTTCAACCACCAAAGGAATAGTGTCTTACCTGAAATAGGAGTGTTTTAAATGTATAAGACAAGGATCTGCATTCTCTCGTTCTACCATTTTCGATATGGTTTCAAACTCTGCTTAAAAAAAACTAAATCAATACTTTTTCACGGTATGTTTTGCTACTAATTTGTACGGCTTACAACAAAAAAGACTGCCTTAAAATTTAAAGCAGTCTTTTGAGTAAATAGGTTTATATCTACTTTCTATTTCAAATTTAGAAACGGTATCCGAAACCGATTTGGAAATTGCGAGTTTTTACTGATAGATCGTAACCACCCGTATCATATCCATCTAAATCGGCTATATCGCTTACACCAATAGTATATCTCGCATCAAAGAAGATCCCTCCTGCAAGTTCATAGCCAGCTCCGATATTCAGTCCGAAATTGGTTTTTTTAAAACCTTCAGTACCTCCGTCGGCATCCACCAATATTCCAAATTGAGGTCCCGCATGAACACTGAGTCCTTCTATCACATAATACTTGCAAGAACGGGAATATTCACAAACGATACATGCCCTGCATCAACACCTTCACTGGAATACAAAGCCTCGGGTTGAATGTGAAATATTTCAGAGATTGTGAAATCTGCCAATCCCCTACATAGAATCCTGTTTTTCCGTCGGGTGTAGCACCAATACCATTTGCATCAAACTTGATATTTGAAAAGTTAACCCCTGCTTTAAGACCGAAGGTCACTTCTTGTCATTAGCCATTGATACAGTTCCGAATGCCATTGCGGCTACAAGCAAAAGTTTTTTCACAATTAAAAGTGTTAAAGTTTAGAGTGCTAATATAAACGTTATTTCCATTATTCTCTTTAGAAATGCACCTAGTGGGCAATTTATCACTTTAATCCTTCTAATTGTTGAAACTTGTACTACTGTACTCTTCTCGGCGCTACTCCTATTCTGTACCAGCCAGTTTCGTATTCCCTTGTCTTCCAATTTTCATCCTCTTTACCGAGTAGCACTTTATCGGCAAAATTTACTATAACTTCACCTAGCTGGTCATTCCCCTGGGTAAAGGTTTTCTTTATGCTCTGGGATTCGGTAGTTTCCAGTTTGGCTCCAAACTTCAATCCTATCTTTTTGAGCACATCGCCCTGTATATCAAAATTATTGGCAAATTTCACTGTTCTAGTATCGGTGATGGTGGTGGTAACTTCCAGGTCTACTTCTTCAATTGCTATCTTTATCGAAGAAGCGTACTGATTCAAATCCCATTGAAATAGTGGAAGATTTAACTGAAGTTCTTTAAATCCTATAAACTCGGGACAGTAAAACAGTTTAAAAAATCCACTTGAGCCACATCGACTTTCGTAATTCATCTCGAACAAATCGTCGGGTGCAGCGGAAAAATATGTGATGTATTCGTCGCCTATACCATTCCTTGCATTGATCAAAACGCTGACTTTAAACTCTAAAAAACCATCTGTCCAATCGGGATCGGAGGGATTGTAGCTTATTTTCCTCATCGGGTCGTCATCCTGGTCACTTACTTTACCAAGTGCTCCCTCTCCTCCTTTCATGGCAAAAAAGCTGATGTGTTCCTGATAGTCGTATGAAAACTCTCCTTCGGTAGTATCTGGTGTCATCCCGTAATAAATATAATCTCGATGCCAACCATTAGTACCTTCAAAGACTTCATAGGCTTCTTTTAGTTTTTGATCCGGACTGGAAATCTGCCTCGCAGCCATAGTGCGCTGTTTGTCGTTTTGCCTAAGACTTCCATCGAATACCTCGTCGAGAAAACGATAATTCACTCCACCTCGAAATACAGTAACCCCCATTGATTTAGCGGTCGATGAATACAAACCTTCGCCTGTAATTACCCTTTCGTTTTCCTTAACTACTACAACTGGAAAGGCGGGTATCATTTTAGCTTCTGCCATCTCCTCTTCTCCCGTTCCACTTACGTAATACACTTTCTCACCATCGCTCAAAGCCACGGCAACCCAAGGAATTTGCGTCGAAGTATTCCAGTTATGGGCAGAAAAGGTGTCCATAGGAAGAGAAGGTACAAAGACGGTAAGTCCCGGTACGCCCTCTAAAATCGCGGCAAAAGCTTCCTTATCCTCTCCTCTTTCCTCTGCCAACAGAGCGGCAAATGTACTGCCGTCTGCGAGCTGTTCGTCTTTAACAGCGTGATAAAGCACATCGTAATCGTTGTTGAACATCTGTAGGGCCTCTTCTTTCAAAAAGATCCTCAAGGTCTCGCTCTTGTGCATGGCTCCAGCCAAGGCCTTTGCAAAGCTTATCGCTGTACTGTCGCTGGCATTGACAGTCACAGTCTCCTCCATACCCGCATCATCTGCCGAGACTTCGGCATGCGGAGTTTCCTGCTCACACGACCACAATAGGGTCAGTGATAGACATAAGTAAAAAAAGCAAGTTTTTTTCATAATAAAAGATTTTACGTTACTTATTTGTAAGATTATACGTTTATAAATATACAAATAATAAAGAAAAAACCTACTTTTTAAACACAAAAAAGCGAAAGACCAGCTGTAGTCTTTCGCTTTTGGTATGTTTAATACTTATGTCTTCTTAGAAAAACAGGTATCCCAAAGATATTTGGAACACAGAGTTTTTTCCTGAACCGCCATCAGCTACATCGCTCAAACCGAAGTTGTAGCGCGCTTGTGCAAACAGGCTTCCTATCTTGTATTCTACACCTACGGCACCTCCCATATCAAAAGATTTGATTTCGCTAATATCGTCGTCTTTGGTATTGAAACCGAATTGCGGACCGGCCATAAGGCTGAAATTCTGTACTACATAGTACTTAGCGAGTACGGGAATGTTGAGATAGTCGAGATTGAGATCTTTAAGTCCCTGAGCCGAATACAGTACTTCGGGTTGAATAGAGAACTTACCGAGTCCTACCTCTCCCACCAAACCGAGGTGAAAACCGGTACGCCCGTCGGCATCTACATCACTGATGCTGGCGAAGTTAACCCCACCTTTGGCTCCAAAATGAAGGTTTTGTGCATTTCCAAAAAAAGCAAAACCGATAACAGCTGCAATTGCTAAAAAAGTTGTTTTCATTGTTTAAGGTTTTAATAGTTTCTCGGTGGTAAATATACTCATTAATTTATTTACCGGTATTTTTTAATTTTTAGTTTATAATCTATTTGCTATAGTTGCATCGCTCTTAATCGGCAATAAACTACCATATTCAACTAGTATAAAGAAGGTAGAAGCCCCTAACTCTACTCTTGTTACAACACGGCAATCTCATCGCGACATCAGTCAGCTTTTCGGAGCTTTATTGGGCTATCTATATACAGGATTTCAGGATTTTGACAGCTTGCTCCTGCTCTGCCAGATCTAAACTGGCAAAGCCCATTCTGGCAGCATTGTACTGTTGGTCTACCGAGTCGTAATACGATCCGTCGCTTATTGCCAATCCTTTTTTGCCGGCTTTTTCAGAGAGTTTTTTTAGATTGATATCGTTAAATTTTGTCCATACCGACATTCCTCCGTTGGGAATTGTGAAACTCAGCTTGTCACCCAGCTCGTTTTTCAACAATTCGCAAAAGTGATCTCTTCGCTGCTTGTAAATTTTTAGTGATTTTTTAATGTGTTTTTCTACAACACCATCGCGATAAAGTTGGGCGAGTCCCAATTCCAAAAGCGTATCTCCCTGAAAGTCGAGTAACCTTCGGTAGGAGGTGGCAGCATCGACAAATTTTTCCACACCCGACAGAAAGCCCACCCGAACGGCCGGCGCCAGAGTTTTAGTCAGTGTCCCTATATAAACTACACTTCCATATCTATCTATACTCGCCATTGGCAACATAGGTGTACTGGCATAGTGAAAATCGTAGTCGTAATCGTCTTCTACAATCGCAAAGTTATAATCTTGTGCCAGCTCTAACAATCTGATGCGCCTCTCGGGAGACATGGTTACCGTAGTGGGAAAATGATGATGGGGAACGGTATAGATTAAAGCTGTATTCTCCCTCTTGCAAATGCGCTCTACATCTTCTATATCAAGTCCGTATTTGTCCACACTTACTTCGTGAATATTGAGTTGTAGTTGCTGAAAGAGCTCGCGGACAAAGCGGAATCCTGGTTTACTCATAATAACATGATCACCCGGCTTAGTAATTACACGGGCAGCGATATAAATTCCCATAGTAGCACCTCGTGTCAACAACAAATTATCAGGTCTCACAGGCATCCCCCTGGTGTCATTCAGATAATTGGCCAGCACCTCGCGCAACTGCCCATTTCCTTTTGTATCGCCGTAGAGCAAGTACTTTTTATAGGCAGGTGTTTTAGACAGTCCCCTCATAGATCGGGTCAGCTCATCTACGGGTGCTAAACGCGGATCGGGAAAGCCATCGTCGATCACGAGTCGCCTGCCTGAAGCAAACTTTATATGAGATACTCCAATCAAATTTTTATCGACCTCAAACGGTATGCTGTCGGATACCTTCTGAACGAGATCGGACTCCCCTATGGATTTTGGCATCAGCTCCGGCAATTCATCGCTGACAAAACTGCCCTTTCTCGGTTTTTGCTCTATCCACCCTTGAGCCTGTAGTTCATCGTAAGCTGCTACTACCGTCATACGATTTACAGACAGCCGCTCTGCAAGACTTCTCGACCCCGGTAATTTCAGTCCCCTGCGCAAACGACCACTTCTAATTTGACGAATCACCGCATTGGTAAGTTGCAGGTAAATCGGCACATTAGCCGACCTGTCAATATTCAATATATCCTGAAAGGAAGTCATCTGGATTAGTTATTGAGTAAAAACTGGATTATACAATTCATCCATTAAAAGTATAAATTTGAAGTGAAAACTGTGAACTTATGGGAACAAAATTACCAGTAGCCTCGCTATTGTTGAGACTTGGATTGGCAGCTACAATGCTATCTGCCGTAGCCGACAGGTTTGGTTTATGGGCTGCCAAAATTTCGACTTGGGGAACTTGGAATAACTTTTTGGAGTATACCGCATCGGTTAATTCGTTTGCCCCAGTGGGGCTGATTCCGTTTTTGGCCCAAAGCGCTACGGTGCTGGAAATTGTATTGGGTGTATTGTTGATTGTAGGTTACAAAACCCGATGGGCTGCTTTGGGTACTGCTATACTTACACTGGCCTTTGCCCTAGCCATGAGCCTTTCGTTTGGGATAAAAGCTCCTTTAGACTACAGCGTGTGGGTAGATTGTAGTGCGGCATTTTTACTGGCCTGCATTCCCAACTACAAATGGAGTATAGACGAGCTTTTACAAAAGACTTCCACTCCATAAGTCACAGCTATCGTCTTCAAAAATTTGTTACTTTTACAGAAAGTAGCACTTAGTAGCTGATTGTAAATCGTCTTCTTCTCTCGCGAGCTATATGGCTTTGTGAATATAACGCTACAATCGGAATAAGGGACGAAAACTTTATACGACCAGGGTAAGGAATTTGTATCACAATGGATAAATTACTTTCTGATATCAGGAGTTGTACGGTTTGTAAAGATTTTTTACCCTACCCTCCAAGGCCTATTGTTCAGGCGAGTAGCACTTCACAAATCGTTGTCATAGGTCAGGCTCCTGGTAAGAGGGTACAGGATAGTGGTATTGCTTGGAACGATCCCAGCGGTGACAATCTGAGAGAGTGGCTGGGTGTAGAGAAGGATGTCTTTTACGACGAGAAAATCTTTGCTCTTATCCCTATGGGCTTTTGCTTTCCGGGTAGTGGAAAATCGGGCGACTTGCCGCCAAGACCGGAATGTGCTCCGCTATGGCACCAAAAACTACTGCACTCCATGCCGGATATAAAACTGACTTTGTTAATCGGACTGTACGCTCAGAAGTACTACTTAAGAGAGCGCGCCAAAAAGACGCTGACAGAAACCGTACAAAACTACGAGGAATATCTGCCCGATATCATCCCTTTACCGCATCCGTCACCGCGAAATAACATCTGGCAGAAGAAACACCCTTGGTTTAAAGAAACTCTGATACCCGTATTGCGCGAAAAAGTAAAATCTCTAGATATTTAAACCGCTTTGGAGATTTGAGTCACGGTTAACCCGCCAAAAAGCACCTGAACAGGCGGAAATAGGGCGCGCTAAATGAGTATAAAGGACAGATAAAATTTTTATTTCTTATCTTTATGGGAAATAAAAATTTATTTTTCACTCATGAACCACAATATCAATATCGTAGAATTTCCCTCTAATCTCGGCCTTGAAGAACCTGCTCCCGGTAAGGAGCCGGGTGTAAAAAAGTTGCCTTCCTGGCTCCGCGAGAACGGATTTTACGATATGCTAAAACCACAAAATATATACACAGCCAAAGCACCTGCTTACAGCGCTCGTCGCGATCCGGAAACGGGTATTCTAAACGGTACCGCTATTGTAAACTTTGCAAAACAACAGGCCGAGCTACTCGAAGAAGTTTTGGATGAAGATCCTTTTCCGGTAATTATTGGTGGGGACTGTAGCATATTGGTAGGAAACGCTATGGCTCTCAAGAAAAAAGGGGATTACGGACTTTTTTACCTCAACGGACAGACAAATTACGTGGTTCCTCCCTTTTCGCAATCCGACGGATTGGCAGAACAGAATCTCGCTGTAGTTTCCGGACAGGGACATCCTAAACTGAGCGATATAGACGGATTGTCTCCGTATTTTAAAGAAGAGCACATTTGGTGTGTGGGCAATCGCGAATGCGAAGAGGAGCACCTAAACACAATACAGGAATCGGATATACACTATATGGATTTGGACACTTTGCAACACCGGGGGACAGAACACTGTACCAATGCATTTCTCCAAATGGTAGAAGAGAAAAATCTGGACGGTTATTTTATTCACGTAGATACCGATGTGATGGACGATATGGTGATGCCTCCGGCCTTGAGCAGATCTGACGAAGGGCTTACCTATGCCGAGTTGAATCACATTATGGAGAAATTGCTCACACACGACAAGGCTGCCGGCTTGGAGATTACCTTATTGGATCCGAATTTGGATCCTACGGCGGAGTACACGCGTGAGTTTATTGCCAATATAGGAAAGTGTATTATCGACGCCAATAAGCACTCTATGGCCTAATCAGGATTTATTGGCTAGCTGACCGCAGGCTGCATCGATATCCTTACCTCTCGAACGGCGTATAGTAACAGTGATACCACTGTCTTCCAAAACCTCTTTATAGCGTTCGAGTGCTGCCGGATTTGCCTGTGCGAATTCTTCATCCCCTATGGGGTTGTATTCTATGATATTTACCTTAGAGGGAGCAAATCTGCAAAAGCGGGCCAGGGCCTCGGCGTCTTTACGCTGGTCGTTGATTCCTTTCCAAACCACGTATTCGTAGGTAATTCTGCTCTTGGTTTTCTGATACCAGTACTGCAACGCTTCGCGAAGGTCTTTTAGCGGAAAATGCTCGTTGAAGGGCATAATGGATGTGCGGATATCGTCGATAGCCGAATGCAAGGAAACTGCCAATTTGAATTTCACCTCGTCGTCGGCCAGTTTTCTAATCATTTTAGGCACTCCTGAAGTCGACACTGTAATGCGCTTGGGCGACATTCCGAGACCATCGGAGGCGGTTATCCTGTCGATTGCTTTGATTAGATTACTGTAGTTCATAAGCGGTTCGCCCATGCCCATAAAGACAATATTGCTCAACGGCCTGTTGTAATACAGCCTGCTCTGTCGGTCTATGGCCACCACCTGATCGTAAATCTCGTCGGGCTGAAGGTTTCTCATCCGTTTCAACTTGGCTGTAGCGCAAAACTTGCAGTCTAAACTACATCCCACCTGACTAGAAACACAAGCCGTAGTACGGGTATCGGTGGGAATAAGCACCGACTCTACTACAAGTCCGTCGTGTAGTTTTACCGCATTCTTAATCGTTCCGTCACTACTGCGCTGCATGCGGTCTACCCGAATGTGATTGATCACAAAATGAGCTTCAAGCATCTGCCTCGTCTGCAAGGAGAGATTGGTCATCCCTTCAAAGCTATGCGCTCCTTTAGTCCACAACCATTCGTACACCTGATTCCCCCTAAAGGCTTTATCTCCCTTAGAAGTAAAAAAATCCCGCAACTGATCACGACTCAGTGCTCTTATATCTCGTTTTTCAGTTAGCATCTACCTTAAATTGGAAGCCTGCAGTAATAAACCATCAACCACAAACCACAAACCACAAACCACAAACCACAAACTCCCCCCCTACATCAAATAATCAGCATGGCGTCGCCGTAGGAATAGAATTTATACTTTTCCTTAACTGCTTCCTCATAGGCTTTTTTGATCAGATCGTGACCGGCAAAGGCCGATACCATCATCAACAGTGTTGATTTTGGTGTGTGGAAGTTGGTGATCATACAATCGGCAATACTGAATTCGTATGGAGGAAATATAAACTTGTTGGTCCACCCCTCAAAAGTGTTCAACGTTCTTTCAGACGACACTGCACTTTCCATAGCTCTCATCACCGTAGTTCCTACCGCACATACTCTTTTTTTATTGCGCTTGGCGGCATTGACCACTTCGGTAGCTGCGGGGAGAATAGACAGCTCTTCACTGTCCATCTTGTGCTTAGACAGGTCTTCTACCTCTACCGGATTGAAGGTTCCTAGTCCGACATGCAAGGTTACCTCGGCAAATTCTACACCTTTAATTTCCAGTCGTTTCAAAAGGTGTTTAGAGAAGTGCAATCCGGCAGTAGGTGCTGCTACAGCTCCTTCGTGCTTTGCGTAGATGGTTTGATATCGCTCCTCATCTTCCGGCTCTACTTCTCTTTTTATGTATTTGGGCAGAGGAGTTTCGCCCAACTCTTTGAGCTTAACTCTAAAATCTTCATACGAACCGTCGTATAAGAATCGCAATGTTCTTCCTCTGGATGTAGTGTTGTCTATCACCTCAGCTACCAAACTTTCATCCTCACCGAAATAGAGTTTATTCCCTATTCGTATCTTCCTTGCCGGATCTACAAGCACATCCCAGAGGCGTTGTTCTTCATTGAGTTCTCTCAACAGGAAAACCTCAATTCTCGCCCCTGTCTTTTCTTTATTTCCGTATAAACGAGCCGGAAAGACCTTGGTATTGTTCAGCACCATGACATCTCCCTCATCGAAATAGTCGATCAGGTCTTTAAACATCTTGTGTTCTATAGTCCCGTCTTTGCGGTTTACGACCATAAGTCTTGCTTCATCCCGGTTTTCTGATGGGTATTCAGCGAGTAATTCTTTTGGAAGGTCAAAATTAAAATGTGATAATTTCATGCTGTACATTTTTTTTAAAGGCACTATTGGCAGAAGCTATTGCAATATGCCCGGAAGATCTTTCTCCACTCATTTATACGAAGCTGCAAATATACAATGCCGAGAGAGGGGATGTCAAGGAAATACACGAATTTATTTGATAGGAGCTATTCGGTCGCTCTTAAGATAGTTAACACCTAAGAATTGTACTGGCTTTCAGCCCGGAAAAACTTCTCCTCATCTCCCTTTTTCCTCGTCTCCAAGTCTCCAACTCGCCCCATGACACTCCCTCTGTTCATTTTGTCTTGATACAAAACGAACTAAAAAATCAAGAAGCCTCTAAGGAAATTTTCCCGGCACACCGGAAAACCAGCTGAATTCCCACTCCTCGCTCCTTTTGCTGCGCAAATGCGATTCCGTGGGGATACAGCTTATTTCTGAAAAGACTTCAAGATTGCAAAAATAAGGAAGGGGAATAGCTCTTACAAAACAGAAAAACAAAAAGCAAAACACCACTACGAACTAATCAACTACAGAACTTAAAAACAATCATTTCTAAGAGCAAAATAGAAAAAAAGACATCTTCATGTACATGATATTATTATGTATATTTGGGAGTTGGAGTTCCGGCTTCTTTATTCCTATGAAATACAAAACTACACAACATTAACGATCATTTTGTAAAAACCACTAAAAATAAACAAACGAAAACCATTGAACTAATTTTGTAAATTGGCAACCGAACTATTAACGATAAAATCCAATGGCAAACAAATACCTAAACTTTATTTCAGATAATCACCTATTAAATTGTATTGAAAATTTACATAAATCGTATTTAAGTGCTAAAAGTGAAATTAACAAAAAGCAATTTTATAAAAATAAAATTGATACGATTAAATTGACATTTGATGCTAAATTCAATAACATCAACGAAGAAGATTTAATTCAGTCTGAAATTCTTCGGCAAATCGATAAATCAATCAACAATTCTATCGGAACTTTTCACGAACAAATTTTGGGTGGAATTACCGGTTACGAAATGGGAAATTTAAGCGGTTTTGACATCAAAGCAAATGATGATACTTTATTCGCAGACATCAAAAACAAACACAATACGATGAACAGTAGTTCGGCGGAAGCTTTATTTCAAAAACTAGCTCGTTATGCAAACGATTACAAAAAAGCAAAATGTTATTGGGTTCAGATTTTAGCAAAAAATAGTTTCAACGAACATTGGCAAGGCGAAATTAATGGGAAAGAATATAGCCATTCTCGAGTTTTTAAGATTTCGGGCGACCAATTTTATGCTTTACTTTCCGGACAAGATGATGCTCTTTTTCAATTGTACAAGGTACTTCCAAAAGCAATTAACGACTATTTAAAATCCGTTGAAAAAGATGACAACATAAAAGAAAATTCGGCTTTAGATGAAATTACATCAGAAACCGAACAATCAAAACGTTCTATTCTTGACCAAATTACTTTCGAAAATTACAGCTATTATTTGGGATTTGACAAACTGTAATAATCATTCAAAAATTTCACAATCGAATAGCCTACTTCACGACCAAAATTAACGGGAACCGCGTTTCCAATTTGTTTGTATTGTTGTGCCAACGAACCTGCAAATTCCCAATCATCGGGGAAAGTTTGAATTCGTGCATATTCCCGAACTGTAAACGGGCGAGTTTCGTCAGGATGACAACGTTCGGTTTGCTTTTGCGCCGGACTGCAAGTCAATGTTAAACAAGGTTCGTCCCAACCAATTCTTCGCGCCATTCCCGTTTTTCCACCACCTAAATAGAAACTTCCACCCATATAAACTTTTTGAATCTCCAAAGGCAAATCGCGCCAATATCCTTTTGGCGGAACCAAATCCAACACAGCTTTTTTACTTTCAGGATATTTTGCTCCCTTAGATTCCGGAACATCACAATCGAACAATTCGCCCTTTTTCAGAGCGTCTTTTAAACTATAAATCTTTTTATGAGGTTTAGGATATTCGTATTTTACGTTAATATCCTTTCTAATTCCAACCAAAATTAATCGCTCTCTTTTTTGCGGAACTTTGTAATGAATCGCTTTTAAAACTTCGACAGGAACAACATTATAACCGATTTCGTCCAAAATAGAAATCATTCCTTGCAAAGTTTTTCCATTGTCGTGGCTCAACAAGCCACGAACATTTTCACCTATACAAATCGGTGGATTAACTTCTTTCACAACTCTCGCAAACTCGTAAAAAAGTGTTCCACGAGCATCTGCCAAACCTAACTTTTTCCCTGCATAACTAAAGGCTTGACAAGGAAAACCACCCGTTACTACATCAATTTTTCCTTTATAATCCGAAAAATCAAAGTCTTTAATATCACCTTCTAAAACTTTCCAATTCGGACGATTTTTACGCAAAGTTTGACAAGCAAATTTATCAATTTCATTAAGTGCTTCGCATTTTAAACCAGCCCTTTCCATTCCAACAGCCAAACCACCTGCACCAGCAAAAAGCTCTAAAACTTTATATTCGTGATTGGGTTCTACAAAATTGGAAATTGTTTCGGTTGCATCAGTTTGAATGAAATCAGAAAACAACTTTAAAACATCGGATTTTCGATACACACGATAATTGCTTATCGGTTCACGAATCGCAGAAAGTTTACCTTCTTCGTCCCAACGGCGAAGCGTTTTAGTACTTTTATTCAGTAATTTCGCAGCTTCTGAAATCGTCAAATAAACACTCATAACCAAATTATACAACATTAGACATTGGTTACAAATTTAATATGAAATTTCGAATTGACAAACAACCGAATAAAAAAAGAACAACAGGTAACTTCAGTACCCCCTACACAATTTTGGTTTTCAGAAATTCCCCTTCACTTCATCATAACAAAGAGCCGATGTGGTAATCTCTTGGTACAAACATAGGATGACACTAGGTCATCCTCTACCTTCTGTTTTATACCCTAGGTTTTCCATGTCTTTCCAGAAGTCTGGATACGATTTGCTCACTACTCCGGCGTCTTCGACAATCAAGGGTACTTTTAATCCGAGTGGCGCAAAGGCCATAGCCATTCTGTGATCGTTGTAGGTGGATATGGAAATATTTTCCTTTATTGTTTTTGCCGGCTCCAAGAAGAGCTCGGCATCTGTCACTCTAATCGTTGCACCCAATTTGGTAAGCTCGTTGCGAAGTGCTTCCAATCGGTCGGTTTCCTTTATTTTTAGGGTGTGTAGTCCTTTGAGCTGACATCCTCTACCCAATCCAAAACAGGTCACAGCGATAGTTTGGGCTATGTCGGGAGCATTGGACAAGTCTAAAACAAGGGGAGCCGAAGAGGCTTCGCTTTCTTTAATCAGGCTAATACTATTTTCTTTAAAAACAGTGTTCACTCCAAATTGTTCGTATATTTCTGCCAGTACACTATCGCCTTGCAAACTGGATTCTTTGTATGCGGATAGGTTTATTTCCGCTCCTTCTTCTGCAAGAGCGGCTATGCTGTAAAAATAAGAGGCTGAACTCCAATCCGATTCCACGGTAAGTGTTGCGGGATTTATTTCGGGGGTATGGCTTACGGTAATTTTTTGTCCTTCAAAAGCGGTGGTCACCCCTACTTCTTCCAACAGAGCAAGTGTCATTTTTATATAAGGCACTGATGTTATTTTCCCTTCTAGAGTGAGTTCCAATCCTCCCGGAAGCGTCGGTCCTACCAGCAATAAGGCCGATATGTACTGACTGCTTACTCCGGCCTGTAAAGACACTTTGTTTGTCTCGGGCTGCTTGCCTTTTATGTGTAGTGGCGGATAACCTTCGTTTACCGTATAGGTAATATCTGCACCCAATTGTCTCAGCGCATCAACCAGAATTTTAATAGGCCTTTCGGTCATGCGTTTCGATCCTGTAAGGGTCACTTCTCTACCCGGACGGGTGGCAAAAAAGGCGGTGAGAAACCTCATGGCCGTACCGGCATGGTGAATATCTACCACCTCCTCATCGGTAGTCAGTGCCTTTTGCATCACTACGGAGTCGTCGGAATTGGAAAGGTTTTCGATAGCTATATCGGGATATAGCGCTTGTAGTAGCAACAACCTATTGGATTCACTCTTGGATCCGGTGATTTTTATATTTCCCTTTATGAGTTTTTGGGGATTGAAAATTCTGAGATTCATGGATATTCCTCGCCTTATTTTAATTTCTCGTTGTTGTGATGCCTATCGTGATCGCGACGGGTTTTTTTGTCCATCTTGCGGTCGAAGGCTTCTTGTAAGTCTATTCCGGTCTGATTTGCCAGGCACAACACCACAAATACCACATCGGCCAGTTCTTCTCCGAGGTCTTTGTCTTTATCGCTCTCCTTCTCGCTCTGCTCTCCGTACCTTCTGGCAATTATACGAGCCACCTCGCCTACCTCTTCGGTGAGTTGTGCCATATTGGTAAGTTCGTTAAAATAGCGAACCCCGTGTGTTTTTATCCAATCATCTACTTCTTGCTGGGCGTTTTTGATATTCATTTGGTTTGTGGTTTGGTGTTTATTGTTTATTGTTTGTGGTTTGTGGTTTGCGGTTTGTGGTTTGCGGGTTGGACTTCTGCTTTCTGTTATTTCGTCCTTTACAAACTAGAGATGATATAATCTTTACAACAATCTTACTCTTTGTTTTTGGTATCGATAACAATTGTTACCGGACCGTCGTTGAGTAGGGATACTCTCATATCTGCACCAAATTCTCCGGTACCTACTTCTTTTCCGAGCTCGGCGCTGATACGTCTTACAAAAGCTTCGTAGAGGGGTACAGACCGTTCGGGTTTTGCCGCCTTGATATACGAAGGGCGATTGCCTTTTTTGGTGGAAGCATGGAGCGTAAACTGGCTCACAACCAGTATATCGCCCTCGACCTCCTTGACCGATTTATTCATCACTCCGTTTTCATCTCCGAATATTCTGAGATTTGCGATTTTACGCGTCAGCCAATCTATATCTTCTTCACTATCGGCATCTTCTATACCGAGCAATACGAGAAGTCCGCCTCCTATAGACGATTTGAGTTGTCCTTCTATTACTACTTCTGCTTGGCTAACACGTTGTATTACTGCTCTCATAAAAAAACAAGCTTAAGAAAAAGTTAGTCTTCCCCGTAATTGTCGGTTCGATAGTTTTCTGCTTCGCCTTCCAGTATCTGAAGGTAGCTCTTATACCTACTCCACGAGATTTCTCCATCTTCAAGACCTTGTTTTACGGCGCAGTGTGGTTCTTCGAGATGGAGGCAGTTGTTAAATCTGCACTCTCCTTTTCTGGCAAAAAATTCGGGAAAGTAATCGCCGATTTCTTCTTTCTCCATATCGATAATCCCGAAGCCCTTTATCCCCGGGGTATCGATAATTCTAGCTCCAAAGCTGAGGTCGAACATCTCGGCAAAGGTAGTGGTGTGCTGCCCTTGTCGGTGCTGTTCAGATATTTCGGCTGTCTTGAGGTCGAGCCCGGGCTCCACAGCGTTGATAAGCGTTGATTTCCCCACTCCTGAATGCCCTGAAAACACACTTACCTTATCTTTCATATACGCCTTTAGTTTGTCTGTATTTTTCCCGGTAAGAGCCGATACTCCCAGACATTCATAACCTATATCTCTGTACATATTGGCGAGGTATTTCACTTCGAGCAACTCTTCTTCATCGTACTGATCCGACTTATTGAAAAGCAATACAGTATCTATATCATACGCCTCGGCAGTTACCAGAAATCGATCGATAAAGGTAGTAAGGGTCATTGGGTTTTTAAGGGTTACCAGCAAAAACACCTGATCTATATTAGAAGCGATAATATGCTTCTGCTTTGACAGGTTTACCGATTTTCTGACGATATAGTTCTTCCTGTCGTGAATATGGGTGATAACCCCTGTATTCCCCTCTACTTCCGTTTCGAGTGTAAAGTCTACTACATCGCCTACAGCAACCGGATTGGTACTCTTGATGCCGCGAATGCGGAATTTACCCTTAATCCTGCACTCATAGGTCTGAGCCTCGGCAGTTTTAACGGTATACCAGCTACCTGTAGATTTATAGACTGTTCCTGTCATAGGTTTTGCAAAGAGGTCTGGGCGTACTTCGCTAAACTCAGTACAGCTTCAGACCTCATTTGATATTAATTGCGAAATCTGTACTGTGGCAAATTTACGCTTTTAATATTTTCTCTTGGTGATTGATAGACTCCTGGTGAATAGCCTTAAACATTTTTAAGATAAACTCTTCACTAAGTCCTTTTTCCTGACCTTCCAGTATCATTCTACCGAGTATTTCGTTCCATCTTTTATTCTGGAGTATCGCGACGTTTTTCTGTTTTTTGAGCTGACCGATTTCGTCGGATATTCTCATTCGCTTACCTATAGTCTCAATCAGTCCGTTATCTATCACGTCGATTTGCGCGCGCAGTGTTCCGAGTTTGCTGTTGTACTCCGCTTCGGCATCGCTTTCCTTTCGTATTTTGAGATCTTTCATAATCTGGATCAATACGTCGGGAGTTACTTGTTGAGCTGCATCGCTCCACGCATTATCCGGATCGTCGTGAGTTTCTATCATCAGTCCGTCGAAATTCAGATCGAGAGCGGTTTGAGACACATCGAAAATCATATCTCTATTTCCGGTGATATGAGACGGATCGCATATCAGAGGTAAGTCGGGGAATCTGCTCTGAAGTTCGATAGCTAGTTGCCACTCGGGTATATTGCGGTATTTGCTTTTTTCATAGGTGGAAAATCCGCGGTGGATGACACCGAGTTTTTTGATATCTGCAGTATACAGTCGTTCTATACCTCCCAGCCATAGAGACAGATCGGGGTTTACCGGGTTTTTGACTAGTACTACCTTATCTGTTCCCTTCAGGGCATCGGCTATTTCCTGTACAATAAATGGGCTTACAGTAGATCGTGCTCCTATCCACAACAAGTCTATATCGTGTTCCAAAGCCAATTGTACATGAGCAGCATTGGCCACTTCGGTACCTACGAGCATTCCGGTTTCTTCCTTGGCTCTTTGCAACCATTTCAGTCCTAATGCACCTACACCTTCAAAATTTCCGGGACGGGTACGGGGTTTCCATATTCCTGCGCGGAGATAGGTTACATCGGTGTCTTTTAAGGCGTGTGCTATACGCAGTACTTGCTCTTCAGTTTCTGCACTACAGGGCCCTGCAATGACCAAGGGATGATCTAACCCCAGGTCGTTCAGCCACGTTCTCATCTCTTTCGAATTTTCCATAATCGTTTTAATTTGTATTCCGGTTTTACTATTTTTTATCAGAGGCGGGAACGGATATTCCCTTTAATATTTCCTTAATTCTGTTGGTATTTTCCATCTCCTTAAAAATCCCTTCAAAATCACCTTCTTCCATCAGCGTTCTGAAGTGCTGTAGATTGGCTATATATTCGTCAAGGGTCTCCATAACATTAGCTTTGTTTTGCTCAAAAATGGGTGCCCACATAGCGGGAGAGCTTTTTGCCAATCTCACTGTACTCTCAAAACCACTCCCTGCCATGTCAAAAATATCACGTTCGTTCTTTTCTTTTTCGATAACGGTCTTTCCCAACATAAAAGAGCTGATATGTGACAAATGTGACACATAGGCTATATGTCGGTCGTGAGCTGCCGGATCCATATAACGGATGCGCATTCCTATATCGGAAAAGAGTTTCAGTGCCCTTTCCTGTAGTTTGAATGCCGTTTTTTCTACCTCACAGATAATGTTTACCTTGTCTTTGTACAATCCTCTCAACGCAGCCGAAGGTCCGGAAAATTCGGTACCCGCTATGGGGTGAGCCGCAAGAAAATTACGGCGTTTAGGATGTGAAGCCAGTGCTTCACACACTTGCAACTTAGTTGAGCCCGCATCGCAAACCACAGCGTTGTCAGACACCCGGTCGAGGACCTCCTTAAGCAAGTCTATACTAGCGTTTACCGGCACTGCGACTATAACCACATCTGCTTTATCCAAATCGTCTACAGTAGCTTTTTGGTCTATCAATCCCAATTCCAATGCCTGCTCCAGGTGATCTTCGTTACGGTCTATTCCGTACACTCTAGTCTCCTCACAAACTTCTCGGATATCCAGAGCAAAAGACCCTCCTATAAGCCCGAGTCCTATTACAAATACATTTGTCATTTCAATAGCTTTTTCTCTGGTTACAACCTACTGATGGCTTCTTCTATTTTTTCTTCGGGAGTACACAGTGAAAAGCGTATATAACCCTGACCGTTTTTACCAAAAATAGTTCCCGGAGTAATAAAAATATGCTTGTCGTAAAGTATGCTGTCGATAAATTCTTCAGCCTCGCTAACTCCTTCGGGCAAACGCGCCCAGACAAACATTCCCACCGCGTCTTTGCTGTATGAACAGTCCAGTTTTTCAACCAGTTTGTATATGAGTTCTCTACGTTTGGCATACACGTCATTCATCTCTTTATACCAGTTGTCGGAACACTGTAATGCTGCAACAGCTCCCTTCTGTATACCGTAAAACATTCCGCTGTCCATATTGCTCTTTACTTTGAGCACTGCATCTATATGGTCTGCACTTCCCAGCACCATCCCCACACGCCATCCGGCCATATTAAAGGTCTTGCTCAGCGAATTCAACTCCATCGCCACTTCTTTGGCTCCATCTACCTGTAGTATACTTCGAGGATTGTTGTTGAGCACAAAACTATACGGATTGTCGTTTACCAGCAATATATTGTTTCGCTTTGCAAAAGCCACCAATTTGTCGTAAAGCTCAGTGTTGCCATTTGTCCCTGTGGGCATATGTGGATAGTTGAGCCACATGAGTTTTACCCGAGAGAGGTCTGTGCTTTCCAGAGCATCCAAATCGGGCAGCCACCCTTGGGCTTCCGTAAGATCGTAATACCTGGGTGTAGCACCTACCAACCGAGTTACCGAAGTATAAGTGGGATATCCCGGATCGGGAATAAGCACCTCATCTCCTTCGTTCAGAAAAGCCAGTGAAATATGCATTATACCTTCCTTAGACCCCATAAGTGGCAGCACTTCTCGGTTGCTGTCCAGTGCTACTCCGAAATGCTTGCGGTAAAAACCGGCCATATTTTCGCGTAACTCAGGCAGTCCTTGATAGCTTTGATATTGATGCGCCATAGGGTCGCTCACCGAATTTTTCAGGGCATCGATCACCTCTGGTGCAGGGTGGAGATCCGGACTTCCTATTCCCATATTAATCACAGGATTCCCCTCAGCTATCAGTTGTCGTACCTCGCGGAGTTTCCTAGAGAAGTAGTATTCTTCTACTGTATTTAGTCGTTGTGCAACTGCTATCATGATTTTGCATTTTTGTATTCTCCGAGTATCTTAAACTCGTCTGTCATAATCCCGAGTAGTGATTTTGCTTTCTTAAAATCGTCGTATTTCTCAAAAGTCACATCTACAAAAAAGGAATATTTCCAGGGTGTTTCTATAACGGGAAGGGATTGTATTTTGGTAAGGTTTAGTCGGCAATCGCTCATCACATTGAGCACCGTAGCCAGGCTTCCTCTTTTGTGTTCTGTCTTAAATTTTATCGAAGCCTTATTGATCTCCGCTTCGGGCAATACCGAGTTTTGTGTCTGTACGACGACAAAACGGGTGGAATTATCTTGAATGGTCTGAATATTTTCTGCCAGTATTTCCATATTGAAGAGTTCGGCAGCTGTTTTGCTGGCTATGGCTCCGATTGAAGTGATCTCGCCTTGGCGTATTCTCCGCGCTGTCTCAGCCGTATCGACATCTTCTACCAATTTGATATGGGGATACTCCCTAAAAAACTTCTTGCACTGCAACAAGGCCATAGGGTGTGAATGCACCTCTTTAATTTCGGCTATGCTTTGGCCGGGAAGAGCCATCAGATTGTGGTGTATGTTTACATAGTGTTCCCCTATGATGTGCAGGTTATTGTTGTCGATAAGAGCGTAATTGGGAATAATAGAACCCGCTATAGAATTCTCTATGGCCATAACAGCCACGTCTGAACTCTTGTCGAGCAGACAGTCTACCAGTTTGTCGAAAGAAAGACATTCGAGTACTTCTGTATTTCCACCGAAAAACTCTCTGGCTACCTGGTGATGAAAAGAACCCCTAACCCCTTGTATGGCTATCTTTCTTTTCATAGTGTTGCGATTGGTTGCATCTTTACTGTTTTACTTTTTTCACAAAAAAAAATCCCGGAATTTTCCGGGACTTGTTATCTATATATCATGCTCAAAATAGCCTATAACTGTCCCGTTCTTCCTTTAAAAAAATAAAAGAAGAAAAAATAAAAGTTCCAGTTATAAACAGTTTGAGTCATTCGTTCATTCTATTTGACGCTGCTAAAGTAATTATAAATATGAAACGGACAAGTGATTGGTGATATTTTTTTTGTTTTTTCACAAAAAGATCAATTCACATCCTTATTTCCGTCTGTTTACCACACTTATTTGGCTGTAATCAGTCCCGTTTATTATAGCCGAGACGACTAGTATCATCGTTTCCAGTGTTTTTTAAAGGACAAACTCCTCAGCTATTTGCAGTTCTCATTCTTTCTTTTCCCGAAACGAGATTTGGGTCAAGCCGTCTTCAGAAGCAAATGTTTTGTAATAAGCACTCAGCTCTTTTGCTTTCACTTCTATGGTTTGCTCTTCAAAATCACTGCTGTTCATCTGTTCGATAGGGCGTGCCGTTTTGCTCATTTCAATACTTTTTGCCAGATGGTAGGTATCACCATCTATGCTGACTACTTTAAAACAACCAAATTCTCCTTGCATTCCTAGCGGATTTCCCTTTTCTTTATAAACTTCTATACGTCCGAGGTAGATATCACCTGGGTGTAGCTGCGTCAATTCGGCACGTCGTTTTTCGTGTTGCTCTGTCCGTTCGGGCGCTGCGACTAGTCCGTCATAAGCGAGGTAACCAAACAGCACTAATGCACCGAGAAGAAAAATCCAACCGACAACTGTAAGTCTAAACACGGATTTTTGAAGTGGAATCTGCTCCAGCTCCCTTTGTGCAAAGGTTTTCATCGGTTCGGTCCACTTCCGTCTGGGCACTGTTTTCCCTGTAGCGGTCTCTATATATCGAAAATACACCCTTTTGTTTTTTGTCACAAAAAAGGCTGTACTCGTCTCTCGCTGAAAAAGGTCGAGCAGCATATGATTACCTGGGTTCTCAAGATTTTCCAGGTTATTGGCATCGACTCGCTTTACACTGATATCTGTTATTCTTATCCACATACTAGTCTATGGTTAACGATTTAATCCTACTAATCTCTGGACTTACCAGAACAAGGCATAGAACATCGCTACAATGAGCAAGATTGCAAAAGCACCTATATTGAATGCCGGTCCGGTTTTAAACATAGATTTGCTTATCGCGATAGCCTTAGGGTGATCTTTACCTTTGCTTTCTGTATAGCTCACTACAATCATGATTAGCATGGTAATAATCCAGGTTATCATCATCTGGTTCATAAAAGGCAACTCAACAAACAGTGGACTGTGTATCCAGCCATTGGGTCCGACTTTAAAATACAGGGCGATAGGAATAGAGGCCAACACCCCGATAATAGCGGCTCTACTGGTTGTTTTCTTCCAGAACAGCCCCAACATGAACACTGCGAGTATACCCGGACTCACCAAACCTGTGTACTCTTGGATATATTGGAATACCTGCCCTAGATTGGCCAGTTGTGGAGCCAAAATAACGGCTACTACCAAGGCTAAAGCAGCGGACAAACGCCCTACTCTTACCAATTTTTTCTCCGAAGCGTTTTTCTGGATATAAGGTTTGTAAATATCCATGGTAAAAATGGTCGCCGTAGAGTTGAGCATAGACGCGATAGAGGAAACAATGGCAGCAGCCAATGCCGAAACCACTAATCCTTTTATTCCTGCGGGGACAAACTCGCGTATCAACCAAGGGGCAGCGTTATCGTTAATTATCGCACCAGAAGTACTAAAGAATGAAGAGGATGCTGAAGCCTGTGTAATATTTCCTTCCGGATCCATATTCATTACATAAGCTATGATACCGGGAATCACCACCATAAGGGGAATCAGTATCTTTAAAAAGCCGGCAAGGATAATTCCCTTCTGGGATTCGCGCAAACTCTTGGCTGCCAAAGTACGTTGAATAATGTACTGATTAAAGCCCCAGTAATACAGGTTGGCCACCCAAAGTCCGCCAATAAGCACGGCTATACCCGGCAAATCCCACCAAGCGTCTTTTCCGTTGGGTGTAAAAATCTCGCCTTTTTCAAGAATCATGGAGAATTTCTGTGGCACTTTTTCATAGAGTTCTACCATTCCAGAAACCGCACTACCATCGGTAGAAATATGAGTCAGTCCAATATAGGTAGTGATAAGACCACCGATTACGAGCAGCACTACCTGTACCACATCGGTCCAAGCCACCGCCGAGAGTCCTCCGTATAAGGAGTAGGCTGCTGCGAAGAGAGCCAGCCCGAATATAGTCCACAAAAACAAGGATCCGTCTCCTGTTCCGAGTATGGTATCGAGAGCCGTAGCTCCGAGATACAGTACCGAAGTGAGGTTTACAAAAACAAAGAGACACACCCAAAATACCGCTAATATGGTTTTTAAGGTTTTGTTGTAGCGTACTTCTACGAATTCGGGTATGGTATACAGCTTTTTCTCGATAAAAATAGGAAGGAAATACTTCCCTACAACCAACAGAGTGATGGCAGCCATCCACTCGTACGAAGCTATAGCTAGCCCAATGGCAAATCCCGATCCGGACATCCCTATAAACTGTTCAGCAGAAATATTGGCAGCGATAAGTGATGCACCTATGGCCCACCAAGGCAGTGATTTACTCGCTAGAAAATAATCTTCGGAGGTTTCTCCTTTTCCTCTCGACACCCATAAGCCTATACCTATGATGAGCACGGCATAAGCTGCAAATATAATTTTGTCAAGTAATCCGAATTCCATACAGTTGTTGTTTATTGGTATTTTTTACGGTGGTTTCTAAAAAAATCTGCTAAAGATAAAAGTTATATTTTAATCGACTAGCACATCAAATGATTTTAAGTGTAAAAAAGACAAAGATAATATTATTTGTCAGTTATTTGTTCACTCTTGGCTCTCGTTTTGTATTTTTGACTGTGACAAAAACGACAACGGTACAAAATGTCTATAGACCTCAGTAATATCACAAAGAATTACGGAAACCGGAAAGCTCTGGACGCTGTTTCCTTTTCGATAAAAAAGGGGGAGATTGTAGGATTACTGGGACCCAACGGAGCTGGGAAATCCACTTTAATGAAGACCCTCACCACCTATATTCGCCCCACATCGGGTTCTGCTGCGGTAAATGGCTTTGACATTCTCAGCCAAAAAAAGGAAGTACAGCAAAGTATAGGTTATCTGCCCGAGCACAACCCACTATACTTGGATATGTATGTACGGGAATACCTAAATTTTACGGCTTCACTGTATCGCACATCGAATAAAAGGATTGGAAAGGAGGCCGTAGAACGCGCATTAGAGCTCACCGGACTCCAATCGGAAGCCTATAAAAAAATAGGTCAGCTCTCTAAAGGATACAGACAGCGAACCGGACTTGCCGCTGCCGTGATACACGATCCGGAGGTACTGATTCTCGACGAGCCTACCACAGGACTCGATCCGAATCAGATTATTGAAATCAGGAAGTTGATTCGAAATGCAGGAAGGGAAAAAACCGTACTACTGTCTACTCATATCATGCAGGAAGTAGAGGCCATGTGCGATCGGGTAATCATTATAAACCGCGGACAGGTAGTGGCTGATAAACAGCTTTCTGTCCTCAAAGAGGGTGAAGCGCAGGTGGTTGAAGTGGAGTTTGACTTTCTGGTAGAACCGCGTCTGCTGCAAGATCTGCCCTATATAACCGAAGTAAACAACATATACGATTGCGTATATGAACTGCACTTCAAAACCTCTATCGATATGCGACCTGCCATTTTTGATTTTGCACACGACAACGGACTAAAAACACTGCAGCTCCACCACAAAAATCGAAATTTGGAAAGCTTGTTCCGGGAACTGACACGGTAATTTTTGCAATCTGAACTATAGGCGCAAAACACAACCGATTGCCATATTTCATTATTCCCTGAATAACAACTCTCCTCGATAGTGGGTTTGAACTTCCGTTAGCTCTGGTTTGTTTACTGCAATTACATTCCCTGTACCGTAAATATCACCTTTCAAGCGATAGGTCGGATTTACAACAATATCGTTGGAACCTCGGTGGTAAAAGTTCACTTCGGTTGCTGTGAGCTCTTCGGCTTCCACACGAGAGTTTCCGGCAGCGAGGTAAATATCCAATTTCTCTGTAGTGCCACTGAGATAACAGTTGGAAAGGTTGTTGAACAATACACTGATGCTGGCATTCTCAACGCGTAGATAGAAATTACCGGTATTGTTGTAGTCGGTTCCGTAATCTTCTGAAACAATCCGCAGTGAAGGATAGGTCAATACCCCCTGCGAACGTATATCGAACTGTGTAGAACTCCTAATTTCGGAAAGGGCTGGAGCCGACACATACACCACGGTGTTGTCGTATTCACGGAAAAGATTGCAACTGGTTTCATCAGACAACAACAGTCGATTCTCTTTTACCTCAACCTTGATATCGTCTATCAAATTTTTCCCGGTTTTAACCACCACGCTGTATTCCTCATCTTCCCGGATAACCACCTGCACTCCCTCTCCTGCCGTAATCGCCGAAAAAGGAGCGACATCGATCTCTCTACTCACGGTATAGCCTGCCAATTTAACACAGTCGCTCCCCCCTTCGCTATCACAGGAAAACATCCAGAACACTAAAAGATATAAGAGTGTTTTTTTTACCACAACCTATTTATTTTTTTATCCGACCGAGTATTTCAAGCACATTACAAACGTATTCCAACTCCCAATTCTACCGCTTCTGCTTTGGCAGCATGTGTTTTTAGTGTCAATGCTGCAAAGAGTTTCTTTCCGAGATAGTACTTCACGCCCACCCTCTGGTAAAGTCGCCCTTCAAATTCTACCGGATAATACACATAATATCCCAACTGGGTAATCAGAGACAGACTGTTTACAAACAGTTCGTGCCCCACAAATATCCCGGCTCGCTTGTGATCCTCCCTTCCGGTGATTCCTTCTTCCGGAAAGGCTATACTTTTATAACGTATGTATTCTTTGAGGAAATTGGAGTAAAAAACATCTGTCCCGAGCTGAATTGCACTTTTCCTGCCCAATCGCTTATCGGCGTAGAAAGAGAACACGTAAAAGGGATATTGTCCACTACCGATTATATCGCTTTCGTTTACTCCAGCTCTAAAAACTGCATTGTAACGAATGGGTTCGGTGTATTTTTCTACCTGGGGATAGGAATAGTAATCCGGTAAATTGTCTTGCAACTGGTAGTTCAACCCTATATTGAATGTCACGCTGTTTACACTGGTATTTGGCGCTTTTACATTGGCGTTGGAATAATGTATGAGCGACAAGCCCATCTGAAACCCTATTCCCTTCCACAGGTTTTCTTTTTTGAAGTTGAGCATCAGGTAAGTACTGCTGAGCAAACGCGAGCCAAAAGCGACGTTTCTGTAATTCTCTTCTCTGTCGTACGGCGAGGTGGCATAGGCCAATCCCTGCCCCAATCGGAGCATGAGATTTCGCTTAAAGAAATAAAAATTATAGTGACCGTAAAGAGCGTAGTTCTCGCCCAAAGCACTATTTTTTAAATTCTGATAGGCAAAAGAGACCCCGTAATCGGGATAGTTGTAATACTGCTCCCAGCCTTCAAAACCAAAAGTCTTCTTGTTCCAACTGAGAATAAAGCCTTCCGGATGACCGGTCACCAAATGTCGTATATCTTTGTTGTGCAGGGCTATATTGCCGTAGAAATAGTTAATATCTACAGAAGAGAAATGCCTGCTTTCGGCCTTCTCCTGGGCAGAAACAAACACTTGAGCTACCAGAATAAAAACAATATACAGGTTTTTCATACCACTGGTTCGGCACAAATGTAGCTCTTATTTTTAAAATACTGCCGAGGCTACAGCTTTGACATTATCCGATTTTCCCATAGAATAATAATGCAGTACCGGAACACCGGCCTCTTTTAGTTCCTTAGATTGTTGTATACACCATTCTACTCCAACCTGCCTTACATCCTTATTGTTCTTACACTGTTCTACAGCCTTGATAAGGTCTTCAGGCATATCGATTTTGAACACCTGTGGCAAGAGTTGGAGATGCCTTGCCACCGCTATGGGCTTAAGTCCGGGAATAATTGGAACATCTATCCCCATGGCTCTGGCTCTTTCTACAAACTCGAAGAACTTCTTATTGTCAAAAAACATTTGAGTCACTACATAATCAGCTCCTGCATCTACTTTGTCTTGTAGTCTTTTAAGATCGTATTCCAGCGAAGGAGCCTCCAAATGTTTTTCGGGATAGCCTGCCACACCAACACAAAAATCGGGCTTGTTAACGGCCTCTACTGTGTCGTGCAAATATTTCCCTCGGGTAATATCTTTTATCTGACTGACCAGTTCGTTGGCATAGGTATGTCCACCCTGTGTAGGTTCGAAATAACGCTGGTGTTTCATAGCATCGCCGCGCAGTGCCATAACATTTTCTATACCGAGATAATGGCAATCTACCAGCATATACTCTGTCTCTTCTCTGGTAAACCCACCACATAAAACATGAGGTACCGTGTCTACCTGATACTTGTGTTTTATCGATGCACATATCCCAACTGTTCCGGGACGCATACGCACTATTCTTCGATCTAGAAGACCTTCCTTTTCTATGTACACAAACTCTTCTCTCGAGGTAGTGACATCTATAAAGGGTGGTTTGAACTCCATCAGAGGATCTATATTATCGTAGAGGTCCTGTATATTTTTTCCTTTCTGAGGCGGAACTACTTCAAAGGAAAACAGGGTTTTTCCTTTGGCATTTTCTATGTGTTCTGTAACTTTCATATCGCGGTCTTCCGGTTTGTCCGGAACACTGTTTTTTATTTGTAATCTAAATTAATCAGCTATGTTTGGGTTCAGCCATTTCTTGGCTTCCTCTTCAGAAATACCCCTTCTGACAGCATAATCGGCTACTTGGTCTTCCTTAATTTTTCCAAGGCCGAAGTACTTGCTTTCGGGATGGCCGAAATAATATCCCGAAACCGAAGAGGCCGGCCACATGGCGAGGCTTTCGGTGAGTTGAATACCCGAGTTTTTCTCTACGTCAAGTAGACTCCATATTGTTTTTTTCTCCAAGTGATCTGGACAGGAGGGATATCCCGGGGCGGGTCTTATCCCTTTGTACGATTCCTTTATGAGCTCTTCGTTGTCTAAGGCCTCATCTACGGCGTACCCCCAGTATTCTTTTCTTACTTTCTCGTGTAGGTATTCAGCAAAAGCCTCGGCAAAACGATCGGCCAGAGCTTTTATCATTATAGAGTTGTAGTCGTCGTTATTTTTTTGAAATTCGGCTGCTCTCTCCTCTACTCCAAAGCCTGCAGAGACAGCAAACGCCCCTACATAATCAGTAACACCTCCACTTTTTGGAGCGACAAAATCGGCGAGAGCGATATTGGCAGCTCGTTTGTTCTTTTTGGACTGTTGCCGCAGGGTGAGAAAACTAGTTATCTGTTTTCCACTCTCATCGTAAATCGCGATATCGTCTTCATCTATCTGATTGGCCGCAAAAATTCCATACACCCCTTTTGCTTGTAGCCATTCCTCCTCGATGAGCTGATTCAACATCGTATTCGCCTCTTCAAACAACAAGCTAGCCTGCTCACCCACTACCTCATCGGTGAGTATGGCAGGGTATTTACCGTGCAACTGCCAAGTTCTGAAAAACGGAGTCCAGTCGATATAATCTAACAGTTCTTCCGGTTTTACACTTACCTGATACACTCCGAGCTTGTTTGGCTTGAAAGGTGTATACCCTTCCCAATCCAACTGCAACTTATTGTTTCGAGCTTCTTCTATGGTCAGATATTCCTTTACCTTAGAACGGTTTAGAAATCCTTCTCTCAATTTGTCGTACTCTTCCCTTACGGAACGGCAATATTCAACCTTTGTCTTTTCGTTGAGCAGGTTACTAGCTACTGTAACAGCACGGGAAGCGTCGTTTACGTGAACTACGGTTTCCCTATAGGCAGGGGCAATCTTTACCGCGGTATGTGCCCGCGAAGTTGTCGCTCCACCTATCAGTACGGGAATATTGATATTGAGTTTGTCCAGCTCTTGTGCCAGATATACCATTTCGTCTAAGGAAGGGGTTATCAATCCACTTAGCCCTATTATATCTACTTTTTCGTCTAAGGCAGTTTGTATTATTTTTTCTGGAGGTACCATCACCCCAAGGTCCACTACCTCGTAGTTATTACAGCCCAGCACTACGCTCACGATATTTTTTCCTATATCGTGTACATCTCCTTTTACAGTAGCCATCAACACCTTTCCGGCTGCTTGAGAACTACCTTCTCCAGCCGGAAATTTTTTCTTTTCTTCTTCGATAAAGGGCAGTAGATAGGCCACTGCCTTTTTCATAACCCTAGCCGATTTTACTACCTGGGGCAAGAACATCTTTCCACTTCCAAACAGATCACCAACTACATTCATCCCGTTCATCAGATGGGTTTCAATAACCTCTATGGGTTTGCTAACCTGCAAACGGGCTTCTTCTACATCCTCTTCTATAAATTCGTCAATACCCTTTACCAGTGCGTGGGTGATGCGTTGCTGCAAATCTTCTGCACGCCACTCCTGCGTTTTTTTGTCTCCCGACTTTTCACCTTCTTTTACCTGTTCTGCATAGTCTAACAGGCGTTCGGTAGCATCGTCTCTCCTATCGAGCAATACGTCTTCTATATAAGTGAGTAGTTCTTTTGGTATCTCGTCGTATACCTCCAGCATTTCGGGGTTTACAATTCCCATATTCATACCGTGCTGTATAGCGTGGTACAAAAACGCGGCGTTCATAGCCTCTCGCACTGCGTTATTCCCTCTGAAGGAAAAGGACACATTACTCACCCCTCCACTCACATTGGCGTAAGGCAGATTTTCTCTGATCCACTGTGTAGCTCTGAAGAAATCGACCGCATTCTTGCGATGCTCTTCCATTCCGGTACCCACGGGGAAAATATTAGGGTCGAAAATAATGTCTTCCGGTGCAAATCCCACCTTGTTTACGAGTATATCGTAAGAGCGTTTACAAATCTCTATCCTCCGTTCGTAATTATCGGCCTGTCCTACCTCGTCGAATGCCATGACAATTACCGCGGCCCCGTATCGCATAATGGTCTTTGCGTGATGAATAAAAACATCTTCTCCCTCTTTAAGGCTGATGGAATTAACAATACACTTTCCCTGCACTACCTTGAGTCCGGCTTCGATAATTTCCCATTTAGAACTATCTATCATCAAGGGTACTCTGGCGATATCGGGTTCTGAAGCGATAAGATTGAGGAAAGTGGTCATAGCCTGCACTCCATCGATCATTCCCTCGTCCATATTAACGTCTATCACCTGGGCTCCTCCCTCTACCTGTGCTCGTGCTACGTTTAGTGCTTCCTCATATTTCTCTTCCTTAACAAGTCTCAAAAATTTTCGCGATCCGGTGACATTGGTACGCTCTCCTATATTTATAAAATTGCTCTCGGGGGTAACGATCAGCGGTTCCAATCCCGACAACTTTAGGGGTCGGATTGGCAGATCAGATCGTTTTCCCGTCAATTTATCTTCTGCTCTGTTGTTGATATTGTCCATTGTACTCCTTTCTACCTGTGATTATTTGCTACTGCCTTTTGTTTTCCTGTCAGACTTACAAAACCGAGGTCTTGAGTTTTCGCGGTTCGTAAGCTGCTGCAACCTCTGCGATGAGTCTGATGTGTTCTGGAGTAGTACCACAGCACCCTCCTATTATATTCACCAGATGTTCCTCGAGGTAATCTTTTATCAACATCTGCATCTCCTCGGGAGTCTGATCGTATTCCCCAAAGGCATTGGGTAGTCCGGCATTGGGATGCGCAGAAACATTCAGCTCCGTTTGCAGTCCCAATCGCTTTAGATAAGGTTTTAGCAAATCGGCTCCAAGAGCACAATTAAACCCTACACTGAGTAAGGGAATATGTGAAATAGAAATCAGGAAAGCCTCCACGGTCTGCCCAGACAGTGTTCTCCCGGAGGCATCTGTAATCGTACCACTCACCATAACCGCAATATCTATATTGCGTTCTTCTTTTACCTCTTCTATAGCAAACAGAGCTGCTTTGGCATTGAGGGTATCGAAAACAGTTTCTACAAGCAGTATGTCCACTCCCCCGTCTATCAACGCCTCCGCCTGCTGCTTATAGGCCGTTCTGAGTTGGTCGAAAGTAATAGCTCTATAGCCGGGATCGTTGACATCGGGCGACATACTCGCTGTTTTGTTGGTAGGTCCCATTGCTCCGGCTACAAATCGAGGCTTCTCGGGATTCTTTGCGGTAAAGCTGTCGGCTACCTCTCGTGCAATCCGCGCCGATTCGTAGTTGAGCTCATAGACCAAATCTTCCATATGGTAATCGGCCATGGCTATGGTAGTACTGGAAAAGGTATTGGTCTCTACGATATCTGCTCCCACTTCAAAATACTTTGAGTGTATTTCGGCTATAGCCTGTGGTTGTGTAAGAGACAACAGGTCGTTATTCCCTTTCAAAGGGTAGTTGTAATCCTTAAAACGCTCGCCCCTGAAGTCTTCTTCCGAAAACCGGTATTGTTGAAGCATGGTTCCCATGGCTCCGTCAAGTACCAGAATCCGCTTGGCGAGCTCTGCCTTTAATTTGCTCATAACTCGATTTTTAATCTTTATCCCGACCATATAGTAATACTATTCAGCCCGGACAAAAACCGTTAAAATTATAAGTTATCAGAATGCAGGGAAAAATACATGAAGTATCCTCGTCATCTGTCCCTGAATTCAGGGTAGAATTTAGCACCTTCTCCGCTTCAGGCTCGGAGGGTTGCTAAGGCGTCAACGGGTCTATTCCCTCTGCCTTTCTTGATAACTGCAATAAAACTGATGCAAAGAAATACAATACCTTTTTCTTTTGCAAACTAATTGCTGTTTTTCTCATAAAAACAGCCCTGTGTAGACTATTGTTTCACAGGACTGTTTCTCAAACTTTTACGAAATACGCAACCGCGGTACCCAACCAAAATAAGACAACGACTGTTGAGATACACGGCCCGTAGAGATGCACGGCCGTGTATCTCTACCAGGATTGGGTTTTATAGATTATACCTCTATGGCTTTGATAACCTCTTTTTTGGCTTCTTTTTTGGTTCCGTCAAAACCTTGAATTCCACCTACAGTGGTATACTTCATAATGTACTTCTTATCGGGGAAAATGCGCTGATAGGCACTCTGACACATGATGGCAGCTTCGTGAAAACCTGACAAAATCAGTTTCAGTTTTCCCTTGTAGGTATTCACATCTCCTATGGCGTATATCCCGGGAATATTGGTAGCGTAATCGTAGGAGTTGTCAACCTTGATGGCGTTTTTCTCTATTTCAAGTCCCCAGTCGGCTATGGGACCGAGCTTGGGCGACAGTCCGAACAAGGGAATAAAATAATCGGTCTCTTGAGTAAACTCACCTCGGTCTTGATGACTGATGCGTACCGACTCCAACTGTCCTTCTCCTGAAAGTCCTACCACTTCGGCACGGGTTACCAGGTTTATTTTTCCGAGTTTAGCCAGTTCGCCTACTTTGTCTACAGAATCCAAAGCGCCTCTAAATTCGCTTCTTCGGTGAACCAACGTCACTTCAGAGGCAACATCGGCTAGGAAAATGGACCAATCGAGAGCAGAGTCTCCCCCTCCAGCGATCACCACGCGCTTATCGCGATATACCTCCGGATCTTTAATCATATAGGTCACGCCTTTTTCTTCATAGTCTGCGATATTGTCTATCAGCGGTTTTTTGGGCTCAAAAGAACCCAGACCACCTGCTATGGCAACTACGGGAGCGTGGTGTTGGGTTCCTTTGTTGGTGGTCACTATAAAGCTACCATCGTCCAATTTTTCTATGGTCTCCGCCCGTTCTCCCAATGTAAATCCGGGACTAAAGGGTTTGATTTGTTCCATCAGATTATCTACCAAGGCTCCTGCTTTCACCTCTGGAAAACCTGGGATATCGTAAATAGGTTTTTTCGGATACAACTCCGCACACTGCCCACCCGGCTGTGGAAGGGCATCGATAAGGTGTGTCTTTAATTTCAACAGTCCGGCTTCAAATACAGTAAACAATCCTGTAGGGCCGGCACCGATAATCAAAATATCCGTCTTTATCATCTCGTTCAGTTTCTGTGTGATTTATAGTTATGATGTCTGTTTGTCATTTTCTATCAACGGGCTTGAGCTATCCGCCTTGATAAAGGATTGGGTAAGGCGGTTAAGTTGAGTTACCTTACTGTCAAAACTCTCTTTAAGCGTACTGCGATAGCGATTGAGATTTTTTACCAATAGATCGATATCATCCGGAAGTACTTCCTCAAAAAACTGTCGCAACCGCTTGGCTATGGTCGGCGATTGACCATTGGTAGAGATAGCTATTTTAAGTTGTCCTTTGGTAACGATACCTCCGAGATAAAAATCACAGAGCTCCGGAGTATCGGCCACATTGACCAAAATATTTCTCGCTCTGGCTTCTTCACAAATCCGTCTATTTACTTCCGGGGCGTTCGTCGCCGCAATGACCAGGTGTTTTTTGTGGAGCAAGTTTGACGAATAAGGACGGAATACCAGGGGAATATCGTGTTTTTCTGCCAATTGTTTTACCTCACTGCTAAAACTATCGGCAGCGACAATAATCTTTGCCTTCGGACTCGATTTAAGCAGGAATGAAAGTTTTTCGTATCCTACCTTTCCGGCTCCTACCAGCAGTACATTCAGTTCGCTGACCTTTAAAAACACCGGATATAGTTCGTTTTTCTCCATCTTTATTTTTTGTGTTGGTTCAAGCTGATTTATCAACTCTTAAAAAGTGTGACTTTTTCAGGGATGCTATCGTATTTTTCCTGTTCGGGCATAGCACTGACTGTTTCGTACAGCTGTTTCAAGCGTACACTTTCGCGAACCACCTCTCCGATAACGATAATGGCCGGTGCTCCCAGTTTTTTATCCCGAGCAATATCTACTATGGTGTTTACAGTTCCACATCCGAGATTTTCGTTGACGGTAGTTCCGTTCTGAATTACAGCTACCGGCACCTCTCCTTTTCCCTCCTGGTCGAAGTATTCCATAATTTCGCTTAGCTTACCCATTCCCATCAGTATTACAACGGTAGCGGTAGACTGCGCTGCGAGACGAATATCATCAGACAATTTTCCCGAGGAGGTGGTTCCGGTAATCACCCAAAAGCTCTCGGCAATGCTTCTCTTGGTGAGCGATATGCCCTGATTGGCAGGTACAGCTATAGAAGAAGTTATCCCTGGCACCACTTCCGTTTCCAATCCGAAACTATCTGCATAATCGATCTCTTCCGTTCCGCGGCCAAAGATAAAAGGATCTCCTCCCTTTAGTCTCACCACTGTGCCATGAGCTAAGGCATTACTGACAATAAGGCGATTGATCTCGTCTTGAGAATGACTGTGGTATCCCTTTCGCTTTCCCACAAAAATTTTATGAGCTCCCGGGGCATAGTCTAACAACTCCCTGTTGATCAAGGCATCGTATAACACCACATCGGCTTGCTGTAAGGCTTTTATTCCTTTTAGCGTGATGAGCTCTGCATCTCCGGGTCCCGCTCCTACTAGTATTAATTTTGGTCTTTTCACGTAATAATCTCCTTATCACTCAGCTGCCCCAAATAAAATATTCAAACCGGGCTCACTGAACAGTTTATAAACAAAGGCTTAATTCGCCACCAAATCTCTTTCTCGATACGACTTCACCTGATTTACAAAAGCGGTAGCGTCCTTTAGATATTTCTCTGCAAAATCGGCAGTGGGCTCATTTTCCTTAATCTGATAGATAAAATCTGTAAAGTTGATTCCGTTGCGTAGTTCCACTTTAGCTGTCGCTACAAAAACCTCCTGAAACTGATCGACAATCCCCACGTGGGTATTGGTTTTCTTACCCTCAGAAATAAGCAATGCCTTTGCAGTATTTACAATCGAGGTATACGAATAGTAAATACTGTTTGACCATTCTTTACCTTCCAGAGCACTTTGCGCCGATTTTATCTTTTCTTCACTTTCATAGAGCAAGGTAGCTACGAGATCGATCACCACTCCTGCACATTCTCCCACACCTACTTCCTGTCTGTAGTCTTCAGTATGCCCCCAGTCTTTAAAATCATCTTCGGAGAGATTGTCTGTATCCGAGAGCTCTTTTAAAATATCGTAAAAATAGGTTTTCCCCTGACGATCGTAATAGTTTAAAAAATTCTCCTCCGCCTGAGAATTAGCCTTAAAATCGTCCAGTACAGTACGCAACGCCTGTGGTCCACGCTTACTTGGAATTTTAATCACCTTATCGGCAAACCTTCCTTTACCATCGCCGAGAGCTCCTCCTCCCAACAACACCTGAAGTGCGGGAGCTACCAATTTACCCGAACGGATAGACATTCCTTGAAAACCGATATGAGACATCATATGCTGTCCACAGGCATTCATACAACCACTTATCTTGATAGCCATTTCTTTGTTGTCGAGATATTCGGGATACTCTTCTCGGAGCACATCCTCTAAAACCTGTGCTATACCTGTACTGTTCGCTATTCCCAAATTACAAGTATCTGTACCAGGACAAGCGGTAACATCGGCAGTACTTTCATATCCTATTTGAGTAAATCCGAGTGCGCTGAGCTCCTTGTAGAAGAAGGGAAGTAAGTCTTCGCGAACGTGACGTAGCAATATGTTTTGCCGAAGTGAAAAACGCAATTCATTACCGGCATATTTTCTAACCAAATCGGCTAATATTCTAGCCTGATTGGTATAAAAATCTCCTATAACTACTTTTATTCCAACAGCTACAAACCCTTCTTGTTTTTGTGGAAAAACACTGTTTTTCTTCCAGTGTTCATACGCCGCCACATCATCGATCTCTACTTTTGGAATCTCGATTTTTTCCAAATTGGCAAGTGCTATCGGAAAACTGTCAAATCCTTCGGTTTTTATCGTGTAGGTCTCAAAAGGCACTGCTTTCTCTTCTTCTTTAACCAAACGGATAAACGCGTCTAAGCCTATATCTTTTATAAGGAATTTCATCCTGGCTTTCATCCTTCTCGAACGCTCTCCATAGCGATCAAAAACCCTTACCACTCCTTCGATAAGGGGGATAACTCGATCGGCTTCGAGAAATTCGTAGATCAAATCGGCATGCCTTGGTTGAGAGCCTAATCCTCCACCCAACAAGACTTTAAACCCGTGTTTTCCATCTTTTATTTTGGGGATAAAACCGAGATCGTGCATATAGCTCAAGGCGGTATCGGCATCGGAAGAAGAAAAAGATATTTTGAATTTTCGTCCCATTTCCTGCCCTATAGGATTTCTGAGCATATACCTATAGGTTGCATCGGCATAAGGGGTGACATCAAAAGGCTCTGCGGGGTCAATCCCCGCCGTTTCACTAGCCGTAACATTACGCACGGTATTTCCACAAGCCTCGCGGATAGTGACATTGTCTTTTTCCAATTCAGACCACAACTCAGGTGTTCTGTCTAAGCTTACATAATGTATCTGTATATCCTGGCGGGTAGTGATATGCAGCCGCCCTCTCGAATACTTATCAGACACATCAGAAATACGGTGCAGCTGCTCGCTGGTCACTTTTCCATAGGGAAGTTTTATCCGCACCATCTGTACTCCGGGCTGTCTTTGCCCGTAAATACCTCTCGCTAAACGAAGACTTCGAAAGTGCTCATCGTCTACTTTCCCTTCTCTGAATTCGCGTATTTTACGCTCGAGGGCTATAATATCTTTTGCTACAACCGGATTTTCAATTTCTGTTCTAAAGCTCTGCATATCTATTAGTCTATTTAATCGATAGATTTATAGGTTTGTGATGCAAATGTAAGAGATAATTGGAGATATCCTAATAGAATGGGGAGATTTTTTACAGCATTTTGCATTTGCGGAAATACTACGGGCAATTTTGTGACTTTATACACCATGTCTGACCTGCTTATATTGTCACTTTCTATTTTAAAATCTGTCGGATATGTCACAAATTTTATTAATTTGCCCACATGGATCTCATACTCGCAGCCCTTGCTCCCATCGTGGCCATTGTCCTGTACATCTATATAAAGGACAAATATGAAAAAGAGCCTATCGGCTTACTTCTACGATGTTTTTTACTAGGAGCCATAGCCAGTGTAATCATCACCTTACTACTCTCGCGAATATTCGACTTCCTACTCCCCCTACCCGACAACAACAGCGTGATCCAGATGTTTTTGAAAGCTTTTGTAGTGGTAGGGCTTACCGAAGAATTTAGCAAATACCTCATCGTGAGGTATTACATACAGCCCAAGAGGGACTTTAACGAAACTTTCGACGGCATTGTCTATGCGGTGATGGTCTCTATGGGTTTTGCCGCCACAGAAAATCTGTTGTACGTAATGAGCAGCGGACACCAAACGGCTCTGCTGCGCGCGTTTACTGCAGTACCTGCACATGCTTGTTTTGGTATACTGATGGGGTATTTTATGGGAAAGGCCAAATTTTCAAAAAACAGAACCGCTCTGAATTTATGTGGATTACTACTAGCAGCATTATTCCACGGGGCATACGATTTCTTCCTGTTTATCAGCTTTATTCCCGGGACCTGGACAGGGGCATTTATCTCGCTTGGCATCGCTCTTTTGTTATCTAGAAAAGCAATCAAGAAACATCAGAACAATTCCCGTTTTCGTATCTAAACTACCGGTTGTCTTCTGTTATCGAAGCCTGGAGTTCGATAAGCGACAAGCCGTCGTCTATCAGGCGTTCGACCTGTGGTTGATTTGATTTTATTTGATGTAGATGTGCTTTGATATTGAGCAGCAAACTCTCATCGTTTCTACCTACTGCGAGTTCGCACAATTCTACTGGCAACAACCAGTCTTCGGAATGTGACTTCTTCAGTTGCTCGAATATGTCGTATAGTTTGTCAGCTTCACTTTTCCCTTCCCTGATTTCCCTGACCTTTTTATACAAATTCTCAAGGTTTTTTACTGCTTTACTCTTCTCTTTGGGCTGTGTTTTTTCGGAAGGCACATGACTTATCAGGTCGAAGCTCGAAGTATCGGCCGGACCGGCAAATGCAGAGACCACCTCTTTTCCCACCGCCATATCGTAAACTCCCCATTCGGGACGAAACAACAGTCTTTCTCCCTGACGTACGGCACAGTTTTCAAAGCTGACGAGAATGATTTTCCCCTGCAGGTTTCGCGTACCGGTAATGATATTTCCACTCACTTCTATTCCTCCTTCAAAGAGAAGTGTTACCCGTTCTCCTTCGTAGATATCATAGGCTTTGAGATCTCTAGGACTCATATCTTCTATAGCGAGATTTATTCCCTTTAACTTGCCTACTGGACTTCCATAGCCATCTGCGTGGCTGGCGGTACCGTGTCCTACCAACTCTTTTTCGCGATAGGACAGTGCAGTTTTTCCACGGGTTTGTATGTAAACCGGTTTTCCTTCGTCTTCCAGCACTTCAGTAAACACTCCTGAAATCTGCAATCCGGTACTTAGCTCTACTGTACCCAGTGCTCTCGAGCCTATCAATTTGTGCACTCCCTGCAAGCCCCCCTTTCGCACCGCCATAGTATTTGCAAATTCTTCTAACACGGAGCTCAGATGCGCAAAATCGGGGGTAACGTACAGCTGTGGCTGCGGTTTGGTAATATCAAAATCCTGGTAGGCGGCCGCTAGGGTATAGGGTATTTTTGTCACCTCCTCCGTCATACACCAGGCACTTTCTCCTATGGAAGAGAGCAGACCGGCACCGTAAATCTGAGGTTTGTCTAGGTCTCCTATCAATCCGTACTCTACCGTCCACCAATGCAGATTTCTAATCAAGGCCATTTCACTAGGCTCTCCCATATCGCGCTGTAGCATATCGACGCGCTTTTCAGCTTCTTCTATTTCTTTTTCTGTAGTATTGGGAGCCTCTTTAATAATAGAAAGATGTCGTATGGCTTCGTACATCTCGTAGTCGTGAGCACTGGAAATTGCTTTACTTCCAATCTCTCCAAATCGCCTCAGATATTCGGCGTACTCCGGATTGGCAATGATAGGTGCATGCCCAGCTCCTTCGTGTATTATATCGGGTGCAGGAGTGTATTCTATATGTTTCAACTGTCGAATATCGGAAGCGATAACCAGCACATTGTACGCCTGAAATTCCATAAAAGCAGAAGGAGGAATAAAGCCGTCTACCGCTACCGCCGCCCAACCTATTTCTTTGAGAATGCGGTTCATTCCATACATATCCGGAATACGCTCTATGGATATTCCGGTTTTTCTGAGTCCTTCTAGATAAGAACCATGAGCTACCTTACTCAAATAATCTACGTTTTTGCACATCACATAGCGCCATACCGCTTGATCTATAGGAGAATAGTCTTCATAGTGCTGCGGCTTGATAAACTGTTTCAGGTGTGCCGGTAGCTTGTCTAGAACTGGATTACTTTGATACGCTTGTCCTTCCATGGCTTAATCGAATTACAGTTTCTCCCAAAGATACGAAAAGGGATGCACTGTAAAAAACGCCAATGTATACCACAGCAAAATATCGGTATCAGGATTTGGATGCCCTGAGCATCTCTCTTTTTCCGGGAGGTCCTGGCAGGCGCTCTACGGTAAAACCGACGGATTGCATAGCTCTTCTCACACTCCCTTTGGCCGAATAGGTAACCAGCACCCCTCCGGCTTTCAGGGCTTCATACATTTTTTGAAAAATCTCTTCCGTCCACAATTCAGGTTGCACCCTCGGACCGAATGCATCGAAATAAACGAGATCGAAACACTCTTTATCTTCTATATCAGCAAAAGATTGCTTTCGCTTTAGCAATGTAAATTTATCTGTAATTTTCTGAGGGGTTTCCCAAGGACTCTCGTGTAATCGTCTGTATAAATCTCGTTGTTTTTCAGCTCCCAGAGCCTGTACGTAGTTTAGTTGTGCTACCTCTTCGGCAGATACGGGATATGCTTCAACCCCGGTATAGTGTATCTCTGTGTTTCGCTCTTCCCCTTCCAACAGGCTAATAAAAGCGTTAAGACCTGTTCCGAAGCCTATTTCGAGCACAGACAGATAGTCCGATTTAAAACAGTCCAACCCCTGATCAATAAATACGTGTTTTGCTTCGCGAACAGCACCGTGTACAGAGTGGTACTGCTCGTTCCACTCTTCGAGTTGGATGGTGGTAGAACCGTCGGCCGTAGTAATGATCTTTCTCTTCAATGGTTATTTCTTCTAAAAATGCTGTGCCTCGCGATATATCTCTTCTTTGTTATAACTTCCAAACCAAAGTACATACAGGGCTGTACAGCACTACAAAATAAATAAATTTTACAATATTTTTATTCCGATATACTTATTAAAATGATTAATTTAGCTGATAAATTTTTTTGAAATATGAATACAGAAAAAGTTACTCCGATAAAGGTGGAAAAGGTGGCTGCTTCTAGAATAGAGCAGGTAGATTTTAACAAGCTCACTTTTGGAAGTGTGTTTACCGACCATATGTTTGTCTGTGATTTTAAGGATGGTGAATGGCAAACACCCGAAATAAAACCTTATCAACCTCTAGCACTTGATCCTTCTGCACGTGTATTTCACTACGGACAAGCGGTGTTTGAAGGCATGAAGGCCTATAGAGACGAGCAAGACCAAATCTGGCTATTCCGTCCTAAAGATAATTTTATAAGAATTAACAAGTCTTGCGAACGCATGGCTATGCCTGTTTTTCCGGAAAACTACTTTTTCGACGGACTCGAAACACTCTTAAAGCTGGACGAACAGTGGATTAAGGGGGGTGACGGAAATTCTCTGTACATCCGGCCTTTTGTGATAGCTACCGAATCTGGGGTCATGGCTTCTCCGTCTAACCAGTACAAATTTATCATCATCTGTTCGCCTGCACAGTCGTACTACGGTGGTGAGGTTCGTGTAAAAATTGCAGATCACTACAGCCGTGCAGCTTCAGGAGGTATAGGTTCAGCCAAGGCTGCAGCCAACTACGGCGCGCAATTCTACCCTACCTCCCTGGCCAATAAGGAAGGCTTTCAACAAGTGATATGGACCGATGCCAATGCTCACGAATTCTTGGAAGAAGCGGGAACCATGAACGTATTTTTTCGTATTGGAGACAGTCTATATACCGCTCCTACCAGCGATAGAATACTGGATGGTGTAACCCGAAAAAGCGTAATCACCGTTGCAGAGTCTAAAGGGATAAACGTAGAAGTAAGACCCGTTAGAGTTGACGAAATCATAGTCGCCGCCAAAGACGGAAGTTTAAAAGAAATTTTCGGAAGTGGTACGGCCGCAGTCATCAATCCTATCGTAGGTTTTGGATATAAAGACGAAAGGTTTGAACTGCCCTCTGTAGACAATTCATACGCTTCCCTGATCAAAAAAGCTATTGTAGACATTCAGTACAACAAGGCTGAGGATCCTTACGGATGGCGTTATAAAATTGATTGATCTATTATCAAGTAGGCAATATATTTTACAAAGGGGTTATTGAGTTACATAGCACATTGCTAACACCTCAATAACCCCTTGTTTTTTTCAAGCTAAAACCTGTCCTAAATCTACTGTTTACTCCTCGTTGAGTATTGCCGCTATATTCGGTTTAAAATAATCCGGTCCCTTCATCACCTTTCCATCCTCTCTGTAAATCGGCTTACCGTCTGCTCCGAGTTTACTCATATTGCTGCGCTGTATCTCCTCAAAAACTTCTTCTATCTTGTGCTGCATACCGTGCTCCAATATAGTACCACACAAAATATAGAGCATATCACCAAGCGCATCGGCCACCTCTACCAAATCGTCGTTTTCTGCAGCCTCTAGGTACTCTTCATTTTCCTCTGCCATCAGATTAAAGCGCAGTTTGTTTTTATCTGACCCCAAGTTTGCCAAAGGTGTATCGGATATACCTAATCCGAATGCCTTGTGAAATTCGCCTACCGCCTCGAGTTTTCTCTTCATCGCAATATTAAATTTTAGTTTGTATTCAACACTATTCCATTCGGAGAAACTTCTCCCCCAAAAGGCTTTTTCTCTCGCAACGCATGAGATATCTTCCCATTGCTGCGGATAAAATGATTATTTTTGCTAAAAATAAAGATATGTTCACAACAGGACAACTCATATTTGCTCTTTTTTTTCTCATCGCTTTTGTAAGTGTTATGTTTATCAGCTATAAAAAAGACAAAAAATTACACCTAAAACAATACAGAGGAAGCAGTAAAATTCTAATAGCATTTATACTGTTTCTCGCAATCCTTTTACTGCTAAAATCATGGGTTAAACACTGAGCATTCTAAGCTGTATTACTTCCAAAATACAGACACATCCTCCTTTGATCGAGAGACTCAAATCTCCTTTTTAACATCGCTTCATTGTCTTTTATTAAAAAAAGACCTACCTTAGCGCTGTGGTTTTAAAATAAAAAAGCAATGATTACATTCGTAAGTGTGCTGTTTTCGCTTATTCTCCTGAATGTATTGTTACTGGTTTTCAGTATCAACAAAACGGAGAAAAAAGCGAAGAAGCCTTTTCGATTTCATATCGAAGAGAAAAATAGAGGTTATTCCCCGAGTTTTAATATAAAAAACTATAGGGAAGCGATTTAGACGGCGTTTTTTTTATTCTGACAGAGATCGCAGAAAGGGTGTTTTTCCTAAATTTGGAAAGCAATTAGGGTTCTTTTGTGCAAAATTTTACGTTATTGCGTAAATTAGCATCGTCCTAAAAAGAATATTACATGAAAATTCTCAAATATCTTTTCTTTCTAATCCTAATACTCTTTGTTGGACTATCGGTTTACATAGCCACACAGCCATCAGAATATCGCATCCATCACTCCCGTTTAATTCACGGCAATCCGCAATTGGTATACAGCTATATTTCCAATCTAAAAAACTGGAAAGCGTGGTCTTTTTTTCCTGACGACAACAATCCAAGCTACGGAGAGCCTTTTATGGGAATAGGTGGTAATTACAGTTGGAGTAGCGGGAAAGAAACCTTTAACCTAACTACAATTTCAGCGACTCCCTACACTCATATAGAACAGGAACTGAGTACTGAAAAACAAAAAAAAGCCGTATTGTCTTGGGAATTTCGGGAACAAGATCAAAATACGGAAGTTTCATTGACCATTGATGGTAAAATGGATTTCACAGACAAGGCCAAGGCATTGTATTACAGATCATCGAAACACAGTATAGAACCAGAGGTGTACAAGAGTTTTAAACTCATAGACAGCACTATCACCGAAAATCTAAAACAGTACAGTATCAGCATAGATGGAATAACGGAACAGAGCGGTGGTTTTTATCTCTATACCACAACTTCGAGCAGAATGTCAGACAGCGGTAAAAAAATTGCGACGCAACTGAAAGACATCAACACCTATATAAAGGAAAACAACATAAGCAATACGGGAATCCCGTTTACTTATTATCACTCCAGAGACGAAGAAAACAACGCGGTTATATTTTCCAACGGAGTTTTTACAACTTCCAGAGTTATTACCGATCCGGAAAGCAATATACTCACCGGTAAGATAGAACCTTTTAAGGCACTGAAAGTAACTTTAAACGGAGACACCAAAAATCTACCCGAAGCCTGGAAAAGTGCTTTCTCTTACCTCAAGGAAAGACAAATAGCTCAAGATTCTACGGGTCCATATATGGAATTTTATCCCTCCGATGCCAGCAGTACTCCCAATCCAGCTAAATGGGTCACCGAAATACTTATACCGGTACACGAAATAAATATGCCTCCTATAGTAGAGTAAGCAGCTCAATTGTAAAGAGATCTCAATTCATAGGATGAAAATCTTTTACCCCTGCCCTAATGGGAATAGACAGGGTATTTTCATCAGGTACTATTGGACACGAATAAGTGGGGTTGTATGCGCAATAGGGATTGTAAGCCTTGTTAAAATCTAAGACAATCGTATCGCCTTTAGGAATTCTCAAATCGATATACCGACCACCCCCATAGGTTTCCTCTCCATTTGTAGGGTCGGAAAAAGGCAGAAACAGATAATCTTCGTACCCCTCTTGGGTAATCAGTTCCTGGTTTTGGTAGACATTGAGCTTATATTCCTTTCCGTCTATCTCAAAATACAATATTCCGTATCTCAACTCTTCAGAAACCCTATCTGTTGTAGTAGGCATAAAAAAAGGAGAAGAATCTGGGGTACGCTCTAACCTGGCCTCTACACGAAATAAGCTATCTACAGGAAAAAAATCCAATTCCTTAAAATTCTTGAGATCGCGCTTTTTTAGCGGGGATCGATCAGGATCCATGAATTCTTTATTCAACTCCTTTTGGAATTGCGCTATTTCCCAAAAAATATCAGTAGAATCTTTCACAATTGTAGACTCATCGTGATATCTTTTATCTCCTTTACAGCCCAGAAAGGCGATAATTAACACGGCAAACAGACATTGCCTTTTCACTCCCAAACACATATTAAACAATTTATTATCAACCCAGCACAAAGGTAAACTATTATCGCATAATCCACCGCTTCATCCCTGTGGAGACCGGTGACATTTTGGCATAGACAAAGAGGCTTAAAACACCCCAAATATGTTTAAAAACCGACTTTTGAGGTTTGGCAACACTTTTGCTATATGCTTGGTCAGAATAAATGACAGAACCCATGGCAAAAAAAAATAAGCACAATACAGAAGAAAACAAAGATGTTGCAACAGAAGTCAAAAACTCTGAAGAACAAGAACTTAGCATTGAAGAACAACTAAAAGAAGAGCTGAGCAAGGAAAAGGACAAATTTCTCCGCCTCTTCGCTGAATTTGAAAATTACAAAAAGCGAACAGCTAAAGAGCGCATAGACCTCTTTAAAACGGCAGGACAGGATGTCTTATCTGCCATGCTTCCGGTATTGGACGATTTTGACAGGGCCATTGCAGAGATCAAAAAGTCGACAGAAGAAGAGACGGGTATTGTAAATGAGTTACTAAAAGGTGTAGAGCTGATAAACAGCAAATTTACAGAAACCCTTAAAAACAAAGGGCTTACACTAATCGAGGTAAATCAAGGAGATACTTTTGACGCCGAACTACACGAAGCCATCACCCAAATTTCTGCTCCGTCTGAAGACATGAAAGGCAAGATTATTGATGTGATAGAAAAAGGGTACAAACTTGGAGAAAAGATCATTCGGTACCCCAAAGTAGTTGTGGGAAACTAAGAGAACCGGTATCTCCGTAAGGGGTAAAAAACAATTTAGATGAAAGAAGATTATTACGAAATACTGGGAATAGAAAAAAGCGCTTCGGCAGCGGAGATCAAGAAAGCTTATCGCAAAAAGGCCATACAGTATCACCCTGACAAAAATCCGGGTGATGCACATGCAGAAAAAATGTTCAAAAAAGCAGCAGAGGCCTACGAAGTACTCAGTGATCCGGACAAAAAGGCTCGATACGACCGGCACGGCCATTCTGCATTTGAAGGAAATGGTGGATTTAGCGGCGGTGGCGGTATGAATATGGAAGACATCTTCAGTCAGTTTGGCGATATTTTCGGAGGTGCCTTTGGCGGTGGATTTGGTGGATTTAGCGGCGGTTTTGGTAGTCAGAGACGCGTAAAAGGCAGCAATCTTCGCATCCATGTAAAACTCACCTTAGAAGAGATAGCTCAAGGCGTGGAGAAAAAGGTAAAGGTGAGACGTAAAGTCCAGGCTCCGGGAGTGTCATACAAAACATGCCCCACTTGCCACGGTACAGGACAAGTAACCCGCGTAACCAATACCATACTGGGGCGGATGCAAACTTCAGCTCCCTGTAATGCCTGTGGTGGTAGCGGACAGATAATAGACCACAAGCCAGCTGATGCCGATGCACAAGGACTCAAAATAGCCGAAGAAACAGTATCGATAAAAATACCGGCAGGAGTGGCCGACGGTATGCAGCTCAAAGTTACCGGAAAGGGAAATGAAGCTCCGGGCAACGGTATTTCGGGAGATTTGCTGGTTGTGATCAGCGAATCGGAACACCCTACCTTAAAAAGGGAAGGAGACAACCTTCACTACGACCTATATGTAAGTGTTCCCGAAGCAATACTCGGCACCTCAAAAGAGATCGATGCAGTAGGCGGAAAGGTAAGGATCAAACTGGAAGCCGGTATACAATCTGGAAAGATTCTCAGGTTAAGGGGCAAGGGTATCCCGAGTATCAACGGCTACGGAAGCGGTGACCTTCTGGTTCATATCAACGTATGGACTCCTAAAACACTCAGCAAGGAACAAAAAGAATTTTTCGAACAAATGCTCCAGGACGAACACTTTACTCCAAAACCGGAAAAAAGCGATAAATCGTTTTTTGAAAAGGTAAAAGACATGTTCTCTTGAGCTCAAGGTCGACAGATTGAACTCGTATCAAATATGAAAGTTTAATTATTTTTTTACACTTTCATAATAATATCTTAAAAAAATACTATATTTGGAAAACCGCTAAGACATCTTAGTGTTAATTTTTTTCTTTTTCATAGCAATTTTTTCCCATCCTTGATCCCTTTTAAGGATGGGTTTTTCTTTTCTACTCGCTGTATTTATCACCCCAGCGTTTCTGAATAAAATCGCGTAGTTGCTCTTCTCTCGAATTACGACCTGGTGAATAAAAGACCGTGCCTTTCAAATCGTCTGGTAAAAATTCCTGATTTACAAAATTTCCCGCATAATCGTGAGCGTATTTGTAATCTTCGCCATACCCGAGTTCTTTCATCAGCTTAGTAGGTGCGTTTCTCAGGTGCAAGGGCACGGAAAGATCACCCGTTTGCCGTACTGCCTCCAAGGCTCGGTTTACGGCCATATAGGCAGTGTTGCTCTTGGGAGAAGTAGCTAAATAAATTGCGCACTGACTCAATATTATCCTGGCCTCTGGATAACCTACAGTAGTTACCGCTTGAAAAGTATTGTTGGCGATAACCAGAGCGGTCGGATTGGCTATCCCTATATCTTCAGAAGCCGAAATAATCATTCGTCTCGCTATAAATTTCACGTCTTCTCCACCCTCTATCATTCGCGCAAGCCAATACACAGCTCCATTGGGATCACTCCCTCTTATCGATTTGATAAAGGCCGAAATTATGTCGTAGTGTTGCTCTCCGGTCTTGTCGTAACGCACCGTATTTTTCTGTACTTTTTCAAGTACCATATCGTTGGTAATCGTCACCTTATCGGTACCTTCAGAATTGATCACCAATTCAAATATATTCAGCAGTTTACGTCCATCACCCCCCGAAAGTCTTAAAAGAGCCTCGGTTTCCCTGAGATCTATTTCTATGCCAGAAAGCACAGTATCGCGCTCCATTGCTCGTTGCAACAGGGCTTCCATATCCTTTTTGTCAAAAGCATTCAACACATAAACCTGACACCTGGACAACAAGGCGGGAATGACTTCAAAACTGGGATTTTCTGTGGTGGCTCCTATAAGGGTAACCCATCCTTTTTCTACCGCTCCCAACAGAGAGTCTTGTTGAGATTTGCTAAACCTATGTATCTCATCGATAAAGAGTATAGGGTTTTTAGTCGTAAAAAGTCCGCTTCCATGTTTGGCCTTTTCGATCACTTCACGCACATCCTTAACACCGCTATTTATGGCACTGAGGGTATAGAAAGGTCTGCCGCTCTCGCTTGCTATTATATTGGCCAAGGTAGTTTTCCCGGTGCCGGGTGGCCCCCATAAAATCAGGGATGGAATCATCCCCGTCCGAATCTGACGCGTGAGCGATCCGGTTTTTCCTACCAAATGAGACTGACTGATGTACTCTTCCAGACTCTTGGGACGTATTCTTTCTGCAAGCGGTTCATTCATACGGTAAAATTACTATATTTAATTTGATAATACTACCGCTCGCTAATGGATAAAACACAGGATCATAAAGACATTCAATTCTCCATCGCTACAATACTATACCCATTTCTTTTTGTGGTATTAGCCTGGGTTGTGTACTGGATTCAGATAAGGTTTAGCTACGATTTTACCAGTTTTGGAATATATCCGAGAAAGCTCTCCGGTCTAAAAGGTATTGTCTGCAGTCCCCTTCTACACGGTTCTGTACAACATTTGTACAACAACTCCATTCCCGTATTGGTTTTAGGTGGCATACTCCTTCACTTCTACCGACACCAGAGCCTGAGGGTACTGCTATACGGACTGCTGCTCTCTGGAATACTCACCTGGATTATAGGCAGACCGGCCTATCACATAGGTGCCAGCGGACTCATCTATACCTTGTTCTCTTTTATATTCTTCAAAGGTATCGTCGCTCGACACTACAGATTGGTAGCTCTTTCGCTACTCGTAGTCTTTGTTTACGGCAGTATGTTGTGGTATGTATTTCCCATCGACAATAATGTTTCCTGGGAAGGTCACTTATCCGGTTTTATAAGCGGACTGATTCTCGCTCTAAGCATCAAAGAAAATCTTGTTACACCTCATAAATACGAATGGGAAAAAGACGACTTCGACGAAAAGAGCGACCCCTTCATAAGGCATTTTGACGACGATGGAAATTTCATTGAATCCCCCGAATCTGAGGAGGATGATCCAGACAATGTTTCTCTGTAAAGGCTGTTTTTTTCAAAGTGGTAAAAACTAAAACCTAATCTCCAGCTCCTGAAGTACGCGTTCCCCGTTTTCGTAGTACTCCGCAATCCACTTTCCGTCTTTGAGTGTGAGCATTCCGTTCTTGTCTTTTATGATAAAAACGTTTTCCACACTGGTGTTCTGTAGTACAAAAACAATTTTGGGTGTTTGGTCTACCAGCTGGTATCCGTACTCTATGGGTTGAGCATACAACACTTCTCCTGTCGCTTTTGCGGCCTGTTGTACTGCAGGTGCGGAACTTGGTGGGGTTTTGTGTTCTGCGACAGGCTCTGGGTTTGTAGCTTTAGCCGGCACCGATACCACAGGATTTTGTGAAGCTACAATACTCTTAGAAGCATCGTAACTGTAATTGAGCATCTCTATAGACTTAAAAGCCTTTCTCAGAGCCTCGTGATAAGCTCCTTTGTAATCCTTCTCCTTACTACTTCCAATTTCCGAAGCAAAAACCAACTCTCCTCTACAATTGGTCAATTCCACTTTAAGTTTGGTGGTAAATAAATTGGATTCATTTTTTACATCAGCTCTCAATCCCAAGCAAGTATTCGACTGTATTTCCGCACTCATTTCGTCGGCATAAACCGCGGTAAAGTTGTACTTTTCAAACAAAAATTTGGTGAGCGCATTTACCTGATATTGATCTTCACTTCTCAAAAAATCGAATTTCTTTGGGACTATAACATACTTATATCCGTCTACACTGCTTTGTCCAAATGCGTGAGACACACTAAAAATGGCTATAAAAATGACCAATATTTTTTTCATGACACAGATTTTAATAGTGTATATGTTCAATATACAGAAAGTATTCCGTTTATGCTAATTTCTAAAATTTTAATCAAATATCCATCGTCACGGGCAAATTAGACCGCTCCATTGCTATTTGAAATAACCATATCGCCAACAAGTTTATTTCAACGTAATGTGAAACATAAAACAGAGTCACTTCATACGCCAAAAAAGCAATTTTCAGGCTATGACACAGCTAAGATCACGCCTCACCGGTCGGACCGAAATTAAGTGGCACAGGTGGTTGATCGTAATCCTTTATCTCTCCATGGGTCGATTCAAATCGGTTTACATTGTCTGTGAGCGCCTTGAGAAAACGCTTGGCGTGCTGGGGAGTAAGGATAATGCGACTTTTAACCTTAGCTTTGGGAGTTCCGGGCATGATACTGATAAAATCTACTACAAATTCAGAAACAGAGTGATTGATAATTGCAAGGTTGGAATAGGTTCCCTCAGCAATATTCTCGTCCAATTCTATATCTATTTGATCCCGATTCGGATTGTTTTGATCGCTCATAATAGTAAAGTTTATACAACCGCTTTAATGCGGCTGTAATGCTAAAATAAAAAAAAGGCCGGAAAAACACTTCCCGGCCCTTTAAAAATCTGTATAAATTATCGGTCTTAATAGAGACTTGCCTCCTGTTTGCCACTCATAATCTCATTGTATTCTTCTTTTGAACCTACAATGATATTATCGTAATCGCGCATACCGGTACCCGCAGGAATTTTATGTCCTACAATTACATTCTCTTTCAGTCCTTCCAACGTGTCTACTTTTCCGCTCACCGCTGCTTCGTTGAGCACCTTGGTAGTTTCCTGGAACGAAGCTGCAGAGATAAATGACTTGGTCTGCAACGACGCTCTGGTAATACCTTGGAGCACAGGTGAAGCTGTAGCTGGAATAATATCACGGGCAACAACAAGCTGTTTGTCGGCTCTTTTCAGGATAGAATTTTCATCCCGCAATTGTCGCAGCGTAACAATTTGTCCGGCTTTGAGGTTTTCAGATTCTCCTGCATCCTCTATTACTTTTTTGCCAAACAGTCTGTCGTTTTCTTCGATAAAATCATCTTTGTGTACCAGTTGACCTTCGAGGAAAATAGTATCACCTGGATCGTTGATTTGCACTTTTCGCATCATTTGTCTCACCACCACTTCAAAGTGCTTATCGTTGATCTTAACTCCCTGCAATCGGTATACCTCCTGAACTTCATTCACAAGATACTGTTGCACTGCAGAGGGGCCTTTGATATTCAAGATATCTTCCGGAGTTACCGATCCGTCAGAAAGTGGCATTCCAGCTCTCACAAAGTCGTTTTCCTGAACCAATATCTGGTTGGAAAGTTTTACGAGATACTTTTTCACCTCTCCTAACTTCGACTCTACAATGATCTCGCGGTTACCACGCTTGATTTTACCGAAAGAAACCACTCCGTCGATTTCGGAAACCACAGCTGGGTTTGAGGGGTTACGCGCTTCGAAAAGCTCTGTCACCCTTGGCAAACCTCCTGTAATATCCCCAGCTTTGGCAGACCTTCTCGGTATTTTGACAAGGACTTTACCCTCGTGGATCTTCTCACCGTCATCGACCATGATGTGGGCGCCCACTGGCAGGTTGTACGAACGGAGCACTTCTCCCTTACTTCCCTTGATGAGAAGGGTAGGAATAAGCTTTTTATTTCTAGACTCAGAGATCACTTTTTCTTGGAAACCAGTTTGCTCGTCGATCTCTACCTGATAGGTAACTCCTTGTTCGATATTTTCGTAAGTGATACTTCCTGAGAATTCAGAAATAATTACACCGTTGTAAGGATCCCACTGGCAGATAACATCTCCTTTGCTGATTTTATCTCCATCGTGAATAAACAATTGAGAACCGTAAGGTATATTATTTGTACTCAAAACAATACCTGTTTTCTCATCGACAATCTTAACCTCTGAGGTTCTCGAGATAACCACCTCTCCCTCTTGGCCATCTACAGTTTGACTCTTCACTATCTTGAGGTCTTCTATAGTGACCTTACCGTCGAACTTAGCCAGCAATTTACTCTCTTCCGAGATGTTACCCGCAATACCTCCCACGTGGAATGTACGCAGGGTAAGCTGAGTTCCCGGTTCTCCGATAGACTGTGCTGCAATAACACCGACGGCTTCTCCTTTCTGTACCATTTTTCCGGTAGCGAGGTTTCGTCCGTAACATTTAGCACAGATCCCTTGTTTTGCTTCACAGGTAAGTGCAGAACGCACTTCTACTCGTTCTATAGGAGCAGCATCTATCTTTTTAGCGGCATCTTCTCCGATCTCTTCACCTGCAGCCAAGAGCAACTCTTGTGTAAGCGGATGGTGTACATCGTGAAGCGATACCCTTCCGAGTATACGATCTCCGAGCGATTCTACCACTTCCTCATTCTTTTTAAGGGCTTCTACCTCCACACCTCTCAGCGTACCACAATCTTCCGAATTGATGATAACGTCTTGAGAAACGTCTACCAAACGACGTGTCAGGTAACCAGCATCCGCTGTTTTAAGAGCAGTATCGGCCAGACCTTTACGGGCACCGTGGGTAGAAATAAAGTACTCAAGTATAGAAAGTCCTTCCTTAAAGTTAGAGAGGATAGGGTTTTCGATAATCTCACCCCCACCGGCAGTAGATTTTTTAGGCTTGGCCATAAGTCCTCGCATACCGGTAAGCTGTCTGATCTGTTCTTTAGATCCCCTCGCTCCTGAATCGAGCATCATATACACCGAATTAAACCCTTGCTTGTCTTCTCTAATTCGCTTCATAGCCAATTCAGTAAGCATAGCATTGGTAGAGGTCCACACATCGATCACCTGATTGTAGCGCTCGTTGTTGGTAATCAGCCCCATATTGTAGTTCATCATGATGCCGTCTACCTGTTCGTTAGCCTCCTCAATCATCTTGACTTTCTCTTTCGGGATAATAATATCTCCGAGACTGAACGACAGTCCACCTTGGAATGCCAATCGGTATCCGAGGTTTTTAATCCTGTCGAGGAAATCAGAAGCTGTAGGCACGTCGGTCACTTTCAATACGTGTCCGATAATATCTCGAAGTGATTTCTTTGTCAATACGGTATTGATATAACCGGCTTGTGGAGGTACCACTTCGTTAAACATTACGCGTCCAACAGTAGTCGATATAATCTTGGTAACCTGTTCTCCATTTTCATCCAGGTCTTGTGTTCTCACTTTGATTCCTGCATTCAGATCTGCCTTTTTCTCGTTGTAGGCTATGATAACCTCTTCGGGAGAATAGAAGGTCAACCCTTCTCCTTTTACTTTGACCGTATCGTCACTCTTGCGCTCTTTGGTCATATAGTACAAGCCCAGTACCATATCCTGTGAAGGTACGGTAATAGGTGATCCGTTGGCCGGATTGAGAATATTGTGCGATGCCAGCATAAGAAGCTGAGCTTCGAGTATAGCTTCTGGTCCTAACGGAAGGTGTACCGCCATCTGGTCACCGTCGAAGTCGGCGTTAAACGCCGTACACGCCAAGGGGTGCAACTGAATGGCCTTACCTTCTATCAACTTGGGCTGGAATGCCTGTATACCCAATCTGTGCAGAGTAGGAGCCCGGTTGAGAAGTACAGGATGTCCTTTGATTACGTTGTCTAAGATATCCCAAACCACAGGTTCCTTTCTGTCTATAATCTTTTTGGCCGATTTTACCGTTTTTACAATACCTCTTTCTATCAATTTTCTGATTACAAAAGGTTTGTATATCTCGGCAGCCATATCCTTAGGCAAACCACACTCATACATTTTCAGTTCAGGTCCTACCACAATAACAGAACGAGCAGAATAATCTACCCTTTTACCGAGCAGGTTCTGACGGAAACGCCCTTGTTTACCCTTGAGAGAATCGGAAAGTGATTTAAGCGGTCTGTTGGATTCTGTTTTTACTGCAGACGACTTTCTGGTATTGTCGAACAGTGAATCTACAGACTCCTGAAGCATCCTCTTTTCGTTTCGGAGAATCACCTCAGGTGCTTTTATTTCCATCAGTCTCTTAAGACGGTTATTTCTAATGATAACCCTTCTGTACAAATCGTTGAGATCTGAAGTAGCAAAACGACCACCATCCAGAGGCACCAAAGGTCTCAATTCGGGTGGGATTACGGGAATCACCTTGAGTATCATCCACTCTGGCAGATTCTCCCTGTTTTGCTGAGACTCGCGGAAGGCCTCTACTACCTGAAGTCTTTTCAGGGCTTCTGTCTTGCGCTGTTTGGAAGTCTCGTTATTCGCCTTGTGTCTCAAATCGTAAGACAGAGCATCTAGATCTATTCTTCTGAGCAACTCGATAATACACTCAGCCCCCATTTTGGCAATAAACTTATTGGGGTCGGTATCTTCGAGATACTGATTGTCTTGAGGCAGACTGTCCAAGATATTCAAGTATTCTTCTTCTGTGAGGAAGTCCATTACCTGAAGATCTTCACCTTCTGCATTTTTTGCATTACCCGGCTGTATCACCACATAGCGCTCGTAATAAATAATCATATCGAGCTTTTTAGACGGCAGTCCGAGTAGGTAGCCTATCTTATTGGGCAGCGATCTGAAATACCAAATATGAGCGATAGGCACTACTAAATTGATATGCCCAACGCGGTCTCTTCGTACTTTTTTCTCAGTAACTTCTACACCACATCTGTCGCATACAATTCCTTTATACCGTATTCTCTTGTACTTACCACAGGCACATTCGTAGTCTTTTACCGGACCGAATATCCGCTCACAAAACAATCCGTCACGCTCTGGCTTGTGTGTCCGGTAGTTAATGGTTTCCGGTTTTAAAACCTCTCCTCGGGATTCGGCCAGGATAGATTCCGGCGATGCCAGACCTATAGAGATTTTGTTGAACCTTGTTACTGTATTCTTATCTTTTCCTCTTGCCATGATATATGGTGATAATGAATTAAGTGTAATTTGGTACTATTCGGTTTACTGTATAAGAACAAACCGAATAGCACCTTGTAAATTATTCCTCCAGCCTGATATCGAGCCCCAGACCTTTGAGTTCGTGCATCAACACGTTAAAGGATTCTGGCAGTCCCGGTTCGGGCATAGCCTCTCCTTTTACAATAGCTTCGTAAGTTTTGGCACGTCCTATCACATCATCCGATTTTACAGTGAGTATCTCTCTCAATGTGCTAGATGCTCCATAGGCTTCGAGTGCCCACACTTCCATCTCTCCAAAACGCTGTCCTCCAAACTGTGCCTTACCACCGAGCGGCTGCTGAGTAATAAGAGAGTAAGGTCCGATAGAACGGGCATGCATCTTGTCGTCGATCATGTGACCGAGCTTAATCATATAGATAACCCCGACTGTTGCAGGCTGGTCAAATCGCTCTCCGGTACCTCCATCGTAGAGGTAAGTATGTCCAAAACGAGGTATTCCCGCCGCGTCGGTATACTTGTTGATCTCATCGAGCTCTGCCCCGTCAAAAATAGGGGTAGCAAACTTCTTACCGAGTTTTTTACCAGCCCATCCGAGAACTGTTTCATAGATCTGTCCGATATTCATACGAGAAGGTACACCAAGCGGGTTGAGTACGATATCTACCGGAGTACCATCTTCGAGGAAAGGCATATCTTCCTGACGCACAATACGCGCCACAATACCTTTATTTCCGTGACGTCCGGCCATTTTATCCCCAACTTTCAACTTTCGCTTCTTGGCGATATATACCTTGGCGAGCTTCATGATACCTGCAGGTAGTTCGTCTCCCACCGAAATGGTAAACTTGTCTCTGCGAAGTGCTCCCTGAAGGTCGTTTAGCTTAATCTTGTAATTGTGCAACAGATCAGCGATCAATGCATTTGTGCTGTCATCTGTAGTCCAGGTTCCTCCTACGAGATGCGCAAAGTCTTCTACTCCGTTGAGCATCTTGAGGGTATACTTCTTCCCTTTGGGCAGTACTTCTTCCCCCAAGTCGTTTAGCACCCCTTGAGAGGTCTTTCCATTGACGAGATTGAACAGCTTCTCTACCAATACATCTTTCAGTCCTTCGAACTTAGTGTTGTATTCGAGGTCAAGTTTAGCGATATCCTCTTTGTCTTTGGCTCTTTTTCGCTTGTCTTTAATCGCTCTCGCAAACAACTTCTTGTCGATAACCACTCCTCGCAGTGAGGGAGAAGCTTTCAGTGAAGCATCTTTTACATCACCAGCCTTGTCACCGAAGATAGCTCTGAGCAGTTTTTCCTCTGGGGTAGGATCTGACTCTCCTTTTGGAGTGATCTTACCGATGAGAATATCTCCGGGTTTAACCTCTGCACCAATTCTAATCATTCCTTGTTCGTCAAGGTCTTTGGTAGCCTCTTCAGAAACATTGGGTATATCGTTGGTAAGCTCTTCAGCTCCAAGCTTGGTATCTCTCACTTCCAGCGAGTACTCGTCTATGTGAATAGAGGTAAAGATATCTTCGCGTACCACTCTTTCGGAAATCACAATTGCATCCTCAAAGTTATACCCTTTCCAAGGCATAAATGCCACCTGCATATTTCTTCCGAGAGCTAGTTCTCCCTGTTCTGTAGCATATCCTTCACAGAGTACCTGTCCTTTTTCAACTCGGTCTCCCTTGCGAACGATTGGCTTCAGGTTTATAGAGGTACCTTGGTTTGTCTTTCTAAACTTAATCAACTCATAAGTTTTGGAGTCTCCGTCAAAGCTCACCAATCTTTCCTCGTCAGTGCGATCGTATTTTATTACGATTTTATTGGCGTCTACATACTCTACCTCTCCATTGCCTTCGGCGTTGATAAGCACCCTTGAATCTGATGCTACTCTACGCTCCAGTCCCGTACCTACCACCGGGGCTTCCGGTTTGAGTATCGGTACGGCCTGACGCATCATGTTTGACCCCATCAGCGCACGGTTTGCATCGTCGTGTTCCAAGAAAGGAATAAGCGAAGCCGAGATTGAAGCGATTTGGTTTGGCGCTACATCGGTGTAGTCCAACTGTGTAGGTTCTACCACAGGGAAATCACCCTCTTCTCGGGCAATAACTTTATCTACAAGCACATTTCCTTTCTCATCCATAGGAATATTGGCCTGTGCTATCAGTTTTTCCTCTTCCTCCTCTGCGCTCAGGTATCTGAATTGAGACAGATCTACTTTCCCGTCTTTAACCTCTCTATAGGGAGTTTCTATAAAGCCCATATTGTTCACTTTGGCAAAAACGCTCAGCGAAGATATAAGCCCGATATTAGGTCCTTCCGGAGTTTCGATAGGGCACAGACGTCCGTAGTGGGTGTAGTGTACGTCACGCACCTCAAACCCGGCACGCTCCCTTGAGAGTCCACCTGGTCCGAGTGCAGACAGACGTCGTTTATGAGTAATTTCTGCCAACGGATTCGTCTGGTCCATAAACTGAGACAGCTGATTGGTACCGAAGAAAGAATTGATCACCGAAGACAAGGTCTTGGCGTTGATAAGGTCTATCGGAGTAAACACCTCGTTATCCCTTACGTTCATTCGTTCTCTAATGGTTCTTGCCATACGTGCAAGACCTACGCCAAACTGCGCAGACAGCTGCTCTCCAACAGTTCTCACACGTCTGTTAGACAAGTGGTCTATATCGTCCACTTCTGCCTTAGCACTGATGAGTTCTATCAGATATTTTATGATGGTGATGATATCTTCTTTGGTAAGCACCTGCTTGTCCATATCGATATCGAGACCGAGTTTTTTGTTCATTCTATACCGTCCCACATCTCCGAGGTTGTACCTCTGATCGGAAAAGAAGAGTTTATCTATGATACCTCTTGCTGTTTCCTCATCGGGCGGTTCGGCATTACGCAATTGTCTGTATATGTGTTCTACAGCCTCCTTTTCGGAGTTTGTAGGATCCTTTTGCAATGTATTGTGAATGATGGCGTAATCGGCAGTCTGACTATCTTCCTTGTGCAGGAGAATAGTTTTGACATCGGCATCGATAATTTCATCGATATGCTCTTTCTCTAGTACGGTATCTCTGTCGAGCACAATTTCGTTACGCTCTATAGATACAACTTCACCAGTGTCTTCATCCACAAAGTCTTCGTGCCAAGTATTGAGCACCCTTGCAGCCAACTTGCGGCCAAGTACTTTTTTCAATCCGGTTTTTGACACCTTAACCTCCTCTGCCAAGTCGAATATTTCGAGGATATCTTTATCCCTTTCATATCCGATAGCTCGGAACAAGGTAGTAACCGGCAATTTTTTCTTACGGTCGATATAAGCGTACATCACACTGTTGATGTCGGTCGCAAATTCGATCCATGACCCTTTAAAAGGAATTACCCTTGCGGAGTACAGTTTAGTACCGTTAGCGTGAAAAGATTGCCCAAAGAATACTCCGGGAGAACGGTGCAATTGTGAAACGACTACCCTTTCAGCTCCGTTGATCACAAAGGTTCCACTGGGGGTCATATAAGGAATTGTCCCTAGGTAAACATCCTGTACGATAGTTTCAAAGTCCTCGTGTTCCGGGTCGGTACAATACAGCTTAAGCCTTGCTTTTAAAGGCACACTGTAGGTCAACCCTCTCTCTATACATTCCTGTATCGTATACCTCGGAGGGTCCACAAAGTAATCTAAAAACTCTAATACAAACTGATTGCGTGTATCAGTAATCGGGAAGTTTTCCATGAAGGTATTGTACAAACCCTCACGTCCCCGCTCTTCAGACTTAGTCTCCAGTTGAAAGAAATCCTGGAAGGACTTGATCTGAATGTCCAAGAAATCCGGGTAATCCGGAGTGTTCTTGGCTGAGGCGAAGCTTATTCTTTCAGTCTGATTTGTGAACATCAATGGACAAAATTTTGATTAAAATGATAGATATAAATACTGCATATAATTATATATGCAAAAGGGTTTAGGCCTAATTCGCACATAGCGAAAAGACCTAAACCAAGGCTTTAAGACGTCGGGAACTTATTTAAGTTCAACCTCAGCTCCTGCTTCTTCTAATGAAGATTTGATTCCTTCTGCCTCATCTTTAGACACTCCTTCTTTAACAGCTTTAGGAGCGCTGTCAACGATTTCTTTAGCTTCTTTGAGCCCAAGACCAGTAAGTTCTTTAACCAGTTTTACAACTGCGAGTTTAGAACCTCCGGCAGCTTTCAGGATAACATCAAATTCAGATTTTTCCTCAGCAGCATCTCCGCCTCCGGCAGCAGCTCCACCACCAGCAACAGCAACAGCTGCAGCAGCGGGCTCGATACCGTATTCTTCTTTCAGTATGTCAGCCAACTCATTTACTTCCTTAACAGTAAGGTTAACTAATTGTTCTGCAAAATCTTTCAAATCTGCCATTTCTATCGTTTTTAAAAAAATTAAATATAATTGTTATTAAGTGCGTTCGTTTTACTCTCCTTTTTCGGAAAGGGTTTTGAGGATTCCAGCCAGTTTTCCTCCACCTGATTTCAAGCCGGAGATAACGTTTTTAGCTGGAGATTGAAGCAGTGCAATGATATCTCCAATAACTTCCTCTTTAGATTTGATACTCACTAGAGCATCCAGCTGATCGTCGCCAACGTAAATTGCCTCCTCGATAAAAGCTCCTTTTAACAAGGGTTTATCTGATTTTTTACGAAATTCTTTTATCAGTTTTGCTGGGCCATTTCCAGTTTCGGAAAACATCAGCGAAGTATTGCCTTTCAATATAGTAGGCAATTCACCAAAATCCTTATCTGAAGCCTCCATGGCTTTAGCAAGCAACGTATTTTTTACAATTGCAAGCTTTATATTTGCCTTGAAACACGCCCTACGTAGGTTGGAGGTAGTTGTCGCATCCAGACCGGATATGTCTGCAAGGTAGATATTGGTATTATCTGCCAACTGTGAAGTCAAATCACTGATTACCGCTGCTTTTTCTTCTCTTGTCATGATTAACGGAATTATTAACTACCTATTATACTGCTTTAGGATCTACAGGCACACTCGGACTCATAGTGCTCGACATATGAATACTCTTGATATAAGTACCTTTTGCTGTAGTAGGCTTTAATTTGATTAATGTTTGAATAAGCTCATTCGCATTACCCGCAATTTTGTCGGGAGAAAACGATGCCTTTCCTATGGCTGCATGAACGATACCGGTTTTATCAACTTTAAAGTCAATTTTACCTGCCTTCACTTCAGACACCGCTTTAGCTACATCCATAGTCACTGTACCTGTCTTGGGATTGGGCATCAAGCCACGGGGACCTAACACGCGACCGAGTGGGCCTAATTTTCCCATAACACTAGGCATAGTAATAATAACGTCTACATCGGTCCAACCGTCTTTTATCTTTTGCAGATATTCATCGAGTCCTACGTAATCTGCACCAGCCTCTTTAGCTTCAGCCTCTTTATCTGGAGTTACCAAAGCGAGAACCTTCACATCCTTACCGGTACCGTGAGGAAGTGTTACCACGCCGCGAACCATCTGGTTTGCTTTACGCGGATCTACACCTAATCTCACTGCGATATCTACAGAAGCATCAAACTTAACATTCGTAACCTCTTTTACCAAGGCAGAAGCTTCATCTACCGAATACAACTTGTTTCGGTCTATTTTCGCCAAAGCTTCTTTTTGCTTTTTTGTCAATTTTGCCATTTTCCTTGTCTTTTAAGATTTAAAAGGGCTTCTCACCACTAACCGTTATCCCCATAGATCTGGCCGTACCAGCCACCATACTCATGGCAGACTCTACGGTAAAGGCATTTAGATCTTGCATTTTGTCTTCTGCGATAGCTTTCACCTGATCCCAGGTAATGCTAGCTACTTTTTTACGGTTAGGCTCTCCGGAACCACTTTTAATCTTAGCCGCTTCCTTCAATTGAACTGCCGCCGGCGGTGTCTTTACGATAAAGTCAAAAGACTTATCTTTATAAACCGTGATAACAACAGGTAAAACCTTACCTTGTTTGTCCTGTGTACGTGCATTAAACTGCTTACAGAACTCCATGATGTTAACGCCGGCAGCACCTAAAGCGGGTCCAACCGGTGGCGACGGATTCGCAGCACCTCCCCTAACTTGTAGTTTAACTACTTTACTAACTTCTTTTGCCATTGTTCAAAATTTGATATAAGGAAGCGCCTTATTCAAGGAAGCAAGACACTTCTGTATATGTAACATTTAAATTTTCTCTACTTGCATATAACTCAATTCCAGAGGGGTTTTTCGACCAAAAATCTTCACCATAACCTCCAGCTTTCGCTTTTCTTCATTCACTTTCTCCACTGTACCGTTAAAGCCGTTAAACGGCCCATCAATAACTTTTACGGTTTCTCCGACAGTATAAGGAATAATAACATTGTCCGTTTTAACAGAAAGTTCATCCACTTTTCCGAGCATTCTGTTTACTTCAGATTTACGCAATGGCACCGGATCACCACCTTTAACCTCACCCAAAAAGCCAATTACTCCGGTAACCGATTTTACAATATGGGCTACCTCGCCTCCAAGATTAGCCTTAACCATTACATATCCCGGAAAATAAACACGTTCTTTATTTACCTTTTTTCCGTTGCGTATCTGAACCACTTTTTCGGTGGGCACGAGCACTTCATCTACATAGTCTGAATACCCAAGCCGAGCGATCTCGTTTTCAATATACGATTTCACTTTATTTTCTTGGCCACTAACCGCTCTGACCACATACCATTGTTTCGCTAACGCTTCTGCCATTACTATCTATTCTCGTATGTTAACTTAAACTATTATAATAAAGGCTAATCAATTCCCCAAGAGACAGATCAACCCCCCATATAGCCAAAGAAAACAATATGGAAAAAACCGCTACAACGACCATGAGCCTCTGTGCTTCTGGCCAGGATGTCCATGTAACGTTATTCTTCAATTCTCCGAAGGATTCCTTGATATAACTTATTATTGTCATCTTTACTTTATTTGCACGGGTGGAGAGATTCGAACTCCCATCAACGGTTTTGGAGACCGCTATTCTACCCTTGAACTACACCCGTTGGTAAAGCCGAAAGAGCTTGAGTTTTCAAGCTCTTTCGGCCTTTTACTTATATAAAACCAAGACTATAGTAATTAGTCTAATATTTCAGTAACCTGTCCAGCACCTACTGTTCTACCACCTTCGCGGATAGCAAAACGCAAACCTACATTAAGTGCAATAGGCTGGATCAATTCAACAGTAATGCTGAGGTTATCACCAGGCATCACCATCTCAACTCCATCAGGTAGAGAAATAGTACCTGTAACGTCAGTTGTACGTACGTAAAACTGAGGACGATAGTTGTTGTGGAATGGAGTGTGACGTCCACCTTCTTCTTTTTTCAAGATATACACCTCAGCTTTGAATTTAGAGTGAGGAGTTACAGATCCAGGCTTACAGATAACCATACCTCTTTTGATATCGGTTTTCTCAATACCTCTAAGAAGAAGACCTACGTTATCTCCAGCTTCTCCTCTATCCAATATCTTACGGAACATCTCAACCCCTGTGATAGTAGAAGTCAATTTCTCAGCTCCCATACCGATAATCTCAACAGGATCACCAGTTTTAGCAACACCAGTTTCGATACGTCCTGTAGCTACGGTACCACGACCTGTAATAGTAAACACATCTTCTACAGGCATCAAGAAATCCTTATCTACATCCCTTTCTGGCAATTCGATCCAATTATCTACAGCTTCCATAAGTTGCATCACAGTATCAACCCACTCTTTTTCACCGTTCAGTGCACCAAGAGCTGATCCCTGAATAACAGGACCGTTATCTCCGTCATAATCGTAGAAGCTCAACAAATCTCTTACTTCCATATCAACGAGTTCCAGAAGTTCTGGATCGTCAACAAGGTCAACTTTGTTCAGGAAAACTACAATACGAGGAACACCAACCTGACGTCCGAGAAGGATGTGCTCACGAGTCTGAGGCATAGGACCGTCAGTAGCAGCAACAACCAAAATAGCACCGTCCATCTGAGCAGCACCAGTAACCATGTTCTTTACATAGTCGGCGTGACCAGGACAGTCAACGTGTGCGTAGTGACGATTTGCAGTCTGGTATTCTACGTGAGACGTATTAATGGTGATACCCCTTTCTTTTTCTTCCGGAGCGTTATCAATCTGATCAAAACTTCTTGCTTCAGAAAAGCCAGCATCCGCCAAAACTTTACTAATAGCTGCGGTTAAAGTTGTTTTACCGTGATCCACGTGTCCAATAGTACCAATATTGAGGTGCGGTTTGGAACGATCAAAAGTTTCCTTTGCCATGATTCAATAATTTAATCTTAGTTATATATTAGTGTTCAAATTTAAGTTCTCCGTGAGCCAACGATGGGATTTGAACCCATGACCTCTTCCTTACCAAGGAAACGCTCTACCCCTGAGCTACGTCGGCAAAAAATACCCCTTCTAAAAAAAGAGATACACAAGAGCGGGAGACGAGGTTCGAACTCGCGACATTCAGCTTGGAAGGCTGACGCTCTACCAACTGAGCTACTCCCGCTTATTATTCCATTTTTTTTATTCCGCTCACAAATAAGCAATCTCCTCTCCACAAGGCATCTACACCTTACACTCGACACTTATGAAACCACCATTTAAAAAGGGACTACCTCGCTCGGCTCGGTGATCCGTAAGGGGAACCCTTACTCAAAGTTTTCAGCTGCCCGGCTTACAAAAACCTGCGGCTTTTGACAACTTTCTTTCAAAAAACAGGATTACCTCGCTCGGCTCGGTGATCCGTAAGGGGAACCCTTACTCAAAGTTTTCAGCTGCCCGGCTTACAAAAACCTGCGGCTTTTGACACCGGACTGCTGAAAACTTTGTGGGGAGAGCAGGATTCGAACCTGCGAAGGTAAAACCAACAGATTTACAGTCTGTCCTCGTTGGCCGCTTGAGTATCTCCCCTCTAAAATCAAAATTTCAACAACTATTCCCACTTCCCTTTCCCAAAAGTCAGGAAAGCCCAAACAGTCAACTTTAATCCATAAAAAAAGTCCGCTATTTCTAACGGACTGCAAATGTATATATTTATTTTTTTATTCAAAACATTTTTCCATTTTTTTTAATCACACACGAGCCCTGAGTTTCTCCTTCCTTTTCACAAGTAATCGCCCTAGAGAATCAGCTGCAATATCAATACCTTCTTCAAAACTCTTACACTGTTTTTTCACTATAAATTCATCTCCAGGAACACAAACTTTCACTTCGACAATCTTATTCTCTTTTACACTGGTGTTCTCCACTTTGAGATAAACATCAGAAGACACTATTCTGTCGTAATAAGTATCCAGTTTATCCATTCTCTTCTGAATAAAATCTACCAATTTTGCATCGATGGTAAAATTTACTGATTGCGTGTTCACTCTCATAACACTTAAAGGTATTTCGAGGGCATCGTTTTTCAAAACACAAGCCCCCATAGATTAAACATAGTTCAACGGTTTAGAAATCACTTCTTACTCCTCGGATGGGCATTGCCGTATACTTTTTTCAGTTGTGCTATACTATTATGAGTATACACCTGAGTGGATGCAAGGCTGGAATGCCCCAGCAACTCCTTTACCGAATTTAGGTCAGCACCTTTGTTGAGCACATGAGTCGCAAAAGTATGCCGAAGCACATGCGGACTCTTTTTAGCTTTCAAAGACACCTTACTAAGGTAACTATTTATTAACCTATAAACAAGAGTAGGATAAACTTTATGACCACTTTTAACTAAAAATAAAACTTCTCCTGAATTTTCGTTAGCCACCGAGAGCCTCTCTCTTACATATTCACTCAACAAAGTTTTGAGACGTGACAAAACAGGCACAATGCGCTCTTTATTGCGCTTACCGAGAACCCTGACAGTCCCGGCATTCAAATCGAGATCCCCCAACTCAAGCCCTACGAGTTCACTTCTCCTCATACCCGTACCGTACAATAGCTCTATGATACATCGATCGCGCACTCCCTCAAACGTATCTGGATAAGGGATGTCGTCGAGCACCTTCCTCATCTCTTCCTCGGAAAAAGGCACCTCAATTTTTTTGGATACTTTTAGCGATTTATGAGTGGATAGCGGATTGTCATTCCTCACCCCTGTCCTAACCAAAAACCTGTAATAAGAATTCAAAGCAGCTACTTTCCTATTTACAGATCTGTTATCTATCCCTTCATCGACCATGCTGACTATCCAAGCTCTTACCAAAGCATAAGCAGCCTCCGATATATCGAGAAGTCCAAATTCGGAATCGCAGAAATCTGCAAAAAAAAGTAAATCTCGCCCATAGGCTTTAACCGTGTGAGGCGAATATTTTTTTTCCAGCTTCAAATAATCTAAAAAAGCCTTTACAGACATAAGATTCTTTCTTTCTGTAAAGATAAGAAACAAAAAAAAATCCCCCCGTGCAAACCACGGAAGGATTTTGTATTTCAAAACAGATCCGAAAATCGGAACGCCCAGCAATCTAGATATCTTCTTGATCTCTCAAGTGCTGGATGTATTGCGCTTTTTGCAATTGCTCTCTCTTTCGTACTGAAGGCTTAGTAAATTGCTGTCTTGAACGCAACTGACGCATCGTCCCTGTACGATCGAATTTTCTTTTAAAACGCTTTAGCGCTCTGTCTATATTTTCTCCTTCTTTAATCGGTATTATCAACATATCTTAACCACCTCCTTTCTTTTGGGATTGCAAAGGTACAACATCAAAACAACACACACAACCACAAAATGTTTTTTTATTTAGCTCGAGTTTACTCTTTTAGAATTTGCCGTGAAACGACAAGTTTTTGTATTTCTGTAGTACCCTCTCCTATGGTACACAATTTTGCATCCCGGTAAAACTTTTCCACGGGAAAATCCTTGGTATAGCCATACCCTCCGTGAATCTGCACAGCCTCATTAGCCACCTTTACACAGGTTTCAGACGCATACATCTTTGCCATTGCACTTATACGAGTCACCGACCTTCCCGCATTCTTTCCGAAGGCCGCTTTGTGCAACAAGAGCTCCGAAGCTTCTATTTCGGTAGCCATATCGGCCAACTTAAACGAGATCCCCTGAAATTCACATATCGGTTTTCCAAATTGATGTCTTTCTTTAGAGTATTTTAGCGCAGCCTCATAAGCTCCTTTAGCTATTCCCAGCGATAAGGCACCGATAGAAATACGTCCTCCGTCGAGCACTTTCATCGACTGAACAAAACCTTCACCCACCTCACCTAGCCTATTAGCATCCGGAATACGGCAATTATCAAATATCAGTTCGGCGGTTTCACTGGCCCTCATCCCGAGTTTATCTTCCTTTTTTCCACTGCTGAAACCAGGAGTACCTCGTTCGATTGCAAAAGCAGTCATCCCACGAGAATCTCCCTTATCACCGGTACGCACAATCACCACCGCAATATCTCCGCTCTTACCATGTGTAATAAAATTCTTAGCTCCATTTATCACCCATTCCTGCCCGTCTCTCACTGCAGTAGTATTCATTCCCCCTGCATCAGAACCAGTATTGTGTTCGGTGAGCCCCCACGCACCAATCCACTCCCCAGTAGCCAACTTCGGCAGCCATCGTCGCTTTTGCTCCTCATTCCCAAACTCCAGTATGTGATTCGTACACAGCGAATTGTGCGCCGCGAGAGAAAGTCCTATAGACGGATCAATTTTCGACACCTCTTCTATCACTGCGATATACTCGTGATACCCCAACCCGGAACCTCCGTATTCCTCGGGCACCAACACTCCCATAAATCCAAACTCACCTGCCTTTTTAAACAATTCAACAGGAAACTCCTGAGTTTCATCCCATTCTGAAACATGAGGTTTTATAAATTGTATTGCAAAGTCTTTTGCAGAAGCCTTGACCATTCCCTGTGTCTCGGAATAATCGAAGTTCATAACATCCATCACATCGATACCCATCTGTCTTTTTATTTTATTAAATACATGATAACCAAACAATAAAGCACGTCAAAATTACGATAGTCAAATACAACTACCAAACCAAAAATCCTTAAAATAAACCTAAAAACCAAATAGAAATATCATATCTCTGACACCCATAGATTTTTCATCTTTTTCTATCTGGACAAATTGCACACCAAAACTCCGACAAACAACACTTAACGCCATCTATGGTTCAACGGCCAAATATAGTTTAATTCTGTCAATCTTTACCGCCGGAAAACCCTCAATTTTACGGAGCTCATCTACAGTTTTTATATTTCCCTTTGCTGTGCGATAGGCTACTATCTTCATCGATTCATCCCTATTCAAATAAGGCAGTGATTGTAATTCTTTTACAGAAACCTTATTAATATCGAGTTTACTGATACTCGGAATAGTCTTCACCTCAAAGCGTTCCAGCACCCGACGTACTGTAGACGAATCTAAGCCATACACTTCAAACAACTGTTCGTCTAGCGAGAACCCCCCTAGTAGCTTTCGGTATTTTACAATACGATGCGACAAGGTCTTTCCTATTCCATATACTCGATCGAACTCAGCTTCATCTGCCGTATTGAGATCAGACTTTTTTACGTATCTCTTTTCATTTAAAGCTACTGGTTGTTTCCTTTTTTTAACTACTGTCGGATCAGGGAAGCGAAGCTGGGGCTCTATATGCCTAAATTTTTCGGCGTCCATACCGGTAAGTTGTAAAAATTGACTAGCATCTATCACATACCTTCCTTTTTCTCTAAAGCGGTGAAGTCGGTCTATTTCTTCTGTAGTCATCCCCAGTACATATCCTCGGTAGTCGGTGAGAAAGTTAGGATTGTAAGTGTATTTACTCGAATACAGCTCATGGTAAGCTGTTTCAGCTGTACTCGATTTTACACCTTCCGGAGCGAGGGTAGCAAAGGCGTTTTCCCAACCGAAAACAAGTGGCTGTAACAGCAAGACAAAGGCCGATAAAAAGAAAATCCCGCTTCGTTCCTTTTTATCGAAACGAAAACGGGATTGCATTCTTCTGAATATCATGATAAAAGTTTTATACCCTACGATAAAATCGTCAGGCTACTTCGTCGTCATTATCCGAATACGAATCGGGTTCAGATTTTGGTGGTGTAGCCAATACCTTGTAAAAAAAGTATGCCGTTATTACAGTAACCACTCCCTGAACGACAATCATAGTAATTATAGCTGATGTATTCATACTCCTGTTACCCTCCCTTCTTTTACTCTTTTACGGTAAGACATATAAATTAGCACTAATATAAATATAAGCAAGGCCAAAAGCAAGCCACGAGCCGAATTTACAGCGACCAAACTTTCCTGCAATCTCTGTATTTCAGCAGGATCTGTAGCATTAGCTATCTGCTCGTTAATCCCAGCATTTGTGATTTTTTTTATGATTGACATATTGTCCAACGACCATCCGTTGCCAGAAAACAGACTACTCACATTGCCCGACCAGTCGTTGTCTTTTGGCGCAAAAACAGTACCGATAAAAATCACAATCAAAATAACCGGAGTCACATATTTTATGATATACTTGTAGATTCCGGGCACTTTAACATCCGCCCCCATAATAATCTCTCTCCATCCCTTTTTTATTCCGAACACCCAAGAGAAAAGAATAGTCTCCAACATAGCAAATACCACCAAACTCACAGTTCCGGCCCAGTAATCATACTCGTCAAACACTCCCTGCCGAAAGAAAAATACCGTAGGCAGTCCCATCAGTAAAGTTACCAGACCAAAGCCCAAAGCTCCCCTTTTGCGATTCCACCCAAATTCGTCTTGCATAAAACTCACGCAGGGTGTTCCCATAGCTAAAGAACTGGTGATTCCGGAGAAAAACAGCAGTCCGAACCACATTACCCCGGCTATAGCTGCAAATACGGTTCCCCATTGTTGGAAGAGGTAGGGCATGGTTTGAAAAGCCATACCAAAACCGGCGTTTTCTATCACCCAATCCAGTCCGAGATATCCGGCTGCAATCGGTATTACAATAGAACTACCTATAACAATCTCGATAAACTCGTTCATAAAGCCAGCTGAAAGCGAATTCAGCGCAATATCGTCTTTACTTTTCACATAGGCCGCATAGCAATGTACTGTACCCATTCCCACCGACAACGTAAAAAACACCTGTCCGGCTGCTGCCATCCACACCTTGAGATCCATCAAAGAGCTGTATTCGAGTGTCCACAAGAAATTCAATCCGTCCCAAGCATTGGCATTCGGAAACACTTCCGAAGCACCACTGGTACCCAAAGTAACCCCTTTCACTGCCAATACTACCCCAAAAATTATAAGCAGAGGCATCCCTATCTTAGCTACCTTTTCCACACCTTCAAGCCCTTTAGATAGTACCCAGACATTAATAGTGAGACAGAGAATATAGAAAATCACCGCTTCAAAAGGTATTCCGGTAGTACTGTGAAACACATCGACATAAGAATTAAAAAATTCTGCAACCTGCGACTGATCCATTCCTACAAAAGTTCCCTTTATCGAATGCAACACATAAGACATGGACCACGATTCGATATAAGCGTAATACGCCGCTACGGCTATATTGGTAAAAATACCAAACACTCCTATATACTTCAGGATGCGTCCTTTACTCATAGTATCGAGGATATAAGGCGTACTGTGATTGCCGAATCTACCTCCGTAACGACCGGATGACCATTCGATAAACAACAGAGGAATTCCCATAAGAAGAAAACACACAATATATGGAATAATAAATGCCCCGCCACCGTTTTGTACTGCCTGCACAGGAAATCTCAAAAAGTTTCCCAGACCCACGGCATTTCCGGCCATAGCGAGAATCAATCCAACCCTGGAACCCCAGGATTCTGTAGTCTTTGTCATATTAGTTTACAATAGTTCAACCTCAGTTATTTAGTTCTATCTGGTTTTCTAAAAAGCTCATTCGCATTCAGTTTTCTCAAGTATTCTACCATATCCTTTCTAACTTCACCCGACATGATATAAAGTCCTATAATATTAGGTACTGCCATGGCGAGAAGCATCATATCTGAAAACTCCAATACAGCTCCCAGACTGATAGAAGCTCCCAAAACTACAAACATTAAAAACAATAGCTTGTAAACAAATTCCACCTTTTTGCTTTTGCCGAATAGAAAAGTTGCCGCTCGCATCCCGTAATACGACCATGAGATAGCAGTAGAAAAAGCAAATAGGAATATAGCGAAAGTCAACACATAAGGAAACCAAGAAATCACACTCCCGAATGCAGCAGAAGTAAGTTGAGAACCTCCCAAGCCCTCAGCATCGTGATACACCCCCGAAAACACAAGTACAAGTGCGGTAAGCGTACAGACTACTACCGTATCTATAAAAGGCTCGAGCAAAGCCACAAACCCTTCCGACACCGGATGTTTTGTCTTAGCTGTAGAGTGCGCAATAGCTGCCGACCCTACTCCAGCCTCGTTGGAGAAAGTACCTCTTCGGAATCCTTGGATAAGTACTCCTATAACCCCTCCTTTAAGCGCATCCGGATTAAAAGCTCCATCAAAAATGGTGGCTACTGCATCTCCTATATGACTAATATTTACAACTATGACAACCAAAGCAAAAAACACGTAGAGCGATGCCATAAAAGGCACTATTTTTTCGGTTACCTTGGCTATACTTTTTATCCCTCCAAGGATGACAGCTCCGACGAGCAGAGCCATCACAATCCCAAACCAAAATCCATTACCCTCCAACATCGGAAATTGCCCTTGCAGCTGATCGAAAGCTTGGTTGGCCTGAAACATATTACCAGATCCGAAAGAAGCACCTATACACAATACAGCGAAGACAACAGCCAACACCTTCCCAAATTTCCCCTTACCTCTCGCTTTCAAACCTTTTACGAGATAACTCATAGGCCCTCCAAAGATCCGGCCATCTTCACTTATATCTCTGTATTTCACCCCGAGGGTACACTCTACAAACTTGGATGACATCCCGAGAAGTCCTGCAAGAATCATCCAAAAGGTAGCTCCAGGGCCTCCTATAGCTATGGCAATAGCTACTCCGGCAATATTTCCGAGCCCAACTGTACCTGAAACTGCGGTAGACAACGCTTGGAAATGAGTTACACTTCCTGGGGCATCGGGCTCGTCGTACTTGCCTCTAGCCAGTTGTATGGCGTGCTTAAAACCCCTGACATTGATAAATCCCATCCGCAGTGTAAAAAACAAGCCTCCTATAATAAGCCACACCACAATAAAGGGTACCGAAATGGTGCGCGCATCGCCGTTCGGATGCAACATAGCTGCCCCGTTATCGTCATAAATAACAGGGTCGTAAATTCCCAAAGCTGCAAAAGGATCCCAAAACAAAACGGAACCAATCGCATCTACTATAGGCTGAGTGGTTCCGTTAAAATTTTCAGTGATTGATTCGGCTGGCACAATATACTCCTTATCTGTCGTAAGGCCGTTGGCATCTGTAATCGTCACCGCATAAGATATGCCCTCTGTAAGTTTCAATGCCTTAGAAGAACTCAATGGAGTCTGCTGATGACTCCACTTATAGGTATACGGCTCTTGGCCACCTTCCACTTTCAACTCAACCATAGCGTCGTTAATCTCTGGAGAAGGATTGATGAGATTTTCCGTTACGGTAAGATGTTGTGAAAATAATTTAAGGGTTGCAAACGTTAGAAAAAGAAAGAGAAGTCCATTTCTCATAAAAGATAGTTTTAATTTAAAATTGTAGTCAGTTAGAGTGTGAAAATTTACAAAATTGTATTTTAATTAATAAAAGCAGGCAATATCTGAAAAAAAACGAGCTAAATCAAATTTTGATTTGGTTTTTACTATATACTAACAAAAAGGCGAATTGTAGAACATTATTTTACAAATCGAACACAGAAGATCTTTTGGTATACACCATATCCTTGAGTTTAAGCACAAAAGCCAAAGTGAGATACACCGCAAACCATACCCCTAAAGTTGCAAAGGAGACGTATATAAAAAACAATCGAACATTCTTGGCTTTCATTCCAAGCCTGTCGGCAAGACGTGAAGAAACGGCAAAACCGTGTTTTTCAAAAAAATACCTTATATCGTTTAGTACTTTCACATCAGCGAAGTTAAGTAATTCTCTGTAGACAATGCAATTATTTTGTATTCAGTTGCTCTCTTACCGACATCAGCTGCCTCCCTACGGTACAATCCAAACATTTACCCGGTTCACAATAGAAATGGTACAAGCGGAGTAAGCCTTGACTTTCTGCAGCATTATCTGGTTTTATACCCAATGCTACATAAGCTGAAATCACACTGTTGGTTTCTGCCTTTATCTGTCTGGCAATAGCCACTACACTTTTCACTCCTTCTTCACCCTGATGATAATGGTAACAGTATTTAACAGGCAATACTGTGTTGAGCAACAACAAGTGAATAAACCGCTGAGAAATTCTCTTTTTTAAAAATCGGGATCTTTTGCCAAAAACATAATGAGTATCCCAATAGACCGAGGCCTCTCCGTTGAAAATATCGTACAATTCCGAGAGAGTTTCAGCCCTCATCACATCGGTAAAAAAAGATTTTCGTCTGTGGTACAAATCGGCCAATTGGGACAACCTTAGCGTTGGAAAGTTAAGCGGTCGAAGACGGTGAAAACGAGCGGCTATCACGTGCTCACTGTGCAACCCGAATTTTCTTTTGAGATATAGATATTCGTCCACAAGTTCCTTTTCATGAGAATCTCGCACCCCCTCTATGCGCAACAAACCCGCTTGGCCAAACAACAAAGCCTCCAGTTCCAATCGATTTTGCTGCACTTTTCTAATTACAGAAAATCGAACCGACGATGCTATACTCCTAAACGCATCTCCATTGACAGAAAGCCCAAAACTATTCATCAGACTTTCAAAAAAAACGGCTTCCCAATCGCTTTGCAATTGTGATAACCGCTCTCCGATACGTTTTGATTTTCTATAAAGACGCTCGAAATACAACTGATTTACAAAACCATCTACCAAAGGAGATGCCACAGTTGATATTTCTCGTTCACACCTTATAAAGTGATAATCCGCTATCTGAAGTTTGCTGTACTTTGCATAAAGTACAGCAGGAACTACTCCCTCCAATACCACCACAGGTATCGGGGTGTTATTTGGATAGAACACGGGAATATCGTCTTTCCAGACTACGTGGAGTATCACATTGTCGTAAGCCTCGTCTGTCTGATGACGATGCGCATACCAGTCTGAGGATTTGAGATGAACCTCTACATTACCTACCCACAATTGACCGCCGATGCGAAGCTGTGCATTAAAAAAATCGGGGCCGGAATTTCTATTATAACGCCCCGTACTCAATACATTTACCTCTTCACCTGCTGTAGTGTATAGCAAAACCCCTTTCCACTTCCGGAATTTCCATACATAATGTAAAAACTCCTCCCTCATAACGCGAGTTTAAAAATAATACATATCTTATAAAAGATGAAAGAAAAAACATCTAAATATAAGAAAAATATTTCACACTCGCCAAACTCGGATGCCTATACCGTCAAGCTTCTACTATCTCACCTTCCCACTCTAATATACCTCCAAGCAGGTTGTGAGGCTCTTCAAAGCCCAATTGTTCCATCACCGAACACGCTTGAGCACTTCTGGCTCCCGAACGACAATACACGTAATAGGACTTATTCTTGTCGAGCTTTTCCAATTCGTCTAGAAAACCTTGCCCTTGTCGGATATCTATATTTATCGCATTCGGAATATAACCTTCGTCAAATTCGTCTGCAGTACGTACATCCAAAATTACCGCATCAGAATTACTTCCGAGCTGCTCTACCCATTCTTCTTGAGTTAAATCTGCCATAATTATTTTTTTCAAAATTACGCAAAACTAAAAAATATAGCAACAGAGCATTGCCCTTCTCCGTAAATGCAATTTTAACAAAAATTTACAACCCATTTTTTATAGATATCTCGTTATACCTTTATACATTTGTACCAACAATAATTGTACTGACAATAGATATTGAAAACATTATTAAAGCGCAAAATATGCAAGACCATACTCGCACCGTAATAAACGTTTTTTATACGGCTCACAACATAGAGAATAAGATTGCTGATGCGCTAAAGCCTTGTGATATTTCCATACCTCAGTTCAACGTATTGCGTATTTTAAAGGGGCAAAAGGGGCATCCGGCAAATTTGTGCACCATACAGGAGCGCATGATTGCAAAGATGAGCAATACTACTCGCATCATAGACCGGCTTATAGACAAAGGCTTAGTACGTCGCGAACAGTGTCCGCAAAATCGCAGAAAAGTGGAGATTTTTATCACCTCAGAGGGGGTGGAATTAGTGGACCAGGCCAGTACTGCGGTGGCTGCGGTTGAAAAAGAAATGATAAACAAGCTCACCTCCGGGGAAATAGACGGACTGAACACTGCTCTTACGAAGCTCAGAAGCTAGGAATAATAAGTACAAACACAATAATTACAATAATAAAAGTAAATAACTATGAGTCCGATACTCGAATCTTTAAATTGGAGGTACGCAACCAAACAGTTTGACGCTTCCAGAAAAATATCTGAAGAAGATCTCACAACACTTAAAGAAGCCATCCGGCTTTCCGCCTCTTCCTACGGAATGCAACCTTATGAAGTATTTGTAATCGAAAACCCAGAGATAAGAAAGGAATTGAGAGAAGCTTCCTGGGGTCAGTCTCAGGTAACCGACGCCTCACATCTAATCGTTTTTGCCAACAAAAAAGACGTCACCCCCAACGACACTGAGGCCTACGTAAACAACCTCAGTAAAACGAGAAATATCCCGACAGATGAGTTGGGTGGGCTAAACGATATGATCAACAACAATGTGGTAAATAGACCTACAGAAGACAAGGCTAATTGGTCGGCCAAGCAAGCCTATATCGCTTTGGGAAATTTGCTCTCTACCGCCGCTCAATTGCGAATAGATGCCTGCCCAATGGAAGGCTTTGACACCCAAGCTTACAATCGCATTCTCAAACTAGAGGAAAAAGGACTGAATGCAGCCGTTATCGCCGCTATTGGTTATCGCTCTGAAAGTGACCCGTTTCAAGGATTACCCAAAGTACGACGAGCCCCAGAAGATTTTTTTACAGAAATATAATTAAACAATCATCATTAAATAAAAACGCTTAATCCTAAACACATGAAAAACAAATTAACACAAGTAGCTCTTACCCTTGTAGTGGCCATTGGTTCATCAGCTTTTTCTACCAACGACAACGAGACTAAAGAAGTAGATGTAAAAACTAGCAAAATCACCTGGAAAGGCTATAAAGTTACTGGTTCACACGAAGGTATTATACACCTTCAAAAAGGATCGCTAAGCTTTGACGACAATCAACTTGTCGGAGGAGAATTCATTGTAGATATGACCACTATAGGCTCCACTGACCTGAGCGGAGAAAACAAAGAAAATCTCGACGGACATCTCAAATCTGACGATTTCTTCGGAGTTGAAAAACACCCTACTGCCAAAATGGTTTTCACAAAAGTTACCCCTTCTGGAAAAAACGCCTACGAGATAACTGCCGACCTCACCATTAAAAGTGAGACTCACCCCGTAACTTTCACCCTTTCAGTATACGGAAGTAAAGCTACAGGAGGTGTAAAAATCGACCGCTCCAAATACAACGTTCGCTACGGATCGGGAAGCTTTTTTGACAATCTCGGCGACAAAACTATTTACGACGAGTTTGACCTTGTAGTAGATCTCAATTTCTAATACTCTCCAAAAGGGAAAAAATTGCAGAATGAAAAATATGAGAAGGGAGCCGACATACAATGCTCCCTTTTCTTTTTTCTCTGAAACTCCACTGTTAAAGGAGTTCAGACATGCACCGACAACTCTTAAACCGTAAAACCTTAACTGTAAAAATCAAAAGACTGCACTATTTTTGGTTATCTATCCACAAAAAAATGTTATAAAAAGGTAGAAGCGCTTGCACATTTCAATTTCCTTTCTAAATTTGTGGTCAAATATAAACGATGAACAATTCATTAAACAATATCTGGTGGTGGAGCAACTTACGTCGACAAGTCGTGAGCTAAGCCCTGTTACTGGTATTTTTAATAAAAAATATAAGGCTTGTCAATCACGACAAGCCTTTTTTTGTTTTTAAGACCTTATAATTTTCTAAAATGCAATGATACACCTAACCACACACTTCAAACAAATCTTAGCCGATACCATAACCCCAGTAAGTGTTTACCTCAAAATACGAGATCGCTTCCCAAACAGTCTGTTGCTGGAAAGTAGCGACTACCACGCCAGCAACAATAGTTTCTCCTATATATGTTGTAATCCCATAGCGAGTATTTCTGTAAAGAACAATACCATAAGTGAAACCTATCCGGATGGAACATACAAAAAATCTACTGTAAACGGAGATACCGATGTACCACAAGCCATTCACCGTTTTGCATCAGCTTTCAAAACTGAAGACAACGGCTTCAAGTTTATCAACAAAGGACTCTTCGGATATATCGCCTATGACGGAGTGCGGTATTTTGAAGACATTACGATCTCTAAAAAAGAAGACACTCTCGATATTCCCGACATCCACTACGCAGTGTATCAGAATATCATCGCCATAAACCACTTTAAAAACGAAGCCTATATTTTTTGTCACAGCACCGATGGCGTCAGCAATATAGACGATGTAGAACAACTCTTACAATCGAAAAATTTTGCCTCTTACAACTTCTCAAAAACAGGAGATGCCACCTCCAACCTCACTGACGAAGCTTACAAACAAAACGTAGACTACGCCAAACAACACTGTTATCGCGGCGATGTATTTCAGCTGGTACTATCTCGGAGATTTTCTCAACAATTCAAAGGTGATGAGTTCAATGTATACCGGGCATTGCGAAGTATAAACCCCTCACCTTACCTCTTTTTCTTCGACTACGGCAATTTTAAGATATTTGGTTCATCGCCCGAGGCCCAGCTTGTAGTAAAAGATAGGAAAGCTGAGATACACCCCATAGCCGGCACCTTTAAGCGTACTGGAAATGACGAAAAAGACAGCGCCCTTGCCAAACAACTCTCTGAAGATGCTAAGGAAAATGCAGAACACGTCATGCTCGTCGATCTTGCGAGAAACGATCTCAGTCGCAATGGGCATCAGGTAAAAGTAGAAAACTACCGCGAGGTACAGTTCTTCTCTCATGTAATCCACCTCGTATCGAAAGTAACAGGTAGACTACACGATCACGCTTCTACTATGCAGGTGGTAGCCGACACCTTCCCTGCCGGTACTTTGAGCGGAGCTCCTAAACACATGGCCATGCAACTCATTGACAAATACGAAAACTGCAACCGCGACTTTTACGGGGGCGCCATAGGCTTTATGGATTTTGAAGGCAATTTTAACCACGCCATTATGATACGCACCTTCCTAAGCAAAAATCACAGGCTTCACTACCAAGCAGGTGCCGGAATCGTATCTGAATCGAGCCCGGAAAGCGAATTACAAGAAGTATACAACAAACTCGGAGCCCTAAACAAAGCCATGGAACTAGCCGAAACTATTTAAAAATTTCAAAATTTAAAACAATGCAATCAATTCTCGTTATAGACAATTACGACAGTTTCACCTACAATCTAGTGCATTATCTCGAAGAATTTGGGGCCCGAGTTACTGTAAGGCGAAACGATCAGCTAGAACTGGACGATGTAGAAGTATTCGACAAAATACTGCTATCCCCTGGCCCGGGGATTCCAGACGAAGCAGGGCTATTGAAAGCGATTATAAAGCGCTATGCCCCGTCTAAGAGTATACTCGGAGTTTGCTTGGGGCAACAGGCTATAGGCGAAGTTTTTGGTGGTAAGATTGTAAATCTCAACAAGGTGTATCACGGGGTGTCCACTAGGGTCACCATTACTGCAAACGACGAGCCGCTCTTCGATGGCTTAGACAAAGAGATAGAAGCAGGCCGTTATCACTCTTGGGTGGTAGATCCTCAACTTCCGGAAGCCCTTGAAGCTACTTCCTTTGATGAGAACGGACAGGTCATGTCGCTACGTCACCGTGAATTTGACGTCAAAGGGGTACAATACCATCCAGAATCGGTACTGACACCCGACGGAAAAAAAATACTCAAAAACTGGCTAAACTCGTCTCCCGGTAAAGACGCATAATGATACGCTCCGTATCGTGGTATGGGTATCCGGGTAAAAGCGCAAGCGCGTAAGGGAGAGTAAGGCGAGTAAGGCGAGTAAGGGCGAATTGCAATTCGCCCCAACCTGCCCCAACCTGCCCCAACCTGCCCCAACCGCCCCAACCGCCCCAACATAATAATAACATCATCTCTATCTAAACCTTTCAAATATGAAAGCTATATTAAACAGACTGATCAATCACGAAACTATCTCCAAAGAAGAGGCCAGAAATGTTTTGGTCAACATCTCCGGAGGAGCGTATAACACCAGCCAGATCGCCGCTTTTCTCACGGTTTATATGATGCGCAGCATTACAGTGGAAGAACTAGAAGGCTTCCGCGATGCTTTGCTAGAATTGTGTATCGCGGTAGATTTGAACGGCACAGAGGTAATCGACCTCTGCGGAACCGGAGGAGACGGAAAGGACACCTTCAACATCTCTACTCTCGCCTCTTTTGTCACTGCAGGCGCCGGGGTGCCGGTAGCTAAACACGGTAATTACGGTGTCTCTTCAAAATGTGGCTCCAGCAATGTTATGGAATTTCTCGGAATACGGTTTTCTAATGATGTAGACTTCCTCCGAAGATCGTTGGACGAAACTAATATCTGCGTCCTTCACGCCCCCTTGTTTCACCCTGCCATGAAAAATGTAGGTCCTATCAGGAAAGAGCTGGCTGTAAAAACATTTTTTAATATGCTTGGTCCCATGGTCAATCCCGCCTTCCCAAAAAACCAAATGGTGGGTGTATTCAATCTCGAACTGGCGAGAATGTACGGATATCTATATCAGAATACCGATAAGAACTACACCATACTTCACGCTTTAGACGGCTATGACGAGCTCTCGCTCACCGGACCGGCCAAAGCGATTAGGAATCAGTCGGAAGAAATGCTCCACCCAGCCGACTTCGGATTGGCTCCTTTGCAACAAAAAGATATAAAAGGAGGTAATTCGATTGAAGAATCCGCTGCCATTTTTATGAATGTACTTCAGGGAAAAGGAACAGAAGCCCAGAACAATGTTGTCTGTGCTAATGCTGCTTTGGCAATTGCCACAGCTCAACAAACAAATCCGCAACAAGCCCTCGACATGGCTAGAGAAAGTTTGACATCCGGTAAGGCACTTAATTCTCTCGAAAAACTCCGAAGCCTCTCTGCCAGTTAAATACAATCGCTAAAATCTAACTCTAAAACATTAAAAAATGCCTGATATACTGGATAGGATTATCACCGACAAACGCAGGGAAGTCGCCCTAAAAAAAACAATCATCCCGGTAGCTCAACTCGAAGCTGCTTCACTGTTTGAAAGATCTACTCTTTCTATGGCATCCAGACTGAATGAAAGCGCTACCGGAATCATTGCCGAGCATAAAAGGCGATCGCCTTCCCGAGCGGTTATCAACCACGACCTCAGCGTGTACGACGTAGCTTCTGGCTATGAAAAAGCCGGGGTTTGTGGAATGTCTGTGCTCACCGACGGAAAGTATTTCGGAGGCTCTCCCGAAGACCTCTGGATTGCACGAGCCAGTACTTCCATCCCCCTGCTGCGAAAGGAATTTATCGTCGACGAATACCAAATCATAGAAGCCAAATCTTATGGTGCAGACGTCATACTACTCATCGCATCGGCACTCACAAGAGAAGAGATCAAATCCTTCTCCGAATTGGCTCAGAGCCTCTCCCTGGAAGTATTGCTCGAAGTTCACAACGAAGAAGAACTCCACAAATCGGTAATGCCTTCATTGAATATGTTGGGAGTCAACAACCGAAATCTAAAAACTTTTGAAGTGAGCATAGCAACCAGCGAAAGACTTTCAACCCTAATCCCTGACGATTTTGTCAAAGTTTCTGAAAGTGGTATCAGCGATTACAACACCATTGTCGGACTTAGGGATTTCGGTTACCGCGGATTTCTCGTCGGGGAGAATTTTATGAAAACTCCTAATCCAGGGGAAAGTGCGACAGCTTTTATCAGAAATCTAACAAACTGAAAAGCATGGCTGTAAAACTCAAGATATGCGGCATGAAATTCCCAGACAACATCAGGGAAGTCGGTGAGCTAAAACCGGATTACCTCGGTTTTATCTTTTACCGCAAATCTCCGAGGTATTTTGAAGGTGATATACCCGAAATACCTCAACACATAAAAAAGACAGGGGTGTTTGTAAATGCATCTGTAAAAGAGATCGCCGACAAAGTAGAACAGTTTGGTTTACGAGCAGTACAACTACACGGCGGGGAATCTGCGGACTATTGTACAGAATTGGGCAATACTGTGCCAGATGTAGAGATTATCAAGGTGTTTTCAGTAAAGGACGAGTTCGATTTCCAACAACTCCTCCCTTTTGAAAATACCGCTAACTATTTCCTTTTCGACACCAAGGGAAAACACCCCGGAGGCAACGGCTATACCTTCGATTGGAGAGTTCTTAAAAACTATCCTTCCGAAAAACCCTTTTTCCTCAGTGGAGGCATAGGCTTGGAAGAAGTCGAAAAGGTCTGTGAATTTCTGAACAGCCCGGAATATAAAAGTGTGGCTCGCCTGTGCCACGCCATCGATTTAAACAGCAAATTTGAAACAAAACCCGGTTATAAAAACACTGGAGATCTGAAAGAATTTAAATCAAAAATAGTATGTCAGCAACAATAAACAGCATCACTCCTATCGGAGGAAATGCAGGGAAAGGAGCCTATCACGTAAGCGAACGCGGGTACTACGGTGAGTTTGGGGGAGCTTTTATCCCGGAAATGTTATATCCGAATGTTGAAGAACTGCGCCAAAAATACCTTGAAGTGATGAGTGAACCTTCATTCAAGCAAGAGTTCAATAAGCTTCTCAAAGATTATGTAGGCCGGCCCTCTCCCTTGTATTTTGCAAAGCGTATGTCGGAAAAATACGAAACTCGTATCTACCTGAAACGGGAAGATCTCAACCATACCGGGGCTCACAAAATAAACAACACCATTGGACAAATCCTTATGGCCAGACGCCTCGGTAAAACGAGAATCATTGCCGAAACAGGCGCAGGACAGCACGGGGTGGCTACAGCTACCGTCTGTGCCCTTACCGGAATGGAATGTGTAGTCTATATGGGTGAAATCGATATCGCTCGCCAGGCTCCCAATGTAGCTCGCATGAAAATGCTCGGCGCTGAAGTTCGCCCGGCCCTGTCTGGAAGCCGAACCCTGAAAGACGCTACCAACGAAGCTATTCGCGATTGGATCAACAATCCTGTAGACACTCATTACATCATCGGTTCGGCTATTGGACCTCATCCATATCCCGATATGGTGACTCGCTTTCAAAGCGTAATTTCCGAAGAGATCAGAGCGCAGCTCCTCGAACAAGAGGGCAGGGAAAACCCAGACTACGTAGTCGCTTGTATAGGAGGAGGAAGTAATGCTGCCGGAACTTTTTACCATTTTCTCGACGAGGAAGATGTAAACATCATTGCAGTAGAAGCTGCGGGTAAAGGTATCGATTCTGGAGAAAGTGCAGCTACCTCAGTACTGGGGCATCAAGGCATTATTCACGGCTGCAGAACACTGCTGATGCAAACGGAAGACGGACAGATTACTGAACCTTATTCTATTTCAGCCGGACTCGACTATCCCGGTGTAGGCCCTATGCACGCCCATCTGTTTAAATCGGGAAGAGCTGAATTCAAAGCCATAACCGACAGCGATGCTATGAAAGCCGGACTTCAACTATGCCAGCTCGAAGGTATTATTCCCGCTATCGAAAGTAGTCATGCTCTAGCCGTTTTTGAACATCAAAAATTCGGCAAAGACGATATTGTCGTCGTGGCATTGTCCGGCCGGGGAGATAAAGACTTGAATACTTATATCGATTATTTCAGTCTTTAACTTGCTGTACTGAAAGCTTCATATATTACAGACTAATCACATCACTATGACGACAAATAGAATTCATCAAAAATTGCAGGAAGACAAAAAGATCCTGTCCATTTATTTTACCGCAGGTTATCCCAGGTTGGAAGATACAGTGTCTATTATTGAAAACCTACAGAACAGCGGAGTGGATATGCTAGAGATCGGATTGCCCTTTAGCGACCCTCTTGCTGACGGACCTACCATACAAGAAAGTTCAACTCAAGCTCTGAAAAACGGCATGACGACCAACGAGCTCTTCAAACAGTTGAAAGACATCAGGAATAGCGTACACATCCCCTTGATTATTATGGGGTATTTCAACCCTATTATGCAATACGGGGTAGAAGCTTTTTGTGCAAAATGTGCAGAGATAGGCATCGACGGACTTATCGTTCCCGATCTTCCTGTCGACGTCTACGAAGAAGACTACAAGTCCCTGTTCGAAAAATACGGGTTGGCAAATATTTTCCTTATCACACCGCAGACACCCGACGAGCGCATTCGCTATATCGATTCCGTTTCCGACGGCTTTATCTATATGGTCAGTTCGGCTAGTGTCACCGGAGCCAAAAGCACTTTTGGAGATGTTCAGAAACAGTATTTCGAACGCATTCACAGTCTGCAATTAAAAAACCCGCAGATTGTCGGTTTCGGAATAAGCAATGCCGATACTTTTGAAACAGCGACCAATAGAGCCAAAGGAGCCATCATCGGTTCGGCTTTTATCAAATTTCTGAACGAAAAGGGCATTGATGCCATTCCCGAATTTGTGCAGTCTATTCGCTAATCCTAAAATTGTAACAAGGGTATTCTCTAAATCAGCTGTTAGCCCATTTGAATTGAATTTCTTAACTTGTAGCGAAGTTTAACCAAATGATTTAACAATGGGAAAAGGTGATAAAAAAACCAGAAGAGGAAAAATAATCATGGGGTCATACGGAAAATTGCGCCCCAAGCGTCGTAATTTTAGATTGCGCTCTCAACACATCAAGGCAGAGAGTCCAGATTCAAAGAAATCCTAACTCAAAAACACAAAGGCCATTGCTCTAATCGAGAATGGCCTTTGCTGTATTATTGTCTTTCTACTTTTTAGTACGCTTTGGCAAACAATACTCTTCGCTTAGAAGGCTTGCCACTGTACATACAAACTCCTTCTCCTTCCTCTGCATCCAAAGGAATACAGCGTATTGTGGCCTTGGTCTCTTCTTTAATAGCATCTTCTGTTTCGACCGTGCCGTCCCAATGCGCCGAAAAGAACCCTCCTTTAGATTCCAACAGCTCCTTGAATTCTTCGTAAGAATCTACCTTTGTAATATGTTCTTCCCTATAATTAAGGGCTTTGCTATATATATTTTTCTGTATATCGTCTAAAAGAAATTCTATCCTGTCTACAACCTCTTCTCCTTTTACAATTTCTTTCTCCATGGTATCTCTACGCGCCACCTCGTAGGTACCGTTTTCCAAGTCTCTGGGACCTATAGCCAAGCGCACTGGAACCCCTTTGAGTTCGTATTCGTTGAATTTCCATCCGGGTTTCTGCGTATCTCTATTGTCGTACTTCACAGAAATTCCTCTACTGCGAAGTTCTTGTACCAAAGGTGCTACGTGATCGGAAATAGCATCCAGCTGATCTTCCCCTTTGTAAATAGGCACAATAACCACTTGTATTGGTGCGAGTTTTGGAGGAAGTACCAAACCGTTGTCATCGCTATGGGTCATAACAAGAGCCCCCATCAATCGAGTAGACACTCCCCAGGAAGTGGCCCATACATATTCCTGTTGTCCTTCTTTATTGGCATATTTCACGTCAAAAGCCTTGGCAAAATTCTGTCCCAAAAAATGAGAGGTACCCGCTTGCAAAGCTTTGCCGTCCTGCATCAGTGCCTCGATGCAATAGGTCTCTACCGCACCGGCAAAACGCTCACTTTCCGACTTCACTCCTCTGATTACGGGAACTCCCATAAAGTTTTCGGCAAAATCGGCGTATACTCCCATCATCTGCTCTGCCTCAGCTATGGCTTCTTCTCTTGTGGCATGTGCCGTATGTCCTTCCTGCCATAAAAATTCGGCTGTGCGCAAAAACAGACGAGTACGCATCTCCCAACGCACCACATTCGCCCATTGGTTGACCAATACCGGCAGGTCGCGGTACGATTGTATCCACTTGCGATAAGTATCCCAAATTATCGTTTCGGAAGTAGGGCGTACGATAAGCTCCTCTTCTAGCTTGGCCTCGGGGTCTACCACCACTCCACTACCGTCTTCGGCATTTTTGAGTCGATAATGTGTTACTACTGCACACTCCTTAGCAAAGCCTTCTACGTGATCGGCCTCCCGGCTCAAATACGATTTGGGTATAAACAAGGGAAAGTAAGCATTCTCATGCCCAGTTTCCTTAAACATTCTATCCAATTCAGTCTGCATCTTTTCCCATATAGCATAACCGTAGGGTTTTATCACCATACACCCTCTCACTCCTGAGTTTTCGGCCAGGTCGGCCTTGATGACTAGCTCGTTATACCATTTGGAATAGTCTTCGCTTCGCTTTGTTAAGTTCTTACCCATTATCTGTAGTTTGGCACAAATATTGCACTTCTGTTAAAGTAGAAATATAGTTTGGCAAAACTAACTATTTTTGCTATGTTCAACAATAAAAATTTGCAATGATGAATACTTTAAAAAATATTAAAAAATTCCGTTTTCTGCTAGCTGGTGCAGTCTCCGGAATTTTCCTATCTTCATGTGGTTCCTACCAGCAGGCTTCCTATTACGATGCCGACGGAATCTACGGAAATACTACCGATTACAGTTATGGACGAGCCCAGGAACAGTACCGCAGCAACACAGAAGAACCTTCTGGCTATCAGTCTTATTTTTCCCGAAAATCGGAAGAATTGAATGCTATGACCAGTAACGACTACATCTTTACAGATATCGATGGATATTCCAGCAATCAGATAAATGACTCTACCGATATCGTAGCTGACGATTACCGCTACGATTATCAAGGAGGCTACCCAGGATGGGGAGACAACCCACAAACCACTTCGATAAACATATACAACAACTCTTGGGGTGGATGGTATAGCCCTTATTGGAGCAGCGGTTTGTACAGTCCCTATTGGGGAGGTGGTTGGTATGATCCCTATTGGGGTGGATGGGGTTACAACTCTTGGTACTACAACGGATGGTACAGCCCGGGATGGAGCATTGGATGGAGCTACTGGGGTGGAGGTTATCCCTACTGGGGCGGAGGCTATTACCACTATTATAGCCCGTATTATTACCACTACGGAAGGAGAACTTATGCCTACACCAACACGAGAAGGTATTACAACAGAAACAGTTTGACCAATACCAACAGGAGTACTTCTACCAGCAGAAGGTATTACAGAAATAACACTGAAGCGAGTACTAATAGAAGATCGTACCGCAATACCAGTGGAGCTAGTACCAATAGAAGAACATACAGAAACAGTTCTAATATCAATGCAGGAAGAAACACATACCGTAACTCTAACACAAATGCTACAAACCGACGTACCTACAGGAGTAGTAATTCGGAAGCGACGACTCGAAGAACTTATCGCAGCAGTACTCCCAGGCAAAGTCAAAGATCGTACAATACTCCGACAAGGTCTAGGTCTACCAGAAGGTCTTATAGCACTCCATCGAGATCTACTCGCTCATACAGCACTCCCACAAGATCCACCCGAAGTAGTTCGTCAGTACGGTCGTATAGCCCGTCGAGATCTTCGGGAGGTGGAGCCACCCGGTCTACCGGCAGAAGGCGATAGAAAGTGAATAAAAACCGGTAGCAAAACGAAATGTTCACCATTGCAAAACAACCGCATGCCGCTTCCTAAAAAACTGATGCCAAACACAACAGCAACTTGAAATTGAGAAAAATAACCGTGATTTTTCACAGTCATGGTTGTTTTTTGCTCGACAACAAACATATACAGATTCTCATAAACACAGATTCTTATGAAAAAAGTACTGATAACTCTGGCCGCTTTGGGTGTTGCAACTCAGATACAGGCTCAAACTATAAACGATGTCCTAAGATTCGGTTCTGAAAATATTCAAGGGACAGCGCGATATCAATCTATGAGTGGTGCATTCGGAGCTCTTGGAGGTGATCTTTCAGCACTGAACAACAACCCCGCTGGTTCAGCTGTATTCAACAATGGTATGCTTACCATTTCAGGAAACAGTTACAACACCAAAAACAAAACGGGATATTTTGGCAATTACACCAATACAGATGCTTCCGACTTCGACCTCAACCAATTAGGAGGCGTATTGGTATTTCACAACAATAGTGGATCGGACTGGAAAAAAATCTCTCTCGCATTTAATTTTGAGAAGACAAACAACTTCGAGAACGAATTTATTGCTTCCGGCACCAGTGACCAGTCTATCGATCGTTATTTTATGAGCTTTGCCAACGGTACCCCTCTGGGTGACCTCGGTGTTTTTGACGATGAATTTATGGGGGATGCTTATCTGGATATAGGTTCTGCGTACGGATTTGGAACACAACAAGCGTTCTTGGGGTACTACGGAGGGATATTCGATCCAGTAGATACAGACGACAACAATACGGAATACGTATCTAACGTCCCAGGAGGATCGGTAAACCAATACTTTCTACAGAGCACCACCGGCTACAACAACAAGTTTACCGTAAATGTGGCCGGACAGTATACCGAGAATTTCTACGTAGGAGCGTCGCTTAACTTTCACGACGTTCAATACGAAAAATACACTCAACTAGACGAAGATGGATACTCCTCTCCTGCTATGGAATTTATCACTTTCGACAACCTGTTGTTTACTCAGGGGAGTGCTTTTTCATTTTCTCTCGGAGGGATAGCACGAGTAGGCGAAATGGTGCGCTTAGGTCTTTCCTACCAATCTCCAACTTGGTACAATCTCAACGATGAGCTATCTCAACGTATGGAGACGAGTAACGAAGACTCTCGATTGGCAGAAATCGACTTAAACTACGTCAACGTGTTGGAAGATTACAAAATACAGATTCCTTCAAAATACACCGGAAGTGTAGCGCTGATATTCGGGCAACAAGGTCTGATTAGTCTCGACTACTCCTACCAAGACATGAGTAATGCCAAGCTTAAACCCACTTCTGTTCCGGCCTATCAAACGGAAAACCAATATATAAGTAACAACCTTCAGGCTGTTTCTACTGTACGACTTGGTGGTGAATACCGTATAAATCACTTTAGTCTCCGAGGTGGATACCGCTACGAACAAAGCCCCTATGACAGCGATATGATAGGCGACCTGAACGGGTATTCTGTAGGACTCGGATACGATTTTGGGAGCACGAGAATTGATGCCACTTTCGGCCAGTATATGAGAGATTACAAATCCCCGCTATACGAACAGGGGCTTACCAATACGGCCGATATAGACAGCAAAAACACAAACGTCACCCTGTCGCTTACCTTTAACTTGTAAAATTCGTCAAACAGCTATTTGTCCTTAAGAAATGCGTATCTTTGCATCCTCTTACTAATTGCTGCAATATATATTTGTAGCAAAGTAGTAAAAAGGTGCAGTCAAAAATGCGATTTTCACATCTGCTGTACCGGGAAATATAAATGCTAAATCGATGAAAATAGACAAAGCCTTGGAAGAGCAGTTTGAAGAGATTGGTGACAATCACGCATCGTCTTCGGCAGACACCCCGTTGAGGGAAGATGCATTTGAGCTTTCTGACGATGAAAAAATGGAGCGTATAGAACAAGACGTGTACCACATTATGGATACTCTCGGACTCGATCTTACCGACGACAGCCTGAAAGGGACACCGAGAAGGGTAGCCAAAATGTTTGTAAAGGAAATTTTTAGTGGGCTGCACCCGGAAAGAAAACCAAAGGCATCCACCTTTCAAAACAAGTACAAATATGGAGAGATGTTGGTAGAAAAAAATATTACCGTATATTCTACCTGCGAGCACCACTTGCTCCCCATAGTAGGACGAGCACATGTGGCCTATATTTCCAAAGGCAACGTTATAGGGCTCTCCAAAATGAATCGCATCGTCGATTACTACGCCAAAAGACCACAGGTACAGGAAAGAATGACTATGCAGATTGTTCAGGAACTGCAAAAGGCTCTAAATACAGAGGATGTAGCCTGCGTTGTAGATGCCAAGCACCTCTGCGTAAATTCTAGGGGAATACGAGACATCGAGAGCAGTACCGTTACCGCAGAGTTTGGAGGTAAATTTAAAGACCCCGCAGTGCGTAGAGAATTCCTGGATTATATAAAAATGGATACCGAATTTTAGTTCACCACCCTCTAAAATTACACAGCTCGAAATGCAGTTATACCGAGACCAAAAGTTAAAGATATACAATTCGCTTAACGGACAGAAGGAAGTATTTGAACCCATCAATGAAGGTCATGCAGGAATGTATGTATGTGGACCAACGGTTTACAATTACGTACATCTCGGGAATTGCAGGACGTTTATATCTTTCGATTTGGTTTTCCGTTATCTCCGGCATCTCGGTTACAAGGTGAGGTATGTGAGAAATATTACCGACGCTGGACACTTGGAAAACGACGCCGACGAAGGTGAGGATCGCATCGCGAAAAAAGCAAGGCTCGAACAGATAGAGCCCATGGAAGTGGTACAGCGATATACCGTAGATTTCCACAATACCCTGAACCGCTTTAACAATTTGCCTCCCAGTATAGAACCTACTGCTACAGGACACATCATCGAGCAAATCGATATTATTAAGGATATTTTAGACAAAGGATTTGCCTATGAGGTCAACGGTTCGGTGTATTTCGATGTTATCAAATTCAACAATACTACCAAATACGGTAAACTGAGTGGAAGAAATGTCGAAGACCTGATACACAATACTCGTGAATTAGACGGACAAAGCGACAAGAAAAATCCGCAGGACTTTGCGTTGTGGAAAAAGGCCGAACCCCAACACATTATGAGATGGCCTTCACCCTGGAGTGATGGTTTCCCCGGATGGCACCTCGAGTGTACCGCTATGAGCACTAAGTACCTCGGAGAAAAATTTGATATCCACGGAGGGGGAATGGATTTGAAATTCCCTCACCACGAATGCGAGATCGCACAGGCAGAAGCTTGCAACGGTCACTCACCAGTAAACTACTGGATGCACGCCAATATGCTCACCCTCAACGGTAAAAAAATGGCCAAGTCTACAGGCAATAATATTTTGCCCAACGAGATTTTTACAGGCGACAACAATATACTGAGCAAACCATTCACTCCCACAGTAACGCGTTTTTTTATACTACAGGCGCACTACAGAAGTGTTTTGGATTTTAGCAACGATGCTCTGATCGCTTCAGAAAAAGGTTTCAACAGACTAATGGAAGCCATCCATCTTCTCGATGAACTTCAGGTTTCACAAGATACTCGAGGTTTTGATGTAAATGAGTGGAAACAAAAATGCTACGATGCGATGAACGACGACTTCAACAGTCCTGTACTCATCGCCCACCTCTTTGAAGCTGTCAAGTTTATCAACCAACTCAAAGAAGGGAAGGCCAGCGTTTCTGCAGACGATTTGAGATTGCTAAAGGAAACTATAAACGCTTTTGTTTTTGATGTACTCGGACTGGTAGACAGCGCTATCTCTAATGAGGGAGACACAGACAAACTATCTGGCGTGGTAGAATTGCTGATCAATCTCAGAGCGGAAGCGAGAGCAAATAAAGATTTTGCCACATCCGACAAAATAAGAGATGAACTCTCCGCAATGGGAATTCAACTCAAGGACGGAAAAGAGGGAACTACTTTCTCTCTCTCCTGACCTCTATTGCACCTATACAAAACAGGCAGTACATGACACTCTTACTAAAAATACTCAGCTTCCCGTTTATATTTTTGGTAAAAGTGTACCAATACCTGATTTCTCCCCTCACCCCGGCAAGCTGCAGGTACAGCCCTAGCTGTTCTCAATACACCGTAGAAGCTCTACAAAAACACGGACTTTTTAGGGGAGGAAAACTGGCTCTAAAAAGAATATTCAGTTGTCACCCCTGGGGCGGTTCAGGTTACGACCCTGTACCTGATAAGGAAGAGAACTGAGTAATTGACAAAGATAGAAGGTGATTCAAAAACTACAAAACTAATCTCAGACTAAGATTTCAATACTTGAGAATATCGTTCAGCGTTTTCACAGCAAGGGCGAGTTCTTCAGGGTTTATAACTCCCAGTTTCTCTACTAGCCTGTACTTAGAAACAGAGCGAAGGTGAAAAATCAACATCTCTGACTCCTTTTTAAGCCCATTAACCTCATTGGGAAGAAGTATTGGATTTCCTTTATACCTCTTGATTTTAGTCGTCAAAGGCACCACTATTACCACATTGAGATACTTGTTCAACAGATTACCACTCACAACCACTACCGGTCGATAACCAGCTTGTTCACTCCCTCTGGTAGGATTTAAATCAGCATACCAGATATCTCCTTGCTTCATTGGTCTTCGAGTTGTTTCAGGTAATCTTCCATTCCTTCTTCGGCTAAAGACAAAAGGTTTTCGTCTGTAGATGCCTGTTTATAAGACTGTATATACTCGGCTCTTTCAAGGTGTTCCAAATATAGCGTCAGGGCATTTTCTATTAGCTTATTTATGGGCATAGACATTTGCTTTGCTCTTGATTTGAGCATTTGAAGAAGATGATCGGGTAGTGTACTGGTAAATGTAGCCATATCTTTACTTTCCCACAAATGTATTAATTTTATTTTGGTTTTAAAAATATATTTAATATTTACAATTTATATTTATACTCATTTTAATATGTATGGATTTTTAATCGCTCTTTTCGCTATTTTGTTTTTGGTTTCCCTATATTTACACTCTCATAAATAAAAGAAATGCACTTTTTAAGTATACACTGGAACCCCAGCGAGGGCATAGATCTCGGTTTTTTTATGCTGCGCTATTACAGCCTGATGTTTGTCGTAGCTTTTGTACTAGGCTGGTTTATTATGAAAAAAATATACGAGCGTGAAGGACTGACGGTCAATGAGCTCGACTCCCTGTTTATCTATACAGTACTGGCTACTCTTATCGGAGCTCGCTTGGGGCATTTTCTCTTTTACGAACCCGAGATGTTTATCAAAGATCCGCTCCATATCTTTCTTCCTGTAGAATTCAGTCCGAAATTTCGCATTGTAGGCTTTCGGGGGCTCGCCAGTCACGGAGCAGCTATCGGGATTATTATCGCCATGTTCTATTACAGCAAAAAGATAATCCACAAACCAATACTTTGGATATTAGATCGCATTGTCATTCCCGTATCCCTCGGAGGAATATTTGTCCGTATTGGGAACTTCATGAATTCGGAGATTATCGGAAAACCTACAAATGGTGATTACGGAGTTATTTTTGAAAAACTTCGCGAAGATTTCCCCAGACATCCCACTCAATTATACGAAGCATCGGGATATTTACTGGTATTTCTCATACTTTGGTACATCTATTGGAAAACCGAAAAGAGGAACAAACTCGGATATATCTTCGGTGTATTCCTCATCTTGTTGTGGGCTGTGAGGTTTATCGTTGAATTTTTCAAGGAAAACCAGGTTCCTTTCGAAGATCAATTGTCTTTAAATATGGGACAGTGGCTGAGTATACCTTTTATCCTCTTCGGAATTTATCTCGTGCTTAGAAACCGGAAAGACGAACAGTCGAATAACGCATAAATAGCAAGATATGTTCAGAATACTCATCGTCATTATCTTTGGAGGTCTATTGATTTTAAATACTTCCTGTAAGGGAGATAAAAAAAGCTCTTCGGTAAAAACACAGGAAATCCACTTTACCAAAGAGGGAGAGTTAAACCTGTTTAATACTGATGCCACACTTCTTAAGCGACTGGAAATAGAGATTGCCGACGACGAATACCAGGTCGAAACCGGCTTGATGTACCGTACGGAAATGGCTGAAAACCGAGGGATGCTCTTTGTGTTTGACAACGAAGAACTGCGTTACTTCTACATGAAAAACACTTATATCCCCTTAGATATTATCTATATCGACGCTACTCAGAAAATTGTGAGCATCAAAGCCAACGCGGAACCGCTCAACGAAAACTCAATCCCTTCCGACTTCCCCGCACAATACGTACTTGAAGTCAATGCTGGGATGGCTAAAAAATGGGGACTCCAACCGGGCGACTCTATCAGTTATCAACGCAATTGAGAATCGGACAGGCACCTTCTCAAATACGAGAACAACTTGTGCTTATAGCTCTTTAAAGGGAGGCTCAGGATTCGAAAAAATATAGTTAAATCCGAACTGAAGTCCGCCGTAATTAGCTTTTCCCAGATTGAGAAGGCCGGGAATATCGTCGGCCAATAGGTAAAACTGTACTTTTCCAAGTCTTGTTGCTAGTCCGACTCCGATATTGGTCTGAGAATAACGATCGGCAGTATAACTCAATTTAGCTTCCAGAAAGTTCGTAAGTTGTCTACTGTAAAATCCCGTTACAGATGCTATAGGTCCTTGCGGACGGTTTATCACAAACAACTGGACTCCTACCTTATTGATATAGTTTTCATAATCGGTGAGGTGGTGGTTCTTTTTATCTTTCCGAATTCCAAAGGCATAATTTACCGCTCCGTAAATTTTGTACGCCCTTTGAGTCGTATACTTGTTATTGTTTTTATCATAAGATAAGTTATCCTCTATTTCATCTTTTAGGTTCTCCCAGTAATCTCCAACCGACGAACCCTCGGCACCGTTGAGAAACAACTCCACTCCTTCCAGTTCGTAATTCCCTTCAAGCTCATAATTCCTAACATCCTCGGTATGCCTGATAAATCCGAAATCGAGCAAGCTGGCTGTAACGGTCCACTGCGGTGACGGATGATAGCTCATTCCGAAATCAAAACCCAAGCCGAAATTACCACTGAACAACATTCGACTTCTCAATTTTTCCCGGGCTTCTTCTCCATCTTCGCCCTTTTCAGGGGTTTCGTCCAGCGATTTATACCCGGAAGTGCGAATGGCTACATCGGCCATAATACGATGCATATAGAAGTTGCTCGCATCGTTTTCGGTAACAAAGTAACCCGAGTTGCCAGAAGAGTGTATATCGACCATGCCCGAATACCACTTAGCCCTCACTCCCACTTGTAGTCGGTCGCTGATTTTTCTGCGCCACCCAAAGTGAAGTACTGTGAGTATTTCTGCCGAAATATCGAGCTGTGCTAAATCCATTTTTTCCCCTATTCTACCCTTGTTCCCATAATAAGCAAATTTTGCAAAATCATCTGGCCAGTACATAAAGACATCGGTTTCCTGATACATCCCAAAAGAGAAATAATCCCTGCTCATCCAATTGCCTTTAAAGCCAATATTGAACAACTCCAACTGCTGATTGACAGAAATCACATCCTTTGGAGACATTCGGTCTATCAGCTTTCCCACCTTGTCGTTAAAACTCACCTCATCGTCTGAAAATAGATCGTAGATCGAGAAACCACTCGACCCTACGCCTACTCGAACTCCCGACAGCAACGGTATCCCTACATACCACTGTTGGTCTACTTCGGCAGCCGGATTGAGTAATAACGACTGTGGTACGGCCGTAAAATCATATAGCAAGGCTTTGTTTTGGGAATGCGCATAGAACCCAGAAAAACAGAGTTGCAACAACAGATATAACAAGCCTACCGTCCTATTCATTTCCCTTCTTCACATTGATACCCAATTGAAAAAAGGCCATAGATTTCAAACGGATAAAGTCTTTCTTATCCAATTCTTCCAGCCCTTCTATCTCCACGCTAATATGTATGTGGTCTACTTTCTTTAGTTGATCTATTTCTGCAGCTGAATATTTCAGAGTATCTCGTCCGGTATACTCTACACCATCTCGGGAGGGCTCCAGATTGATTTCAATACGTTTCGGATTTTCCTCGGCAACACCGGTCAAAGCCACACTCACCGAAGTCGCTGTATTAAAAGTACTCCCCACTTCAAATACCAAAGAGGCCGATTCTAAATGATCTACAACATACTTTTCAGAAAAAAAATCAAAACTAAGGTCCTTTTCTATTGGATTAGGCTTCTCAATAATACCCTCAATATCTTTTATTAAATCAGTGTCTATAGGCAACTTAGTCAATTCCTTTACATTAATCGTCTCTACAGGAATCAGATCGCACAACTGCACATTAGGGTTCATCTCGTTTAGCAATTCACAAGAGGTAAGCGTATCTACATATACCAATCCCGTTTCCAATTCGGGTTTAAAAGCAAAATCATCGACTTGATCAAAATCTACATCCTTCAAGCATCCCCCGAACACGCTGCTCAGAAGGACCGTTAGTAACATCCAGTATTTTTTTCTGCGTCCTTTCACAAATGATGCTTTATCTCTAGGAGGTTGTTTATAGTGAGAATATCCTCTTCCGATTTTTCCTCACGGGTATTGTAGTGAATAGCTTTCATCCCTACCCGCTGAGCTCCGTAGATATCGGCTTCGAGATCGTCTCCTATCATCACTGCATTTGCAGCCGTAATACCGGCCTGTTGTAGCGCGTAGTGAAAAATACCCGGATCCGGTTTTTTTACTCCGGAAGGCTCAGAACACACCACATGGGTAAAATAGGGAGCTATGCCTGAATTGATGAGCTTTTTGTGCTGCACCTCTTCAAAACCATTGGTAATAATGTGCAAACTGTATCTGCTTTTGAGATACTGCAATATCTCTTTGGCGTATTGAAAGAGGTGATTATTTTCGGTGAGATGTACAACATAATCTTCTACGAGCAGCTCTATCAGCTCGCTGTTTACCTCCTTTCCCAACATTGAAAAAGTGCGTTCTAGCCTAGATCGCCGCAATTCGTCTTGAGTGATTCTGTTTTCCCTATACGCCTTCCAACAATCTCGATTTATAGGGGTGTACACCCTCATAAAATCTGACGATTTCACTTCAACCTCACGGATTTTCAGGATGTATTCGAAAGCAAGAGCCGAATTCTTCTCGAAGTCCCAAAGCGTGTGATCGAGATCGAAAAAAATATCGGTGATTGCTGTGATGTAGTTTTTGCCGGCTTTCATTTGGAAATCATTTACTTTTTCAAAACCAATTAAACTGAAGATCCTTTGCGCTCCTCATAGCGTTTTGAAATCCATTTGAAATATACATCTTTTAGATCGAGTGACATTTCCTCTGTCCATCGCTCATTGGAAAATACTGTTATAAAATCCCCTCCACTGCGTTCTACATAACTGTACAATTCATCCATTTTCTTTAAAGCCTCTTCCTCATCTTTCAAACTGAGCAAGGCAGAATCCTGAATACAGAAGGGGTTGACTTTTAAAGGCAATTGTATTTCATAACTTATATCGTAAAAGTAAAAAGGGATACAACTACCAGCTCTAAATCCTAGCACATCGGAATATCCCATGGTGTAATCCTCGTTAAATTCGGCTTCTACTGCAGCCTTGTACGATTCCGGAATAAAGGAGCGGTTGTAACGAGCTCTAACTCTCTTTACAGGTCTGTTGATAATCTCTTTTAGCCGAAGTCGCTCCTTCTTAAGTGCCTGGGCATTGTCTACCACATAATAAGACGACATCAGGGAAACCACGTGATAATCGGCCACCGATTTTATCAAGGTTTGAAATGAACTCTTATTGTATGGAATATTTTTGTCGTAGGCTGAATAATCTCCCAGCAGGAAGAAAAAAACAGACTTAACACCGTATTTTCGATGCGCTTCAATGAGTTCACTAAAAAAGTCGTAAGGATCCTTTTTAAGTCGGAGAAGCACCAAATAGCGTTCCAATATCTTGGCGGGTTTTAAAGCTATCAAATCCATCACGGTACCGGCAAGGGTTCTTATAATTCCCTTTTTGCGATACGCATAGGCTACTGCAATATCTATTACTGAAACAAATTCTGTACTTCGCTTTACAAAACCGGCATCCGGGAACCTCTTCTGAAGTGCCACAGCGAGTTTTCTAACCCATAAATCTACTACTGGAAGTTCGAGAAAACCATGCTCCCAGGCAAGACTCTCTTTGGCGGGGTATCTGCCGTGTTCATCCTTTACATGTGGCAAATACTCTTCGTAGCGACTCAACAGATAAAATCCGGCTGCAAAAACATCAAACGGAATGCTAGACTTATCGCTCGTAGCAAAAAAGCAGGGTATATCGTCCCATTTCTGAACATTGATATCTATGGCAGATATTCCCTGCTCAAAAAGAATATCGTGACTTCGGATAAAAAATTCGTTTTGAAGCGGGTGCTTGGTGTATGTAATTTTAGCTTCGGAATGAGCGATAAAATCCTCTACTTTATCTGTGATCTTCAACTCCATCTGAAGCATATTTACAAAGATATGCTTCATGATATAGGTAACCCTAGGAGTTATTTTATGGGTGTAAACTAATAACATGTCCAATATTCGATTTCCCGGTCTCTCAGTTAGAAACCTCTTCAAAAGTTCCGTCCATCGATAGACTGAAACAAAAATCTATAAAATACGATGGTCTGCAAAGCTAAAATAGCTTTTTTCTGTGATTATCAGGTGATCTAATACACGAATATCCAGACTTTCGGAAGCGAGCTTCATTTTTTGTGTCAGTTTTTTATCGGCATCACTTGGTTCCAAAGTCCCTGAAGGGTGATTATGGGTAAGTACTATAGAGGTAGACCCCAATTCTAGAGCTGTTTTTAAAGCCAACCTAATATCTACCAAGGTACCGGTGATACCTCCTTTGCTCAACTGTACATACTGAATGAGCCGATTTGAATTGTTGAGGTAAATAATCCAAAACTCTTCATGTGGCAATTCACCCAAAACGGGTTGCATAAGCTCGAATACCGAAGCACTGCTAGTTACTTTAAAACGCTCGAGTGCTTTTTCTACCCTTCGGCGCCTACCAAGTTCCAAAGCAGCTGTAATCGCAATGGCCTTGGCCTCCCCTATACCCTTAAAACGCATGAGTTTTGCTACGGAAAACCTACCCAGTTCATTGAGATTGTGGTTGGCAGCACCGAGAATTCGTTGTGAAAGCCCTACGGCACTTTCTTCCCTGTTGCCACTGCCCAAGAGTATGGCTATTAGTTCGGCATCGGTGAGCGCCTGTTTGCCTTTGTTCAACAACTTTTCTCTCGGACGGTCGCCTTCTTTCCAGTACTTTATCGATAAGGGTAGTGCTTCTTTCATCGGTTTGTAATTTCCAATAAAGATAAGACTAACCAATAAGAATTCAAATAATTTCTTTAATCAATATCAAGAATTTTCATACGAGTATATTCCATCGTAAAAATCGTCTTCATCTATACCGAGATGCTGACACAACCACTTGGCTCCCAAAAGATGCCCAGTGATATCGGCCTCATCAATCTCCAGAGGCAGAGGTCCCTCAGGAGTATCGAGTACTAGCTCTCCGCTGTCTTCATCACCAGTCAACATTCCATATGAATGTTTTCGTATAGGGTTCTCTGAAGCTTCTATTACAGCTTTTAGTTCCAGATTGTCTTCATTGTAAACCACAATACCTCCTTTTACAATGCGATCTGTAAGTGTTTGCGCTATATCTGTAGATCCCCCCGGAAGTGATGTCAGCCATGCTATATTGGGGTGATAGTGATAAAATTGCGGTTGTGGGTCGAGAGCAGAAGCGGGAAGATGACTACCAGCGAGCAGTACAAACTCGTTATCTTCTGAGAGCTGCAATTGCATGCTCCCGTCTTTTTCTATTATCGCATCGACACTCTTGTTGTGGTATTTCATCACGTGCAGTACCAATCTGAGTAGTTTACTGCTGTAATCACCTCCTGCAATCACCACCCTTGTCTTGTTGCGGGTCAACTCATACAATACTTCTGGTACAGTATACACTGGGAGTCCTAGGTCTCGGGCTCGTTTTAGCTCCTGATTGTCTTTGCCTATACCCGCTCCAATAACTAGTCCGTCGCCACTTTTAGCATTAAAGTCTAACCACCACTCTTTTTCAGATAACTGTACATCGCCTTTCAAAAGTTCTTCCTTCTTTTCGCGCTCGAGGTTCTCCTTGTTCCTACTTAATTCATAACCAAAATCACCAAGTGTACAGGCGAGGGCAAAAAGCTTAGGATCATCTAGACCCACACAATGTAAACGCATATTTTTTCTATTTGAAGGCATAAAGATAAAAAAGCATATACACTCCTACTCAAAAAAAAAGAAAAACCCGTTAATCTGCGCTCTTGCTCTCTTTTTTATAAATATTGGGAAGTGCCAACCCAAACCGAACAGCCAGCAATCTTATCGCGATAACAATGGCAATAGAGATTAAAAAAATCACATCATCAGAAATAGGCAGCGTCCGAAGCAGAAAATAGGCTGCCGCACCCGAAACACAGGCCGTAGCATAAATCTCCCGATGAAAAATAACAGGAATTTCATTGCACAGAGTATCTCTTACTACTCCACCAAAACAAGCTGTGATAGTACCGAGTGTCATACACATCACAGCACTCAATCCCGCGTCTACCCCTTTTTCCACACCTACTAAGGTGTACAAACCAATGCCTATGGTGTCGAACAGAAAAAGAGATGTTCTGAGGTATTTTAGTTTCTTTCTGAACAGCAATCCCGTAATTACGGTAACAATAATGGTATACATATACACATTGCTCTGCAACCAGGTAACTGGCTCTACACCGAGTAGAATATCTCTGATAGTTCCCCCTCCAACCGCGGTTACAAAAGCAATGATAAAAACTCCAAAAATATCGAGCTTCTTGTCCAAGGCTGCCAATACCCCCGAGATTGCAAAGGAAACGACTCCGAGAAGATCTATTACGAGATAAAACATTTTGTATTCTGTTTTAAATTACCACTGTGTTATTGGAGTTACATATGCTGAGTAAAATAATTATAATCTTTCAATACGCGTTCTATAAATGCTCCTACGGTAGGCTCAGCAGCCGGAGCTTGAATTACATCTTCTACCTTCTCCTTGAGCTTTATCAACAACTCTCTGTCCCCCGATTTTCGGGCAGAGTAATAGGTGTCCTTTACAATTCTAATATCATTGTCCGACAGGCGTATCACCGAAGGATACACTGGTTGATAGTCTTCTTGTAAGTTTTCTAGTATAGTGTGGCTTATACTTACCTTATCTTTTAAACTAATTACAGAAGTACCTGCAGTCATATCTCCCAATCGCTGACTTTTGTCACTACTCACTATGCCCACTATGGCGACAACTCCTCCCATCATATTAATATCCACAAGGCGAAAAAACCAGCGTATGAGGTAATCGCCAAAAGATGCCTGATAACCATCTATCTTTACCACCTTTACCTTCAACAACCTCTTTCCTGGAGTCTGTCCTTCGAGAAGGGATTCAAAGACAAGGGTATAAAAAATAACCGGAATTAAAAAAGTCAGAATAACAGCGATAAACGACCATTGATCCATATCTTTTACCACCTGGTCAACTCCTAAAAGATCAGCCAATTGAAAGACCACAACCACATAGGCTATTTTAATCAAAAAATCGATCGCATAGGCAAGTATACGCTCTCCTATAGAGGCCGCGGTAAAGCTGATGTTTACATTTTGTGTGGTGTTGATCTGTAATTCTGCCATAATGAGTACGTTTGCAAAAACCTCGTGTATTCCTTACTATCAGACTGCCAAGTTACTATTTACTTTCATTACTATTTTATCCCTTAAAACAAGTATTTTGCGTAAAATTACAATATCCCGAGTATAAAAGTATCTGTTTTCTTTTAACTTTACGGTTCGAACACACCTTTTATTTTCCACCGTCATTTCCATTTCAGACTTTATTATGATTGGTGGAATTATAAGATAAACAAATGAGAGAAGTTGCATTTATTACACAAAACAAGGAGAAGTGGCTCAATTTTGAACAAGCCGTATTTCGTCGACGATTTAAGGATCCGGACGAGCTGGCTTCTCTGTATATTCATATTGTGAACGACCTGTCGTATGCACAGACCTACTACCCCAACAGCAAAACCATCACTTACTTAAACCAATTAGCGGCCAAGGCCTTTCAACGCATTTATCGCACTCGTCGACAAGACACCAACCAACTGTTGTACTTTTTTCGCACCGAGGTTCCCCTCATCGTATACCAACACCGTAGATATTTTGCCTACGCCTTTGCGCTGTTTTTTATATTTGTCGGAATAGGAGTGATCTCTGCAGCTCACGACGACAGCTTTGTACGGTTAATTCTCGGCAATGGCTATGTGAATATGACAATGGAAAACATCAACAACGGCGACCCCGTAGCGGTTTATAAGAGCGGAAGCAACTGGGGGAGTTTTATCGGGATTACCCTAAACAATATTTACGTGAGTATGCGCGCTTTTGTTTACGGTGTTTTCGGGGGACTCGGAACGGGGTGGATATTGCTTCACAACGGTATTATGCTGGGAGCTTTTCAATATATGTTTTACGCCGAAGGTGTACTGTGGGAAAGTGTGAGAGGAATCTGGATACACGGAGCAATGGAAATTTTTTCCATAGTGGTTACCGGCGCTGCAGGCTTTATTCTTGGAGCGGGCATCCTCTTCCCAAAAACATATTCGCGAAAAACCTCCTTTAAAATGGCTTTTAAAGACGGTATCAAGATTTTGATGAGTGTTATTCCATTCTTTGTCGCAGCCGGTTTCCTCGAAGGCTTCGTCACCCGATATGCCAATGTCATGTCAGATACACTAGCACTAATCATCATACTTGGCACCCTGTGCCTCATATCGTATTACTACCTCGTGTATCCCTTTATCACACACCGAAAAACAACTAATTCACTATGATAGAGCTTTATAAAAAAAGGGAGTTTGGCGAACTCTTTTCAGACACCTTTGCCTTTATCAAACAGCACGGCAAACATTTTTTCAAGAATTACTTGATAATCAACGGGGCTTTTATCCTAGTGTTGATGGTATTTACCTATTTCTTTATGAAGATGTATAGCATACTACTTACTGGCTCTGCCTTGTATGCCTCAAATACTATGCTGGAGGATTACTTTAACAACAATGCCACCTTTATCGGCATCTTTGTCATCCTCTTTGTACTGGTAGCCCTCGTGGTGGGCTTTATCACCTATGCTTACACCCCTATATATCTATGGCTGTATTCGCGGACGGGGAATACCGATTTTGGAAGAAAAGAAATTGTAAAAATGCTCAAAGACAATAGCGGAAAACTGATTACTTTTATACTGATGTGCCTACTATTGGCCATTCCTGTATTTATCGCAGCAGGCATTGTAGCGGCCATAATGGTTGTAACCATTATAGGAATTTTTTTCCTCCCGCTTCTTTTGGCTATTGTCACCCTTACCTACAACAATGCCTTGATGGAATACTTAGGGTCGGACAAAGGAGCTTTTGAATGCTTTGAATACGGCATGAAACTCACCTTTAAAAGATTCTGGACCAGTGTGGGTAGTGTAGCATTGTTTTATTTTATAATACAGATTGTTCAAGGACTAGTCTCTCTAATCCCGTATATGGTGGGCATGGTATCGGTAATCACTACTACAGGATCGGGAAGTTCGGAAGAAAGCGCGGCGCTTATGATGACCATAATGATGGTATCTTACCTCATTTCGTTTATACTGAGTTTAATAGGCAATACTTTTATACAGATAAATCAGGGTGTGGTTTATTTTAGCCTCAAAGAGGAAACGGAAAATATCAATACCGCTTCTGTTATTGATCAGATAGGATCCCAATGACTTTGAAAATACAACTTATAACATTTATACTCGCATTTATATTCCTTCCTTCCGTCTCTGCACAGAGTCTTGGAGACAGTATTCGTATTGATCGCTCGCCCGTGGTAAAAAGAGCTTTTACCAAAAATCCGGAGCAAAAATACAAGGGCAGCGAATACATCTACGAATACGAAACTACTAGTGGATGGTTTTCCAGGTTTAAGGAATGGTTTATACTGAAAATGAAAAACTTGTTTCGGCTGGAATCACAGCATAAAGCGGAAGAAATCACCGATCTTATCGTCAAAATACTATACGTAGCAATTGTCCTAGTCGTTATCTACTTTATAATCAGAGTTATTGTCAATCGAGAAGGGCGGTGGATTTTTAAAAAAAACACAAACCGCAATATCCTTGTAGCAAGAGATATAGAAAACAACATCCACATCGTCGATTTCCAAGCTCTTGTCGGGGAAGCCGTAGCTTCAAAAAATTACAGGGAAGCCATCAGGTATTACTACCTGTGGCTGTTAAAAGAACTCTCCGAAAAAGAACTCATTGCCTATGATGTAGAGAAGACAAACAACGACTATCAAACAGAATTATTAGATCACGCTATCTATCCAGAATTCAGATATGCCGCCTACCTCTACACTTACATTTGGTACGGTGAGTTTGACATAGATAAACTGCAGTACTCCAATGCTGCCAGAACTTTTTCCGGACTTATAAAATCGGTGTCCAAATGAAGAACAGTATAAAGATATACATAGCGATACTGGTACTTCTTATGGTAGCTGCGGTAGTCTTTGAGGTTTCAAGACCCAAACCGATAGACTGGAGCCCTACTTTTAACGAGACACAGACAATACCCTATGCCTTAAAAGTACTACACACCGAGCTTCAGCAAGCCTTCGACGATGTTGAAGACATTGAAGTTTCCCCCTACGAGTTCCTGTCTGGCACCCTGTCTTATACCGATACCGTCTATTCCAAAGGACCGGATTTCGTTTATATTGACAGTAGGTTTGAACTTGACGACACCTCAGTTTCCGAATTGCTCAAATATGTTGAGGCTGGTAATACCGCTTTTATCTCCTCTCTTTACTTCGGTTCCACACTGGTCGACACCCTCGGCTTTAAAACGGATTACAGTGCCACTTACGACAAAGACGGGGTTTTAAAATTCGCCAATCCCACACTAAAACAAGATAGTGCCTCTGTAAAACAAGGAACTGCAGGGATGTATTTTTCAGACTTAGATTCTCTAAAAACCACTGTTCTCGGCTATCAGGATTTTAATGAAACCCAGATAAACTACGTGAGCATCCAATTTGGAAAAGGAAACTTTCTTCTCCATTCTTATCCCTACGCCTTTACCAATTACTACCTGCTCAAAGACCGAAATATGGAATACGCATCGGGGGTATTCTCTTATCTTCCCTCCGATAATTTGTATTATAAAGCCAAAGATCGCAGAATGAAAGTACTCGGGAATTCCCCGCTGAGGTTTATCAATTCGCAAGCTCCCCTCCAATGGGCGTGGTTTACTGCCCTGCTTACGCTATTGGTCTTTATGCTGTTTAACGCCAAGAGAAAACAACGCATCATCAGGGTTATCCCACCTGTACCTAATACTACGGTCGACTTTGTAAAGACCATCAGCAACCTGTATTACGAAACAGGAGAGCACAGTAATCTAGTAGAAAAAAAGATTACTTATTTCTTGGAGGGAATACGAAACCGATATCATATAGACACCACACAACTCAACGAAAAATTTGTGGGCAATCTCGCCGCAAAAACAGGAAAGAAAAAATCGCTCATAGAACACATCGTAAAACTCATTAATAGCCTGCAGAACCGCACAACTTATAGTGAGCAGGATCTGCTGGAACTCAACAGGGCTATAGAACAGTTTTACACTGATAACACAGATAAAAATAAAGAAACATGAATACCGAAGATCGCATACCTGAAGAAAACGAAAGAAAGGAAGAAGCACAACACCACGACCAAACAGAAAACCCTGTGCAGGAACAGACTGCAGAAACTTCCTCACCCGAAGAACCTCTGGAGTTTGAGTCGCGCATAGACCTCTCTCGGCTACAAGCTGCTGTAACCCAAATGCGAAAAGAGCTTTCTGGAGTTATCGTAGGCCAAACTCATATGATAGATATGCTACTCACAGCCTTGCTTGCAAACGGCCATGTGCTTATAGAAGGAGTTCCCGGAGTGGCCAAAACCATTACAGCCAAACTCTTGTCGCGTGCCCTGACAGTCGATTTCAGCAGAATACAGTTTACGCCAGACTTGATGCCATCTGACATACTGGGAACCTCGGTATTCGACCTCAAGAAGTCAGAATTCGAATTCAGAAAGGGACCGGTATTTTCAAATATGCTGCTCATAGATGAGATTAACCGGGCACCGGCAAAAACCCAAGCAGCCCTATTTGAGGTCATGGAAGAGCGACAGGTTACCATAGACGGTCAACGCTTACTACTTCCTCCTCCCTTTATGGTACTCGCCACCCAAAATCCGGTGGAACAGGAAGGGACATATCGCCTACCCGAAGCTCAACTGGATCGTTTTCTGTTTAAAATTGATGTGGGATACCCTTCACTCGAGGAAGAAATAGAAATTATCACCCGTGAACACATACTGGGAGATACTCCTAAAACTGATAAGGTAAATGCATTCCTCTCCAAAGAGCAGATTTCCGAGTATCAAAAGTTGGTAAATGAGCTTCGAATAGAACCTCATCTTTTAAAATACATCGCAGAAATTATAATCAATACGAGAAATAACCCTTTCTTGTATCTAGGTGCCTCTCCTCGAGCCTCAATCGCCATGCTAAAGGCTTCTAAAGCCTATGCTGCAATTAACGGACGTGACTTTGTAACTCCAGAAGACATAAAGCTGGTGGCAGTTCCTGTACTACAACACCGCATTATCATTACACCCGAAAGAGAGATGGAAGGGGTTACAGCAAAACAGGTAATACAACAGATCATCCAGACTGTCGAGATTCCGAGATAATGGCTATATTACATTTTATAAAACTCTAAAATTTGAAATTCCTTAAGCCTTTATACCTGCAAAATCGATTTTTTTACGGCTGTATCGCCGTAATAATCCTGTTTGTCACAAGTTTTATATTAGACCGCTTGTTCTTTGTAGCTCAACTCGGACTAATCGTACTGCTCGCGTTTACCGCGATGGATATTTTTATCCTTTTCTATATCAAATCAGGGATAAGGGCAAAGCGGATATGTCCTGAAAAATTTTCCAACGGCGATCAGAACCCAGTTGGTATCGCCATTGACAACCACTACAGTTTTCCTGTAAACGCCAGGATTATCGACGAGATACCGGAACAGTTTCAGCTGCGCAATTTCAGTCTGAAAAGAAAACTCTCCGCATCGTCATCCCTAACGGCAGAATACGACCTAAGACCTACAGAACGAGGTGAATACCATTTCGGTGAGCTGAATGTGTATATTTCCTCCGCACTCAATTTGGTAGCTCGGAGATATAGGTGTTCCGAAAAGGTAATGATTCCCACCTACCCCGCTTTTTTGCAACTCAGAAAATACGACCTCCTCGCATTTTCTAACCGCCTGAATCAATACGGTATAAAAAAAATCCGACGCATAGGTCACACCCTCGAATTTGAACAGATCAAAGAATACGTACAAGGAGACGACTTGCGCACTGTCAACTGGAAGGCTACCGCCAAAAAGAACCAGCTTATGGTAAATCAGTTCCAGGACGAAAAATCCCAACCCGTGTATTCGGTTATCGACAAAGGGAGGGTTATGAAAATGCCATTTGAAGGTCTCAGTCTACTAGATTACGCCATCAACGCAAGCTTGGTTTTGAGTAATATCATACTGAAAAAACAGGACAAGGCCGGGATGTTCACTTTCTCCAAAAAAGTGGAGAATATCGTCGTTGCAGAAAGGAGAAATTCACAAATGGGACTTATCCTTGAAACCCTATACAATATAGAAACCGACTTTTTCGAGTCTGATTTCGGGCGACTCTACGGAGATATCAAAAGGAATATCCCACAGCGAAGTCTGCTTCTGCTCTTTACCAATTTCGAAACACTCGACGGCTTACACCGTCAACTCCCATATCTGAAGGGCATTGCCAAAAATCACTTATTGGTCACTGTGTTTTTTAAAAATACAGAGCTAAATCAACTTATCGATAAGCCGGCGGAGAACATACAGCAAGTATACGATAAAGTAATCGCAGAAAAGTTTGACTTTGAAAAACGACTCATCGTCAACGAACTCAAAAAACATGGTATTTATTCCATTCTTACCACTCCCGAAAACCTCACCATAGACACCATCAACAAATACCTCGAAATAAAGGCTAGAGGGTTGTTGTAGCCCCTTCGATTCTGAAATCCAAAAAGCGAAAAAAACGATTTACAACAAACTATCCTCATTATATTACAATTCAGCACTCTTTTTTGGCTTTTCTGGCTAGCCTTATTGACCTTTCCCACAACTAATCGCGGACTACACTAAACTTAACTTTTGCTATAGAAACCTATACGCTCGATACATTTAGACCACTCCGCTACAAACACTGTAACTATGAGAACACCAATGTTATTTTTATGTGCATTACTCTGCTCTTTTGCGCTACGGGCTCAAAATGACGAAGCAAAGAATATTACAGTAACTGTCGAAAAACCCTTGAGTGAAGAAGGACAGATTCTAATAGGATTGTACACCGAAGAAAACTTTATGAAGGGAAGGGGAATAAAAGACACTATGATACCGGCAAACAGCAAAAACATCCGCGCTGTTTTTAAAAACATCCCAAAAGGAGAATACGCTATTATGGCAATTCACGACGAGAACAAAAACTATCGCATGGATTTTGATTCCTCGGGTATGCCGGCAGAAGGCAACTGGGTAAGCGGTAACAACTACGGTCCCCCCGAATTTAACCGCTCTAAATTCACACTTAAAAACAAAGATCTACACTTTGAGATAAGTTTTTAAAAAACTCCTTAGATTTTCCCTGTCAAATTTATTGCCTAACCTGTAATATGACTGCAAAAAAAATAAAGGCGCTGTATCTGCGCCTTTATTTTTTGATTTGAATCAAATCATATTTTCTCGTCCAACCAAGCTTTCATCATCCAGACTGTCTTTTCCTGTTCTGTGATAAAATCACTCATCATCGAATTAGTTCCTTCGTCATTGGCATCATCCGACTCTTCAAGGATTATCCTTTCTATTTTGAGTAATTCAGTAAGCGAATTTACAATCATGCTCACAGCAGCTTCATCCTGGTGAATATTTTTTCCCACCGGTACTTTTCCAGCCTTGATATAATCTTCAAAAGTGTGTAGCGGAACGCCCCCCAACGTAAGTACCCGCTCCGCAATCAAATCTATCTTTTCCTGGCTATCGTTGTAAAGCTCTTCAAATTTAGGGTGTAAATCAAAAAAACGCTTACCCCGTATATTCCAATGAATCCCCCTCAAATTCTGATAATACAATTGAAAATTTGCAAGAAGATTATTCAGATCCTTAACCAGTTTTTCAGTCTTGTTGACATCCAGTCCTAAGGTGTTTACTTTCATAATAACATCATTTTAAGTTCCTTATTAATTTACAACAAATTTACTGATTATTTAAGAGCTTATAAACATAAGATTTATCAATAGTTTTTATATTTTTATCGAATAAAACTATATAAATATCAATCCGAAAAGAACAGCTTATAACTGTTTTTTACTGACAAAAAGCGAAAAGACCTACAGACATGACTATCACACAATTACAGTATGTACTAGCTGTAGCCGAATATCAGAATTTCACTCTCGCTGCAGAAAAATCTTTTGTAACCCAGCCCACCTTGAGCATGCAGATTCAAAAACTCGAAGACGAATTGGACATTCAGATCTTCGACCGTAGTAAAAAACCTATTCAACTCACAGAGGTAGGAAGAAAAATAGTGGCTCAAGCGAGGAATATCGTAAATGAATCGGGTAGAATCAAGGATATTGTAGATCAGGAAAAGGGGTATATAGGTGGTGAGTTTAGGTTGGGTATTATCCCAACTATAATGCCTACTCTACTCCCGATGTTTCTCCGCAATTTCATCAATAAGTATCCCAAGGTAAATATCAGAATAGAGGAACAAAACACTGCCACTTTGGTACAAAAACTCTCAGAGGGCCACTTAGATGCTGCCATTGCTGCCACCCCTTTAGACAATGAACAAATCAAAGAAAGGGTTTTGTATTACGAACCTTTTGTAGCTTATATCCCGGAAAACCACCGTCTGCACTCCAATACAAAAATAGACACATCGGATTTAAAAATAGACGACCTGTTACTGCTCAGAGATGGACATTGTTTTCGCGATGGTGTTATCAACTTGTGCAAAGCACTCCCCAATCATAAAGACGATCGTTTTCAGTTGGAAAGCGGGAGTTTTGAAACCATGATTAGACTGGCCGACGAAGGTATGGGGATGACGCTACTCCCATATCTTCACACTCTTAAGCTTTCGGAAAACGAGAAAAAAAATCTGCGTTTCTTCAACGATCCCAATCCCGCACGCGAGGTTAGCCTTATCTATCACAAAAGCGAATTAAAACTCCAGCTCATAGAGGCTTTGAGAGATGTTATTCTCGGCATAGTAAGAGGAGCTATCGCTTTTCAAAATGTCAAGATTATAAGTCCAGTGAAATAATGTGCAAAATCGACAAACAAAAAACCCGCCTCGGCGGGTTATTTTTATGCATTTAAATGGATTAGACAATGGGAAAGTTCGGGTTTTTCCGATATGAACTGGTTTAACCATATTCTGAGTTCTTCCAATTCATAGGGTAGTAATCGTTGAACCGCTTTTTCTACTTCCTTGCAGAAGAGAACAGAATCAAAGCTCACTTTCTGGAGTACGACCTGAGTATACTCAAACATAGCTCTTGCCATAGTAATGAACATTTTTTAAGATTTCACTCCGGTATTACAACCGGAAACATAATTACACCAAATATAAGAATTTTTGTGTTCCCTTTATTTCAGCTAATCGTTAAATATTTACTAATTGACCTCGCTATACTTTTAAAATATAGTAATCAATTAGCAAAAAAAATAGAAAGAGTAACTCGCACCAAGGAGATATATAACGTCCGGTAGTACTCTTACAAATCTGAAATCACCGAATAGTGACAGACCTATTCTTGGGATATTTTACCGAATAACCAAATTTTAATTTATGAGTTGCCCCTGCCGGTATGTTTAGTGTCCAAGTCACTATACCACTTTCGGGATCGACCTTCCCACCATTGCGTTCTTCCAGTTTAATCTCCATAGATTTGTCGGTAGCCAAGGGATATTGATCCTGTACAGTGAGCTGTACTGCGGTTTTCTTATTGTTTTTTATGGTAGTTTCATACATCACCATATCTGTCTTACTGTTTCCAAATAGTTTTGAGGACGACAGCTCATTGATTTTTTCGCGTTTTACGGCTATCATCTTATCCCTTCCCAAGCTCAATTTAAGAGTATCTGTAGCCTCATTAGGATTGATATACGTCTTGCCGACCAGCATATTTTCAAACATCACATTGGCCTGCCCAGCAATCAGATTGAGTTTTTCATAATCTGTGAGCTCTGCCATTAAAAAAACTTCCGAACTTTTGCTAGGTGCAACGTAATACCGATAGCTAGCTGAATGACTCTCCGCTTTCAAATTGACCGCATGTGGCTTACCGTTGGAAACTACAGTATACGGAATATCTATATCGAAAGTAGTATTGAGTTGGTGTTCCGTCTGTTGAACGGCATCGTTCAAAGCCGCCGGTCGAGCGACTTTTTCGACAACTTCTTGATTCAAAGCAGCGCTTCGTACTGGTATACCTGAAGCTCTCCCCTGCAATGCTCTTGCCGTCATTTGATTGTAGTACAAATGCCACGGACTAAGCACAGGAGCCACTCCTCCTTGCGACGGATTGGCGGTAGACAAACGCAAATTCACCTGCTCCCAGTCTACACCTGTTTGCTGTGATATATTCGCCTTATAAACTATTTGTAAGGGAGACGAAATATCCTTCGCTCGCAACTCATAGGAAGCATTCCAATTCGATTGCGGTGTCAGATAAGATATGCTGAACGGAAAACTACCAGATTTATCGGAAATCACTTGAACTATCAATTGTCCGCCCGAGCCAGTGGTTTGCCCGGCAAACTCGTCAAACTGTACTTTAGCTTTGTTTACGACATCCTGCTGTTCGGCAATCTCTTCTTCTAAAGCGGTAATATTATTTTTCACTTCCAGATACTTGGGCTTGTAGAATTCTGTCATTTTTGCTAGTTCGGCAACTGTAGTTCCACTGTTGCTACTGGATATTTTCTGATTCTGTTCTAGTAGTTTGAGCATACTCTCTTCCGCCGCTTTTTTATTTTCCAGCTCCTTGAAGGTGTGTAAAGCACTTTTATAAGCCTTTTCTACCTTGATGTATCCCTCTGTTTTAACATCAGCTTCGATATAATTTGTGGTAGAGCGCACCGACAACACCGAAACACCGGAACTTACACCAAGCTGTATGCTGTTTTCGTCTATGGTACTCGCAACATGGGTAAATACAATTTCACTGCTTCCGGCTGGAAGGTTGACCTGTGCTTTGTGATTTAGCTCAGCTGCACGACTAAAAACAGTCACATTTTCTAATATCGCCTTCTGTACAATAGCTTCTTGAGCAAAGGAAAAGCTTACAAAAACAAGCCATACAATCAGCGATATAATATTTTTCACCATAACATTAGTTTTAAAAGAAATCTCTTATTTGTCCGTTTCCACACTTGAGTTTATCGCAATAGTTATGATGCCTTAAAGCGAAAAGATCAATAGAAACATCCAATTGTTTAAACTAAAAATATCTATTGTCCCAACCTGTCTTTAACGTATTCTATCTGTGTCTTGCCGTGTGCTTGAGGTCTTCCATCCGCACCGAGATTTACCATTACAATCCTATCGATAGAAATGATCGTAGCCCTGGTCATTGTGTTTCTCACCCTGCATCGTAGAGTGACAGAACTCCTTCCAAACTCTACCACGTCAATCCCAATTTCTACGATATCTCCCTCCCTGGCGGAATCGACAAAATTGATATCAGACATAAACTTGGTAACCACTTTTTTGTTTTCGAGTTGTATTATGGTATACAAGGCAGCTTCTTCATCTATCCACTGCAAAAGACGCCCCCCAAAAAGTGTACCATTGGGATTTAAATCTTCGGGCTTAACCCATTTTCGGGTGTGAAATCTCATAGTGTCTACTTTATAATTATTCCCTAAAATTATTTATTTTGCAGCAGATAACCTAAAAAAACATTTTGGCGACAAAGATTTCCCATATACTTGACGGTAGCGAACTCAAAGAGTTTCTCGATCTAAAGGCTACACAATACAACAACACAGAGTTTATCACTACCGACCCCATACAAATACCGCATCATTTTTCCGATAGAGAAGATATTGAAATTTCCGGTTTCCTCTCGGCAACTATCGCTTGGGGCAATCGCAAATCTATTATTACCAACGCCCAAAAGATGATGCGTCTGATGGGCAATGCACCATACGATTTTGTGATGTCGCATAGCGAAGAACAACTCAAAACCGTAGAGCATTTTGTTCATCGCACCTTCAACGGCACAGACTTTCAAGGCTTTATTCGTTCACTCCGTCACATCTATTCAGAATACGGGGGAATGGAATCCCTATTTGCAAAGTATGCCGAAGTCGATTCCCTGCAAACCGCCATCCACCGGTTTAGAATGCACTTTTTTGAAATTCCCCATGAAAAACGCATCGAAAAACATCTGTCCGACCCCTTAAAAGGATCGTCGGCAAAACGCATTAATATGTTCCTGCGATGGATGGTAAGACAGGACAATGCCGGAGTAGATTTCGGAATCTGGAACCAACTCTCGCCGAGCCAGCTATCTTGCCCTTTAGATGTACACACAGGTAATATTGCGAGGAAACTTGGACTGCTCAACAGAAGGCAGAACGACGCCAAAGCACTGGTAGAACTGGATCACAGTCTCCGGAAAATGGATCCCAAAGACCCTGTAAAATACGATTTTGCTCTGTTTGGCCTCGGGGCATTTGAAAAGTTTTGATTATTTGTGGTATTTTAGAACTTTCTATGCAAAAAGCCTAAATCAATTTGTTTTATGAGACACCAACTATCCCTCTTTCTTGTCAGCTTGTCCTTTTACAGCATTCTCTCAGCACAAAAACGAACTATCCCTGCCGATACTGCAGTGATCACAACGCACGAACTCAGCGTAAACGGCTCTCGTTTTTCCTACACCGCAACAACGGGTATGCAGCCGGTATGGGGAAAAGACGACAAGGCTATAGCAACGCTGTACTACACCTATTACGAAAGAAAAAACGTTAAAGACAGGGCTTCTAGACCCTTGGTAATTTCTTTTAACGGCGGACCGGGTTCGGCTTCGGTGTGGATGCATATCGCTTATACGGGACCGAGATTACTGAATATAGACGAGGAAGGATATCCAGTCATGCCATACGGTATTAAAGAAAACCCATATTCCATTTTGGATATAGCGGATATTGTATATGTCAACCCTGTAAATACAGGATATTCCCGTATTATCGAAACCAAAGATCAGAAACCGGAAAAGTCGGATTTTTTTGGAGTTAATGCAGATATCAAATATCTGGCCGAATGGCTGAATACTTTTGTAAGTCGTATCAATCGCTGGCGATCTCCTAAATACCTTATCGGAGAAAGTTACGGTACCACACGTGTTTCTGGACTTGCCCTCGAACTGCAAAATCAGCAATGGATGTACCTCAACGGTGTTATTCTCGTTTCTCCCACCGAACTGGGTATTAAACGAGATGGTCCCGTAGAGATTGCCAATAGACTTCCCTATTTCGCCGCGGCTGCCTGGTATCACCGCATGCTACCCCCTGATTTGCAACAGAGAGAACTGGAAGAAATATTACCCGAAGTAGAAGAGTATAGCACTAGTCAACTCCTTCCCGCCCTAGCTATGGGCGGACAACTGGACAAGGTGAAGAAAGAGGCTATTGCAGAAAAAATGGCTCGGTATTCCGGACTGTCCAAAAAGGTAATACTGCAGCACAACCTAGATATTCCCTACCGATTCTACTGGAAAGAGTTACTCCGCGATCAAGGGTATACCATTGGCCGACTCGACTCACGATACCTCGGCATGGATCGGGAGGACGCTGGAGAGGCTCCCGACTACAATGCGGAACTCAATTCGTGGCTGCACTCTTTTACTCCCGCAATGAACTATTATATCAAAGAACAACTCAACTTCAGTACAGATGTAAAATACAATATGTTTGGCCCTGTACATCCCTGGGATAGGACTAAAGATCGCACAGGTGAAAATTTGAGGCAGGCCATGGCTCAAAACCCTTACCTGCACCTCATGGTACAATCGGGGTATTTTGACGGTGCTTGTACTTATTTTAATGCCAAATACACTATACGGCAAATGGACCCCGCAGGAAAGCTAAGCAGTAGAATGCAGTTTAAAACCTATAAAAGCGGACATATGATGTATTTGAGAAAAGAGGATCTTAAAACAGCCAACGAAGATATTCGCAATTTTATAAAGAAATCCCTTCCCGAAAAAGGGGCACCCGCACAGTATAAATTACAAGAAGGCCATTAAGTCCATCACATATGCTAAAATCACTGTTTTTCACCAAGAAATTCACCCCCCCTTATCGCTATGGTATTGCCTTGGGCGGCGGTGGAGCAAGAGGTTTTGCTCACCTTGGAGTACTCAAAGCTCTGGAAGAACTGGGAATAAAACCGGATGTCATTTCAGGAGTAAGTGCAGGAGCTATTGCAGGTGCCTTTATAGCGGGGGGTTTTTCTCCCGATGAGGTATTCGAGATCATGAAAGAAAACAGGCTAGGAAACTTTACTAGCATGCAAATTCCGAGAGATGGACTTCTCAATTTCGACAAACTTCAACACACTATTGCACGCTATATTCCGGCTAAAAACATAGAAGACCTCCCCATTCCCTTCTATGCGGCAGCCTCCAATCTCAACGATGGCAAAGTAGAGTATTTTCACCGTGGCAATTTGGGCAAAATCGTTCAGGCTTCAGCCTCGATCCCGGTATTGTTTTCTCCGGTAAATATAGACGGTAAGAAATATGTAGATGGCGGTATCTTCGACAATATTCCTATAGCGCCGCTAAAGGAACAATGCGAAATAACAATAGCCATCAACATAAGCCCCACCCAACGCGTAGAAAAACTAAGCAACCTTATAGACATTGCCACCAGAACATTCCACCTCAGTGTAGATGCAACCTCATACCAGAAGAAAGAAAATTGCGATATCTATATAGAACCCCCAGAATTGTACAATTACCCCATACTCGATGCTTCCAAGGCAGAACAGATGTTTCTCATTGGTTATGAATACACAAAGAGCTTAAACATCACGTCAAAACCATGAGGCTTCACTGGTGGTTTATCGACAGTGATTTATTAAATTTACCCTTGTAAACACAAAACAACAGGAAATACTGTGAAACACACTATTAAAAATCAATATATCTCACTAAGTACCTTAAATTACGGAGCTACCATACAGCAACTAAGGGTAAAGGACAAGAACGGCAAAGACATCAATGTTGTACTGGGACTAGACAAAGAGGACGACTATCTACACGACACTTCGTATTTAGGAGCTTCCGTGGGGCGCTATGCTGGGCGTATTGATGGGCGAGGATTTAGCCTGAACGGCGCACATTACGACCTATATCAGGAAAACGGCGTTCACCTCCACGGTGGAAAGAACGGCCTAAGCAAACAAAATTGGCAACTGGAAGCACTTTCAGAAGAAGGAGAACACCCCTTTATTACCTACAGTATTACGAGTCCGCATCTCGAGGAAGGCTATCCTGGAAATCTAAAAATCACCGCCACCTACCGGCTTGAAAATCAATCACTAAAAATAACCTACAAGGCTATTTCAGATAGAGATACGGTAGTCAACCTCACCAATCACGCCTATTTTAATCTGAATGGTGAGGGCTCTGTACTGGATCACGAATTAAAACTCAACAGCAAGACATTTTTAGAACTGGACGACAAATTGCTCCCTACAGGAAATTTCAATGAGGTAGCGGGTACAGCATACGATTTTTGCACACCCACAATCATAGGGCAACAAGCTGGTTTTTCGGGTATAGACGATGTGTTTGTACTCGACCCTTCCTCTGAAGCGGCACTGTTGTATTCCCAAAAAACCGGAATTGCAATGAAAGTCTCTACCAACCAAAAAGCTGTAGTTATTTACACTCCAAAAGAGTTGGGCTCCCTCCCCTTTGTTGGAGGTGCCTCATACCAAACCTACTCTTCCATCTGTTTTGAGGCCGAAAACTTTCCAGATGCGCCCAACCAAGACGCATTCCCCTCGGCAGTATTAAAGGCGGGAGACACCTATTGTAACGAGACGGAATTTGAGTTTTCCATCCGTTAAAACTAAATTTTAAGCACAATTGACAACGCAACTCATAGATACTTTTGAACGACAAGAAAACATCAGGCGGTGGTAAAGAAGCTTCGGGAAACATTCGGAAAAATTTTAAAAGGACAAAAATAAATCCGAATGAACTCACCGAAAAGCTGTGTAGTGGAGATACTGTTGCTCTCAGTCGTGCCATCACTTTGGTAGAAAGTACTCATCCGGAGCACCAGCTTGATGCACAGACTATCATAGAAAAGTGTCTCCCTCAATCCAATCGTTCGGTTCGCATAGGTATTACCGGAGTTCCCGGTGCCGGAAAGAGCACCTTTATCGAGGCCTTTGGAAAACACCTCACAGCCTTGGGGAAGAAAGTTGCAGTATTGGCAGTAGATCCCAGCAGTACTCTGAGCCGCGGAAGTATACTCGGCGACAAAACTCGAATGGAAGAACTCGTTCGCGACCCCAATGCTTTTATCCGCCCTTCACCCTCAGGAGCTTCACCCGGAGGAGTAGCCCGAAAAACAAGGGAGAGTATTGTACTCTGCGAGGCTTGCGGTTTTGATATTATTATCGTGGAAACTGTGGGAGTGGGACAAGGAGAGATCGCCGTACACGGTATGGTCGATTTTTTTCTGTTGTTGAAAATCGCAGGGGCGGGTGATGAATTACAGGGAATAAAACGAGGTATCGTGGAAATGGCAGATGCCATCGCAATTAACAAGGCAGATGGAAACAATATCGAGGCAGCTCGAAAAGCCAGAAGCGAATTTGCCAGAGCGCTACATCTTTTCCCTCCCAAAGAAAACGGATGGACACCAAAAGTACTGACCATTTCTGCCATAGAAAAGAACGGGATTTCCGAAATATGGGAGCTCATCAGTGATTATGTTAAAACCAATACATCAAACGGCTCTTTTGAAAGAAAACGCATCGACCAAAATAAATACTGGCTTGTGCAAACCGTAGAAGAACGCCTGAAAAACACTTTTTACGGAGATAAAGAGATAAAAAAAATACTAAAAGAGGTCTTTACCGATTTGGAACAAAACAGAACCACTGCATTCAGAGCTGCCGATACACTTTTAAAAACCTGGAACAGAAACTCCTGAGAGGAAAAATCAGAAGTTTATTTTTGCATATACATCACTATTTACCGGCAAAACCAGATATTTTTTTCATCTTTGCCTGTTGAAAGTATAGCCAGTTTTATCGGTGCCATTATTACTATCGAGGATGAATTACGAGTTTACTATTATTGTCCCTATATACAACGAAGAAGAGAACCTCAAACGCTTAGAACAAGAACTCAGCGCGTATATTTCCAGTACAAAAACCCCTACTCAGGTACTTCTCGTCAATGACGGCTCTTCCGATCGCAGTCAGCAGCTCATAGACGATATCTGTGCGCAACACTCGGATTTTCACTTTTTGGAATTTGAACAAAATCGAGGTTTAAGCGCTGCCATTAAAGCCGGATTCGACCATGCAGATACTCCTCTGGTAGGGTATATGGACTCTGATTTGCAAACAACTCCCGAAGATTTTGATTTGCTGTTGCAACACATAGGAGAATACGATCTGGTTACCGGGGTAAGAGCAAACCGAAAAGATTCGTTCACAAAAAATATTTCATCTATGATTGCCAACAAGATACGAAGGGCTTTCACCAAGGATGGAATGGACGATACGGGCTGTCCGCTCAAGGTAATCAAAACAGAATACGCCAAGCGCATTCCCATGTTCAAGGGACTGCATCGCTTTTTACCGGCTATGATACTGCTCCAGAAAGGCAAAATTTTACAGGTTCCGGTCCGACATTTTCCCAGAATAGCCGGAAAGGCTAAGTTCGGACTTTGGAATAGACTTCTCGGACCACTTGCCGACTGCTTTGCCTACCTCTGGATGAAAAAGAAATACATCAACTATACCATAAGCAGGAAGGGTTAAATGCAAAACTGGATCATTTACACTATAGGTTTCGTCGCCCAATTGTTATTTTCGAGCAGGCTGCTACTTCAGTGGATAATCTCTGAAAAAAACAAAACGGTACTCACTCCTAAACTCTTTTGGCAGCTGAGTCTATTGGCTTCTTTCCTGCTGTTCGTATACGGCTATTTGCGACACGATTTTGCCATTATGCTAGGGCAAACCCTCACCTATTTCATCTACATAAGAAATATGCAAATACAAGGAGGATGGAGACAACTCCCTATAATTTTTCGCATTTTTTTATGGCTTTTCCCATTTGCCATAATAGTCTATTACTACAACAACAATACGATGGATATCGCCAATCTCTTCCAAAATGAAGAGATTCCACTGTGGCTTCTCTTCCTCGGAAGCGCCGCTCAACTGATCTTTACCTTTCGCTTTGTATACCAATGGATATACTCCGAACGCAAAAAGGAATCGCTACTCCCCGCCGGCTTCTGGATACTGAGCCTCAGCGGAGCGCTGCTCATCCTGATTTACGCTATACTGCGAAAGGATCCCGTGCTGCTCACCGGACATCTGTTCGGTTGTGTCGTCTATACGAGAAACCTCATGATCTTAAGAAAACAACATGACTAAATTTATCGAAAAATATCCCGTAATGGTATTGCTACTGTCATGCCTTGCAGTCTTCTTCTGTAACCTGGGCGAACTGTATGTAAACATCATGGAAGCCAGAAATTTTATTTCGGCACGTGAGATGCTTCACAACGGAAACTGGTTACTCACCACCCTAAATGGTATGCCCCGTTACGAAAAACCACCACTCCCTACCTGGATCACCGCCCTGTCGGGAGCTATTTTCGGATTAAAGAGTTTGTTTGGGCTTCGGATTCCGGCCGCCCTCGCCGCTACATTGCTAGTCTTTGTAATGTACAAATTCGGCAAAAAACTACACGGACAACAAAATACAAGCCTCTATACCAGCTTAATACTCGCCACGTCTTTCTATATCATTTTTTCAGGGCGCAATGGACAGTGGGACATTTTTACCCATAGCTTTATGGGCGCTTCCATATACTTCTTCTACCTCCTTTTCCAAAAGGCGGAAAATATTTGGAGAAATGCTCTTTTTGCAGGACTTTTAGCCGGAGCTTCTTTTCTGAGCAAAGGACCTGTCTCACTATACGCTCTCTTTTTGCCCTTTATCATTGCTTATGGCATCGTTTACAGATTCGAAAATTTCAGAAAAAGACTCGGACCTTTTTTACTGTACCTCATCGTCTCAATAGTTTCAGGACTCTGGTGGTTTGTATATGTACGCCTTGCCGACCCAGTAGCATTTATAGCTATCGCAAGTGAAGAAACAGCAAACTGGTCGGGCTACAATATACGACCTTTCTACTACTATTGGAGTTTCTTTACTCAAAGTGGTGTATGGACCATTCCGGCCTTTGTCGCACTTTTATACCCATACCTAAAACACCGAGTAAGCGATAAAAAAGCGTATTTATTCTCGTTTTTATGGACGATAAGTGCGGTAATACTACTGTCTATTATCCCCGAAAAGAAATCGCGTTATCTGCTCCCTGTACTCATTCCACTAGCTATGAATACAGCTTTTTATATCGAATATCTGGTGCGCAGCTTTCCCAAAATTAAAAACAGGGCAGAAAAGTTTCCGGTTTATTTCAATTACGGACTTATAGCACTGATCGGAATCTCCTTCCCCGTAGCCGGATATTTGTTTTTCGGCAAAGAATTACAAGGGCTATGGTTTGCCTTTATCTCGGCTTCGATATTTCTTTTTGCCATAGGAATCCTTATGCTGAAAAGTCTGATACAAAAAAACATACACCGCGCCTTCTTTCTTACAATAGCCTTTATTATGTGTATTGTAGTCTTTGGATTTCCCCTTGAAAATACATTCAGCAACAACAATCCAGACTTTAACAATATCAATCTACTGGCACAAGAAGCGGCAGAAGAGGGCATTCCTGTTTACTCCTACGGAGAAATTGCCCCCGAGTCCGTTTGGGAATTCGGACAGGCCGCTCCTCGAATAGACGCACCACATTCACCCTTTACACCCAGCGAAAAAAAATTCGGAGTATTGGTGCCTCCCGCAGCAGAAGACGAATTTAAACGTATCTTTGCTGCAGAATACGACCTCCGGCTCAGAGCGACATACGACCTCAATTACACTGCCGGAAAGACCGAAAAAAGCTACAAACTCCGGCTACTATCCCAGTATTATATACTTACGGAAAAGTAAATTACCGGGATTGATTATTTCAATCTGTGTAGTCACTAATTAAAAGCTAAAACACAACAGCATGAAAAATCTAAGCAAAATAGAACTATTGGGATTTATGTTCCTTCTCGTAACCTTTGTAAACAGTCTCTATTTCGGTTTTACTGACGAAATGCTATTCAACGAACACTACGCACAGGAAGATGGCCTTGTGGAAAACGAGACAGCCCTGATGCTTCTCGGAGTGAGTTTGCTTTGCCTATACCACCTTTTTAAATTGTGGAAACACAAAAAGGCACTTTGGAAAACAGGCACTATCATCTTTGCTATACTCTTCTTTTTTGCCGCAGGAGAAGAGATATCGTGGGGACAGCGGATATTCGGGCTAACTTCAAGTGAATTTTTCATAGAGCACAATGCACAGGGAGAGACCAATCTACACAATATGGTTGTAGGCGACACCAAGATAAACAAACTTATTTTTAGTCAGTTGTTAATGGTGGTTATGGTTACCTATCTGCTCGTTATTCCTCTGTTATACCGCAAGACTAGATGGGTAAAAAATCTGGCCGACACCTTTGCCGTTCCTATAGTAGAATGGAAACACACCATTGCATTTATTGGCTGTACTGTGCTGGTGAGCATCATTCCTGCCGATCGGAAATGGGAGGTATACGAACTCGCATTTGGAATACTGTTTTTCCTGATCTTCTTAGCTCCCTTGAACCGACATATTTTTGAAGGAAAGCAGGAATAGTGTGTTTTCAGTCTTCAGACTTTCCTACAAAGCGGCTCAAGAATTGCCGCAGCAATAGCAGTAACAGCCTTCCTATCAGCAGTCCGAAAAACACTCCGGTAAGCACATCTCCTGGAAAGTGAACCCCGAGATAAATACGGCTGTACGACACCACACATGCCCAGAGGAACAGCAAAGGTGGAAGTATTCGACAATAGGGTTTTAACAGCAGTGAAAAGAAAGTAGCCACGGCGAAAGTACTTGCGGCATGTGCAGAAAAATAGCCAAATTTTCCTCCGCATTTCAGTATGCGCATACTGTCTTTAAGAAAGGGGTCATGGCAAGGACGCAGACGTTCAAAACCGTCTTTAAAAACGTTGGCCAACTGATCTGTACAACCAATCATCAAAGCTGTTACGAGCAGCACCCACACTGTAGATTTCCACCCGAGGTTTCTAACGCACATATACAACAGCAACAAATACAGCGGAATCGACGCCAGCTTGTCTGTAATAAAGAGCCAAAAGCCGTCCCACTCTTCGGTACCGAGATTGTTCAGCAGAAGAAGGAGCTCGCGGTCGTATATAATCAATTTATCCCACATAAACTGCCAGTTGTCTTATATCCGGTAAGTTGTAGCATTCCGTAAAAATCATCATTCGTATCGCCCTACTTCTCGATCGTAAAAATTATTGGCCTGATTGATGAGATTTTCCATCTCTGTTTCCAGTTCTTTTTCATCCGACGGATCGAATTCTTCCAGCCATTCTACCTCGTCGTCTGCGAGGTTGATAATAAAACGGGGGTAATCAGTATGTATTATATAAATGGCATTGGGATAATCGGTATTATCACCGAGTAGGAATTTAGGAAGTTCCATATACTTTCTCTTTTGGAATTAAATATTTCGTTTACCATACGATATTCACAGCATCTCTGCATCTGTATCGACATGTGATGTTCTTATCAGTTTATTCGACAAATAATTAAATCTTATAAACAGCAATACAGCCGACACCGAGAGCCCGGCGAGTAACCCTATCCATATGCCTATACTCTTCCACTCCGTGTGCAAACCGAGGTAAAAGGATATTGGAAATCCTACCAACCAATAGGCTACAAAAGTAATAAAAGTGGGGATTTTCACATCCTGTAGTCCTCTTAGTGCTCCTAATACCGCTACCTGCAAACCATCGGAAATCTGAAATATGGCAGCTACCATAAGCAAGCGCGAGGCTGTAGCTACCACCTCCATACTGTTTATCTTATCGGCTAAGTCGTTCTGATCTAGATATACTGTAGGGAGCCAATCTCGAAATACCCAAAAACAAAGCGCGAAAATCACGTCCAACAACACGGTGAGTATAAACACCGAAAAAGCGATTTTGCGCAAGGCGCGAAAATTACCGAGTCCTTTTTGGTTTCCAACACGTATCATCGCTGCGACACTGAGCCCTGAGGCAACCATAAAGGTCATACTCGACAAGTTGAGTGCAATTTGATTGGCAGCTTGGGGGTTTTTGCCCAACACCCCACTTATCCAAACCGCAGATGTAAATACACCTACTTCAAAAAGCATTTGCAGCGCAGAAGGGAAACCCAAATTCACGATTTTGGAGAAGACAGCCTTGCTGTATCTTCTAAACTGAATTGCTGAAATATATTGGTGAAATTTAGAATTCTTCTGAAAAATATACCACAGAAAAACAACCATTACCACCCTCGAAACCAAGGTACCTACTGCGGCTCCCATAACGCCCATTTTTGGAAAGCCAAAATTTCCAAAAATCAGCAAATAGTTCAGTACAATATTGACAACATTAGCGACTATAACCGCATACATGGGATATCTCGTTTCCGAAAGTCCATCGGAGAACTGTTTAAGGGCTTGAAAAACGATAAGTGGAATAAGTGAAAAGGCAACGAGATCGAGATATGGCATGGCGTATTCTACAACCTCCGGAGGTTGATTCATCGCGTGCATCATGGGCTTGGCAAACATCAGCACAGCAAACAGAAGCATCCCCATACCAATACAGAGCACCAATCCGTGTTTAAGTGCCGCCCTACCTTTGGCTACATCTCCAGCGCCATCTGCCTCGGCTACGAGAGGAGTGATTGCAGTAGAAAAACCTATTCCCAGCGACATGGCTATAAAAACAAAACTATTGCCGAGAGAAACGGCTGCCAGCTCTGCAGTACCCAGTTGCCCTACCATGACGTTGTCTGCAAAGGCAACAAAGGTGTGCCCGAGCATTCCCAGCATAACGGGAAAAGACAATTTGAGATTATAGGAAAATTCCCTAGTGTACTGTAAAAACATATCCTGAAAATTAAATGGACAATGATAGAGATTTACGCGCTCCCCGCCATTTCAGGCAGTAATTAATTCGGTTTTAGCTCAGGGAAGTTTCTTGGCTTCTTCCCAAAACACATCCATTTCTTCCAACGACATATCACTGAGTGCCTTCGAATTTTCAGCAGCTTTTTGTTCGAGAAATTGAAAGCGCTTTATAAACTTCTTATTAGTCCTTTCAAGCGCGCTTTCAGGGTCTATATTCAAAAATCTGGCATAATTGATTACACTAAACAGCAGATCGCCAAATTCGGCCTCCATCTTATCCTGATCGTCAGCATCTACCTCTTCTTTAAACTCCTGTAATTCCTCTTGCAATTTTTCCCACACCTGTCCGGGACGTTCCCAATCAAAACCTACGCCGGCAACTTTTTCCTGTATCCTGCTCGCCTTGACCAGTGCTGGTAAACTTCGAGGTACTCCCTGCAGTACGCTTTTCTTCCCCTCATTGAGCTTAATCTGTTCCCAATTTCTTTTTACGTCCTCTTCATTTTCCACCTTTACATCTCCGTAAATATGAGGGTGTCGCACTATTAGCTTGTCACAGATCGCATTAGCTACATCGGCAATATCAAAATCGCCGGTTTCACTTCCTATTTTCGAGTAGAACACTATGTGGAGTAAAATATCCCCCAGCTCCTTTTTTATCTCTTCCGTATCCTTGTCGAGTATGGCGTCACCCAGTTCATAAACCTCCTCTATCGTAAGATGTCGGAGACTCTCCATAGTCTGTTTTCTATCCCATGGACATCCCTCACGAAGCTCGTTCATGATGGTGAGCAACCTGTCAATTGCCGCTAACTGCTCTTCCCTGGTGTTTGCCATTACTCCTGTATTTTCAGAGGTGTTCTTTGCCTGTGTTACGCCTCTCCTGAAGCTTCTTCTCCCTTTTCCTCTGTATCTTCCGAAGAAGTCTCTTCTACCTCAAAATCGGTAATTCCCTTTGCTTGGAGCAGATTGTACCACTGTATAATCTTCTTGATATCTCCAGGATATACTCTGTCTTCGTCGTAGTCGGGAAGCACTTCAAAAAAATACTCTTCCAGCCTGATTTTGTCCTCTTTGTGTCCTACTGAGGTTTGTCCGCCGTTTTCCTTCTCACTGATTTTTCCAAAGACCTCCCTCAGCGGCACTTCTTCTTTCAGGGTGTAGACTGCAATTTCAGACAACAGACTCACATTGTTTCGAAGTCCCACAGTGATGCGTTTGCCATCGAGGAGAGACTCTGCCACAAATCCACTACGCGTTTGTGTTTTCAACTCATACAATCCCGGTTTGCCTGAAATGGCCAGTATTTTGTCTAAACTCATATAATACTATAGTTATAATTAAGTTGCTTTGTTTTTTAAATGATTTTGTGATGTAATACAGCTGCTATCTCCCTTTTTTCGCTTCGGGAAAGCGCATTTTATAATCGGCTTTGACCTTTCCTTTAGAAATATTGGACAATTTACCCTTTAACAATCTCTTTTTGAGACCCGACAGTTTATCGGTAAACAGCACCCCTTCTATATGGTCGTATTCGTGCTGTATCACGCGTGCTGCCCGACCAGTGAACTCTTCTACTTTCTTGTTAAAATTCTCGTCGAAATACTCAATTTTTACAGTGTCTTGTCGCAACACATCTTCTCTAATATTGGGGATGCTGAGACAACCTTCGTTAAAGGCCCACTCTTTTCCGTTCTCCTCCAATATTTTGGCATTGATAAACACTTTTTTAAAATCCTGAAGTTGCCGCCGTTCGTCTTCAGAGAGTTCCTCATCGTCAGCAAAAGGACTGGCATCTATAACAAACAACCTAATGGGAAGCCCTATCTGAGGTGCGGCGAGCCCCACCCCGTATGCGTTATACATGGTTTCGAACATATTTTCTATAAGGCCGTCGAGATTCGGATAATCCTTTTCTACCTCAACCGTCTTTTTTCTCAACACAGGATCGCCATAGGCTACGATCGGTAATATCATATTGTTGTTATTAATAATTAAGCTGCGTACTACTATCTTCCGTACAGATAAGATTGCAGTATTATCGCAGCGCTTATTTCATCTATAAGAGCTTTGTTCTGTCGTTGCTTTTTTTTCAGTCCCCCATCTATCATCGCCTGAAAAGCCATTTTGGAGGTAAAGCGTTCATCTACCCGTTCTACGGGAATCTCCGGGAGGGATTTCTCCAGAATTTTCAGAAACTTCTGAATATAAACCTCACTTTCTGAAGCTTCGTTATTGTGTCGCTTAGGTAAACCTACCACAATGCGTTCTACCTGCTCTTTTTGGGTGTAATCGAGGATAAAGTCCATGAGATCTACTGTAGACACCGTAGTCAATCCGGATGCAATAAGCTGTAATTCATCGGTTATTGCAATCCCGGTACGCTTGGTACCATAATCTATGGCCATTATCCTTCCCATCAATTTTTTGGCAAATTTAATATTTAAATTGTTATAACTCTAAAATCGCACTCTTATTAAATTATAAGCCTTTATATTTGTCTCCCATACGGCGGTGTGATTTTGCGATACACTACCGCAAATGTTGTACCGAAAAGACTATCACAGAACATTTACGATCAGATTATATAATTCACTAATATGGAAAACATCAGAAAACATATTGAGGAAGCCTGGAATAACAGGGAATTGTTAAAAACAGAAAGCACTCAGGAAACTATTAGAGAAGTTATTCGTCAGCTCGACGAGGGCTCACTGCGAGTAGCCGAACCAAAAGATGACGGTTGGCAGGTAAACGAATGGGTCAAAAAAGCTGTAGTCCTGTATTTTCCCATACAACAGATGAAGACTATAGAGGCTGGACCGTTGGAATTCCACGACAAAATTCCTTTAAAAACCGGTTATGCCGCAAAAGGCATCCGCGTGGTACCTCACGCCATTGCCCGTCATGGAGCCTATGTGTCATCGGGAGTTGTGATGATGCCCAGCTATGTAAACATTGGGGCTTATGTAGATGAAGGAACTATGGTAGACACCTGGGCCACCGTAGGTAGTTGTGCACAGATCGGCAAAAACGTTCACCTGAGTGGAGGTGTGGGCATAGGCGGAGTACTTGAACCCCTGCAGGCAGCCCCTGTAATTATTGAAGACAACGCTTTTATCGGTTCTCGCTGTATAGTAGTAGAAGGTGTAAGAGTGGAGAAGGAAGCTGTTTTGGGAGCCAATGTAGTACTTACAGCCTCGACAAAAATAATAGATGTTACGGGAAGCGAACCCGTAGAACGCAAAGGAGTGGTTCCTGCGAGATCGGTAGTCATACCGGGAAGTTACACCAAAAAATTTGCCGCAGGAGAATACCAAGTTCCCTGTGCACTGATTATCGGTCAGCGAAAAGCCTCTACCGACCTCAAGACATCGCTTAACGACGCTCTTAGAGAGTACAATGTAGCTGTCTAATCGTCAGGCAAAAGCTTATAAAGTATTAGACCGTTCCTGACTTTAATAGGGACGGTCTTTTTATTTTCTTAGCCTCTAAAACTCCAAAGTAGTAATGCAAAGAACATCTCTTTTACGGGGGTGAGCATTTCTCCAAAAACAACAAACCCCATCGATAACCGACGGGGTTTATTTATTTTAACAAGTGACTGCCAATTAGCTTTCCACACTCTCGCTCTCTTTCTTGGTCAGCACGTCCTTCCCTTTGTCTTTTAGGGTATCATACATAATAGGAGTCGCAACAAAGATTGAAGAATACGTACCTACAACAACCCCTACAATCAGAGCAAACATAAATCCTCGTATTGATTCACCTCCGAAGATAAAGATAGCCAGAAGTACGATTAAGGTAGTCAGGGAGGTATTCAAGGTACGGCTCAACGTACTGTTGATCGCAAGATTTATAAAGGCTCCTCCTTTCCAACCGCGCTCTGAAGTGATCTCTCGAATACGGTCGAATACCACCACTGTATCGTTAATCGAATATCCGATTACCGTAAGAATAGCCGCTATAAAAGCCTGATCGATCTCAAGGTTAAAGGGCATAAACTTATAGGTAAGCGAAAATACCCCGAGAACAATCAAGACATCATGGCTCAGTGCTATAACCGCTCCGGCAGAAAATTGCCATCTTCTAAAACGCAAGAGTATGTACATAAAAATCACCACTAGTGAACCCAATACAGCCCATAAGGCATCTCTCTTAATGTCATCGGCTATAGTAGGCCCTACCTTTAACGACTGAACAATACCGTAGTTTCCTTTATCCCCACCGGTTCCGACAAACTCTTCTTCGGTAAGATTTTCGGGTAAGTGTTTCTTCAAAGAGGTGTAAAGTATAGTCTGTATTTCATCATCCACCTGAGTTCCCTCTTCATCAACCTTATACTTAGTAGTAATCTTTACCTGATTTGCCGCACCAAAGGTTTTCACTTCTACAGTACCCAAGGTTTCCGAAAGGTCGGAAGCCAATTCGCTGGGTACAACAGGATGCTCAAATCGCACTTGATAAGACCTTCCTCCTACAAAGTCAATCCCTTGATTAAGCCCTTGGGTAAACAGGGAAGCCAGTGACACCAATAATAAAATTCCTGATATAGTATAAGTGATTTTTCTCTTCCCGAGAAAATCCACATTCAGATTTCTAAACAGGTTTTTAGTAAGAGGTGTGGAGAATTGAAGGGATTTCTTCCTTCCGATATACCAATCGACCAATAGTCGAGTGATAAAAATAGCGGTAAACAAAGAAGTCGCGATACCAATCATCAGAGTAGTTGCAAATCCTCGAATAGGTCCAGTACCGAATACAAAGAGTATAACCGCAGTAAGTCCTGTAGTAATATTGGCATCTAGAATAGACGAAAGCGCATTTCCCAACCCGTCCTGAACAGCCTGTTTCTGTCCTTTCCCTTTAGACAGCTCTTCTTTGGCTCGTTCAAAGATCAGCACGTTAGCATCTACTGACATCCCTATGGTAAGCACTATCCCCGCAATACCCGGCAAGGTCAGTACTGCCCCGAGACCTGCAAGTATTCCGAAAATCAGCACTATATTCAATATGAGAGCAACATCTGCAAACCATCCAGCTCTTCCGTAATAGAACATCATCCACACGAGTACAAGCGACATGGCTATCACAAAAGAGATCATTCCGCTATCTATAGCCTCTTGCCCCAGTGAAGGTCCGACTACCTCACTTTGAACAATATCAGCTGAAGCGGGCAATTTACCTGCGCGTAATACGTTGGCAAGGTCAATAGCTTCATTCAGGGAAAACTGTCCTGTAATTTCAGAGCTTCCACCCGAAATAGGACCACTGGTAACTCCTGGGGCAGAATACACTATATTGTCAAGTACTATCGCAATAAAGCCTCCCTGACGATAAGCCTTACCGGTAAGCTCTTCCCATATTTTAGACCCCTTGCCATCCATCTGCATAGATACCGCCGGGTTCCCTCTTTGGTCATAAGTCTGTTGAGCATCGATAACCACACCTCCACTCAAAGGGGGCAGGTTTTCTCTATTCGACTTAAGAGCATAGAGTTCTATCATTTCCTGATTGGCTCCAGGTTTACTCCAAGCAAAACTGAGGTTCTGCAATTCAGCAGGAAGCAATTGCTTGATTTCGCGCATTTGGAGATAACTGTTCACCTTAGCCGTATCTTTGGTAGCAAAACTCATCAATACTGGACCTCCCTGCATACCTGGAGCAACAGCCAAATCGAATAGTGGATTAGCCCCTCCTATATTTTCGAGAGAATCCTTTTCTGTATCTGCGAGTAGCTCGTCGAGTTCTGAAGATTCATCCGTAGACTGTCCCGTACTGTCTTCTGCTTTAGAATTATCTACAAGAGTTTTAAGTCTTTCGTTTACCTGAAGCAGGTATGGCATCACTTCTTCATTCTTATACGTTTCCCAGAATTCCAACTGAGCCGTACTTTGCAACAGTCGCTTTACACGATTGATATCCTTAGCTCCCGGGAGTTCTACGAGTATCCTTCCTGTAGCACCGAGACGCTGGATATTGGGCTGAGTTACTCCAAAACGGTCTATACGCTTGCGCAACACTTCGAATGCAGAGATTATGGACTCATCAACCTTTCTTCGAATAATAGGTCGCACCTCGTTGTCTGGCATCTGAAAATTGATCTCCTCGCTGAGCATTTTATTGGCAAATATTTCGGGAGAGGCCAGTTTGGTATCTCCTTTAATAGCGTCAAATTCCTCAAAGAACAAATCTACATAGGGTTTATCACTATTCCGTGCTGCCTTATCAGTATTGGCCAATGCCTTGTTGAATACCGGGTTTTTAGAATCGTTAGCGAGTCCTGCAATGATATCTTTTACCGAAATCTCGAGAATGACGTTAATTCCTCCTTTTAAGTCCAACCCCTTATTGAGTTCTTTTTCCTTGGCTTCATTGTAGGTAAAACTGGTAATTCCTATATCAAAAACCGTCGTATTCCCTATAGAGTCCAGATACCTAGTTTCTTCAGCCTCTCTCTTTACTACATAGTCTTCCGTGCTTTCGGAAATTTTCTGCACTGCAAACTCTTCTGCCTTGCTTTCCACCTTATTGGTCACAAAAGTGAAAGACAACTGATAGATACTTACAATACCAAATAAAATAGCAAAAAGCTTGATAAGTCCCTTGTTTTGCATTCTTATTTTAATTAATTAATCTTTTTTTTGAAACGAGCAAATATATAATTTACAACAGGATAAAACAATTTATTTCCCCGTTTTATTCCCTTAGTGTTTCGGATACAGCCACTTACACATACCTCCTTGTAAATCAGCTCACAACTGTACCACAGAGGCCATTCTATTCGACAAAAAAAGCTGCGCAAAACTCCTTCATGACAGGAGTTTTATACGCAGCCATAATTTTTAGGATAGAAATAGGCTCAATTACAGTAGGGCGTTCACCTTTCTAACTGCCTCAGCACTTTCCTGGAGTTTTGCTTTTTCTGCATCGTCCAGTTCTATCTCTACAATCTTCTCTATACCGTTTTTTCCGAGAATAACAGGCACTCCTATACAAATATCACTCAATCCGTATTCTCCGTTGAGCAATGCAGAACATGGGAACATTTTTTTCTGATCGCAAGCGATGGCCTGTACCAACGCAGAAACAGCGGCTCCCGGGGCATACCAGGCACTTGTTCCCAACAATTTGGTGAGTGTAGCTCCTCCTACCTTTGTATCTTCAGCTACCTGCTTCAGTCTTTCCTCACTCAAAAACTCGCTTACCGGCACACTGTTCCATGCAGCGAGACGAGTAAGAGGAATCATACCTGTATCACTATGCCCACCGATTACCATACCTTCTACGTTAGATGAAGGGCATCCCAGAGCCTCACCAAGTCTGTATCTGAAACGAGCACTGTCAAGCGCTCCTCCCATTCCTATAATTCGATTTTTAGGCAGTCCGGTTGCCTTGTGTGTAAGATATGCCATGGTATCCATCGGATTACTCACCACAACAACGATAACCTCAGGCGAATGCTCGATCAGGCTAGACACTACGTCTTTCACTATTCCCGCATTGATACCTATAAGTTCTTCACGGGTCATTCCCGGCTTTCTAGGTATCCCGCTGGTCACTACTGCGATATGGCTGCCGGCTGTTTTAGAATAATCGTTGGTCGATCCGGTAATTCTGGTGTCAAAACCGTTCAACGAAGCCGTTTGCATCAAATCCATCGCCTTACCTTCAGCAACCCCTTCCTTGATATCCAACAAAACGACATCTGAAGCAAAATTCTTCATTGCAATGTACTCCGCACAACTGGCACCAACCGCTCCGGCACCCACAATTGTAACTTTCATATGATATTTTTTTTGAGTGATTATATTTTTAATTCGACAAAGTTAGTCATTTTAGCAGTAAATGAACCCATTGAAACATACCTAATTACAGCAGTTATATTTTTTAATTTCTACGTACACTTTCAGGCTATTTTAACACCGCAAAAAAAAAGCATCCATACTCGGATGCCTTTTTACTTTGTAGTTTACGCGTCTATATTGGCATAAACTGCGTTTTTTTCTATAAACTCCCTTCTCGGCGGAACCTCATCGCCCATCAGCATAGAGAAAATCCTATCAGCTTCTCCTCCGTTCTCTATGGTTACCTGACGGAGTGTACGGTTATCAGGATTCATCGTTGTATCCCACAACTGCTCTGCATTCATCTCCCCCAGACCTTTATAACGCTGTAAGCTACTTCCACTACCAAATTCTTCCAGCAATCTATCTCTCTCCTGATCGTTCCAGGCGTAGACTTTCTTGCTTCCTTTTTTCACGAGATACAGCGGAGGTGTAGCGATATATACGTGTCCGTTTTCGATGAGTTCTCTCATATAACGGAAAAAGAACGTCAATATCAATGTAGCAATATGGCTACCATCCACATCGGCATCACACATAATTACCACCTTGTGATATCTCAGCTTTTCAATATTGAGCGCCTTGCTATCTTCCTCTGTTCCTACAGTAACTCCTAGCGCTGTAAATATATTCCTGATCTCTTCATTCTCAAACACCTTGTGATGCATAGCTTTCTCCACATTCAGTATCTTACCTCTCAACGGGAGTATAGCCTGAAAATTACGGTCACGCCCTTGTTTGGCGGTACCACCGGCCGAATCTCCCTCTACAAGGAAGACTTCGCATTTTTCCGGATCCTGCTCAGAGCAGTCGGAGAGTTTACCGGGCAATCCACTACCTCCCATAGGAGTTTTTCGCTGCACCATTTCTCTTGCCTTACGCGCAGCGTGACGTGCCTGAGCTGCGAGAATAACCTTTTGTACTATAGTCTTTGCATCGTTCGGGTGCTCCTCCAGATAATTTTCAAGCATTTCCGACACCGCCTGTGATACCGCAGCGGTTACCTCGCGGTTACCCAATTTTGTCTTGGTTTGCCCTTCAAATTGAGGCTCTGCAACTTTCACAGACACAATAGCGGTAAGACCCTCTCTAAAATCGTCTCCGGAGATCTCAAATTTGAGCTTGTCGAGCATTCCGGAAGCATCGGCATATTTTTTCAGCGTAGTGGTAAGTCCTCTCCTAAAACCTGCGAGGTGCGTTCCTCCCTCATGTGTATTTATATTGTTTACATAAGAGTGGAGGTTTTCATTAAACGAGGTATTGTACACCATAGCTACTTCTACCGGTATATCATTTTTCTCTCCCTCCATAGAAATAACATCAGCAGTGAGCGGCTCTCTATTGCCGTCTAGAAAACGGATAAACTCCTTCAAACCGTCTTCCGAGTAAAAACGCTCGTAGATAAATTCTCCCTTCTCGTCGGTGTTCCTTCTATCTGTAAGTGTAATCGATATTCCTCTGTTTAGGAATGCCAACTCTCTCATTCTGCTGGCCAATGTATCGTAACTGTATTCTACAGTCTGTTGGAATATACTGGTATCGGGTTTAAAAGTTACAACAGTTCCGGTTTTATCTGTTTCTCCCACAGTTTTCACAGGATAGAGAGGCTTTCCTCTTTCGTATTCCTGTTCCCATATTTTACCATCGCGATGAACGGTAGCTTTAAGTTCGTCGGAAAGTGCATTTACCACAGAAACCCCTACTCCGTGTAGCCCTCCAGAAACCTTATAAGAGTCTTTGTCAAACTTACCTCCAGCTCCAATCTTAGTCATAACCACTTCAAGGGCAGAGACTCCTTCTTTTTTATGGATATCCACAGGTATACCACGTCCGTTATCTTCTACAGTAATAGAATTATCCTCATTTATGGTAACGGCAATAGTATCGCAGTGCCCAGCCAGCGCTTCATCAATAGAGTTATCCACTACTTCATACACTAGGTGGTGTAACCCTCTAACCCCTACGTCTCCAATGTACATGGAAGGGCGCATCCGCACGTGCTCCATCCCCTCTAAGGCCTGAATACTATCTGCGGAATACTGCTTTTTAATTTCTTCACTCATAAATCAAATCTGTTTTTTTAAAGTGCATAAAAACAAACAGCCCGGGCACAATGTCGGGCGTCGTCATACGACAACGGACAAATATAGTAAATTCAGAAGAGAGTAGTCACCTATACCACAACTACAATGGATCAAGTTATGCACATTTTATCAACCCGAAGACACTAAAAGGGTTGAAATTAAACTCAACTAGTCTCAGTGTTTTTTTCTGTATACATCACTCTAAAAGGAACTATATTTACCGCCCTGTTCCGCAGCAGTAATCGGAGGTCATCGCTAAGAAACTCCCATTCCTCCTCCGAATATTCGGCTTTCTCGTTTTTCTCGAGCAGAATATCTATGGTAGGTGTATAACCGACATGATCTTCTAAACTGGTCTGTATTCCATTTTTTATCTCGATATTGGTCACAGCCTCTCCATAGTGGTTTTTACACAGTATAATAATGTCTTGACGGGTAACCACTCTTTGGTTTGACACTATATTTTCTCTGTAGGCGTATATTTTATCAGAATTAATCAACTCATCCCTTCCTCCTTGAGTGGTAGAGAGAAACTGTATGGAGTCCTTTTCAAAATCGGCTCCACGATGTGCCTGTAGTCTGGAAAAGGTATTGATCTTATTCGCTTCTTCCCCATTGGTGGTCCAATATTTCACAAACAGTGTCCCATTGCTTTCTTCCCGTGTATTCAACACCAGGTATGGAGTGTTTTTGTTGTGCATTCCGGTCTGCGCCATCTTGTTCCGGAATCTGGATATAATCTGGTTGATCTCGTGTAAATTCGCCTCCATAAAATCAGCTTCCAATCGCGAAAATGCCGCTGCTTCGTCTCTCACCAAATCCACCATATAATTAATCATTTCAGTAGCGTCGCGTTCGTCAAAACGAGCTACACCACCAAAGCGGAGATAGGCAAAATCTTCCGTGAATTCCTGTTGATTTTTTGCGATTACATCAAATTGGCGACTACGGTCGTCGAGTACAGAATACAATTCGAGAAAGAATTCTTCTCCTATACTCAAGGGGTATATATTGAGCAACTTCTTTATATTGCCCTGGGTTTCATTGAGTTTTTTATTGATCACAGGAAAACAATTGGTAGCGCAGAACACTTCCGACAGAATCTCTTTACCGATAACGTTGGGAAACTCTATGCGGAACCACAGTAGATGCTCTTCTTTCATAGCTGCCAGAACATCTTCTGGAATAAGTGTACTGAATTCTGCGGGCACAGTGTTTTCAGAATTCCCTGTGTTGATGACATCCTTGACGGTGACAAAATTTTTCTCGTAATAATCATTTACGTGCTCTTCCACGCTTCGAAGGTGATGAAAATCTTCGTGCACCATATGGCGCTCCCCTCCGACCATGTTACCCTGTGTATTATAGCCCTGTGCCACGGTGAGTTTATGTTCGTTAAAATACCATTTAGCACGGGGAAGAAAGTGAAAGAAAGTATCTCTTTGGTAATTGTTTTTCAGATAAAAATAGAACATTAGGTTTTTGAGTATCCCCTCTCCTTTGTGGTCTATTCCCAGCCATATAATTCCGTGCGGTGTGGGCTTGAGAAATGCATCTTCTCCGAGAAACTCTCTAAACTGCCCGTTTGAGGCGTCTTGTACACCGTTGGGCAACACCACATACTTCAAGACATTTCGCGCTACTTTTACGGGCTTGGTTGGACCGAAAAAGAATTCTTTGATCAGTTTTTCTCCCGGGTTGTACGGGTTGTGTTGTCGCTTTTGAAAGAAGAACTGATGATGGTCGTTCAAACTCATCTCATCCTCTGCCGGAAAAACCTGCATAATCGCTCGGGCGGGCATGGATCTCGATGAGGCAATAGGGGTAAGAATATCTACCAAACGCTCTGTGATACGCCTACGGCTGGAAAATATCTCATGCGATATATTCTCCAATTCCTTGGCACAGACATCAAAGAGTAAATTGACGATAGGATCGAATACATTTTCCAATTCCACATCAGAATACCCCCATTGCTGGGCAGCGCGTTTCAGCAAGCGGTCTTTAATCTGATCTTTGGACAATTGTTTCATTTAGTTTTTTAGTTTTTTAGTTGGTAGTTCTTAGTCGAACTGAACCGATCTTAATTATCACTCAGAACCGCCTACCACCAGTTTGTAGACAGCAAATCATTTATACCCCGGCTCAAAACAACTTCAACAACACAGCCGAAAGAGCCGAGATTCCTCGACTGCGACTGGGAAGAACTTTCAACTTCCCGCCTCACCTGTACGAAAACGGAGCCAGGTAGTAAGAACTCTTGTAATAATAAGGCTCATTAGTTTTTTTTATCACTCCATAAACTACGATATCCAGCCTTTTTTTCACACGGATATTCGGATTATAAGCGATAGTATCTTCTCCTATAGCAAGGCTTACATCGGTTACCACAAGTCGTTTTTCATACTTCCTCACCTTTTCAAAAACAGATTCTTTAATCTTGTCTTTTAATTGATTTACGTTAGACAAGAGGTCGAAATCGGTATCCCAGATAGCTGTACCAAACTCCTTGTCGTAACGGTATTCGCCGAAAATGGTGGTTATAACGAGAGATATATATTGAGCCAAAGACTCTTCAAGCGTCACCTTGCGCAAGTCATGCCCCTCAGTTATCCTTTTGTAATCGATGGGAATTTTATAATAGAGATCTTTCAATGATTAGCTGTTTTAGGTATTCAGAACACTGTTCTCTCTTGGCTTCTCTTGTTTTTTTGACGAACTTTTGATCACAAACTCTATATCGCCGTTTTTGGCTATCTTAACGGTAAGCACATCTCCCGGCTTTACTTCACCCGAGATAAGCTTGCGCGCCAGCGGTCGTTTCAATCGATTTCTTATCGCTCCCTTAATAGGTCTCGCTCCATACTCTGGACTAAACCCCATCAGCGCCACTTCTTCCTTCACTTTATCCGACATTTTCAGGCTAATATCCATACGTGAAAGCAAACTCAGCAGTTCCTTTTCCAGGTGGATGTCAAATATTTTCACTACGCTCTTTCTGCTTATCGGGGCAAATGGCACTATTTCCGTAAGTCTCCCTAGGAATTCGGGTCTGAAATAGCCAGACATGATATCTAGCAGTGTATTAGACGCCGGAATACTGCCTTCCGAAAATGATTTCACTACAAAATCAGAGCCTATATTGGAAGTAAAGAGCACCACTGCATTCGAAAAATCACCCTCTTTTCCCAAGCGATCGTGAAGTTTCCCCTCGTCCAAAATTTGTAGAAAAACATCAAAAACCGATCGGTGTGCTTTTTCAATCTCGTCAAAAAGCACTATCGAATAAGGATTTTGCCGAATCTTATTTACCAGTAACCCTCCTTCTTCATATCCAACATATCCTGGAGGAGCTCCGTAGAGCAATGCTGCAGAATGCTCTTCTTTAAACTCAGACATATCCAGTCTGATAATCGCGTTTTCATCTCCAAACAGAAAATCGGCCAACGACTTGGCGAGCTCAGTTTTTCCTGTTCCAGTGGGTCCGAGAAAGAAAAACGAACCTATTGGTTGCCCGGGTTTGGTAAGTCCGGATCGCGATTCCAAAATAGCATCAGCCACTACTTTTACGGCGTGGTCTTGCCCTACAACCCTCTTTTTAAGTTCTTGTTCTATATCGAGAAGTCGTTCTCGTTCTTCGCTTTTCACCTTTCCCGCAGGAATTCCGGTAATGCCCGAAACAACTGCAGACAAGTGATGAGCACCTACCACATTATCTCCTGCGGCTATCTGTTGGAGTTGGTCTAGCAACTTCCCGAGATATGCTACCTTGGCCGAAACAGCCTTCTGAGATTCAAAATTGGTATCTGAACTATCTTCATCCAGCAGCTCTCCCGATTTGTCTACTATATCGCGATACAACCATTGTAATTCTTCCTCTCTATCCTTTTTTCGAGATTTCTTCAAGGCTTCCAAACGAGTTCTGAGATCGGGAAGTTCGTCGGAAATCACTTCCTTGGCCACCCTTAGCGAAGACATTGTCCGGTCGATGAGGTCTAAAGCAGAATCTGGCAGTGACTTTTCCTTGAGGTACCTACTCGAAAGGCGAATGGCTTCTTTCAGCGCTGTCTCTTCGATTTTAAATTGGTGGTGATCTTCGTAGCGAGAAATCACATTCCCTATCATTCGCAACGCTAGGTCTTGCCCCGGCTCTTGTACTTCAAATGTTTCAAACCTCCTGTTTAGAGCATCGTCTTTACCTAAGGTTTTGCGATATTTTTCGGTGGTAGTAGCTCCTATAAAGGTAATTTCCCCCTTGGCCAATTCAGATTTAACTACACTAGCTATACCACTGCCTTGATTGGCATCAAACAATTCGTGAATATCGTCTATAAAAAGTATAGGCCGAGGGTATTTCTTTATCTCGGCAAAGATCTTCTGCAATCTATCTTCAACCTCTCCCTTATACGATGCCCCTGCAAAGAGCGCCCCTGTATTCACTTCCATAACGGTAGCTCCCTGTAGAGGGGCTATGATATGACCATCGGCTATCTTTCCGCAAAACCCCTCTATAAGTGTCGTTTTTCCCACTCCGGCTTCTCCGGTTACAACAACATGAGGTTTGAGTTTTCTATTCAGAATTTCGGTAATAGTCTTGAGCTCCTCATCTCTACCTACCAGAGGAACGTCTTTTCCTTCCCGATATGCTCTGACCTTATCGACGCAGTATTTTTGCAATACTCCCGACGATGACGAGCTCCCTGAAGCTGAGACTGGAACATCTGCAGTTCCAGGTAATGCAGTCAACTGTTCTCCCGTGTTTTCCCCTTTATTCCAGTACCCTATTCTCGCAGCTATTTCGCCAGCTGTAACCGGCATAGCTTTAAGTTCATCATGAGTGAATCCCACTCCTGGTGTAAGCAGTGCCATGAGCAGGGGAACAAAATCCACCACTTCCCTACCGGCCTTACGAGCTATGTCTTCGGCTTCCTCAAACACTGTTTCGGCAGATGGAGTAGCGCGGATATCTTCTCCCGGTCTACTCGTTTTGTCGTATTCCTCAATTCGGATATCCGCCCATTCGTCCATATAAAACACATCTACTCCTACCGCATCCAGTTCCTTTATAAAATCGAACTGACGGTTGAGCAATGCCTTCAGCAAGTGAGCCGGGGCATAAGCAGGGTTGAGATTTTCCAGAGCAATACGTCGTGCGACGTGTATGGCCTGGGTACTTTCAGGTGTCAACATGGGTTTGGTTTTTAGAAGTTCACATTATCTATTCAACTGCCTACAAAGTTCCAACTGTTTTCTCAGGTCATTTATAATATCTTCGTATTCAGACACCTGTGATTTCAGGTCATCGATCTCTTCCTCCGAGGTTTTCAGCAGTTGTAACTTTCTCTTGGCGTTGACAAACCCCTTGAGATTGAGAATGACATTATTGTACATCAACGTCTGTTTGTAGGCCTCCCTATCTGTGGGCACTCCCTCCTGTAATTTGGCGAGCTCCAGGTTTATAGTCTGTTCCAGAAACTGAAAACCATCTTCAGCTCTATCCAAAGAGTCTATGCTCGCTGTGAGCTCATTCAATTTGGAAGAAAACTTATCCTGATAGTAGAATTCGTTCATAATACGGTCGTTTTCCAGCTTGAGCGCCTCGTTTTCCTTCCAGGGCAACTGGTAGTTGAAAAAAACAGCAAAAATGAGAGCTCCTACTGTGATGATCAGCATGAGGAGAAACAACAAAAACGCAGATATTCTTTCTTTTTTATTAAGTATTTCCATGATGTACTTTTATATTTTATCAGTCAGCCAGAAATGACGTTCCTTCACCGCGCACATCTTTCCTATCTGTTTCGTCACTCGAATCTTCCTGACGGAAGAATATACCGGAAGAGCGCTCTGTTTTTATTATATTTTCATTGACAAATATACCGGAATCTTTTTTCCTTCCGATGTAGTCGAGCTGGTTGAGAATAGAGAACAACTGATCTGTTTTCTCAATAAATTCCATCACAGCTTGCACACAAGGGGCAATATCATAGCTGTTGTATTTGATGTTTATGGTTTCTGAGAACAGTTTTTCATAATCTCCACTTCCCTGTCCTACTGTCCACTCCGAAAAATAGTTGAACACCATTTCCTTTCCGTCTCCCGAAAAAGAATCGAAGCTATTTTTCATAATTCTCGCCAAACTCACTACTTTATCCAGCACATCCATAGGCGATGCGTACAAGCCATTCCAGCGGTTTGCATTAATGTGCTGCCCTACGTAGCCTCGTATACACTCCAAGGTGTCAAACACTATATCGGCTATGAGATTTTCATCGCCACTAAGTCTTCTGAATCGTATTTTCTGACAAATCTGTATAGCGTAGAATTCCATCTGTTTAAAAAAGGCGTCGTAGGCTTCAAACAGTCTTATCAGAGCAGGGTGGTCGTTTACCGAAATACAGGGCGGAATATAGGCGTCGTTTACTTCAAACACACTTCCCTTAGACGAAAACTTAGCAATAGGCAACTGCAGCGGTCCTATATTGTTCTGTGTCACCTCACTTTCCGCAACCGTAGTCAGGTAATAACGCGGCATAGCAAAGGGAAAACGAGGAGGTATCTCCTCCATGTTTTGCACTCCTGTAGGCACTCTGTTAAAAGGGTCTACATTGAGCAACAGAAAGCGACTATTCTCTTTAAAATCGTAATTCTCCAGGGCAATTTTCTCTGAAAATTCTCCTGTAAAATCGGTGATTTCAATGCGCCCTCCTCCCGGAGTTACCGCTTTGAGAAATTTTATCGACACATTTAGCTCGTTGTGTTCGTCTATAATTACCCTGTACTCCGAAGACGATTTAAACCGGGTAGAGACCAATCCGTAGCACATCGGATTTATCGCAAGTCCCCTGGCGTCGCGCACCAAATCTTCCACATTATCTTGTAGGTCGATAAAGTGATTTTTGTTGATTTTCATTCCGTCGATCCAGTTGACCGGGAAATATCGAATATCTTCTGCCATAGTTTTAACTTTTAAAATTCAAGTACAGCGCAAAGGCTTCTCTACCTTATATACGCTGACAAATAATGGTATTGCCATCTTTCATATCGTTGCGATCTACAGATTCGTCGGGATCTATATGATCTGTAGAACTAAACCAACGTGGTTTGGTGTGGAAATACCAGCCATAAGGTTCGTTTTTATCGTCTTTAAAATGAATTTGACTATTGGGATGCTTGTCGTTGTAATCGTTGATAAAATAGTAAAACAATCTGCCAAACTCCATGGCTCTAGGGGCTTTTACCTTGAAATTTATCATATGTCGGTCGTTCGGTTTTTTCTGAAAAACCAGATTGAGCAATATCATATTGCGCATTTCTGTAATCTGCGGATTGGGGTATTTGTTGTTGAGTGGATAAAACCATCTCTTGAACAGCTTTGCCGGAATAGTAATGGCTGTTTCAAATAAGATGACGACCAAGGTAGGAATCAGGAATACCAGCAAGCTCCCCGAAAAGTAATAGATAAACCTAAATTCAGCAAAATACGACACCACCAATATCATAAAACATCCGGCGTATAGCGCTGTAATGAATGCCAAAAAAATTTCTTGAAAAATTTTTGTGGTCTCAAAACGGGAAAAAATCTTATTAAATACGACTATATGCCCTATTCCCAACAAGAACATCAATACCTGAAAAGAAACAAAACGAATCGTTAAAGTAGTAGACTTCAGGTTGTACAGCACTGCCCCATACCCTATGACCAACACTCCCATGATTAGCACATACAAAAAATACCTCCATTTCTTCTTGCGAAATTTAGGCGCTTTGATAGCAAAGAGCATACTCAGAATAAAAGACACTGCAAGCACTATGAGAAGTAGTGTCATAGTTTCACCGGTAACGATATAATCTAAAATTTTCCTCATAAATCAAATAACTGTTGATATTCCCAAACGCGATTGATAAACATTTTCTTGCAGCTCAAAAACCTGATCGCGGTCGTTGAGCAACAACTCGTATGAAAACTGAACCTGACAGGGCAGAAATAAATAGAAAAAAGCTTCTAGAAAACTTTCCATTTGTCCGTGATTCACATAATCTACAAGCGCTTTTGAGTCGTTCAAGGGGCCTATTACAAAATGATATTTCTTCAAAAATATCTCTTCCTTGCTCTCCAGTGTTGTATTGATCCCCAAAAGCATATCCTCTTGTTTTTCAAACGGATCAAATCCCTGTTCGAGTTTTATATTTTCAATGACAATTTTAACTTTTTCTCCAATGATAAATTCCAGCCCCTTACACACCTCATCGAGGTTTCGGCTCACATAGTCTTTCTGCCGCATCAACAGAAAAAACATCCGTACAAGCAACCTAGGTGGAACGTTTTCAGACACCCCGAGAATAGTCCGTATCACATCAGACAGACCATAGGCATTAATCTCCCTGAAAAAATCGGCCTCATACCTTTCAATCTGATGTCTAAAACGAAAAAATTCATTCTCCAGAGGACTGTAAAAGTGACGGGCTTCTGCCTCTTCTCGCTTTCGTTTCTTATACTCCTCTACCGGATCTTCATTTTTGGTTCGGTTTCTGTAGTTGTGAGACAGTCCTTCCGGCAGTATATCGTAAAACCCATCTCGACTCAACATCATGGTCCACATATCTGCACGGTTCATATCGAGTGCTACTTCCATGACATCGCGGTTGTATTTCCTAAAAAAATTCCCTTTAGGAAACACCGTAACATCTCTGTCTTTCACTCGTTGTCCCAACAGAGCATCGAAGAGTAATTCTGCCCTCAAATCGAAGACAGGAAGCTCCTGTAATGCACCTATAATCTTGTCTTCACTATTCATCGACCACCATATTTTTAACCCTGCCCCGTCCTATATAGGTCGTTCTCCACTCCTTGTTTCTGAGATTGGTAATCACTACACCACCCGAAGGGGTTACCGTGAGAAATCTGTTGTTTTGCAGGTAAATTCCCATATGCGTATACGGCCCTCTACCCCTTTGCCTCAAGCGGAAAAACAGCAAATCTCCTTCTTCCATATCCTTGGTATAATGAATTTTATCTTCGGTGTAATTATTGAGAACAGCTTTTGAAGTAGTTCGAGGAAAATTGATTTCATACACTTCCCGATACAGGTTTTGCATCAAGGTGAGATGATCACGGCTATTTTTTCGATAAGGTTTTCCTAAATTATCTCTCACAAAAGCGTACAAACGTGCATTCTTGACTTTGATAGGTCTTACCTTCAATCGCTTACCAAAGTATATTTTATCTTCTACGGTTATAGGTGAATACTCCTTTATTCTCACCTCTCTGACCAATGGAGATGACTGAGGCACTCTGTGCTTCAGATATATCAAGTGATAGCCTGAAAGAGACTCGAGTGTAAACTGTTCTTCTCTTCGTATCCCTACCACTTCAACCTCGTCCAACATAATAGACGATTCACTATCGGTGAGCAACAGCTGTCCTGTTTCCAGCTCTATAGCTGCATTCAAAGGTTCTGCATCCATTTCTGGCAACTCAGTATTTACTGTAGAAAATTTTGTGTTTGTCACCGCTTCCGGAGAAGACTGAACCCTTTGGGGTATGGGAGTTGGAGTTGGAGTAGTCGCAGTTACACTTTCGGTCTCTCCAAATTCCTTCTCTATATCCTCGTCGGTAATCGGAGCTATAATGAGATAAGATTCGTCATCGGTATCTTCATCTTTCCCTAAATCTGGCAGCTCTCCGAATTCCATATTCACATACTCATCGGTAACGGGAACAATATTTTGTGTAGTCTTACAAGACACTACTACAATCATCATTAGTAAACACACCAGTACTCTTATCATACTTACATTTTATATATTTCAAATGGCATTACTTTCTTCATCACCTCAAATACCTTATCGGTAATTTTCAACCAAGCACAAAGACCGTCTTTTTTCGGCAAAGCAAGCCTAAATAATCTCTTGTAAAACATTCACCTCCACGAGGGATAATCCTTTGACAATTTGATATCACTACTGCAAAGCCACCAGCGATTTCACCCTGCCACTCACCCGATAGCTGTTGCGCCAATACGGGTCTTTCAAACTGGTAATCTGAACGCCTTTTGACTCGGTGGCAGACAAAAACCTCATATTCCCGAGATATATCCCCACATGCGTCATCACTTTTTCATTTCCGGAACGAAAAAACACCAAATCTCCTTCTTGCAGATATTCTGTAGACCGAAAAGGCTCTACCTGCTCGTCGTGAAGCAAAATTTCGGAGGCCGTCCGCGGTAACTCTACCCCGTAAACCTCCTGATACAAATTTTTCATAAGAGCAGAGCAATCTATTCCCCTCTTGGTATTTCCGCCGTACAGATAGGGAACTCCTTCCCATTCGACGATATAGGCATAAAGCTTCTGATTGGTAATCTCAGACACAGGTACACCGAGCTTACGCGCAAAATAGCGCTTCTGCTCTATTGTTATGAGTTCGGGTTCCTTTTTCTCTTCTTTCAACTCCTCTTCCAAATCGCGAACTACCTTCACTTCTTCGAGCTTGGGAGTCTTCCCTAGTTCTGCATTCACATAAGGATCGGTAATAGCGTACACCGCTTCTTTTTTAGCATTACAACTCCCGCAAAAGATAGCAACCGATATTATCGCAATCCACCTTACACACTTCATAGCTGAAAAATTATTATCACACCGTATACCGACAAAGAATAAACTGTCTTCACATGTATTGTTTTCCGACTTCGCATTTTGCTTTTTTACAGCCTTGTATTCTCTACTCTTTACAATCACAGTATTCAGAACGTGTTTTTATTAACGAGTACAAATAAATCGGTAAAACATTAAGTTTACTTTAAGCACAAGTGAACAATACGTTATTTTACCACTAACAACCACAACTTTACGCTATGCCCACTACAGAGTTTCATCTATTTTTATTAGCTTGTCCCCCACAAAATTTTCGTACGAAAATACAATATTTTTATATTACTTTGAAATACTTGTTTTCCGTTATTTTACACAAATCGCGAATAGTGTATTTTTGGAATAAGCTTGAAAACGCTCTTATGGTTTATGTATTTCTGACTGTATTTGTTGTTTTTTATTAAATTTATGCTGTACAATTACTTTTATTTATGAATAAGAATTCTCATATAAAAACACATTTCGACGCAAGGGTATTATTGTCATTTATCGTTCTGCTTTTTATAGCAGGGGCTGTGTTGGCTTACAAGTCAAATAAAAACGAGCCCTGCCTTGTTTCCTCGTTCAACATCGATGCCTCTTCCCTTAAAGCCGGAGAGATTATAACCTTTTCCGACTATACCGACAACGCCCACGAGTGGAGGTGGAACTTTGGCGACGGCAATACAAGTGTCAATCGTTCCAAAGTGGCCCACCAATACAAAGAACCTGGTGAATACGTGGTAAATCTATGGGTCAATAAAAATTGTAATGTTTCAAAAATTGTAAAAATCCTCCCTAAGGAAGAATTGATCGACTCTACTTTGTTCCCTAGATTCAATTTACCAGAAGTAGCCTATGTAGACGAGCCTGTGAATTTCACCGATTACACCCCTCATGCCAAAAGTTGGGAATGGCGATTTGGAGAAGGAGAGGGAAATGCGATAGACGCCATAGACAAAAACCCTTCATACACCTACAAGACTCCGGGCATAAAAACGGTGTATCTCATTGTAAACGACGACACCAAATACCTGACGCACAAAAAAATAACAGTACTGGCATCTCGCAAGAAAAAAGAGCGAATTAATATGGCAGATATTATTCGAGATACCAGAGACAGAGATGTAGTAGATGCATTTATAGATAAGGTTCCGGAGAAACCGTCAGAACCAGAAAAGAAAGAGGAGATTGTAGAAGATCCGGTAGTAGAAGAAGAAATTCCTGTAATAGACGAGAGCAAGCTAGCAGGTATGATAGTAGGTGTATCGGTAAACAAATTGTCTTTCAAAAACTTTACGCGTTATTTCTGCAAGGATGCACTGCCAAGTGTACAGTTGAACAACGGGGAAACAGTATCTATATACTACCTGTACAATATGATACGTGGCAAGAAAATAGACGTGAAAAAGGTATCTATGGTGAGGAACAAGCAAACAAATTGCGTAAGCCTTATCATACTTGACTATAAGCGAAAAGGACTATTCTAAACAAGAAAATGCATACTCAATACGTAATTTTTATTATATTTAGCTAAAATTAACATTATGGCAAATCTTTCTAACAGTTATGGTATAGGGGGAAATGAGGTGAAGCCGGAAGGCGAAGAAAGCATTGTGGACATCCCACAAAACCGCACTCTCATCGCTCAAAAACTCACTCCCAATACTCCAGTACGCCCCGAAGTGGTGAGCGGATTGAAGAATATGGATGAAGTATTCGAACATTTCGATCCTAAAATGAATGTAAATTTTGAAGACGAACAGGGCATGACCGTAAGGGAGGAGCTCAAATTCAAGAATGTCTCCGATTTTTCGGTAAAAGGTATTACAGAACAGAGTGAGTTCCTCACCGATCTTCAGACCAAGAAAGAACAATACAGCAAAATGATCAAGCAACTCAAAACCAACAAGGTTTTGAAGTTGGCACTCCAAGATCCCGAAGCCAAGAAATCGATCATAGAAACCATAGAAGCCCTGGTACGGGAGATTGAAGAAAACGATAAATAGCGCGACTTATGAAGAATCAGAAATCATCGACTGCTGCAGAACAACAGCTCAGAGAGGGTCAGAAGCCCAGTCTGGAACAACAACTCGAATCTTTTATCCAATACGGAGGCTTTGACCTACTGGAAAGCGCTATTGAAGGAGTGCAAAACCTGAGCCCGGAAAGAAAGGCTAGAAGAAATATATTCCTAAACGAAAGCGGTAAAAAAACAGAGCGTCAGAACCTGAAAAGAGTGTTAAAATTGTGGGCAGACACCCTTAAGTCTTCTGATAACCTCGTAGATCTCGTAGACGATTGCCAGACAAAGGCCGAAACCGCTGAACAGACCCTCAAAAAAAACTTGGTCGAAGCCACTAAAGAAACTAGAGAACTGGAAGAAGCCTATCGCACCCTGGCTATGTTTTATAAAAACACAGAGGAGAGCAAGGTAAAAAACGTATCTATCATAAATGCCGAACTCGATCAACTCAAAGATCTCGACAACACTAGGTTTATCGACTATATTGAAGACGAACTGGTAAACAATTACGACAGACTGGATTTGAGAAACAACTATGCTCTGTTGGTAATTCCAGGATATCTCGGATCGAACAAAGTGGTTGAAAAATGGGCAAAAATAGCTCATAACAACAAGGTGATGCTGGTTACCGACTTCCAACATCTAGACGAACCAGACGATGTGATCGAAATGTTTGAAATGGCCAACCTCACCGGAGGAGACATCTATAGATCTAATGTTATTATGACCTGTAACTGGCTCGTAGGCAGAGGAAAAAACGATGAAATTGGAGAAGAAGATCACCTTTTTATCGCCCCCTCTACTGCCTTAGCTGGAAAAATATACAACACCCTGATGTCGCAAATCACTGCGGGTAAAAAATTTGGAGGCATCAACGAAGTAGACGGTGTAAAATTCGACCTAAAGAAAAGCGAAATAGCCGATCTCGAACACCTCGGACTCGTGCCTATGGTCAACGAGTACAACAAGGTTATGGCCTTTTCTGGAAAAACACTGTTCAACGGCGACAACCTCGGACTCCAAACCTATTCTGTAGTTCGAGTGTTTGACTATGTCACCAAAGTGATGATGGACTTCTTAAACAGAAGGGCTTTTGAAAACTTCAATGCCAAGACTCGCAAACAGATACTCAATCAGGTAATAAAGTTTTTGGACAGCGTTTCCGGACCAGATAAGTTGATCGAAGATTTCGATATCACCAAGTTTGAACAGGATCCTAATCAAAAAGATCGTATTTTCCTGGACATTCGCCTTAAACCGTATTTCCCCGCTAAAAACTTCCTCATTAAAATGGATGGACAAAAAGGAGATGACGGTACCGAATGGGACACTGAATACGCAGAACAATAATTAGACATAAGGTGCAGCACACAAAGAGCTGCCCGTAAAAAAACCCGTCTGAAAAAAGTGAATTTCAGACGGGTTTTTCCTTTTGTGTTACCGAACTTTTACCCCAATATCAAAAAATCGTTTTCTTTGCTCTATCTGTCTCTTACCGCTTTGAACGACAGTACCTTTTTTCTACTTTTAGACTGTTTTTACTATTTGTCTTAGTCATTTTCAACTATATATTACACCAAAAAAACAGCTATGGCACTGCAAACCGATTTTACCATAAAAATAGGCGAATTCAGACTCAACACTTTCCTAAACCTCAAACTCGATCAAAACATAGACGATCACCACGAACTTACTTTGGAATGCAGGGAAGACGAAGTTTACCTGCTGTATCCCGAGCTCTATGGCAATTATCAAAAACTCATAGGCGAAAAGATACTCATCACTATGAAAGGAACAGACGGTATGTTTTCTACCCATACCGGGTATTTTAAAGGTATAGTCACTCGGGTAAAAGCTAGAAACTCTGACGACCACACAGGTAAGCGACTGCTCTTTAAAGCACATAGCCCCACCATCTTGATGGACAACGGTCCGGAATCCTTATCCTTTCTCAAAAAAGACTTTATCCATATCGTTCACAATACATTCAGGGTGTACAGCAGCGATATGCTAAACATCAGCACCAATCCTGCCAAAAACAGTGTTTATCCTTATATCGTACAGTACAACGAAAGCGATTACGACTTTATAAAGCGCATGTGCTCCAGACAGGGGGAATGGTTTTATTACAACGGTGTACAACTCGTTATCGGACAGGAAAATGCCGGAGATGATATCGATCTACACTACGGATACAACCTCACCGAGTTTGATCTGGAAATGACATTACAACCCACCCGGTTTAAATATCACGGCAACGACCTCTCTGAGGGATCATCACATTTTAGTTCAACGCTTCCCTTCGAAAATTCCATCAACGGGGTTACAGGCGAGCTCATCCGGTCGTCTGCAAGAATTTTTGACAAAGAGACCATAGTACAGCACAATCTCTTGGTCAACGAAGGTAATGGGCAGTCGGATATAGACCACTATGCCCAACTCAATTTTGAGAATAAGGTTGCCAACATGATTTTTGTATACGGCAGAAGTGAAAACCCGGCACTCCGCCCCGGCACTCCAATAAGAATCACCGACGAGAACGGCAATCCGGCAGGTAGTTACAAAGTTATTGCCACTACCCATCGCTGTACAGATACCGGCGATTACGAAAACACCTTCAAAGCTGTTCCCGCCGTAGTAAACATATCACCCTATTCCAGTCCGGGCAATTATCCAAAATGCGAAAGTCAACCCGCTACTGTTATCGACAACAACGATCCTCGCGGACTCGGTCGTATAAAGGTACAAATGGCATGGCAAAAGACCAACGGACAAACCACCGATTGGATTCCTCTCTCTTCTCCCAACGGAGGTTCGGGCAAAGGTTTCCACTTTATTCCTGAAATAGGCGAAACTGTTATGGTAGACTTCCAGAGCGGAAATGCCGAAATGCCCTATGTTACCGGATGTGTCCAACACGGAAGTGCCAACAGTGGTTATGCCGACCCCAACAACAACCTAAAAGCCATACAAAGCAGGAGCGGTAGTAAGGTTGTAATGGACGACAACAGTGGCTCTGTGCTTATTTCCGACCAAGGAGGAGCCTCTTCTTTCTTTGATGGCGCAGGAAACTTCGCCCTAAATGCAAACTCCTCCGTCTCTATAACCGTAGGCGAAAGCAATGCCTTGATCTCGATGGACAGCGGTGGAAATATCTTAGTAGAAGGAGATACCAATATAAAATTCAAGGTAGGAAGTACCGTGATTGATATCACCGAAGAGAACATCACTCTCGAAAGCAAATCGATAGATGTAAAAGGTAAAGACACTTTCACTCTAACAGGTAAAGACAACACCATTACCGGAGAAACCATAACAAAAATAGACGGTGAGGCAGTCACTATAAGCCCAACCGGCGATGTCACCATTCAACCCAATGGCGGCAATGTCATTATCAAAGGAGCGGAAGTAGACATCAATTAATTCAAAACAGCATGTCGGACAAGTACAGTTTTTACGCAGGAGACAAAGAATATCCAGAGACGAGGGAGAAGCGAGAAGCCGAAGAATCCCTACAGACGCAAAATATTATTTTTGCAAAATATAGATGTGAGCAATTAAACACCACTAAAATAGACGGCATGCTCACCGGAAATTCTACCCAAAAATTCCAGTTCTCAGTAGAGTTAAACCCACTCGACAAGACTGCCAGGGTAAAGTTGGAGGATCACTATTACAGCATGGATCCTCCGGTGTTGAACAAGGTATTCGACTTTATCACACAAACAGAGCTCATCCGACACGACCTATACTTGAGATACGGAGAAGACGGCACCGTAGCAGAGGTATTAAACAAGGAAGAACAGGCAGAAAAATGGAGAGCTTTTAAAAACTCCAATGCATTTCGCACCGAGTTCATCAGCAATATGGAAGAAAACAACGAACAAGCCTTAGAGCAGATTATCAAATCTGGGGACCGTCAATTCTCCCTTTCCCACGATTCGGAAGAAGAATTGCGACGAGAACTGTTTTATTCCGCCCTATTCGATTGGCAACTCGTATCGGACGACAATACCTCGATACAACAAAACGAATTTTTGTACCGATCCATCCTTCTGCCCGACCTTATCGTCCCTATGGAATTTCGCTGTGATGTGTTAAAAGCCGACAGCGAGGTTTTAAAATTGAGAAAGGTCGGCTCCGCTCAACTCAGTGAAGAACTGATCAAAGACATCACTGAAAAACACGACCGCTATTACAAACCTCAAATTCACTACAATTTCACAGAATACAAACTGGAATTCAGACAAACCTACGAGGTAAACCCTGAAACCCGACTCATAGACGAAGCCAGGTTGATATGGAACGAATCCATAAAAGACAATGCTGAAAACTTTTGCGAATTTAAAATACGTAAATTGTAGATTGAAATGGACGAGCAGTTAAAAATGGATGCAAAAGAAAAGTGGAAAGGAGTCAGAGATTTTGCCTTAGGTGAGATTATGACAATACAAGTAGGAAAGTGGTATATATGGTGGGGAATTTTGGTTTTCATCTCTTTCGTCGGTATAAAAATCATCCTCGGAGACATGTTGGGTATACTCCCCATACACTACAGTATATTACTGGTATTAACACTCTTCTTTACAGGCATATATTTTATCCAAAAAAAATACAAAAAAGAAAGTGTCAAGCTGCTCATCAGCAAAAACGCAATAAAGATCATTTACGACGGCAAAGACGAATTCAGCGGTTTGCTCAGTGATTTTAAAGCTATCCGCACCCTTCACCACTCCAACAAAAAAGGAGATATACAGGCCGAACTTTTCTTTAGAGACCGGAAAATTAACCTTACCTCAGCCATGAATAAGGAAGGTAAACAACAATTTGACGAATTTTGCTTGTACTGCAATAAAACATTACAATTTACAGAAAGTGAGGTGCCATTTTCCATCTGGACACACAACTGGCAGGGAGTTAAATACGTAGAGTACAAAAATCCCGAATACAGGGAAGTATAAGTTAGATCAACTTCTTAACTTTTGCACAACAATTCCTTATCACAGTCCTAAACTTGAGATAACATCCACCGGCTACCTTTGGTATCACCGATTGCCGATTACAGACTTCTGTTTTTCCGGCTCGGAACAGGAACAGAAAATCCCGTTTTATCATGAGTAGTTATCTACCCGAAAAAGTATATGCTGTATGCACCTTTAACTCAGCTTCCAATTACGGAAAGTTGCTGACCAATCCAGATGCCAGAGGGCAACTTGCTGTAATCTTTAAGTCCAAGAGCCAACCTTTGCTCACTGAAGTCGACAAAAAACTGGAGGGACAGTTTTCCTGCAAAACAGGCTGGAGCAGCGGAGTGGGCACCATTGCATTCGGAGCAGGGCTTATGGCTGGATTGGGAGTTGCCGCCGCTGTTGCTACCGTTCCCGTTGCCGGGTGGATTATTGGAGGAGCCATCGCTTTAGGATGCTTGGCCTTCGGGCTTTTCCAAATGTTCAAACCCAAACCCACCTGTAGCGAAATGATCAGCTACCAGGAATCGTCCTGGCTCAATCCTCATCCCACTGTCACTTTCGACGGGCATGCTGCAGTGACCAAACAATCTATGATTTCTTGTAAAGAAGGAGGGTTTTTGCTGCCTTTTATCAGCGCCTCTGCCGCTGCAGCTGCAGCTCAAGAAATAGGTTCTCGAAATAAAAGTGAGATCGCGCTCAATGGAGTAATCTCCTTTATCGGAGGGATGACCACCGGATTTACCGGAGGGACTTCCGGACTTCTCGGAGTGGGAAAATCAATGCTTTGGGGAACCGGATTTTCCATAATGGTATTCCAGCCGGCAATAGATATACAAGATTTGATTATCCGAGAAGGATACGACGACAACGCCAACCCATATTACGATGGAATGACCGGAGGAAGTCCCGGTATTTTGGATATTCTAGTCCCCGATCTGCCTCTCCCAAAACCCATCAAAGAACCACTGGCCGAATTCACTCCTATGGACGATGATGATATGGCAGGTAGTTGGAACCTGAAATCTGCATTCGACCGTCTGAACAAAGTTCGCGACAACCTCGCAAAAAGACGTGCAGACCTATCCAAGATAGGGGCATCAGAAAGAATGACAGCTGCCATCAATGCCCGCATTGCAGAAATAGACAAAGCCATCAAAATAGGACAGGAAAAAGGCTTTTCTAAAGCCAACAACCCCTTGGCTGCAAAAATATTTCAAGATGCTCGAAGTGGAAAATACGGACATGAAGTGCGAAACATATTTACCAACAAAAATGGTAATGGCACCGGAATGAACCGGGAAAGCAACTATCGCAACGCCAGCAATACTCTCAAAGAAGGCCAAAACCTTCAAGAAAGAAACAACAGGACAGCTACGTATCAGGCGAATGCCAACAACAACAAAGGTCAAATTCAAAGAAATGTTATTGCCCATAGTGGAATGGGAGCCGTATCTGTTGCAGGTTTGGTACTTCCTTTTGTCTCCAATGCCCTCACCGAAGGAACCTTACAAGTAGCAGCAGACGCCGCTATGGCCGATATGGCCAATGGCACCAGTATAGTTTCAAAAGATCACTAACAGGGCTACTGCAAAAAAACAACCGATATCGCTCAGTACTAAAAAGTAAATTCACTGCTCCCCGTTCCTTTTTCAACATTTTTCCCTGTGACGATCAAATGATTGCTACAAAACAACTACTTTTGCAATCAAAATAAGCCCGTTGTATTTAAAACTTGGCGATATGCCAAATTTATGGGATTTTACACTCTCCTACCTGAATGAGTAAGGGTAGTACAGGTATTGTAAAATCTCAAACATTCGGATTTACTGTTTTCATAAAGCGTTAACAACACTATAAATATGAGTACCACTAAAAAAGCTACGTCTGCTTTAATTTCTGTTTTCAGCAAAGAAGGGCTGGAGCCTATTATTCGACAACTGAGTAATCTCGGGGTAACTCTGTACTCTACCGGAGGAACTGAAAAATTCATCCGCGATTTGGGTATAGACGTCATTCCTGTAGAAGAAGTAACCGGATATCCGTCTATACTCGGAGGGAGAGTAAAAACCTTGCACCCAAAAGTATTTGGAGGTATCCTAAACCGCAGGGAACACCAAGGAGATCAAAGCGAACTCGAAGCTTACGAAATCCCACAGATTGACATTGTTATCGTAGACCTCTATCCCTTTGAAAAAACCGTAGCCAGTGGTGCCTCAGAACAAGATATCGTAGAAAAAATAGACATAGGAGGCATTTCTCTGATCAGGGCAGCAGCAAAAAATTTCAAAGATGTACTCTGCGTATCCTCTGTAGAAGACTACGACGAGTTCCTGCAGCTCATTACAGCCCAAGACGGAAGCATTACCCTTGAAGATCGCAAGCGATTTGCGGCCAAGGCCTTTAACGTATCTTCTCATTACGACACCGCTATCTTCAACTATTTTAACGAAGAAGAAACGGCTTTCAAGGTAAGCGAAACCCGAGGACAAGAACTCCGATACGGAGAAAACCCTCATCAGAAAGGATACTTTTATGGAGATCTCGAAGGCATGTTCAACAAACTTCACGGTAAGGAATTGTCTTACAACAATCTATTGGATGTAGATGCCGCGGTAAATCTGATGGGAGAATTTAAAAACGACGACCCCACTTTTGCCATTCTAAAACACAACAACGCCTGTGGAGTAGCAACTCGCCCCACACTCGTCCAAGCCTATAAAGATGCGTTAGCCGGAGATCCCGTATCGGCTTTTGGAGGTATACTCATCGCCAACAGAGCTATAGACAAAGATACGGCCGAAGAAATAAATTCTCTCTTCTGTGAGGTGGTAATCGCCCCCGCCTACTCCGAAGAAGCTCTGGAAATACTGAGGCAGAAAAAAAATCGTATCTTATTGGAACAAAAGGAGGTAAACCTTCCCAAAACCCAAGTCAGAACTTGCCTGAACGGGTTCCTCGTTCAAGAAAAAAACGAAAAGACCGACACGGCAGAAGATATAAGCTATCGCACCGACAATAAACCTTCGGGTGAGGAGTTAAAAGATTTGCTCTTTGCTTCAAAAATATGCAAACACACCAAGTCGAATACCATAGTTCTGGCAAAGGGTCTTCAGCTCTGCGCCAGTGGTACAGGACAGACCAGTCGGGTAGACGCCCTGAGACAGGCCATTGAGAAAGCGCGTTCTTTCAATTTCGAACTCGAAGGAGCGGTTATGGCCAGCGACGCTTTTTTCCCCTTCCCCGACTGTGTGGAAATCGCAGACAAGGCAGGGATAAGATCGGTAATTCAACCCGGAGGTTCTATAAAAGACCAACTGAGTATAGATTATTGTAACGAGCACAATATGGCCATGGTTTTTACAGGAACTCGGCATTTTAAACACTAATTACACCTGTTTTTCGTTATAAACCTTGATATTGCCCGGAGAACCTCCGGGCAAAAATGGTTCAAAAGGCATATTTTATTGAATTACAGCATATAAAATACAGTAAAGTATTGTTACATTTGGGGTAAAGTCGGAAGGATATACTTTAGACAAACGAACAAACTGAATAATTTTACGCATACATGGGATTTTTTGACTTTTTAACAGAGGAAATTGCGATGGACCTCGGCACGGCCAATACGCTAATCATCCACAACGACAAAGTTGTTGTAGACAGCCCTTCCATAGTGGCCCGGGATCGCATTTCCGGAAAGATTATAGCCGTAGGACAGCAAGCCAACCTGATGCAGGGAAAAACCCATGAAAATATTAAGACCATACGCCCTTTGAAAGACGGGGTTATCGCCGACTTTGACGCCTCAGAGAAAATGATAAACATGTTTATCAAAAATATCCCGGCATTAAAGCGAAAACTGTTTCAGCCCGGACTCCGTATGGTGATCTGCATCCCTTCGGGAATAACCGAGGTGGAAATGAGGGCGGTAAAAGAATCGGCTGAAAGAGTAAACGGCAAGGAAGTATATCTTATCCATGAGCCTATGGCCGCAGCCATAGGAATCGGGATAGACATCATGGAACCCAAAGGGAATATGATTGTAGACATTGGAGGTGGTACTACAGAAATAGCCGTTATCGCATTGGGTGGAATTGTATGTGACAAATCGGTAAAAATCGCGGGGGATGTATTCACCAACGACATCGTATACTATATGCGCACCCAACACAACCTGTATGTGGGGGAATCTACTGCCGAAAATATCAAGATACAGATCGGATCAGCTACCGAGGATCTAGAAACACCACCTGAAGAAATGAGCGTTCAAGGACGGGATCTCCTCACAGGAAAGCCCAAGCAGGTACATGTATCGTATCGAGAAATTGCCAAAGCGCTCGACAAATCCATTCTTCGAATAGAGGATGCTGTGATGGAAACCCTGTCACAAACCCCTCCCGAACTCGCAGCCGATATATACAATACCGGGATTTATCTCGCCGGTGGAGGCTCTATGCTAAGAGGGCTTGACAAAAGGTTATCTCAAAAAACCGACCTGCCCGTGTACATAGCTGAAGATCCGCTTAGAGCAGTAGTAAGAGGAACCGGAATTGCCCTGAAAAACATTTCAAGATTTAAAAGTATACTGGTAAGATAGGTAAGGTAAGATGCCATGCAAAATATCATCAATTTTTTTCTAAAGAACAGATTTTTCTTTCTTTTTTTTGTTTTGCTGTCATTTTCCCTCGTGTTAACTATTCAATCGCACAATTATCACTCTAGCAAGTTTATAAATTCGGCAAACTGGGTAAGCGGAGGAATTTATAAGGCTGCGAGCAGTGTTTCAGATTATTTCGGATTGAAGACGTACAACATTCAACTACTGGAAGAAAACAGAAAGCTGCGCACCTTACTCTTTAGCAATCAAACATCTCAGTCAGACACCATCCCTCCCGATTCCCTTTTGTTACAGGGCAATTCGGAATATGTGGTGAGAACGGCCTCTGTAATTAAGAACAGTTATAAGTCACCAAAAAACTACATTACCATAGACCGAGGAGAACAGGATGGAATTACTCAGGATATGGGGGTCATAACCTCAAATGGTATAGTGGGGATTATAGACAACACTTCAGCTCATTACGCCACCGTACAATCGGTACTAAACACATTGACTCGTATCAATGCTCAGCTAAAAAGCACCAATCACTTCGGAACACTGCAATGGGATGGGCAATCGGAAAAGAGATTGCAATTAGTAGATATATCCCGCATTGCACCGGTAAAGGAAGGGGATACTGTAGTTACCGGAGGCATGTCGACCATATTCCCAAAAGGGGTTCCCATAGGGGTAATCGAGAGTTATCACCTCGATATCTCCGAAAATTATTATATTATAAACGTGGCGATGTTTAACGATATGACAAATCTCGGACACGTATACGTCATAGAAAATACAAATAAGGAAGAAATTCTCGAACTGGAACAATCGGTCAATGAACAATAGTGTTTTCTCAAATAGCATTAGATTTATTGTACTTGTTTTAGTACAGGTTCTCATTTGCAATCACATTTCGTTTTTGGGATTCATCAGTCCGTATATCTACATACTCTTTATTTTGCTATATCCTTTAAAAGACGAAAACCGCGCAGTCTTTCTTCTACTTTCATTTTTGATAGGTTTGAGCGTCGACATCTTCAGTGATAGCGGTGGTATTCACGCTGCAGCTTCGCTCTGTATAGCCTATATACGACCCGTAGTACTGCGGTTTTCTTTTGGAAGCGCCTACGAATACCAAACCTTAAAAATAAGAAATACCGATCTCGGACAAAGAGCTGTATATATAGGCATTGTAGTTTTAACACATCATCTCATTCTTTTTTCACTGGAGATTTTTAGCTTTACACATCTGTTGCTCATTTTGGAAAAGACATTGTTATCGGGAGTGTTTACCCTCCTTTTATGCCTACTGTTAATTCCGTTATTTAGTGTTAAAAACCAATGAGAAAACTGTTACTGGCATCCATTATCATTCTAGTGGCCCTGATTTATACGGGTAGGCTTGCCTATCTCCAACTCATTTCGGGAAACAGAGACAGTCCGTTAAACGACACAGCCATAAAGCAGGTTTACGACTACCCTGAACGCGGGTATATCTACGATCGCAACGGCAAACTACTGGTGGCCAATCAGCCCTCCTACGACGTTATGATAATTCCTCGAGAGGTAAAGCCTCTCGACACCGTAGAATTCTGCTCTATGCTGGATATCAGCAAAGACGATTTTGTCAAAAAATATCAGAAAGCCTATACCTATTCTCCGCGTTTACCCTCAGTATTTCTACCTCAACTCACCAAGACAGAATACGCGGCCTTACAGGAAAAAATGCGAAAGTACGAAGGCTTCTATATACAAAAGCGTTCCCTTAGACATTATCAAACTAGTCATGCTGCCAATATTTTTGGTTATATCAGAGAAGTAAGTGAATACGATTTGAGGCACAATCCCGAGTATATGTCGGGCGAACTGATAGGAAAGCAGGGAGTAGAAGAGTACTACGAAGATACCTTAAAAGGCAAGAAAGGGGTTAAATTTATCCAGAAGGACCGCTTTAATCGCGAAATAGGCCCCTACAAAGACGGTTTATACGATACTCTCCCCGTACAAGGAAAGGATATTGCACTCACTATAGACATCGACCTTCAGGCGTACGGAGAAGAGCTTATGGTTCACAAACGCGGAGGCATTGTAGCACTGGATCCCAAGACAGGAGAGATACTCGCCTTGGTCACCGCCCCTTATTACGATCCAGCTCTATTGGTAGGTAGAGAACGCTCCAAAAATTACACAAAGCTTTACTACGACTCTATCGCCAAACCTTTATACGACAGAAGTCTCCTGGCAATGTATCCTCCGGGCTCTCCCTTTAAAGCGCTCAATGCCCTCGTCGCACTACAAGAAGATGTTGTAACTCCACATACCCGAATTATGTGCCAAAACGGGTATTACTACAATGGAAGAAGACTTATGGGTTGTCACTGCGGCGGTGGATCGCGGGATCTAAAAACGGGAGTTGCCCTGTCTTGCAATGGTTATTTTGCCAATATATACCGGCGTATTATCGATAAATACCCAACCTCTGCAGAAGGTATGGATGCTTGGGAAAAACATATGCGAAGTTTCGGATTGGGCGACTATCTCGGCTACGATCTTCCCATAGGAAAAGCGGGAAGGATACCGGATAAAGAACGATATAATCAAATGTACGGCAAAGGCCGTTGGTATTCTACTACCAATGTGTCGAATGCCATAGGACAGGGAGAGATACTCACCACCCCTATACAACTGGCTAATATCACCGCCGCAATAGCCAATAGAGGCTATTATTACACCCCTCACATACTTAAAAGTGTAGAGAACAAGCCTATTGAGAATCCCAAATTTACCACGAGGAAAAACACTACTATAGATTCGGAAAATTTTAAACCGGTGATAGACGGAATGGCTCAAGTATACACCTCCGGAACGGGGAGATGGTTTCAAATTCCGGATGTGAACATCGCGGGAAAGACAGGAACTGCCGAAAACTTTGTACGTATTGATGGAAAGCGAGCTCAGCTTACCGACCACTCTATTTTTGTGGCCTTTGCTCCCGTAGAAGATCCTAAAATAGCCATTGCGGTTTTCGTAGAAAACGGTTATTGGGGTTCCAGATATGCCGGCCCCATCGCTTCCATTATGATCGAAAAATATCTCAAAGGCGAAGTGACACGAAAAGATCTGGAAAAACGCATGTTAGAGTCTAGCCTAGAAAATGAATACGCAAAACCCCTGAGTGGAAAATCCTTTGCTATCAATGAATAATTCGGTGATCAAAAATATAGACTGGCTTACTGTGCTGTTATATGCACTCCTCGTCTTTGCCGGATGGGTCAACATCTACTCCAGCAGCATTACCGAAAGGGCAGGCGCTTCTGTATTTGATTTTTCACAGTATTACGGAAAACAACTTACTTTTATCGGGTTGAGCACTATTTTCATTGCACTCATTCTAGCCATAGACGCCAAGTTTTACCAGCGGTTTTCGGGCATCATTTATTTTATCTCCTTAGCTTCTCTCGCCGGGGTATTTATTTTTGGAAAGAACATTGCGGGACAAACAGCTTGGTACAATTTCGGCTTTATGAGTATACAGCCTGCAGAGTTTGCCAAAACGGCCACGGCACTCGCATTAGCAGGCTACCTCAGCGACTCACAGATCAATGTCAAATATTTCAGGGACCAACTGAAAGCCTTTCTTATTATCGGCACTCCTATTGTATTCATCCTACTGCAACCCGACCCGGGAAGTGCTATGGTTTTCACCTCTTTCTTCTTGGTATTGTATCGCGAAGGTCTACCTTCGGAATACCTGCTTTGCGGCTTGGGAATACTCACCCTATTTATCACCACCCTGATATTTGGAGCTATAGGAGTATGCATCACAGTATTTGTACTTCTGTGCCTGTATTATTTATGGCGGAAGAGAAAGAAAAAAATGGTTTCCGTACTTCCCTTTCTCACCCTGATGATCATTACAATACTCGTAACCTCGAGTGTTCGTTTCACTTTCGACCACATCTTCAAGCAGCACCACCGCGACCGTATCAACCTATGGCTTCAGTTGGAGCACGATCCTGAAAAACTCAGGGAAATACGCAGATCTATAGGATATAACACCTATCAGTCGGAATCCGCTATTTCTTCGGGTGGATTTTACGGCAAGGGCTTCCTCGAAGGTACACGCACAAAAGGTGGTTTTGTACCCGAACAACACACCGACTACATCTTCAGTACCGTGGGTGAAGAATGGGGCTTTGTAGGAAGCACAGTGGTGATATTACTGTTTTGCTTTCTACTGCTGCGCATATTATTCCTAGCAGAGCGCCAGAAATCCAAATTCAGCCGTATATACGGTTACGGAGTAGCCGCCATACTGTTTTCACACTTCACCATTAATATAGGTATGGTTATCGGATTACTGCCAACTGTAGGAATCCCTCTACCCTTTTTCAGCTACGGAGGATCCGGGTTATGGGCCTTTACCTTGCTCTTGTTTGTCTTTATAAAACTCGACGCCAATCAAATTAACGAGTGGGAAGATTTGAAAGAGATATGAGACGAACGCGATATCTGTATAGCTCGAATCCTTTCGCTAATAATCAAAATGGTAAGCTTCTTATAATAGTGCTCTAGGCAGAACAGGCCATGTCATCTATTTCCGTATCTGTACCAACCGCTTTCCGGTTGTGCTGCTCAGGTCCGACAACACATTGAGTGCTTCCTCTACATAGAGATCTTTAGCCAGGTTTTTATGCCATCGCTCTCGTCTTTCTTTCAATACGGTATCCTTGGCGATTAAAGCATCCTCATAAGGAAGCGACTCAAAGGTCAGATTGGTTTTGTACTCCGACAGTTCATCAAATTTCTTAGCGATTTCCATATCCTTCTCTACATTCCTGTTATACACTTCATAGTTCAATGAAAACTTGTTTTCCTCCTGCTTTTCTTTTATCCACTTCGCATTTTCTTCAAGAAGGCTAATATGTTTACTTTTAGCCATTCGTTCCTTGCTTTTGGAGATGGCGTAATCGTAATTCACATAGTCGTCCAAAGGGCGGTAATTTGCCTCGGCTATTTTGTCCCAAGGGAGTGGATTGATCTGGTCTTTCTCTCCGATATCTATATAGCTGTAACGATCTGGTATTACAATATCGCTCTTCACTCCTTCGAGTTGAGTCGAGCCTCCGTTAATTCTATAAAATTTCTGAGTGGTAAGTTTAAGGGCACCTATATCGCCATAATCGTTTTTATTCCCGAGGAACTGGTTTAGGTTTACTACGTTTTGTACTGTACCCTTTCCATAAGTTTGCTTACTTCCAACAATCACAGCTCTCTTATAATCCTGCATAGCAGCTGCGAGTATTTCAGAAGCAGAAGCCGAAAGTTCGTTGACCAAAACAACCAAAGGACCATCCCATTGTACCCTGCTATCGGTATCTGAAAGTACTTCTCGCTGTTGCCCGGAAGACTTTACCTGTACAATAGGTCCGTCTTTAATAAAAAATCCGGCCATATCTACAACGGTTTTCAGTGAGCCACCTCCATTGTCTCTAAGGTCGAGTACCAGGCCTTCCATTCCCTCTTTTTTGAGTCGTTCTATCTCCTTCTCTACATCAGAAGCGGCATTGCGGTTGTTGTAATCTTCAAAATCGATATAAAATTTGGGAAGATTGATAATTCCGTATGTTTTCCCGTCTTTTTTCACCAGTGAAGTCTTGGCATAAGACTCTTCCAATTCTACCACATCTCTTATAATGGATATGACTTCAGTAGTCCCGTCTACTTTTTTCACAGTCAGTCTCACTTCCGAGCCCTTAGGTCCCTTGATAAGTTTAACAGCATCGTCCAGTCTCATCCCTATTATATCTACCGCCTCTTCCTCAGCTTGGGCTACTCTTACAATCTCATCGCCTACTTCCAATTCATTACCTCTCCAAGCGGGGCCACCCGAAATAATTTCCACAATCTTTATCCGGTCATTTTTGCGTTGTAAGCGGGCACCTATGCCTTCAAACTTACCAGAAATACTGGCGTCGAAGCGATCTTTATCGTCGGGGGCAAAATAAAAAGTATGAGGATCAAATTCTGTGACGATAGCGTTGAGATACATCACAAACCAGTCTCTTCGCTCCAAGTCGTCTATTATATCGAAGTACTCCCCTTGTGTTTTCAAGGTAGATTCTCTCGCCTCCTTTTCGATATCTTTTTCCGATTTAACGACATAAGATGCATCTTTTTCCTTCTTGTCCTTTTCGTCTTCCATCCGGCTTGCATACCCTCCTAAAGTAGCGAACTTGAGGTATTTTCTCCATCGTTCCAAGCGTTCTTCCTCAGACTTAGGGAATGAGAGCTTGTCGTAATCCATATTGATTTCCTCGTCTTTGGTAAAATCAAAAGGCTTGTCTAAGATTCCTTTGTAGATCTCTTCCCCTTCAACCAAACGTTGCATAAAACGATTGTGAACCAAGTCGAAAAAGCTAATGTCTGCATTTTTAATCTGGTCATCTATCTTCTTTTTGTACTCCGAAAACTCATCTATATCCGACTGGAGAAAATAACGTTTGGAAGGATCCAGCAGTCCGATATAGCCATCGAATACCTCTTCAGAAAAATCGTCATTTATCGCCGATGGACTAAAGTGCCACTTTTGTATTATATGTGAAAGTAACTCTATCAACAATCGGTCTTTATCCGGATTGTCAAATGTTTTATTGGTAAAACTACACGATGCCGCCGAGATCAACAGTGCGGCCAGTATATACACAAAATTTCTTTTCATCTGTTCCTTTTTTACACATTGTCGTCTCTCTACAACAAGAGAGCCTTCTCATTCTTTGCTTGTTTTTCTATCTTAATATCAAAACGACAGGCCTTATACATTGTTGTAATTGCCTTCGATTTTAAACCCCTAAATTACTGAAAAAACTATGCCAGCACTATACAATGATACTAATTTTTTGTTAAACGCTTACACATCTGGTATTTTAAAAACGACCGGAATTGTGACCGCTTTTAAGCAATAGGCAAGTTTTGCACGCAGCTGCCGATAATTGATTATTTTAGCATACCAATTTAAGTATATTGTACACAGATGAAGAAAAAGCCTTTAATATTAGTTACCAACGACGACGGAATTGCAGCCCCAGGCATAAGAGCATTAATCGAAGTGATGAAAGAAATAGGCGATGTGGTAGTCGTGGCTCCAGACAGCCCTCAATCGGGCAAGGGTCATGCTGTAACCATCGACGCTACTCTCTTCTGCAATAAAATAAACATAGACGATGAGGTTTCCGAAGAATACAGTTGTTCGGGCACTCCGGCCGACTGTGTAAAACTAGCTGTAAACGAACTGATGAAACAACGTCCTGATATTTGTGTAAGCGGTATAAACCACGGATCAAATTCTTCGGTAAACGTCATTTATTCCGGCACTATGAGTGCTGCAGTAGAAGCCGGTCTGGAAGGAATCCCCGCCATTGGTTTTTCACTTTGCGATTTCTCGTGGGACGCCGATTTTAGCGCTGTCAAAGAATATGTGCGTACCATCACGCTAAACGCCCTCCAAAACGGTATACCAAAAGGAGTTGTCTTGAATGTAAATTTTCCAAAACTCAGCAAAGAAAAGCTAAAAGGCATCAGGGTGTGCCGTCAGGCCAACGCCCGTTGGGCAGAAGAATTTGACAAGCGAACCAATCCGCAAGGACGGGAGTATTACTGGTTGGCCGGAAAATTCGTCAATCTCGATCAAGGTGAAGACACTGACGAATGGGCCTTGGCCAACGGCTATATTTCGGTAGTCCCCGTACAGTTCGACCTCACAGCTCATCACGCTATACAAACCTTAAACACCTGGAAACTGAATGATTAGAAAAGAGATTGCGATAGGGTTTGCAATTGGTATTATAGCCAATATAGCTGGAACATTGCTGTACATAGCCACGTTTTCTGAAATGGGGATTACAGACACGATTAATGCGGCATTTGCAGAAGGGTATTTAGGCAGCCTCTTAGCCCTCGGTGCACTGCTCAATCTAATTGCTTTTTTTGGCTTTTTGCGCTTAAAAAGAGATTACCGCGCTCGAGGAGTATTACTGGCCACTATACTCACAGCTTTGCTCACGCTTTTGTATAAAATATTCTGATAGGTCTTGTTCGAAGGAGGTTAGTTTACGACCTGACTAAATTGGCTGCTAGCAGCAAATTAAAAACCAAGAATCGATGAAATACTATATCATTGCCGGAGAAGCTTCAGGAGATCTACACGCTTCCAACCTTATGAAAGCCCTAAAAGAGGCAGATAAAAATGCTGATTTTCGGTTTTGGGGAGGCGAATTGATGAATAGTGTGGGCGGTACACTGGTAAAACACTACAAAGATCTCGCTTTTATGGGGTTTGCAGAGGTGTTGATGAATATCCGTACCATTTTAGGCAATATAAATTTCTGCAAAAAGGATATTGCGCAATACAACCCGGATGTCATTGTATTTATAGACTACCCTGGCTTTAATATGCGTATCGCCAAATGGGCACGAAAGCAGGGATTCCGCACACATTACTACATATCTCCTCAGTTATGGGCCTGGAAAGAAAACAGAATTAAGGCAATAAAAAGGGATATCGACCACATGTATGTTATCCTTCCATTTGAAAAGGACTTTTACGAAAAAAAACACCACTATCCAGTAGATTTTGTGGGACACCCATTGATCGACGCTATTGCGCAATTGCCGGTAGTAGACGAACTCGAATTCCGAAAAAAATACCAGCTCGATCCCAAAAAGCCAATTATAGCCCTTTTGCCAGGCAGCCGAAAACAGGAAATACGAAAAATGTTGTCGGTGATGCTCGAAATGCCCCATCACTTCCCAAATTATCAGTTTGTCATTGCTGGAGCTCCAGGACAGGAAAGGGAGTTTTACACCCCCTTTCTCAAAGATTCCAACATCAATCTCATCCAGAATAAAACATACCACTTACTGAGCGTAGCAACTGCTGCTCTGGTTACCAGTGGTACAGCTACCTTAGAAACCGCCCTGTTTAAAGTTCCGGAAATCGTGTGTTATAAAGGCAACTGGATTTCCTATCAAATTGCAAGGCGAATCATCACCTTAAAATATATATCGTTGGTAAATCTTGTGATGGACAAGGAAGTGGTTACCGAACTCATTCAGGGCGACCTGAACCGAAAACGGTTGAAAACAGAACTGGAAAAATTGCTAACCTCTGAAAAGCGAGAGCAGATTTTCCTGGATTATCACGAACTCGAAAAAGAACTCGGAGGACAAGGAGCGAGTAAAAAAACGGCAGAGCTCATTGTAAAGAGATGTAAAAACCATGAATAGAAATCTCCTCATATGTGGCTTGTTTATTTGTTTGTGTGCCTGCAAATCGGGCAAAAAAACAGTGGAACAGCCAAGAACCGTATCTGTAGAAGGAACCGATATTTCCAAACGCCCTGTAGCGACAGAAGCCTGGCCCATAGAAGACGATAAAAAAACGAAAAAATCGGAGAAGAGCGCAGCAAATCCCATTATAGAAACCGCTTTGTCTTATATCGGCACCCGATACAAATACGGAGGAACAACCAAAAGGGGAATGGATTGTTCAGGATTGATATACGTCTCATTCCTGGAGCACAATATCCCCCTGCAACGCGTTTCCTATCGCATGGCTACTCAAGGAAAAAAAATAAAACTCAAAGAAGTGCAAAAAGGAGATCTGCTCTTTTTTAAAACCGGGAGAAAGAATCGTATTAACCACGTCGGTCTGGTGGTAGACGTCAAGGGCAAGGACATACGCTTTATACACGCTACGACATCGAGAGGGGTATTGATATCCTCATTAAAAGAAGGGTATTGGGATCACGCATTCTCCGAGGCTCGTAAAATTTTGTAATCTTTTTATTTAAAAAAAGGAAGTTTTTGATTACATTTAAATCATGCTTCCTTGGAATTACAACAGTTTTCGGCTATTGCTGCCGCTTTGCTCGGGTATTGTCATCGGTTTTAACTATGCTGTCCCACCCGGAATAGCGCTGTACATTGCTTTTGTATTACTGCTCCTCTTGGGAATTTCTCATTACTCCGTTCCCATTTCCGGACGCACCGACAATCAGGTATTTACGGTACTGGCATTTGTACTTCTTTGCTGTATTGGATTGTACAGAGTGAATGTAGAAAAACCACAGTACACCCAAAACCATTACTCTCATTTTATACAGGGCAACGACTCCCTGACTATCACCCTTATCAACCGACTGAAGCCCACATTGCACAACCAGCGTTATACTGCTAGAGTTGATGAGGTAAATGGAAAAACAACCCAAGGAACAATCTTATGTCACATCAGTTTACAAGACACTTTAGTAAATGCAATTACAGGCTGTTCTTACACTGTAAAGGGCAATATACGCAGTATACATCCTCCCAGAAATCCACACCAATTTGACTACCGCAGTTATTTACAACGACGACTCATCTATCATCAACTCTACCTCGACTCCTCTGGATTACGACCTCTCCCCGGCAGTGAGAACAACCTATACAGCTCGGCCGGGACACTGCGAAAAAGCACAATCAGCTTACTGAGAGAAAACGGAGTACAAGGCGATGTACTCGCCCTTACCCAGGCACTTTTATTAGGAGAGCGACAAGATATCCCCAACACGCTATACGACGATTACTCGGCTGCAGGAGTTATACATATACTTTCTATTTCCGGTCTTCACGTAGGAATACTACTGCTACTGTTGCACAGTGCTTTATTTCCTCTGAACTACAGTCGCCACAGTCGCATCCTAAAATTTCCGATTACAATTTCTATCCTTTGGTTTTTTGCGATTATCGCAGGGCTCACGCCCTCGGTAGTCAGAGCTACCACTATGTTTAGTTTTCTCGCCTTCTCTATGCAATTGCGACGCACGCCCGATGTAAAGAATACGCTGTTTGCCTCTATGTTTACACTACTCCTCATAAAACCGGGATTTCTATTCGACATCGGATTTCAGATGAGCTATGCAGCCGTGTTTTCCATAGTGTACTTCCACCCTGTCTTGATGTCTTTGTGGAATCCTAAAAATTCTGTACTTCGCTATTTATGGCAACTGGCCGGAGTATCTTTTACGGCACAGCTGGGAGTACTTCCGCTCAGTCTCTATTACTTCCACCAGTTTCCCGTCCTATTTCTTCCAATCAATATGATAGTCGTTCCCCTCACTGGTCTAATCATGTCTGCCGGAATTGCCGTTCTCATTCTGGCTTCGACGGGCTTGTTGCCTTCGGTATTTGTCGATATATACAGCTTTCTCGTCTCTGCGATGAATGCGCTTATCTCATTTGCTGGTCGTCTGGATCACTTTATTTTCAAAGACATTTACTTTAGCGGAAATCAATTGGCAGTCTCTTATCTTGTCATCGCCTCCTTACTCCTTCTCTCGGTCAGAAAAACAAGAGGTGTTTTGCTAGTCTTGGGAAGCTCAATTGCCCTATTGATAATACTTACAGCGCACAACTATCTCTATCCGCCCCAAAAAGAAGAATTCATTATCTGGCACCAATACCGAAAAACACTCATCACGCGACAATCGGGAGCTACAGTAATCGCATACCGTTCTTTAGACAGCCTTCCTCTAAAAAAAGTTCTTGGCGACTTCATCCGGGAAGAGCGCATACACAAAATAGATAGCAGCAAGCTTCTGAGCAGCTATACGTTCAAAAATCAATCTGTACTTTATATCAATCAATCAGACATCCAAGCTTACCTCTCCATTCCGCAAGCCGATTACCTTTTGTTATCTCAATCGCCAAAAATCAATCTTGAACGCCTATTGCTCTACCACCGTCCAAAAGCGGTTATCGCCGATGGCGACAACGCTCAATATCTAGTAGCATTGTGGAGGTCGACCTGTACCAAAAAGAAACTCCCTTTTCACAGCACTTATGAAAAGGGAGCCTATATTGTACAACCTTAACTCTTGTCAAGATGTTAGCTACTTCACTTTCCCCTCCGCATCTTCTGCGCCATGGGTAAGTTTTTTGAGTTTTTTAAGGAAGAGGAGTAGCAAAATTCCGAAAGATACTGTAAATATTGTGAGCCACATAAAGGTACTGTGTTCCTGTTCACTCTGCTCTTCTTCGAGTACAAAGGTGAGTCCGTAATTTTTTCCATCACCCATATTTTCAACAATCTTAGCAGCATCTCCATCCTTTTCAAAAGTGAGTATAGCGTGATACGGATTAGCTTCACCCACCCCCTGTTCTTTAAGCGAAGCCTTCAGTTTATCTTCGGGGAAACTAAACATTCCGTTCAGTTGTTGCCCGCTTTCATAATCTTTAAAAACTACGTTTTCGCCTTCGAGGTATACCTCGGTTTTAACATCGAAATTCTTGTCGAGATTAATCGGATAGTCGTATATAGTTTCTATCTTATTTTTTCCTTTTTTAACCTCTATAGAGTCTTTGCTGAGCAGAGGTATAATCTGTTCCTTACTAGCCATCACTTCGCCCTTATAGGGTTCCAATTGCGCTGATTCTCCAATCTTTCCTGCCAGTCTGTTTCCGAAACCGGTAGCTGCAAAATACACTCCCATCATAATCGAAGCGTATTTTAGAGGAGCGAGTTTCGTAATAAATGAAAGCGCTACCGGCGAAAGGCAGAGTTCTCCCAAGGTATGGAAAAGGTAAGCCATAAAAATCCAAATCATGGCGGCCTTACCAAATGTTTCGGCACTGGCTTCATTTGAAGCAAACATCATAAAAACATACCCCAGTCCCATAATAATAGTACCTATAGCCATCTTGAACAGCGATGAAGACTCTCGCCCTTTTTTCTTCCACCAAATCCAAAAACCTCCTATTACTGTTCCGAAAATAATGATATATCCGGCGTTGAGAGATTGAAATACTGCAGCGGGAATTTCTTCCAGCCAACTCAATCCGATATATCTATTGACCTTTGCATCGGTATACAGGTTCATGAGTCCTCCTGCCTGTTCAAAGGCACCCCAGAACACCACTACAACCAAGAACGAAATAAGCAGTACAACCACCCTGTCTTTTTCTATCTTGGTAAGAGGCCTCTTTGCTGCAGCTCTTTCTTCTTCAGAAACCTGTGTTCCTCCCGAAAATTCACCTACTCCCTTGAGGAATTTTTGTCCCCAAATATACACCACCTGTCCAATCAACATCCCTATTCCTGCCAATCCGAAACCGTAATGCCAGCCGTAGTAATAGGCTACCAGTCCAACGCTGATACTGGCGAGGAATGCCCCTATATTTATTCCAATATAAAAAATAGTAAATCCGCTATCTCTGCGAATGTCTCCTTCTCCATACAGCCCCCCTACCATAGTTGAGATATTGGGTTTTAGTCCTCCTACTCCTAGAATAATCAATATCAGTCCGGTAAAAAAGGCCCATCCTTGAGGAACAGCCAAGACCCCATGCCCGACACATAACAACAGTCCGCCCAGCATTACAGTCTTCTTCTGCCCCAGTAATTTATCGGCTACCCATCCACCGGGAATTGAGGCCACATACACCAGCATAGTATACCATCCATACAGCCAAATCGCATCCTTATTACTCCATCCCAAACCCGGGTCTACTGCCGTGGCCGATGCTGCTATATAGAGCACCAATATTCCACGCATTCCATAATAGCTGAAGCGCTCCCACATTTCGGTAAAAAACAGTATATACAATCCTGCCGGGTGTCCGAATAATTCCCTCTGGTGTGCTGGTTTACTTGTACTAGTCGTTGCCATGTAATAATATTTATATGCTATAGATTCTCTTTGATAAAATTGGTCATTTTGGTGTACAATTGCAGTCTGGTATTTCCTCCGTATATTCCGTGATTTTTATCCGGGTAAATAGCCCAGTCAAACTGTTTATTGGCTTGAACCAAAGCCTCAATCATCCTCATAGTATTCTGTACGTGTACGTTATCGTCTGCTGTACCGTGTACCAACAAGTAGGCTCCTTTGAGTTTATCGGCGTGATTTACCGGTGAATTATCGTCATAACCGGAAGGGTTTTCCTGTGGAGTTCTCATATAGCGCTCGGTATAGATGGTATCGTAAAACCTCCAATTGGTTACTGGTGCTACGGCTATAGCCATCTTAAAGACGTCATTGCCTTTGAGAATGCAATTAGACGCCATAAAACCTCCATAACTCCATCCCCAAATGCCGATGCGCTCAGCATCGATATAAGTTCTTTTTCCCAGTTCTCTAGCGGCTGAAATCTGATCTTCTACCTCGTATTTCCCCAATTCCTGATAAGTTTGCTTTTTGAATTTAGCTCCCTTAAAACCGGTTCCTCTACCATCAACACAGGCGACGACATACCCTTGTTGAGCCAACATTTGATACCAGTAATCGTTAGACACTCCCCATGTGTTAGCCACTTGCTGAGAACCGGGACCGCTGTACTGAAACATGAACAGAGGATATTTTTTACTAGGATCAAAATCTGTAGGCTTAATCATCCACATATTCAAATCATTGCCATTCACATGTATGGTAGAAAATTCTTTGACCGGCAATTTATATGGCTCCAATTTCTTCAGCAGCTCCTCATTGTTTACAATCTCTCTCAGCACCTTACCACTCGTCGCGTCGTTAAGGGTATAGCGAGGGGGTGAACTAATGCTGGAATGAGCATTGATAAAATAACTAAAATCGGCACTAAAGGTCGCACTGTTAGTTCCCTCTTGAGAAGAGAGTCGCAGTTTTCCCTTGCCATTGAGTTTTACCGAATATACATCTCTATTTATAGAACCGTTTTCAACTGATTGATAGAATATGCGTTTGCGCTTCTGATCGTATCCATAATACTGGGTTACCTCCCAAGGACCTTTGGTGAGTTGGCCGATCAGTTTTCCGTCGATATTATAGTGGTAGATATGATTGTAACCGTCTTGTTCGCTAGTCCAGATAAAGCTGTTGTCTTTCAAAAAAGTAAGATTGTCGGTAATATCGATATAGGCCTCATCGGTTTCGTGAAGGGCAACTCTGGTTTTATTTTCACTGATGCTGTAAAGCACAAGGTCTAAGGTATTTTGATGCCTGTTTAACACCTGCACACTCAGCAGATCGGCATCGCTAGTCCACTGTATTCTGGGAATGTAGTACGCCTCCCCCAGATCGACTTTTTTGGTAGAACCACTGTTTATATCGTAGACATAAAGCTCAACCTCTGCATTCTTCTCTCCCGCTTTAGGGTATTTAAACAGCTGCTGTGAAGGGTAGAGTTCCTTTCCGTAAATATCCATGGAAAACTCGGGCACCTCACTTTCGTCAAACTTTATATACGCCAAATGAGTACCGTCGGCATTCCACTCAAATGCCCTTACAAAGGCAAACTCTTCTTCATATACCCAATCAGTAACCCCATTGATTATGCTATTCTTTTTGCCATCTGTAGTGAGTTGTATGGTCTCTCCAGTTTGCAGATCTTTAATATAGATATTGTTATTAAACACAAAAGCCACTTTTGTACCATCGGGTGAAAAAGTAGGCTCTTGCACTTTGTTATCGGACAACTTCACTGTTTTGCGATCCGCTAGGTTATAAACATAATAAATTCCGAGTTTCGATCGGCGATAAACCGATTCCATATCCGTAGCCAACAACAGCTTGCTCTCGTCTTGACTAAAGGTATAGGAAGTAAAATAAGAAATCTCTTTGAGCTCGCGGGTGGACACTATGGTTTCCACCTTTTTGAGAGTACTGTAATCGTATTTATCTACCGATACTACACGCTGCTCCTCGTCAAAATTGAGAATGGAATACTGTTTTCCATTCTTCATAGAGTGCAGTACATCCATACCTCGGGTACTAAAAGTTCCCCCCCATATTTCTTCAAGTGTGATCTGCTTTTGCGCACTGAGTACTCCTGTAAATCCCATCAATAAAAGAAAAAAGAAAAAATGTTTTTTCATAGACATAAATTAAAATTTTTCAGATTGCCTTTTTACAAAAAAGACATCCCTACCTACAAAACACGGTTTGCTAGGCTCTCAAAACACCGTGCTTTTTTACCACCTACAGAAGCTATAAATCAGTACGGATAGCGACTATTGGGGAAATCGTATCCCATCCAGCTGTTTAAATACTCGATAATAGCACGTTTAAACTGATGGCTAGAACGCAAGCGAATATTAGCATTGTTGCGAACGTTAATCCCTGGTGTTTCTATCTGTATTGCGATGATATTATCGTCAAAGCCCGTTGTCGATCCGATACGTGCATTTCCGTATTTTCGAGTCACATACCCCCCGTTAAAATAAGGTCTGCGTTTCGCTTTGCCCTTAGACAGGCCGAAAAGTCGTTTATTGCGATCTAAAATAGGGATTTCAACACTCGGTACTGCCGTTACATTTTCGGCTGCCAAAAGACCTCCAAAACTTTTCGGTCCTCTTATGAGCTGAGAAAAAGGTACATCTGGATGTCGGTCTGCCAGAGATGCTATACTGGAAGAATCGGCCAATTTGTCGAGATAAGCATCCGGTTGCTCCAAGGCGTGATTAGGCAAAGCATAGCCTATTTCTGTTTGACAAATAAACCGACTCAGCTTCGTTTTCCCCGTTACTACCGACTCATACTCCTGTTCGAGACCATCGCTATACTTGTGAGCATGCCCGTGTACATCTAAAAATAATGCACCTTTTCCGCCTTTCTGTCTTTCCGCCATCACTGAACGACCTAAACTCAAGAGTTCGTGATAGCTCATATAGGTTGCCTTTGCATCGGCATCTGTATAGCGGCCATCAACCTTATTTGGGTAGGTATTGGGATCCACGCGCTTGCGGTGAATGGTGTTGACTATAATCCAAGGTTTTTTATCAGTGTCTTTTTCAAAGAGAGTTGCAATAGCATTGACAAGTGGATGTGTGGCAATATCTCGCCCTGTCTTTCCGGTTTCGGGTATAGGTGGATTTCCTACAGCTACACCGTCGTGAGGCGCTCCTAAAAACAACGGACTGTCTGCATCGCCTACCACCAAGTACACATACTTTTTATATCCGAAAATAGTATCTCCCACCTGATACCAGCTATCTTTGTATTTCACAACGCCCAAAGAATCGCTTAATTGTTTTTCTTCACTGCCTAAATCACTCGAATTAACAGTGACAGATGTACCGTAGCAAAGACCAAAGCACACAAATAACAAAGAGGTGACAAACGCCTTTTTCATCCTTAAATTAAATCAGTTATGTTTTGTAAAAACTTCCAGCGATCAGCTATATCAGTCCGTGCTATCGCCAATCGATAAAAGCCTGCCAATTATACTGCTTTTTTAGCAAAAAAAATAAATTTTTTCATTTAAACTGTGATATTTCAGATCATTTCACCCCTTGTGACCAACATTGACACCTTTCTTACCCGAATTTCTTTAGTATCTTTGCTCACGACCTATTTTGCCGGAAGCCCTCAAGGGGATTCGGACTGCAATGTGTAATGTATTATGACTAAACGAGCCGTAGAAGGATTCTCTAAACTGAGTAAAAAACAGAAAATAGATTGGCTGGCAAAAACGTATTTTGCTGAACCCGATAAGGCGATAGCGCTATTCACCAAATATTGGAACGACGACAAAAAGCTACAGCAGCTACACGACGAGTTTATAGAAAATACGATTACCAACTACTATCTCCCTCTCGGTATAGCTCCCAATTTTCTGATCAACGATCGCCTTTACACTATTCCAATGGCCATAGAAGAGAGTTCGGTAGTTGCTGCTGCAGGAAAGGCCGCTAAATTCTGGTTGGGAAAAGGTGGTTTTCACACTTCTGTAGTGGGAACAGAAAAGGTAGGTCAGGTTCATTTTATATACGAAGGTGATCCTAAAACACTAGCTGCGTATTTTGAGTCTGTCAAACCACAGTTGTACAAAGACACAGAAGAAATTACGGCTAATATGACCAAAAGAGGCGGAGGGATAAGTAGTATAGAACTCCGCGATATGACCGATAAGCTCCCGGGATATTATCAACTGCACTGTACCTTTGAGACTCTGGATGCCATGGGCGCCAATTTTATCAACTCCTGCTTGGAGCAATGCGCTTCAAGCTTTGAAAGCTACGCTCAACAATACCCGGCATTCACAGAATCGGAAAAGAACATTCGAGTGGTGATAAGTATACTCTCCAACTACGTCCCCAACTGTCGAGTAAAAGCTTCGGTTTCCTGTGCAGTAGAAGAGCTAAACGAAGACGGAATGCCCGCAGAAGAATTTGTGGAAAAATTTATCCGAGCCACAGATATTGCTCGGATAGAACCGTATAGAGCCGTTACTCACAACAAAGGAATTATGAATGGTATAGATGCTGTGGTACTGGCAACAGGTAACGATTTTAGAGCTGTAGAAGCCGGAGTTCACGCCTATGCCGCTAAAGACGGAAGATACACCAGTCTTACCAAAGCATGGGTGAATGAAGGTGTATTTAATTTTGAGATAGAAATCCCACTTGCCTTGGGTACGGTAGGCGGACTCACCAAACTGCATCCATTGGTGAAGTTGTCTTTAGAAATGCTGGGACATCCATCGGCCGAAGAGCTCATGCAGATTACGGCCGTGGCCGGACTGGCGCAGAACTTCGCTGCGATAAGATCGTTGATTACCACCGGAATACAACAAGGACATATGAAAATGCATCTGCTCAACATTCTCAACCAGTTGCGAGCCACCGAAGCGGAAAAAGCGTATTTTGTGGAATATTTTAAAGACAAAACCGTAACACACCGATCGGTAATCGAAACTTTTCAGCAACTAAGGGAAAAGGCTTAGCGCAATATGAGCACAAAAAAGTTTTACGGCAACGGCAAATTATTACTCACGGGAGAATACGTAGTATTGGACGGTGCACAATGCCTCGCTCTGCCCACGGTATACGGACAACAAATGACGGTGATCTCTGGAACTACCGCTACACTTTTATGGGTAAGTGAAGACCACAACGGCAACCCCTGGTTTTCACACAACTTCGATCTGAGAGATTTCAACAATCCGGAAAGCTACTCCAAAACCGAAGACCCTATCGCAATTCGGCTGGCATCACTGCTTCGCGAAGCTCAAAGCCTTAATCCCGACTTTCTCCATCCTGAACAAGGCTATAAAGTTACTACAAGACTGGGCTTTCCACGCGATTGGGGATTGGGATCGTCTTCTACTCTGGTAAGTACTATTGCCGACTGGGCCAACATAAACCCGTACTTACTCTTAGAACGCACTTTTTCCGGCAGTGGATACGACATAGCCTGTGCTAGAAATGATTTTGCCATTTTGTATCGCAGCAGATCTCCGCTACCGGAAATAAAAGCCCTCCGGTTTTCACCTGACTTTAAATCCTGTCTCTATTTTGTGTACTTAAACCGAAAACAGGACAGTCGTGAAGGTATTGCACATTACCACAGGCAAAAGCTTTCTAAAAAACAAGCTATAGAAGACATTACCAAGATTTCGCAACAACTACCTCACTGTCGTAATCTACAAGAATTCGAGCAATTACTCTCTCGTCACGAAAATATCATCTCATCGCTGATAGATATACCCCCTATAAAAGAAAACTTATTTCCCGATTATCCGGGAGTGATTAAAAGTCTCGGTGCATGGGGTGGAGATTTCGCACTGGTTACAGCTAGGAACAACCCCAGCGAATATTTTGCATCCAAAGGATATCGCACCTTACTTCCCTATGAAGAAATGGTGTTGTGCTAAAAACATGCAGTACTCAATCCAGAGCATTCTTGGTAACATAAGCTCGCCACCCTATAATGGCCAGCTGCCACTTTGCAGCTTTGGCTATATCCAACTGCTGCTTGCTAAACGAGGGCAATACTGTCTTGTTAATACGGGCAAGAATTTTAAAAAAACGTTTTTTCATATCATTTAGTCTCTATAAATCACTGCACAACACCGAACATTCACCTCAATTACAACACAAGATACAAAAAAACCGCTGGATGGCGGTTTTCCTAAACTTTTGTTTTACATACAATTAGATTTACTTTTTAGTAATAACTTGAATAACCCCGTTTTTACCTTGGTCGCCGTATTTGGCGGTGGCTTTCTCTTCTTTCAAAATATTGACAGACTTTATCTGTTCTGGGGCAGGCAACATTTCCTGATCTACTACCATATCGTCGACAACCAATAGCGGTTTCTTTCCGTCCTTGGTTCTTATATCGACTTCTGTAGACTTCTGGTAGTCGGCCATAAAACCCTTCGTTGAAAGAGCTGAATACCCCGCTTCGTCTACACTGCCATCCCCATTGTACTTCACATAAAACCGAAACGACTTAATAGGTTTATCCGATTTGAGCTTATAGGCTCCTGAGCTATCTCCGGCTTTAAACTTAGAAGCAATTGCGATAATTTCACCTTTTGAGTTTCGTTTGATTCCGTCGAAGGACAAATCGATCTTATCCTTAGAAATAATCTCTTCTACCTTCTGTTTCAACTCCTGATCGGCAGTGTTTTTGGTCACCACTATACTCTTCTCTCCGACCACCACAAGAACCTGCTCATTTTCGCCCTTATCACTGTTTGTTTCTTGTGCTACGGTTTTGGTGTTTACCCCTAGTAAAAAGAAGGCTAAAAACGGGATCACCGCAGTGTACCTCCACAACTGTTTTCTCTCTGATCTGTTTTTGTTTAACATAACTATTCGCTTTTTGATTGATGAATTATAAAATGTATTAGTCAATACGTTATTGTCACAGCTCACTCCTACATTGCGGAGCAACAAGCGCTGATAGTCTTTTTCCGAACTGTGATATCCCGCCGCATAATCGTCGGCTAGAAACTCGAGATTCTGCATTATCACCCTGCGATATCCCCACGCCAATGGGTTCCACCACTGAAACACCACAAGCAGATTGGCCGCAATGGCGTCGAATGAATGTCTTTGGCGAATATGAGCCAGTTCGTGCAACAGAATAGAATCCCATTCTTTTCCTCTGTTTTTTATTTCCGGATTGTACACTACAAACCCAAAAAAAGAGAAGGGAGATGTAGCTTCTTTCATCTCGGCAAGAATGACATCATCTCTACGTATTTTACGGCATTTTTTAAGCAATGTACAAACCGAGAGTAATTGCAACAGTAATCGCCCTGTAAAGAGCAGTACACCTACTGCATATACCGCAAATAAAATCGTTGCCATATCCAAACCTGAATAAGAATCTCCGACATCGCCGCGCGATGTAATACTGTCTTCGGTTACCCAACTGTGATCTGCATATACTATTTTTGTAACAAATATCAGGGGTAACACTGCAGCAACCCCCAAGCCGAAGAGCAGAAAAAAACGGTTTAGGCGGAAAAAGGTCTGCCTTTGTATAAGCAGGCAATAGCTCAGATAGAACAAGGCGATCAACGATCCGCTTTTGGCAGTATACCACAAAATATCTTCCATCACTTCTTCTTTTCTATTTCTGCCACAATATCTCTTAAATCTTCTACACTAATCTTTTCTTCCTCAGCAAAAAAGGACACTAATCCCTTGTATGAGTTGTTAAAGTAATCGGAGATCACCTTATTCATATACTTTTTTCGGTACTCCTCTTTTTTCACTAGCGGATAATAGCGATGGGTATTGCCGTAGGCCTCATGAGCTACATAGCCTTTATCCTCCAGATTCCTAATCATAGTAGACAAGGTGTTGTAATGCGGCTTATCTACTTCGTACTCAGCTAAGATATCCTTTACAAAAGCCCTTTCAAGCTTCCAAAGCATTTTCATTACTTCCTCCTCTTTATGCGTCAGTTTTTGAAGTACTTTCATAGTGACAAGTGTATTTACTCTATTAGAGCAACAAATATAAACTATTTTTTTAGTTATACAACTATAAAACCAGTTTTAAAACTAAAAATACAGTTAGCCAGACATTTCACACGGCATATTATAGGTGATTATAAAAGAAAAGCCGGTAATTGAAATTTCAATTACCGGCTTTATACTAATCGAGCCTTTTATTAGGCCAGTTCTCTTAATAAAAGAGCGCTCTGTTATCTTCAATTTCAGCAGTCTCTTGGAGGGCCGAAAGCACTCTACTGCTCACTGTATTTCTATTCGTCGTTTTCAGGGTATTAGCATAAGTAGCGTAATTCTCCTGGGCGGGAGCTTCGTTTTTTTTGGTTACGGTTACCATATAAGCTCCGTCTCTTCCCTCTATCACTCCTGAAGTTTCTCCTTCTCCAAGAGCAAAGGCTGTACCCACCACTTTGGGTTCACGGCCTGCGCCTGATATCGTAGGCGTTTTCATATTCAGTCCGGTAGCAGTAGCTACTGACACCTTGTTTGAGTTTGCAAAATCCTCGAGCGATGACGTATTGCTTTCCTCAGCTATCTTTTGTGCTTTCTTTTGTCTTCGAATTATAGGAGCTACTATGGCTGAAACATCCTTAGCTTCGGCTAGGCCAGCTTTGCGCTTATTGGTGAGTTGTGCTATAATATATCCTGTAGACACATCAAAACGCTTGACATCCCCTACTCCGGTTTCACTGTTAAAAGCCCATTGTACCAACGACCGCTGTCTGCCCACTCCGGGAAGTTGTTCGTCCATACTCTTGAGATTATTCACAGGACGCACTTGCAGCTCCATTCCTTTTGCCACCTCTGAGAAGTCGCCTTCTACAGCTTCCATTTCAAATTTTGTAGCCTCGGTAAACAGGTTGTTTACAGTGTTTTGAGAGGGCTCTATCTCTCTTGCAATAGTAGCGATCTGCACTACATCTTGCTTATCTGTAACTTTGATCACGTGAAACCCGAAATCGGTTTCTACCATTCCCACTTTTCCAACCGAATTGGCAAAGACAAAATCGTTGAATGGTTTTACCATCATCCCTTCAGTAAAGAACCCGAGATCTCCTCCCCTTGGAGCTGTAGGTCCATCTGAATTTTCTCTGGCGAGTTGTGCAAAATCAGCTCCGCTTTTTTGAGCTTCCGCCAATATTTCTTTTGCCTTAGCTTCTGCTTCTTCTCTAGTTCTGCTCACTTGCGGATTGGCTCTCATCGCTCCTTGATAGGCGATAAGTACATGACTGGCCTTTACACTACCTCCGGCTTTTTTCGCCAGCATTCTAGATAATTTGTAGTAACCTCCGTCCTTATACGGTCCGTATACTTCATTTATTCCGAGACCGAAAAGCGTATCCGCAAGAGAGGCTGGCAGAGCACTCTTGGCTACATAAGTTGTATCGAAAGGAATATCAGAATTTGCATTTACAAAATCAGCCACATTCTCTACTTCTGCAAAACCGGGAAGCGTATCGTTGGCATCTGTTGCACTGTTGTATTCAACTCTTTGGCTCAACAAGGCAGTAACGGCATCTTTTATCGCCTTTTCATCTTCTGCAGAGGGCTTTTCTTCAAAATAAACATATCGCACATCGCGAGATGCCTCGTCTTTATACTCCTCCTTATGCTCGTTTATATACTTCTGTATTTCACTGCTAGTAACGCTTACCAAGCTATCTGGTATCGTATTATAGGGCACCTTTACATACTTGATATCGACCTTGTCATTTTCAAGTTTATAGGCCAGTTCTCCCTCTTTCAATGTAGCTCCAACCCCTGCTCTTATGAGATTGAAATAAGTTTGTTCTCTAGCCGATTTGATAAGGGCATCTTCCTGTAATTTCCACTGCTCATAAGCCTGAGGGTTATTCAACCTGAGATCGGCTATAAACTCAATAAACTTATCCTCGTCAAAAAGACCGGCATCGTTCAAAAAGGTAGAATCCTGAGCAAAAGCCGGATTCGACTTCACTACGTTGATAATCTGATCCTTTTCAATATTGATTCCCAAAGCCTCACACTGTTGATCGAGCAAAGCACCTTGTACTTTCATATCCCACACCTGGTTTACCACCTGTATCGTAGAAGCTCCTTCTCCGTATTGACGGGCAAAAAACTCTACATCATTTGCAAATTCGGCACGTGATAGTGCTTCTCCATTGACCTCTCCTATCGAAGATGTCATATTATTCATCCCTCCTCCATTTCTAAAGAGATCTGAAATAACAAAAGAAAATAGAGCGAGACCGATAACCAGTATCAGGATCAGCGAACGCTTTCTTATATTTTCAAGAACTGCCATTTGTCGTTAAAGTTATAAAATTGAGTTTGCGAAAATACCATTTTTTTACAATAATTAAAACCGTATTCTCTTTTTATAAAACTAATGTGCTAAGTCAACTTCAAATTACCGTCACTCATTGTCGTCCAACACGTATAAATGTACCAGATCTATTTTAGTACTACTCACTTCAAGTATGGTAAATCTGTACTGCTGAACGATTACTTCATCTCCTTTTTCCGGTATTTCCCCAATATGATTCACGATAAGTCCTCCTAGCGTTTCATAATTCTCACTTTCGGGTAAATCGAGTTTGTATTCTTCATTGAGGTAGTCGACATCGAAGCGGGCGGAGAACTTGTACTCTCTTTCTCCGAGTTGTTCTTCGAGCAGATCGGTAGAATCGTGTTCGTCTTCAATCTCTCCAAACAGCTCTTCTACAATATCCTCTACGGTAAGTATCCCTGAAGTCCCTCCGTATTCGTCAAGGACAACAGCTATACTCTTTCTCTTTTTGGTGAGTATACCGAGAATATCATTAATAAGCATAGTTTCGGGCACATATTCTACAGGTAGCATAATTCCTTTGATACTTCTCGGTTTTTTAAAGAGTTCAAAAGAGTGAACATAACCAATGATATTATCTACAGTACCTTTGTATATCAACAGTTTTGAATACCCTGTTTCCGTAAATATACCAATGAGGTTTTTCGGAACTTCGTGAAGCTCGGCCCCTACAATTTCGGTACGGGGCACCATTACTTCTCTCGCTTTTACTTCCGAGAATTCCAAGGCATTCTGAAATATCTGTATCTCAGAATCCACTTCGTCTTCGTCTTCTACCGCTTCCATCTGCTCTGAAATATAATCTCCCAGTTCTACCTTACTAATACTCAGATTTACTTCATCACCTCCAGATTTAAACACCACTCTAAGCACTAAGTCTGAAATTCGAATCACCAATTCTGAGATAAACGAAAAGATCAGATAAAACCCGTAAGCTGGCAAGGCAAATACTTTGAGCATCCTATTTGCAAAAACCTGAAAAAGCACTTTGGGCAGGAATTCACCTGTAATCAGAATAACAAGAGTAGATAGTAGGGTTTGAACAAAGATAATACGCAAGGGTAATTCTTCCACCTTTGCATAATCGGGATACAAATAGCCCACGATGAGCTCTCCCATGTAAAACCCGTATATCACCAGCACTATATTGTTACCTACCAACATGGTAGCAATAAATTTAGACGGTTTTGCTGTGAGACGGGTGAGGATGCCGGCAAACCAACTCGCCTGTTTTTTTTCGATTTCTATATGAATCTTATTGGAAGAAACATAAGCTATTTCCATTCCCGAAAAGAAAGCCGAAAGCAGCAAACACATTATGATAATAACGACGGAATAATCCATACAGTCTGGTATTCTCGTGTAAGCGAGTAATTAATTTTGGTCCCGACGGCGGCGATCAAACTTTTTGCGATAATACCTTCTCAAAAAGAACATCCCGACCGAAACTACAGCAAAAAAAAGCAACATATATGCCCGGTTTCTGTTGACCTCCCAGCTTCTTATAGCTTCGACCACTGCGATAACCGCTACTGCGGGGTATAAAATCTCTGTAAATCTAAGGTATTTCATAATTCACACTCAAAATTTGCCTCTTGATATCGCCTTATAAAAATGCACAGCGACACAAATATACACAAAGTAGTTGTTATCACTGCTGTAGACTGTCTGTTTTCTGAGGCGCTTCGGTCTGGTTTTCCTCTTCTATATCCATATCGCGATAGCCGTCTACATGGTATGCTTTGATATAGCGTTGTCCTTCTTCAAAATCCTGACTAAATTCGATTCCGGTACCGTTCATCAGCGTGCCGTCTTCCGGATTGGTATAAGTGAATTTTTCACTGGTAAACACCCATCTATTCAACTGATCCCAGTACAATTGAGGTGTTTCCAGTTTTTTCCCGTCGTAGGTATACACCACCACATTGCCTTGTAGATCGGCCATTTTAGTGGATTGATAAATAATACCGTAATCGGCAATTACGGTACTTTTGTTTTTATCGGCATCAAAAAATTCCACTTTCAAGCCTTCGGGAAATTCTTGAAAGGGAAACTCTTGATTGGAATAATCTTCGCTTATCGGACTGGTAAGCCTTACCTTAATTTTGGCCGAATCGGTATATATCAGGCTATAATTTTCAGCTATTCCGACTGGAAAACGCTGGCGTACATTCAGCTTACGCACATCTTCTAAGTTGGAACTACATGAAAAAAACATTGCCACAACAATCGTTGTGACAATGCTTTTAAAAATATTCTTATGCCTGTTACGCATCCTTATTAAATATTCGGCACCTTAACGCTTCCTCCTATCCAACAGTTAAACTGAATGGTTTCACCTGCCCTTCCGCTGCTGAATATATCTTGCTTGCTGGGGGCTCTTCCTTCATAGCTAGCTGCAGTTTGAGCTGCATGGGCTTTTACAGAAGGATCTACCTGCCCGGCTTTACGCGCCATTTCGGCAGCTTTCCAATACACCGCTCTCTTTTCAAAAGGAGTAGCTCCACATTCGTTTGCACTTCCGGCATACAAACTTGCAATCTGCAGATATGCCTTACCGTTTGACGGCTGCACATCGAGTACCTGTTTAAAATACTTGTAAGCAGTAGTTTTCTTTCCGCTATTTTTGTACTTAACCCCTATCTTAAACAAGGTGTTAGCTTTTGCATAGCTATCTGTTTCGAGGCTTACCGACTCGTTGTAGTATTTCATGGCCTCTGCAGTATTTCCTTTCTTGTCGTTCAGCACTCCGAGGTAGTAAGCTGACCTCGACGATGGCTCTACTTGGTGCAGTGCCTCTACAAGTTTTATAAACATAGGATCGTCTGAACACTCTTTGCCATCCATACGAGCAGCTGAGCGTCTCAACCATTGGGCATCGCCCTTTTTAGCCTCAAAATTTTTCTCCAATAGTGGAATTAGGTTTTCACAGTCCGCCAAATCACCGAGTTTGCTATCTATACTATTGCTTATCGTACCATAAGACGCTGTATTGATTTTGGCATTATTAAATAGCTGTTTGCTTTTGGTATCGAGAGCTTCACCTGCCTCTTCCTTAGCCACGTATTGGTCTAATACTTTAGAAAGCGAAGCCAGCTCTTCGTCTATTCGTTCGTTCACCCCATCGTAGGTATCAAAGACCTGCTGAAGGTCTTTATTCCCAGCATTGTACTCATCTACCATTAACGAAAAATAGAGATAAAGTGCCTTAGGACTACTAAAGTTAGCTCTGTCATTTTGAAAAGCGTCGTCTAAAACTGCAAAAATCTCAGAAGGCGTTGCAGTCTTCTGGTCGTACATCAACAATGCCTTTTTAGCTAGCACATCAGCCTTGCTATAACGAGTAGGAAAATATTCCAATTCCTTATCGTATACCGACATCAAGGTGTTTATCAATTCTTGTTGTTCTGTCCCTTCCGACTTTTCTATCCTGTCTTTAAGGATGCGCTCCCCATACACATAAGTGGCAGGGTGAAGATCCGGACAATTGTCGAACACCATTTTCCAGGGTTCATAAGCTGCCTCGTAGTTCTTTACCTTAGCGTGTTCTCCAAACACGGAAAGGTTGGTCATACACTCTGGGTTTTGGGCCTGTGAAAATGCGGCGCTTGAGATCCCTATCAAGCCCGCCAAAAACAATAATCCTTCCTTTTTCATCTTTACTGTTTTAATCTTAAATTTTTACGGTTAATCATACTTTCTTTTTACAAACCATTTATCGTTCAAAGACAAGCTCACACTTACCTTTACATATTCTTCCTGAATACGGTCGTTTGTTACAGTACCGCGTTTACCCAATTCGAAACCTATATTGACATTCGAAAACATCCCTGCATAAGGCAGAGAATTGGTGGTTGGCACTGCAGCTCCCATCGGCAATCCAAAACCAAAAGATATGCCAAAGTCGTTTACGGGAGTATCTTTTACCATAAGTCCGGTTTCCTCATAGCGCAAACCAACCCTATAAACAATTCTCTTCCAGTAACTTGTAAAAGAATTGTATTCAGGAATAAAAAAACCTCCCACAGAAAAACGGCTAGCATCTTCATATCCCACTCCTTCTACCGTTATAAACGGATTGCTAAATACACTGGTGCTTTTGAGTTCGTATTCTGCTCCTGCAAACCATTTCCTATCCTTACCTACACCAATACCTACCGAAACACTCTGAGGCATCTTCAGATCTATTTTTTTAAGACCTAAGGCTTCAAGATCTATTTCACGCGACTCACCCGCTATAAGTTGCCCTTGAGAATTTCTGGAAATCGAAGATAGCACTCTGGTATTTTCACTGGAGAGTATACTCTCTGGCGAGTACGTCAGTGCCCCTCGAAGGGTTAGATTATTCTTCAGTATCTGTTTGTAGTTAAGGGCCAGTTTAACATTCAAGCCAGACAATCTCGAGGTATTGTCTTCATAAGTGGGGCGCTCTACATTTTGCATCGTCCTGTGGAATTGGGTTTTCAACTGTCCGAAGTCGTAATTTACAGTAGCTCCTATACTCAAATTGCCGACGATCTTGTAGCCTGCAGAAAAGAATACCCTATTAGCTCCCCCTTCTCCTGTAAATTCATCGATCACTGTTTCGTCAGAACGCATCAAATTATACCCTACAGACGTGTATGGCATAAGTCCGAAACCCACTCCCAACTTCCCTCTGACAACGGGAAATCCAAGTGCGAGATAATCGAGATAAACATTGGAAGAACTCTCCTTTTGAGTGCGATTTTTTAAGTTTAGTCCTGTATAAGATCCCCCTCCTATATACGTAGTGAGGTGAAGATCACCATAAGCGGCCGGGTTGTTCAGATTGAGATGTATACTGTCTGAATAAACAGTAAGCCCACCCATAGAACGGTTTTCGGTAGTACCTTTAAACCTTTGATCTCCTATACCGTAAAAAGAATAGGGAGAGGTAGACCCTCGCTGTGCATAAATACTGCCCGAAATACAGACAAACAAAACAATAAATATCTTTCTAATCATGGGTTCTTATTGAGTTCCAAAATATAATTCAACCCTTCCAGGAGGAAATTCGGATTGGCAAATATGCTACTTTTTAATTGTTCTGACAAAAAATCGAGGTCACCACCCGTTAAAATAACTGTTAAATTCTGAAATCTCTCCCTGTATTGCCCAATCACCCCATCTATTTCATTTACAAGACCATTGAGCACTCCCGATGTCATAGCGCTCGAAGTAGAATCTCCAATAAAATCGTCTATCTCTACAATATCGAGCAGAGGCAGTCGGGCCGTAAAGGCGTGTAAGGCGTGATATCGCATCCGTATTCCCGGCGAAATGGCACCGCCTAAATACCGATTTTGTGCATCGAGAAAATCGTAGGTAATACAGGTTCCCGAATCGATGACAAGTACATTTTGACCCGGGTATGCCCTACTGGCTGCGGCAACAAGAGCCAATCTATCGGCTCCAAGTGTTTTTGGAGTGGCATACAGGTTTTCAAAAGGGAGCGTAAAATGACTGTCCAAAACGTGAATCTTCACCTTTGTATCGAGTGTGCGCAAAGAGTCTTCATCCAGATCCGACACCGATGCGACCATCATATCGGTAATCTCGGGGTAGAGATTTAAGAGATTTGAAATTTTTTCAAGAAAATGCTCATTTTCAAATCTCTCATACATCACCACAGTATCCGCCCGAAAGACAGCGACTTTCACAAAAGTATTTCCCGCATCTACAGCTATAGTCATATCAAAATACAAAGGCGTAAAGTTACAAAAGACTTTTTTTTGAGTTTTGTTTTGGAAAAATTAATTTTGCTCCTATATTTGCACCCGCAATAAAGCAACTGGTGCCTTAGCTCAGTTGGTAGAGCAAAGGACTGAAAATCCTTGTGTCCCTGGTTCGATTCCTGGAGGCACCACCACAAAAATCCGCAACTAATTCTGTATGAATAGGTTGTGGATTTTTTGTTTCTACACATTCTGGATTATGCCCAATTGTTGTGTTTATGCAAAAATTTCCACCATGCGCAATTTAATCACGTCGACCAATGTGGGTTTTTTAATCGGGTAATGACGTTCTTCATAATCAGCTACAAGATCGGACAATAGATTGAGCTCTACATAGGCTTTTGCTTCTTGGTTTTGATATTATCGGAGATTTGTAAAAGCTCTTCTACACGTTCAAGAATGATCTTGTATTCTTTTTCTGTACGAATCATAGCTAAATGTTTTTAATGTCTTTAATCTTGTCGTATTCCGAGTGAGTACCTATAAACCGTATGTAAACTTTTTGAGCGTTGAATGAAATAATGGCGACCAATCCGTAATTATTCCCCTTAATATTAAAAACAAAACGGTGATTCCCCACATAATCAACGCTATTAAAATCCAGCTTCAATTCGTTGATATTACTCCAATTCTTTGCTGTTACAGCGTGATACCAAAAGTTTAAAGGGATTTCGCTATCTCCATGTATTTCCACAAACTCCTTTATCCTTTTACAGGTAATTATACGCATTGTTTAAAGCCCAATTATTCCATCACAAAGCTTACACAATAGTTGTGAAATTCGAAATATAGTTTTGATTAATGTAATTTATTATCAAAAGGAACTCCTCATTTCAGCAAAAAGCCACGGCACATACTTAAATAGCATATGCCGTGGCTCAATAAAAAACCCTATTGTGAAAAAACAATTATAAGTCTTACAATATTTCCTCCAGTTTTTGGTGGAGCTCCTGACCGCGGAGGTCCTTGGCTATGATTTTTCCTTCGGGGTCTATCAGTAAGGTGCTGGGTATACCCTGTATACCGTAATAACTGGAAATCTCATTTTTAAAACCTTTTAGGTCAGATACTTGAGTCCAAGGCAATCCGTCTTCCGCTATGGCTTTTTTCCACTTGGCTTCATCATCGTCGAGTGATACACCGAGGATGGTAAAGTTTTTATCCTTATAGGTATTGTAGGCCTTCAATACATTGGGGTTTTCGGCTCGGCAGGGTCCGCACCAGCTCGCCCAGAAATCGATAAACACATACTTCCCTGCATAGTCGGCATAGCTCACGGGCTTACCGTCTACATCGTTTTGAGTAAAATCGAGAATCTTTGTTCCAATAGCGCTTCGTTTTAGCACATCGAGACGTTCGGTAATATCTTTTCCTGCATTTGAGTTTAGGACTGAGGCATCCAACAGTTCATAGAGTGGTTTTATATCCTCATAATGCCCTATCATAGCCCTATCGGCTAACAGATTAAGACTAAAAATACTTTTAGGATTGGCCTTGAGGTAAGCTTCAAGCCTTTCTCTTTTTTGCCCGCGCAAATCCGTCAGTTTCGCTTCCAGTGCCTGTTGTTCTTCATCAGTTCCCTTCCCGTATTGCGAATACAATTCGTACTCCTGACTGGTAAGGTCTTCCAAAGAATTGTAATAAGCAATAGCCTCATCTTGTACCTTCGACCCGGTAATCTTGAGTTGTTGCAGCGAATCGGCTACTCCTGTAATATTGATATCTCCGCTTTCCACAAAAAACTGCACATACTGATTTGGGAACATCACATATACTTTTTGTGGTTCAGGCATATTACCTTCCCATGTAAACTTACCCCCTTTGGTAGCTATGGTATCGGCTTTGTGTTCATCATCCAGTTTATAAGAGAGAACGATATTGGTATCTTCCAAGCCCTTGATTTCTGCCGATACGCGAGCCACCGTATTCTTTTCCGGGGTCTCCTGCTCTGTCCCTTTCTTCTCGGCTTTTTGCCCGCAGCTCCAGAGCAATCCCGTCGCCGCAGCTACTACAAATAATTTCTTCATTACTTCAGTTTATTTTTAGTTCTGATTTATAACTGTGCGTTAAAATTACTCAAAAACAGATAAGACTGTTTAATCTCACAGATTTTTAACGCACTTTAACAATCTACTCTCCGAATACTTCTTTCAGTTTGGCATCCAGTTCACCCTCTTCACTGCCATACCTACCAATGATAACTCCTTCCGGATCGACGAGAATTTTTGTAGGTAGAAAGTGAATATCATAACCTTTGCTTATACCGTCGTCCAACACCTTAAAGCCTCCGTTGCTACGATCTACTTTCATTCCTCTCAACACGTGCTTCCACACGCCTATACCGTCGTCTTCCACAGCTTTTCTCCAAGCGTCAGGATTGCTATCGTCGTCTGAAATACCGATGATTTCAAAGCCTTTATCGCGATATTTTGCATAGAGATCCAACAGGTGTGGATTCCCTTTACGACAAGGCACACACCAGCTCGCCCAGAAATCGAGTAGTACATACTGCCCCCTGTAATCTGCGAGTTTTAATGTTTCTCCATTAATATCTGTGGCTTCAAACAAGGCGGCCTCAGCTCCGGGAGATGCTTTTTTGAGTTTGTCGATCTGCGATTTAATCGATTTGCCGTAATCGCTGTTTTGTATTTCAGGAGACATAGCCCCATAGATCTCTTCAGATTGTTCCAGCTTATAGCTCGCCACCTTCATATTGTAAACCATCAAATAGGCCGAGACATGACTGTCGCTATGTCCGGCGATATACTCATCGGTTACCGAACTGATCTGCTCTTGGAACGGCTCCATTTGTTCTTTCACCCCTTCTATTTGCTCCAGGTATTTCGCTGCACCTTCCTCGTCCTTCTCCCTTCTGGCAGCTGAATAAAGCTTATTTAATTCATTGTACGAATCCATTATTTTATTGAGCTTTTCTCTAATCGGTTTTATCTGAGCCTGATAGACTTGATATTCCTCATTAAAGGCAGAACCTGTAAGCTCCGGTGTCAGCATAACATAGTTACCCATTTTCCTGTCGTAATTTGCCGTGTCAAGTTGCAGTTGCATTTCACTCTTATCGCTCATAATTCCGGCATTGTAATTCACCCCATCTTTTTCAATGCTCAGGTTTAGTTCTCGAGGAGCATCCAGCGGACCACTTAGGGTAAAAGTTCCGTTTTGAAAGGCTACAGAGTCGAGCGTAGTAGCGTTTCGCGATTCTGCATCTATAGCACTTATCTTGACTATTCCTGTTTCAACCCCTTTGATGCTTCCCGTGAGTCGGAAGCTGTTTTCGGGAAGTTCTTTTTTTCCGGAATTACATCCGAAAAGGAGTACGGAGGCTCCGATACTCATAAGGTGTGTGTATTTCATGGTCTTTGTTTTTAGAGGTTATTTAAGTATTTATTTAAACTTTATATCTACAATTAGTACCCCGGATTTTGTGCAACCACATTACCTCCGGCATCTCTGGATTCCGTAGGGATGGGCAAAATAAATTTATGGTAGTCAGTCGCAGTCGGTTTTACATCAGAAACTTTAAATCCACCATTAAAACCGTCTATATAGTCGTACCTCACCAAATCGTACCAAGGCTCTCCCCCCTCAGTGTGCAATTCTGCCAATTTTTCATAACGTACCGCTGTTAAAAACTGCTCCAAATCTATAGTTGCGGGGTAGGTTTCAAAACCATCTCCTCCGGTGGTGGTTGCACCAGCTCTCATACGTATAGCATTAAGTGCATTCAAAGCCTCAGGCGTTACCGCATTGTTTGCCCTTGCACTGGCCTCTGCCAGTATCAAATACACTTCGGCCATACGCATATGGTATATCATTTCGTAAGTTCCTTCTGTAAAATAGGTGGTGTATTTCGTAGAGTAAAACCCACCATACGAAACATTTGGAAAAACTATAGCCTCTGCCCTTTGCGTTCCGTCTATATCGATCTGCTGCCCGCCAACATTTATGGATTCACCAACGGCATCCAGATAATTTTGAGTGATGGTGGCTGAAAATCCACTGTAGAAATTTCCTATTCCAATCCCTGCGTCCGATTCTCCCGGAGTACCGTAGAGTATTTCCGAGCTCTCGAAGATAGCCGGCGAATCATGTTCGTCAAAAATATCTGTATAGGCAGGTTCCAGCATAAAATCGGGAGTTACATTGTCTACCACCTCTTGTGCCAAATCGGCAGCCTCCCCATATTCACCCATATACAACAATACTCTCGATTTTAAAGCCTTAGCAAAGGTTTGGTTGACATATTTTTTAGACCGCAGCACCGGACACTCGGCTATACCTATTTCCAAATCAGAAAGAATGGCTTCATAGGTTTGCATAACGGTATTTCGCGGAAAGGCCTGATCCGATTTTACCGGTTCCAGTCTCAGGTTAACTCCGTATTCGGAAGCAGTGTCGTAAAATTCCCCAAAATTTCGCAACAGATAAAAATGTCCCAGCGCTCTTAGCGTTTTTGCTTCAGCCAAAATTTCCGAACGCCTTATCGCGGGTTCAAAGATGCTTTCATCCAGTTTTTCTACGGCTTCTATCAACCAGTTTGTCCTGTTGACCAAATCGTATAAGCCGGTGTACACCTTTAGTGTTGTAGACGCCCCGGTAGCCAAAGGATTGTTGCTGACCCAACCCGAATCTTCCGGGCGACTGGCATAAAAAGATCCTGAGGTGGAGTAACCGCTAAAAATATCCGGAATCAGAAACATCTCCGGAAAAGCGCCTCCTGAGCTTTTTTGGCGAAAAGCTGCATAAGCCCCTACCAATGCCAGTTCGGCCGTTTCTTGAGTATTGATTGCCGTCTCGGCTTCGAGAGAATAGAGCGGTTTGTAGTCGTCTAAATCTTCTGTAAGCTGGCACGAATTCAGGCATATTCCCACACCTAAACACGCTATATATAAAATTGATTTTTTCATTTTTCAGTTTGTTGGTTTGTCTTTTATTATTGGCGACTTGACCACTGTCGTTTAAACATCATTTACATCAAAATGCAATATTTAGAGAAAAGGTAAAGTTTCTCGAGTTCGGATAAGAGAGACCGCCATCTGCATTAAAATTGGTCGACCTGTTTGCAAATCCGGTTGTCACCACATCTTCAGGATCCAACCCCGGATAATCCGTTATCGTAATCAGATTATTACCGCTCAACGTCAATCGGGTATTACTCACCCCAAACTTACTCAGCCATTCTTTGGGCAAGTTGTAACTCACAGACACCGATCTCAATTTGATATAAGAAGCATCTACTACAGAGCGAGAGGTTGGGGTGTACCCATGACTTGGAGAACCGTACCTCGCATAAGGTGCATTTCTATAATCAGGTGTCCAAGTATCCAATGCCAGCGTAGTCGTATTACTATTGGTTTGAAGGTAATACAATGACGAGATCTGATCGTACTGACGCTCCGTACCGTGAACAAAGTTCCAGTTCATAGTAAAATCCCAGTTTTTGTAAGACAATTGGTTAATCCAACCACCAAAGAAATCGGGATTAGGGTTTCCTATAGGGCCCCGGTCGTCTGTAGTGATTTTTCCGTCACCGTCAATATCGCGGAAAATATAATCTCCCTCTTGGGTCAAACTCTCCTGATACAGTCCTCCTGCTGCCGAGTTCAATTCGTCTATTTCATCTTGACTTTGTGCTATTTTTATAACGTCGTATCCGGTAATAACCCCTATGGGCTGTCCTTCTATAATTCCGGTTTGGGTACCAGCATCTGCTCCGTACAACTGATCTACATTGTTTTTTAAGGTAGAAAAGTTTATTGAAGAATTCCATCTAAAGTCTTGATTTCTGAAAATATCACCACCTACGGTAATTTCCCAGCCTCTGTTAGACACATCGGCTATATTGGTATTCCACGAAGTCGCTCCTGTTTCTGAAGGGATGGGGGTAAACAGTATAATTCCCGAAGTATTTTTTTCGTAATACACAATCTCCCCATTCAGGCGGTGATTAAACAAATCGAATTCCAACCCTAAATCCAATTGGTCGGTCGACTCCCATCGTATTCCAGTATTAGGCACACCGGTCACTGCGATACCATTTTGTCCGTCGTAAAAAGAGTCGTTGTTCTCCAACGCCTGATAATAGGCGAGATAAGTAAAAGAAGGAAGGTTATCTGAACCTACGCGCCCTATAGATGCTCTGAGTTTTAATTGATCGATTTGGTCGAATTTTTCCATAAAACGCTCATTGTGCATATTCCAGGCCAGCGCTCCCGAGGGGAAAAAGCCATAGCGATTGTCTGGACCAAATTTTGTCGAACCATCCCGACGCGCTGTAAATGTGGCCAGATATCTATTTTTATAGTTGTAATTTACCCTTCCAAACAGCGAGTTAAGCCCTTGTTCTAGGCTTTCGCTTTCTGCGCTATCAAAGAAGCTAGCCGAATTGATATCGGTGAGAATATCATCGTCTGGGAAGCCGCGGTAGTTTTGCGATTCCGCATCATATCGGGTGCGATCCCAAGACACCCCGACAACGGCATCGATGGTGTGGTCTTCGAAAATTGTCTTGTTGTAGTTTAGCGTATTGGTAAAATTGGTCGCCCAACTGTTATTGGTCTGAACCCCGAGCCTTGCACCGGGGCGCGAATAATACATTTCTTCAAACAGCGCTGTTTCTGATTTCGAAGTGCTGAAATTATCAGTTCTATCTTGGTTTACCGCTACATTGATCTGTGAACGGAACTTAAGTCCATCCAAAATATTTATTTCGCCGTAAACTGATCCCAGCATATTTTTGGAAATGGCTTTATTACGACTCTGTTTCCCGTTTCCAAAATAGGTGTATTGCTCGCCATAACTACCCATATAGGTGGTATAGCTACCGTCTGCATTATAGGCTGCCAAATCGGGTCGGAATGCGGCATGGTACAAGTTATTAAACCCTCCTATCCTGTTTTTGGAATAGTTGTAACTTATAGATGCCCCTATCTTAAAGTGATCGGTGACGTTTGCATCGAGATTTCCGCTATAGGAATAACGTGTAAATTTGTTGTCTATCAGCGTACCTTCCTGATCGGAGATGGATATAGAGGTGAAGTAGTTCACCTTTTCCGTCCCACCGCTCATGCTAAAGTTATACTGTGTCCAAAGTGCATTTTTGTTGAGGATCATATCCTGCCAGTCGGTATTGGCCGAACCGAAGTAGCTATCCGGATCAGTCACTATGCCGTACTCATTGGGGAAGTACAATTCCCAAAGCGACTCATCGTAGTCATTCAAGGTATTCTGCGCCTGACTGATCGTAAGATCCCTATATTGCGAGGCATTCAGAAAGTCGTAAGTTTTAACCGGGTTTTGAATAGTGGTACTTATATTAAATGAAAACCGCGGTTCGGAGTTGCGTTTTCCTCTTTTGGTCGTTATAATCACTACCCCATTAGCCCCTCTTGAACCGTAGATAGCTGCTGCCGAAGCATCTTTCAAGATATCGATACGTTCTATATCGTTGGGATTGATAGCCAACAAAGGATTTTCCCTTTCACCATAATTGATCAACCCCAGCGATTCTGTATTAGGAGTAATGGTAATAGGCACGCCATCTACCACATAGAGCGGTTGGTTGTCGCCCCTTATCTGGCTCAATCCCCTGATCTGCACAAAGGCTCCTTGCCCGGGCTGTCCGCCTCTGGTCTGCACGTGAACACCGGCAATCTTACCCACTAAGGTCTGATCGACAGATTGTGTTTTGATCTGCTGAATATCATCGGCATCCATCGAACCCACAGAACCTGTGAGGTCACGTTTTTTAGTAGTTCCGTAACCCACTACCATAACCTCATCGAGAGCACTGATCTGTTCCTTTAAAACAATATTATAGGTAGTTTTTCCAGAGGTGATTTTTTGGTAGGTAAACTCATATCCTATGCTCGAAGCGACCAAAAAATAACCAGGCTCGGCCATCAGGGTATATTTCCCGTCTATATCGGTAGATGTTCCTCTTACTATAAAGTCTCGGTTTACCGGCTTGTTGGCCACGGGCTCGTTATTAGAAACATATACCGTAATCCCCGGCAGGGGCAGTCCGTCTTCACCGGTAACCACCCCTTCGATCTGAATAGGTTGGATTTCAGGAGGGCTTACCGATATGGCTTCCTTCCGTTTTACGACTATGGTATTGTCAAAAAAATCGTAGGAATACTTTCCAGAGGGGAGCGCCATACGCAAAAGGTCGGAGGCTTTGATCTCTCCCTTACCGATCTCTACCGGAGGAATGTCCCGGATAAGATCCGGACGATACACAAATTCGTAATTGGTCTGGTTTTGAATCAAGTCGAAGACCTGAGCTACAGACAGGGTTATATCTGTAGCGATCCTTATCCGTGCATTCTGTGAAAACCCACGGCTTACAGTGCCAAAACTAAATGCCACTGCGCAATACAAGAGAATACTGGTTTTCATCGCTAATATCAGGACCTTTCTCCCGTGAGAACAGGAAGCCCTCTTCCATTTAATTTTCATAAATTTGGAATTTGGTTAGTTAATTTATATTAATTGATCACATAAAGGAATGAAGCTAGTCCGTGGAAAGATGTCAGCTTTGTTCCTTTTTTATTTTACTATCAGTGTTTTTTCGCTCAACTGAAAACTCACACAGCCTATACGCTCAATCTTATTCAAAAGTGTATTGACACTTTCCGACCTGCTCAAAGCCCCTGAAAATACTATGTCTTTTTTAGTGTCATCCTCAAATTTCACTTCTATATTATACCAGCGCGAAAGGATGGTCGTTATTCTTTCTAAAGACATATTATCGAATATAAACATCCCGTTTTTCCAGGCAATCTCCTGAGCCACACTTACATTGCGAACTTCGAGGGCTCCTGTAGTAATCTCCACCACAGATTGCTGCCCGGGAGTAATCGTCTCTTTTAGAGTTCCGTTGCTCACTGTCACCTTTCCTTCTGCGAGCGTAGTCTTCACCCGTTCTTCATCTCGATAGGCCTTGATATTAAACTCTGTTCCCAGCACTTCTACCAGCTGTCCTCTCGTCTTTACCTGAAAAGTTGAATTGCCATGCTTAGAAGCGGGCGACACATCGAAATAGGCCTCCCCGTATTCCAATTCTACTTCTCGAGGTTCACCTTTTGCAAAATGCACCGGGTATTTCAATCTAGACTCGGAGTTTAGCCACACCCCGGTACTGTCGGAAAGCAATACGTAAAACTGTCCCCCTCGGGGTATGGTCAAATAATTATAAGCTATTTCCTCTCCCTCTGTTGGTACTTCTCGATCTCCCGACATCTCACCATACACTATGCGATCGCCATTGCTTCTCGCATTTTCAGACTGATACACAGCGCCTTTTTCCAGAACGACCTCTTCCCCACCTTCGAGAGTCAATGTAGCCTTATCTGTCCCCGCTTCAATACGTACCATAGGAGTTGGTTCAGAACTGTAAAAAAGCGTATCTCTAAAAATATAAGATGTGGTCAGCCCGAGAAGCAAGACCGCGGCAGCGGCATAGCGCCACAACCGCAATTTTCGCACAGGCACCTCCATTTTACTCCTCAACTTCTTCCAGTCTTCTTCCGGGTTTATGTGCTCCTTTTGTTCAAGCCGTTCTCTTATCCGCCTTTCATCGGTCAAATGCTCGAGAATATACTGTTTGTCCAGCTCGCTAAAGAGTTCAGTCTCTTCGAGAGATATAGGTTTTTTATCTCCGAGAAGCGAGGCTGCAATGCGCTTGGACAAGGCTATAATTTCCTTAATATTTGACATCTAAGAGGGTTGACTTTTTATAAAAACTTCAAAGCAGTATTCACCTGCATTACTATAAAGACGATTAAAAATAAAAAGAGGGTTAAAAAAAGAAGAAAAAAATTTAATTTTCTAAAAAAGGGTACGGATATCGAAAACAAACAAGAAAAAATAAAAAGGACTTATCGCTTCCAAATATGTTTGCCTTAAAAGCATTTATTATCGGGGTACAACCATAAAAACTTTAAAACAACATCAAGCATTTCCCCACAAGGCGATACTAAGTAGGAGAATATAGTATTTGTCCAACAGTGGGCGCAATCTCTTATAGGCTATTTTTTTCTGGGTTTTGACGGTATTAATCGAAACCCCCATCTCTTCCGCTATTTCGGCATTGGTCAAGCTCTGCAGACTAAGCCTGACCACACGAGCACACTGTTCGGGCAGGGTATTGATCGCCTTTTCGACAATACCGGAAGCTTCCTGTACCACTACCTCCCGCAAAAAATAAGCCTCACCTTCTAGTTTTTCTATCGTCTTGTCGTCGAGGGCATCGGTAGTGAGGTGTCGCTTACTCTTCAGGTGGTCAAGACATTTGTTTCTGACCGAGACATACAGAAACGATTTGATGTGTTCCTCCCCTCTGAACTCAATTTTGTCTTCCCATATCTTGAGAAATACATCCTGAACAAGGTCGCGAGACAATTCTAAATTATCTAGGTATTTGTTGGCAAAAAGGCATAAGGGGGTGTAGAATTCCACAAAAAAATCCCTGTACTTTTTTAATGATAAGCTATACTTGCCAGACTTATGCACGACCTGCGGTTTTAACTCAGGTCAAATCTACTTAAAAAACACAAAGAGTTAAAAAAAACATAATGTTCTTTTAAACTCGCTAACAAAAAGCGGATACTCGAAAGATTCTTCGGGTATAAAGCTGTCAAGGGCATTTATTTTGAAAAACAGCAAACATCTCCTGGCTTTAGTATTATTTATAAAAAACTCATCCCGATCTTTCCATTCGAGAAAAAATCGGGATGAGTCTATATTTAGCTTTTATCTATGCGATTAGCTATCGATCAATCGGCTACGACAATACGTTTTACACTTAAGTCGGCATATCCTGTACTTTGATTATCCATGTCATCTACAATACCTACCATATAAACATTTCGATCTGTAGAATGGAAAAAGATCAGTTCTCCTTTGGCAATTCGCTGGATATATTTACCCGGCCCATAATCTCTCTCACCGCGATCGTCTGGTTCGTCAAGTCCGAGTTCTTCCAACTTGCTTTCTGCGGCTTCAAATGCAGCGAGGATATCCTCTTGGGTTTCCAAACTCTCAAACAATTCTTGATTACCACTATCGGCAGGTAACTTCATCAGTACACCGTCATTTCTTGTGGTCCATTCATCTATAATAGTCGAACCTGAACCAAATCCAGTAAGCCGATCACTATCGCTGGGTAGAATCATTGTAAAATTAGTTCTACTACTATTCCACAAGCCCAAATCTATCTTAGGCTGAACTGCTTCAGCCCCTTCCAGTGCATCGTTTCTGCTATGTCTTTTCATATTCATCACATCAAGTAGGTTAGCATCTGCATTATAACCCGGCCGATCCAGTCTTATCTGAACAGTCTCTAATGCAACTGGTTCGGGTGGTGTACCAAAAGCAATCTCGGAAGCCAAAGCTGCTACTCCCTGATGAGAGTGTGCCTGTCCCGGGGCTATTCCGAATCCCCAGTTAAATGGAATATTGTAATTAGCCGCCAAAGCCTGGCTTTCGAGATAGAAGTTTCGAGCTCTTTCCACACGGTTCCATCCCTCGGCATCAGCTGCTGCAGTTTGTACTACTTCATCATCACGTACCTGGTCATCACCCCCTACAATCACATATACCTTGTTCTGAAGTGCCTGTTTTACCATCGCTTCATCTACCGCCGTATTATTAAGCCCATAAGCGTAATCTACATTCCAATCGGGCATGGTGTAATAACCAGCTGACCCAGCTATCATAAGTCTGGCGCGGTTGTCGGGTTTATGCCATATAAACCGGTGTACAAATTGCCCACCTGCAGAAAAACCATAGAGTACATAATCCTCCTCTTTGCTACCCACCTCTTCTTTTACATAATCAAACAAGGGTTCTATCATAGAGAAAGTCCAGTTTGCTTCGTCTACAGGCTCACCATCCACATCCAACACTCCTCCTCTATGGTATTCTCTTGAGGGGTAATCTTCGGCTGTAAATTCAGGAACAATCACTAGAAAGTTATGGTCGTGAGCATATTGTGCTATTCCATTCCGATAACCTTCTGCATTACGACCATTTCCGTGCATATAAATCATAATAGGCAAGTCGGCCGCATTGCCGGGATTGTAATAAAACACCCTAATTGGTCTATCTTGAAAGGGTTCATAAGCGTCAAATACAAAATCTCCGCTCCCGTATTTGATTTTATCAGTCGAGGCCTCACGCTCGGTAAGGCCATTATCGGTATCGCACGACCAGATCGTCAGTGCAATTAATCCTAACAATATTTTAAATATTACTTTTTTCATCGATTTGTTTTTACTGAACTACTTATTAAAGTGAGACATCTCAATCAGAAACTACTATTCGCTTTATGTCCAAATCCAAATATCCTGTACTCTGATTATCAATACCTTCAACAATAGCCACCATATATACATTCCGGTCAAAAGAGTGGAAGAAAATCATCTCACCAGAATTAATCCACTGAATATACTTTCCAGGTCCATTATCTACGCCAAGTCCAAGTTCACCAAGCTTATCTTCAGCTGTTTCAAATGCAGCAAGAATATCCTCTTCGGTTTCCAGTCCGTCAAAAAGATCACGGTTACCACTATCGGCAGGTAGCTTCATAAGCACCCCATCATTTTTGGTTGTCCATTCATTTGTAATCCTTGCGCCAGATCCAAATCCACTCAAACGGTCCTCGCCTGTAGGTAATATCATGGTAAAATCGGTACTGCCACTGTTCCACAATCCAAAATCTATCCTCGGTTGAATATTGTAGTCTTCTGTTGCTTCATTCCTACTGTAGGTATCTCCGTTGATTACATCCAACATATTAAGGCTGGCATTATACCCAGGACGATCTAATCTAACTCTAATGGCATCCAGTGTAGGAGGAACGTCTTTTGTAACCGTAATCACAAAATCCCGGTAGTTTACCATAGGCGGTACACTGCTTGCCTCGGTAAGTCGTAAAACAATCTTTAAAGTATCACCCTGAGTGACAGCTCCAGAAAATATCTCCACTTCTGTCTCCTCACTAAAACTGCTGTTGGGCGGAATGGTAAGGGATTTTTTCCCGTTTATCGCGAAGTGTTCACCTTCAATAGCTGTGGTTTCAGAAGGCTCCACCTCAAACACTGCTGTAAGTGCATCCGGCACATGAGCCCCAGCATATTGTACCCGCAATGGGATGATTTGGTTTTCTGTTTCATCAACCCCCAATGCTATATCTGCAGATAGTGCATTAGACGCCCTGTTGGGCGGTTCCCATTCTAAGAGTTGGCCGGTAAATATCGCTTCACGATCTTCAAAACAGCCGCTTATGCATAAAGCCAGAAATACTAAAGGCAAAAATATCCTGGAAATTACTATACTATTTCGTTTCATAATTTAGTATGTTAGTTCGTAGTTTGTTAGTTCGTAGTTGTCGTCCAACAAAATGAGAGGTCAGCTAAGTATTCTCTACTATTGTGAAGGACAACTACGTCTTTTATATGGCTAATAACCTGGATTTTGTTCGACATTGACAAATTCCGAATCGTCAATTTCTGAAGCGGGAATCTCAGCCAGTATACGATAATCGTCGTAACTGATAGTCGGCAGAGGTGCTTGTTTTGGGATATCCATAGCCCGGCGTTTTAGGTCGAACCAACGATGACCTTCAAAGGCGAATTCTCGCCGACGTTCATTCATCACAGCCTCTATTACATCGGCCTTTGACGAAGGTGTAACACTCCCTGCTCCGTAGGCCGCCAAGCCTCGGGCTACCCTAAGAGTTTCGAGATCATCTCGGGCATCTTGTAAGCTCCCTAACTCTGCATTGGCCTCCGCGCGAATCAATAGGAGTTCCGGAAAACGGAATATAGGCACATTGTCGGTATAGGCCCCTACACTACCGTTGTACTTGATAAAATATGGAAATCCATCATCACTTGTTTTAATTAGGGAAAGACGCACATCATCCGGTTCGTAGCTATCTATCAAGGATTGAGACGGCAGTATATCAAACCAGCCTGATGGATTTATATATTGATCTAAAGCATCTGAGCTACCTAAACTCTCATTTTCCGGATCGATTCTCAATTCGTATATCGATTCCGGATTGGGTTCCTGTTCATACATATTAGCTGCATAGACCGACTGACTAGCCAGACCTACGTTTGAGGCACTGATAGCCTGAGTGGCGTAATCAATGGCATTTTCCCAGTTTTCCAAATACAATTGTACCCGTGCCATCAGGGTAAGAGCAGCGGTATGATTGGCGTAATACACTCCACGATCTCCCTGAGCAAGCAATTCTATTGCCTTCACCAGATCTGATTCAATCAAATCATAGACCTCTCTGTTGGTACTTCGAGGACGGTCGTCGGCATCGCTTACATCGTAGGTTGGGGTTTCTCGTATCATCACCCCCAAATCCCAGCCGTCGACCTCCCTACCGGGTTCATAACCGTATATCTTGACCAGATCGTGATAAGCAAAGGCCCGATGGAAATAGGCTTCTCCAAGCAAACGATTGCGTACATCTTCAGACATTTCCTCCACATTATCTATGGCATCGATAATAATATTAGCTTCGTTTATAGGGTTCCATGCCGAAGCCCAAAGCCCCATATGTGACGCATGTCGATTAACTGACTGCCCCACATATCTTCCTGATGATATGGGATGGCGATCTGTATTATCTGCCAGCACATCGGGTAATAAGACCAAATCTCGTCCGTATCGCGCTGCAGCACGGAGTCGACTGTGAAGGGAAATAGCCAAACCTTCCATACCTTCTGTGGTAGTTAGTATTTGTCCTGGCGCTAGTTCTTCCGCCGGTTCTACATCTAAGTCACAACCGGTAAAGCAAAATAATATCCCCAGCCCTACGGTTGTCATTATTTTGTTATTTATATAGTTTTTCATCTGTCTCTATAGTTTTAAGATACCTCTTTTGTGTTTAAAAGCCCATGGTCAAGCCCGCAAGGAAAACCCTTGGTTGCGGATAAAAATTCTGTGCTTGAGAAATAAGTTCCGGATCCGGACCGTCAAATTCTGTCCAGGTAAGCAGATTTTCTCCCTGTACAAAAACTGATAGATTGCTAATTCCGGCCTTTTCGAGCCATTCGCTAGGCACTTCGTAATTCAGGCGGATGTTTTTTAAACGGATAAAAGAACCGTCCTGCATACTACGGGTACTAAAAGGAAAGACATTACCACTTCCGGGGAAGGAAGCTGTTGAATAAAAGCGGGGAATATGAGTAATATCTCCCGGTTGTTGCCATCTATCCCACATATGGGTACCTAGGGTTCTTCCTTTATCCGGTCGATCGTAAAACTGATCGCCCTGGACATTTCGGATATCCCTACCATATTCATAATGGAACAACACCTCCAAGCTTAATGGCCCATAGCTAAAGCGGTTAAAGAACCCGCCGTAGAAATCAGGAAGCTGGCTACCGATAATCCCCCTATCTTCAGTACTGGAAGGGGTATAGGTGATATTTCCATCTTTGTCATACCACATCGGTCGACCATCGGCAGGGTTCACCCCTGCTGTAAAATAGCCCCAGCGCAAATTTATAGGCTCACCCAGGCGAACTGTATTACCTATATTCTGCTGTCCCCCGAGGTCGATGATCTCACTCTCCAATACAGTGATATTAAACTCTGAGGTCCATTTAAACTTCCCTACATCTAGAAGGCGTACCCCTAGCTCACCCTCAAAACCTTGGTTACGCACCACTCCTACATTGTCCCAAATACTGGAATATCCGCTATTGGTCGGCAAGTTTCGCTCCAACAACAGGCTTTCGTTATTTTTTCTAAAAAAGTCGAACACCCCGTACACTCGTCCTCCAAAAAGAGCCCAGTCTACGGCTATATCTAGGGTACGAGCCACTTCCCAAGTGAGGCTGGCATTACCCAGCTGAATAGGGCGCAATCCTTTATTGCCATCATAACTTCCCCCTACTCCGTAGAGCGCCATAGAGGCGTAGTTGTTCAGACTTGAATTTCCTGTAGTACCGTAGCTAATTCTTGGCTTTAACTTGGTAAAAACAGTACTGTTTTCCATAAAAGGCTCCCGTGCTGCATCCCAAGCAAATCCGAGGGAGTAAAAAGTACCCCATCTCCTATCTGCACCAAAGCGCGAATGCCCGTCGTAACGCAAAGAGGCATTGGCAAAATACTTGCCTTTATAATCGTAAGTCACCCGGCTAAAAAAACCAGCTTTTTTATAATCGTTATAAGTTCCGCTGGTAGCGTAGTTTACCGCTGTAGCATTTAGGGTTCTAAAGAGATAACTCGGCAATTCCCTACCGTGTGCAATTTGACCTTCACTGTGCATAGACTGGTATTCAAAACCGACTATGGCACTTAGATTGTGATCTTCTCCAAAGGTGCGAGCGTAGTCGAACACCTGATCGGCATTCCAGCTGGTCACCATACGAGTACGCTCCCATACTCCTCCTCCGTAATTGCCATACCTAGGTATTCGGGGGTCGAAGAATCGATGCCCTCTGGTAAAGCGGTGGTCTATATTCCAACGCGACCTAAAGCTCAGATCGTCGGTAATCTTATAGGTTGCAGCAAAGCTGGCCAACAACTCAGAGTTTCGCGTTTCCCGTTTTTCCAAATCGAGTACCTGAACCATATTGTAATTTACTCCAGGGATATTGTCAGTTTGGTACGAGCCATCCTCATTGTATATAGGTATAGTCACCGGTGTGGTTACTGCTCCGTGGAATGGGCTGTTGGTATTGTTGGCTCCACTAGTAGAACCATCACTATCCGACAGTCCGGTGGCTCTGCTATAGGCGAGGTTAGTTTTTAGGTCGAAAGAAAGACGATCGGTCGCCTGGTGGTGAATATTGGTATTCAGAGTTATCCGTTCAAACTCTACACTTTTTACCGTTCCCTCCTGATTGTTATATCCGGCAGAGACATAAAAGGTAGTTTTTTCATTTCCCCCTGTTGCCGAAAGACTTGTCCTTCGCTGTATTCCGGTCTGTAGCACCGCTTCACCCCAGTTGTAGGTACCCACCTCATCCGGATGCCCAAAACTGGCAATAGCTGCCTGACGTCCGGCCTCCCGAGGGTCTCCGTATTCTATACCACCAAAAGCCGTTGTTCCTAAATCTTCATAACGGTTGGCATAGGCTTCCTGCATAGCAGTTACAAACTCAGGTCCGTCCATCACATGGTAAAGAGGTGGTGATTTTGATATACCGAACTGGCTGCTAAATTTAAAGCGGGTTTTTCCTTCACGACCTCGTTTTGTAGTAATCAGCACCACACCATTGGCACCATCGGCACCGTAGATTGCCGTGGCAGAAGCATCTTTAAGCACTTCCATAGATTCGATATCTTCTGGATTGAGGCTCGACATAATATTGGTGGATGCCTGAGTACCTCGGTTGCTGGTTTCTATGCGAATACCGTCTACCACCCAGAGTGGAGTACTTCCTGCGTTGATCGAACCTATACCTCGTATTCTCACTCGGGCATTAGCACCTGGGGCACCACTGGTATTGATCAGGCGAACACCCGTTGCTCTTCCCTGTAAGGCCTGATCAGGGGTTTGTATACTTCTGTTTTCTAGAGCCTCGGCGGTGATAGCAGACACAGAACCTGTGGTTTCTGTACGTCTTCGAATGCCATAACCCGACACCGTTACACCCTCTAACTGGGTAACATCTTCTTTTAATTGCACATTCATCTCCCCTCCGGCAGCCTCCAAAACCACAGTCTGATATCCTATATAACTAAAGGAAATGCGATGGCTATTGTCGATCAATTGAAGTTCGAAGTTTCCGTCAAAATCGGTAACCACTCCGTTGGAGGTACCTTCTTCAATTACATTCACACCGGGTAAAGGAGCATTATCTACATCGGTTACCGTACCCTTGACTACCATTTGAAGCGGGGGACGGTTGGCTTTAGAGCCGCGATTTTTTAGGCTTGCTGAAGTAGTCGACTTACCCAAAATAATCTGTTCTTCGTAGACCTCAAATTTTACGGGAGTGTTTTTAAAAAGCTCCTCTAATATTGCCTTTATCGCTTTTTTTTCGGCCTTAACCGTAACCTTTCGATTTACATCGATATGGTTCCGATTAAACAAAAACTTAAACTTTGTAGTGCTCTCAATCTGTTTGAGTACTTCCAGGACAGATACTTCTTCCATATCCAACGAAATTTTTTCGTTTTGAGAGTAGGTATTTGCCTGCAGATTAAACAGAGTAAGCACCGTGAGCAGAATGGTGATTCTCATCTTTAAGCTTAATTTCAGGGCACAACAGGGTACACCCTTTACATTAAAAAGTTTTTTCATAATTTTACAATGTTATCTTGGTTGACAAGAATTAAGTCGACTGAATTTCCAATCGGAAAATGCAGCATCATTTTCCGATTTTTTATTTTCCACCCTGGTATTGGTGAAGACAATTCAGTTTTTCCAAATTCTTATTTAAACTGATTTTGGCAGCACACCTTTGTGAAACTGCAACAGCACAAATAATTGACGATTTATCTATTCATAGGCAAATGATTTTTAGATCGTTTAGTTGATAATTATCTTATTGTCTTTTATCTCATAATCGATGTCATAACTTCTATTGAAAGCCTCCAATACCTGCTCTATCGTCTCCACATCGAAGGTGGCGTCAAACCGCTGTTTGTCTAAGGTGGTATTGTTGTTGACAATCTTTGTATTGTACCGGCGTTCCAAGGCCCTCCTTATCTTCAGGAATGAAGTATTGCGAAACATGAGTTTCCCTTTTATCCACGCAGTATACAATTCTGTATTCACCTTTTCCACACGTATTTCGCCACTGTCTTTTACCCACTCTCCCTTATCACCGGGTTTTAACAAAACCGGAGCTTTTTCTCGTCCCATATCAGTTGACCAAAGCGAAACCGATCCTGAAACCAATACGGTATTGATATCCTCGTCTTCCGGATAGTGAGACACATTAAACTTGGTACCTAATACCTGCACCTTCACACCGTTGGCACTGACTGTAAAAGGACGCTTCTTATCTTCGGTTACTTCAAAATAGGCCTCTCCTGTCAGATAGACATTTCTAGCGGAATCTTTTACAAATTTCACCGGATATCTCAGAGAGGTACCAGCATTGAGAAATACCCTTGTACTGTCTGAAAGTACTAGATTGAATTTCTGTCCGTAAGGCACCTTTATGGTTTGGTATTCCGGTTTGTCGGATACTGGCGTATGGGTATAAATCAGCTTTGATTGCTCCTGATAGCCTATCACTTCACCTTGAGCATCTCGCAATTCACCTTTATTATCGGGATCTACAGCAGCTACACTTCCATCTTCGAGTTCTATAACCACCTCTTTCTGTTCAGATACTAAACTATAGCCTTGCTTCTCTTTAACATCTCCTCTTTTAAACCAATAAGCCAGTCCGAAAAACAACAGCCCGATAGCGGCGTATTTCAAATACGGATTTATTCTGCCCCTTACCGAAGCCCTCCTGTCCTTTTTAATTCGCTCTAAAAGCGTTTTTGTTATTTTATCTACGTCCGGTTCATTCACAGCAGAAATGGTTTGATAGTGTAGCGCTACATAAGATTCGAAGATCGGCAGATTTTCGTCTGCACTGATCCATTCATTCAAAAGCTCAAGATCCTTTAGAGTAGCTTCATGAGATAAATATCTGATAATACTATTTTCTATATCCTGATTCAAATCGTTCTTTTTTTAGTAATGACAAAGCAAATTTTAAATCCCCTTGCTTTTTGTGTAATTTTTTTATTTATTTATTGCGCAATAACAATTTTTGCAATGGACTACAGCAATGATTCATTTCTGATAAAGGGGTTGAAGGAAGGAGACGAAAAAGCCTATGTTTATATGGTGAGCCAGTACAACAAAAGGCTATACGGCTATGCCCTGTCTCTTACCAACAACCATATGATGGCAGAAGACATCCTCCAGAATATTTTCTTGAGGACATGGGAAGACCGGCGTCGACTGTACATAAATTCTTCTGTTCAGAACTATTTATTTAAATCGGTTCACAACGAATTTATAAACCAGTACAAGAAAAACAGATCGACTATGCTTCTGGAATTGAAATACCACGAGGCACTGCTAAAAATGGTTAAAGACACAGACACCACCCAATTGGAAGAGCGGATCGAACAGGTCAAAAAAGAGATTGAAAATTTGCCTCCTAAATGCAGAGAGGCCTTTGTGTTAAGCAGAAAGGAGGGGCTCACCAATATCGAAATCTCCGAATATCTGAACATCTCAGTAAAAACGGTAGAGAGCCACATCACCAAAGCTTTTAGCATACTGCGAAAGCGATTAGCTCATAAACCCTTGTTGTTTGTACTGTTTAAAAAAAGGCCTGGTTTAAAATTCTTCCCACTGGTAATAAAGTGATTTTTGTAGAAGAGGAGCCTCCTAATGTCGTAAACACAGACGCGTTTATGGCGTGTTTTGTATGTCAATGTCAGTCTCAGGGAAGAAAGAGCAAAAACATATATTTTCTTTAACAACCCACAGTGAGTGAAGCACATATAGAAAAAACGCCCAAAAAATGAGCGTTTTTTTAATTTGTCAATGTATTTTTTCGTCTTCAACTTCTCTAAAATCCTAAATTTAAAAAGTGTTCAAAACAGAATAAGTAGGAAAACGAACAGAAGGGTCTTTGGCACTGGTAAAAGTATATACCACATTAGTATAGGTATAGGTCTCTGATAATTTCTTTACAAATATTCCCTCAGGGCTAAAAAGTAAAGTGTCGAGATCTTCCAAAGCACTAATAACTGCTGAGTTTGTACCACTCCAACCGTCTGGAAACTCGTCTTCATCTATGTTTTCGGTAAGCACCATCTTGTTGTCTTCTACGTGATATGTAAAATAATGATATCCAGAATAATTAGTTTCCCCAACACGATAGCGGTACCTCACCCTTCCCTCATCTTCTGTCATAAACTGGATTTCTATACGCCATAATATTCTCCCTCCTGTCATTTTTTCATTGATGTTGTTGTAGATATTTACAAAGTTAGGTGAGGTATAGGGCGTATCCTCCAGTGTATCATCACGATAACTAAACATATTTTTAGTAAGGTGGATATCAGCTACATCATTTCCTAAATTATATGGAATCGAACTGTAATACAGTTTAGCCGTAACATCGCCATTCACCCCTATAAATCGATCCTCATCTTCCTCATAGAACATTTGCCCTATAGCTGACCCCTGATAGTTAACAGGTGAATGCATGAGTAAACTATCTTTGGTAAATGCAACCCCTCGATCTATGGATTGTACCACAGCTTCATCGGCATTGGTCAACGTCATCTGTCGATAGTATTTATCGTAAACCACCTCATACACCAGAGAATCTGTTCCATTACCAATAGTAAAAAAGCGATATACTGAACTAGTAGGAGATCCAATAAAAGCAGCTTCTGTTTCCATATTGAGTTTTATATCTTCCCAATCCTCCTCCGAGGCTTTTTTCAATATCAATTCTGAATTATTCCTCTTACTCTTTAATGTGATATCTCCATTTTCCTGTTCACCTATAAAAACAAAATCGTTAGACCCGTACCTTGCTTGCGGGTGAGATGAAGAGGGGTTGCTCAGTTCAGTAATAGGAAGATACGACTTAAAGCTCAATACCGGCCCCTGTGAAGAAAGCAGTCCGTAAACCCCATTTTCAACTTCGGGATTCTCTAATACATCTCCAATCATCTGAACCCCATTCTGTTGATCAAACTTCATTACAAAACTCCATCCTCCGGTATGAGTAGTATCTGGGAAGAAAGTGGTTTTCCAGCCGTCTCCGGCAGTGGTCAATTCATTTTTATAGCTCAATAATTGCTCGGTCATTCTCTCATCGGCCGGTACATCAAAAATCTCACTATCATCAGTGTTGTCGCAAGAACATATTCCCAACAACAAGCACAATAGCATATACCTATATATATTCATCGTTTTCTCTTTTTAAGTGTTCTTAGATTACTCCTCAAAATAGGACAATCTTTTTTCCGTAATAATCTCCTGCATCTCATACAGATCTATATTCCAAGATTCTTTGTAATAATCGACAATAATCGCCAGCTTTGCCCTAAGTGCATCTCTCGCGGCTTGGTTCCCTGGTGAATCCAGGATTTCCTCAAACTCTTCGGCAGATGTAGTCAACATAGTAGCCAATATTTCAACAAAATCCTCATCCATATTCTTAGCTGAATAAGGTGAAATATAGCCCAAATCAAGGGCTTCCTGATCATCGAGATTATTCCAAGTACTCCTATAACTCGGTGTAATGGCTCCAAATTTCTCCTTATCGTACTCCTTTGTCTGTTGTAAAATATGGCCAAACTCGTGCTCTATAGTATGAAAATAACGTGCGAACCGCGCTCTCGATTCTGCCGAAGTTGCAGCGTCGGCTGTGCGTTCAGTAAAATAATTGAGTTCGTAGAGCATCACTTTTTTACCTCCTTCGGCAACTCCGAGACGTCTTGTTCCATCGTTATTATAATTATAACTACCTACAAGCACCAATAATTTCGGGAAATACATTTTTACAAAATCCGATCCAGAAGTTTCTTCAAAAGGTCCTATCATAACTTTTTTAAAAGCATCCAGAAATGGTTTCACTTCCTCTTCTTTAGGAGGGGTAAGGTATCTGTTGATATCTAACTCATTATCGTCGAATGTATAAGTAACTGCAATATTATAGGGAGTGGTTAAGTTTTCTCTAATCCAGATATCCATTTCAGACAATTCAGGGGTACTGGTATCGATCCGGCTTTCTTCGAGTCCATCATCTCCACTACATGAAATAGTGATAACAAACACTCCAAACAGGAGTATTCCAATAGTATATATAGTGTTGTTTTTCATAACTAATCAATATTAAAGTTATCTGGGATTTTTCTCCAAAATAGACAGGGCTGTCTGAGGAATTTGCAATTGATGTATTGGAGAATCCCCCGGCAGCTCTCTCGGACTTTGCTCTACCAAATACTCCGAATCTCCATAACGGTGTATTATGGGAATATGAAAGCGCCTAATATCAAACCATCGCATTCCTTCTTCTATAAATTCTATACGCCTAGCATCTACTATTGCCTGTAACACGTATTTTCTATCCTCAGAAATGGCGTAGTAGGGGTTTAGGGGTTCTACATACTCCGGATACTTTGCATAGTATTCCCCTATGGATGAAGCATCGACTACATGACTATTGCTATAGTCTAAAATTCGTTTGGAATAAAAAAGGTTCAGGTCTTCTATAGCTGAGGCTATTTTCCCCTCCTGCATTAAACGTGCTTCTGCTCTGTTCAAAAGTACTTCTTCGATAGAAAACAATGGAAATTCCAGATATCCTCTACCTGTATCTCCTCCCGGGCTGTTGGGTACAAAATTCTCGGCAAACTTCGGGACATTGTAATACCCTGTAGAGCCGAATACTCGATAGGACCATGCCCCTCCTGTCGGATTGTGGCGTCTAATTACATTATCTCGAATATCTACGGTAATTCCATACCTTTGATTGGTATAGCGCCTACCCCACCACGATGTAGATTCAGTAACCATTAAATTAGCTTCGTTGGTAGGATCAGTATATTCTGCTTTTAGCTCTTCGAAGGTATCTGTGCTTTTTTTGCCGTTCCAATCTCTAAGCCGCGACATCACATCTCCCCTTAACACAGCATTGGCATATGTTTCTGCCTTTTCCCAATCGCCTTTAAACAGAAAAAAACGACAAGCAAAAGCATTTGCAGCCTCCTTGTTGAAGTGAAATTTAACTGCATCAACCACATAAGCATCATCTCGAATATCCGGTATGGATTCTTCTATTTCTTTTTCTATAAAATCGTAGATCTCCTGTACAGAAGCCCTGCTGTAATCTTCAAAAACAACAGTTTCAGGTTCCGTAACCAAAGGAACTCCCGGATCAGAATCGGCCGTTAAGGGGTTATAAGTTTTTCCCCATAAGTTTACCAACATAAAATGTGCATAAGCTCGGGGAATCCTAGCCTCTGCCCGGAGCACTCTCTCTTCTTCTTCATCGGCTTCTATCTCTTCTAGCCCTTTTAAGGCTTGATTGGCCGCTGCAATATTTGCGTAACTGTTATTCCAGAAATACTGCGGACTATCTTGGTTAATGTAACTAAAATTCTCTCTCCAAAAATAGGAATCGGTAGACATCTGATGTGCTTCTGGTCTAATAATCCCCTTGTCACCAGCATTATCACTCATATATTCTGTAAAAAAAACATATAGTGCCTGGGGATAAGCATCAACTAATAACTCTCTAATTTTCTCTGCAGAATCTAACGTAGTCCTGTTATCCGGCACCTCATCGAGGTATCCATCACACCCCCATACCATCAACAAAATCAAAAGACTAAATATTTTATATATTGCTTTCATCATTTCCAATTTTAAAACCCTACTCTAAGGGTATAAGTGATTATTTTGGTAATCGGGTATGCAACACCTCCCGACCTAAAAAACTCCGGGTCCTGTCCGCGTAATTTTTTATCCGAAAATATAAGCCACGGGTTTACGGCCTGTAGCTGCATGGAAAGATTGGACAGTCCTAAATTGGACAAGGTACTACCGTCAAAGTGATATGTAAAACCTACTGTTTTTAACCGAAGGAAATCCCCCTTTGCCACTCGTTCCGTAGAATAGTTGTAATTGTTGTACGTAACTCTCAAACTAGAATTTTTGCTGAGTTGAGGAGTAGACAAAATAGTGGGAATATTAGTCCTTTTCTCATCCCCGGGAATCAACCATCTGTTCTTAAACTCTTCGGTAAACACACTTAAATCGCTATACGAGGCAGAAAAAGCCGGATCTAGACGGATCACATTTCCTCCTTGATACGACAGGAAAAAATCGAGCTCAAAATTCTTATATCGAAAACGGTTGGTAAGACCCATGGTCAAATTGGGATCTACACGTCCTTCGTATTTGAGAAAGTCTACATCTATCGATTGAAAATTCACCTCTTGTGTACGCTCTCCGTTCTCGCCGTAGAAAGTAGGTATTCCTTCTTGATTCAAACCTGCAAATGGAATAGAATACAGCCCTCGCTGAGGCCCTCCTACATACGCGCCACCTCCGCTTAAAACCAAATCGACTACTCTTGGTGCATTTTCCAGACGAGTAATTTCCTGTTTATAAAGTCCTAAAGTAAAGTTGGTAGACCATTTAAAATCTTCCGTATTAAAGTTTTTGGTACTTAAGGTTAGTTCTACGCCATTAGTAGACATATCTGCAAAATTTGCCGCTTTGGTGTATTGCCCCCCTATTCCTGAAGTTTTAACATAATCTATAAGATCAAATCCCTTTCGAAAATACACATCTGTATTCAGTGTGATTCTATTGTTAAAGAATCCGAGATCCAGTCCTAAATTCAATTCGTGTTGTTTTTCCCACGTCAGTTCACTGTTTTCTAACGCATCGATATATATCTGGTTTTCTACACGACTTGCATCTCTTCGTATGGTAGTCGATGATCGATAGATTGCCAAAGCATTTTCTGCCACACCTAAGTTGGCCGTAAGCCCATATGTAGCACGTAATTTCAACCTCGATAGAAAATCTACATCTTCTAAAAAGGCTTCTCTTTTAATATCCCAGGCTCCACCTATATTCCAGGTAGGTAGCCAGCGTGCCTCACGCGAACTCCCCAGTTTATTGCTACCGTCGTACCTTCCTGTGAGTGTAAGTATGTATTTACTGTCATAAGCGTAATTAACACGAGCAAAATAGGAGAGGAAACGCTCCCTTTCTTCACTTACGCCAAAAGGCTTGGAGCTGGTTAGTGACCGGAATTTGTAAAAGTTAGGATCTACATACACAGTACTTCCCTTATCATATTGTATTCCAACACCTTCGAATTGAGAAAAATCTCGATCTATAAATCGCAATTCCTGTCCTACAAAAACATTCAAGTCATGTAGGTTGTTAAAATTCTTTTCATAATTGAGGGTATTGCGAAAATAATAACTCTCTAAGTCGATATTATTCCTGTTGTAAAACCCTCCATAAGGCAGTACTACCTGAGGTAATCGGTTGGGGTAATCCGGATCTTCAAAGAGGAAAACATTGGCCTCACGTACTATTGGATTGTCGGCAGCTCGATAGGCATTTGCCGCATTGGAATTCTCAGTTATAATATGTTTTTGAGAAGTCTTCACGTAACGCATATTTCCAATGGAATTCCACGACAAATCATCAGTAATATCATACTTCAGGCTAAGTTGAATTTTGGTATCCAACACATCCATATCCATATAATTATTATCCAGCTCTTTGAGAATATTAAAATCGGTCCAGTTCATGCGGTAATATTCATAATTTCCCTCTTCGTCATATATTCGCGAAGCTCTACTAGTATTTAAGGCATAACTGAAAGGATTGATATCAAAGTTCCTTTCGTATTGCCCATTAACCACATCAGTAGTTCTAGAAAAGGTACCGGGTAATCGCTGTTTTCTCAGAGATAGATTGGCTTGTGCTCCAAACTGCAGTTTTTCACTGAGCTGAAAATTAGCGTTGATATTAGCTGTCAACCTTTTGGTATTATTAGCTTTACTCCAGCCTGGATCGTGGTAATAACTAGTAGAAGCATATACCTGAGATTTCTCGCTTCCACTGGAGAGGCTCAGTGAATGTGTTTGTGTTTGCGACAGATTGAACAATTCATCAAACCAATCTGTATTTATCAACTCATAACGCTGTAAAAATTTCGCCTTTCCTTCCGGGGTATTATCGTAAACAAAAGAGCCATCGCTATTTAGGAGATCTAATGAATTGTAATACAAGTTAAATATTCCTCCATTCCTATTATTTGCCACATCGGTAATATTCAGATTTCCTTTGGCATCCATCTCTCGAAGTACCGAAATTTGGTCTTGGGAATTCATAATATTATAATTGTTGTAAGTAGGCTTGAGGTTTACCGAAAATTGCCCTGAATAATTAACAGACAACTTCCCTTTTTTTCCACTTTTGGTAGTGACTACTACAACTCCATTCATTGCTCGAGCTCCATAAAGCGAGGTCGCCGAAGCATCTTTAAGTACTTCTATAGATGCTATATCTTCGGCATTCAATCCAGCTATGGACGACGCTATTACCGTATTAGCATTTCCGGAAGACAATTGATCCGCTGTAATATTGACTACGTTTTCGAGCACTACTCCATCTACCACCCACAGAGGGCGGGTTTCACCATATATGGATGAGGCTCCTCGAATAGTAATCTTCGGGCCGGTACCGAAAGTTCCTGAGACGTTTTGGATAGAAACTCCTGCCACTTTACCCTCAAGCATTCTGGAAACTTCCGGCACCCCAGCTTGCTGTATATCTACCGGATTAATAGTAGAAGAAGCTCCTGTAAACAACTTCTTTTGAATATTCTGATACCCTGTTACTACTACTTCAGACAATTCAGAAATATCGGGTTCCATCTCAAGAGAAATTTCTTCTTTTCCTTCAACCGGAACTTCTTGGCTAACATATCCTATATAACTGAATATCAACACCGCATCAGAACTCACACGAATCTCGTAATTACCGTCAAAGTCGGTCGTCGTTCCGTTGCCGGAACCCTTCTCTATAACCGTAACACCAGGTAAGGCTACTCTGTTTTCATCTACTATTGTTCCCTTGACTAGGATTCGTTGTTGTTGTTTTGCTTCTTTATTGGGAATAATCAGTAAAACGCCATCTCCTTGACGTTCTACAATGTAGTTGCCGCCTACTATACGCTCTACGATATCTACTACATCCATATTTTCGAAGTCGACATTCACCAGTCTTTTCATGTCGAAGACCTCTGCATTGTAAAAAAAGTCGATATTGGATTCATCACTGACTTTTTTTAGTGCTTCTGAAAGTGTCACCTCCCCCATTTTGACAGTTATCTTCTGAGGAAAAGCGAAAGACGAAACACTGAACAAAATCAGCAATATAAGCTGAGATCTTTTCATAATCTGTAAGATTAATAGCTTATGATTTTGCAAGAACCCACATATTTTTGCAGGTATTATTTTTTCCATACTTTTACGTTTTAGTTTGTTGATTAATGCATCTACATACAATCGGCGGCTAAATACTTAGGGGGATGCTGCAACATTCCCCTTTTTTCGCCTAATTTTCACTAATAATTACTTCATAGGCATTTCGGTTTTTGTGGTGTTTGATTTGATAGTTTATTTTTGATGTCCTCGCAATCATATCGAGGATTTGATGGAGCGAATAATCTCTTTTAGCTACTCCTATAAAGAGTCTTTTTTTAAGAGACGGATTGGTAAAAGTAAAATCGAAGTCATACCATCGCCCAAGTTTTACGAGTATATTATCTAAGCGTTCCTTTTCAAAGTAGAACTTGCCATCTTTCCAAGCAGTGTACAATTGTGCATTTACTTTTTTTACATTTGCAGTTCCATTTTCCATATCGAGTATTATCTGCTCTCCTGGAGACAAATAGGTTCCGTCATCAACCTCATCTTTTGGACTATCGAGTTTTACGCTACCTTCGACCAAAGTGGTCGTGAAGAAATTATCCTCTATATAGGCACTTACATCAAATTGGGTTCCGAGAACAGTGATATCTCTTACAGCTGTTTTTACAATAAATGGTCGGGATGTATCTCTCACAATATCAAAATACCCCTCTCCTTCCAGTTCAACTACCCTTGTATCTTCCGAAAAAGATTCCGGGAATTTCAAGGAAGATGAAGAATTTAGCAACACTGTAGAACCATCGGGCAACGCCAACTTATAAACCCCTCCTTTAGGGATGTGTAAGGTATTGTACTTCTTCTTTACGACATCACTTTTCGCTTCCGACTTTCCCCTATAGATCAATAAATTATCTTTATTCTCTACCTCTACCAGATCGTCGACCATCACAAATTGATCCTTATTTTTCTCCAAATTGATTTCTTTTCCATCTGCCAATATCAATGTAGCCTTCTCATACCCTGGCTTAATAGTATTTACGATCTCCACACCGGGTTCAATTCGACTACTCTCTTCTCTTCCATAAAACAAGAAGTAACCACTTACAGAAAGGGCTATGATAAAAATGGCCGCATATTGTATTAAGCGATACCTCTTTTTGAATCTTTCAGTTTTTGCCCTTCTTTCCTCCAGCCTTTTTTCAAAGAGCTGATATGCCCTATCCTTGTCAACAGTTTCATAAATTTCCTTATTTCTTTCGAATTTTCCTCTGTCTATAAGTGTTTGGTAAAGTTTGTAATTTCTTTCATCGCTCAACCAGAGATCCAGTTCCTCTCGCTCGGTTTGCCCCAACTGTTCAGCAATCGATTTATAGATTAAATCTACAATGTGATATATATAATCCTTATCAGACATTTAAAAGTGAATTATGAATATTAAGATATCCGTTTCACTTATAAAGAGTAGTTATTTTTACAATTGGGCGTAAGTAAAAATCAGAAAAATTACTTTTTTCTTAAAATTTCAGGAGGATATTCAATTAAAAACAATATGGTATAAAGTTTTTTCAGCTTCATTTTCAGGAGTTCAATAGCTCTGGTCCGTTGTGATTTTACGGTATTTACAGATATCCCTAATTCTTTGGAAATCTCCTTATATGGCATTTGATAAATACAAGACAACAAAAAGACATCTCGACACCTGTCGGGTAATTCCTTTAATGCATTAAACAGCATAGTATGCAACTCCTCTTCTATGATATAGGCGTCATATCCCTCGTGGTCTTCAATCTCTATACCGGATATATCTAACGGGATTTCCTTTTTGTTTTGTCGGAGGTACGCCAAAGCTTTGTTGCGAACCACCACATAGAGATAAGATTTAACGTCTTTTATATCCACAATCTTATCACGTCTATCCCACAATGCCAACATAGCGTCTTCTACAATTTCTTCAGCTGCAAACTCGTCTTTTACAAATTTCAAACAATTAGATAATAGCCGTGGATACAATTCGTAAAAAAGCGCTCTGAAAGAATGTTGAGAAAAAGTAGTATTTTGATTTTTCGATTTGATAATTATTTAAACTAAAATATTAATTGAGTTATGTATATAAATTCTATATTTTTATTCCTTAAAAATCAAAGGAAATGACACAATTTAAAGGACAAAATATCATAGACTTTTTGAAAGTTTTCCCGGATGATGCTTCCTGCAAGCGCTATTTGGCCGAGTTGA
>JAJUFH010000013.1 GCA_029266035.1 Sinomicrobium sp.
CACAGACCTATTCAGAATCGTGCCTTAATTGCGGAAAAGTTATTGAGGTGTCAACACAGAAAGACAATTCCCCAGAGTATTATACGGACGTGTATGTAAAATGTTCTTGTGGACACTCTGTTGAATTTAATCTTCCGGTGAACTGAATGTATATCAATCGTAAAGGTTTGCAGTTCAGTCGAAGGGATACATTCGATTACACTACGCTTGGTGATTTGATGATTACTTGGCTGGAGAAGTTTAAGGAGCATGGTAAATACGGGTGTCCGTATGACTACCTACCAGAAGGACATAGCCATACAGATGAAGAGATTGAAGCAGGTATTCAGGCCATGTATAAGGATATTGATGATTTAATCTGGGCGCTAGATGACAGTAATTCACCAGACCTTCTTGACCTTCCTTTTGAAGAATGGTTGCCGATGCAAAGGAAGTATGAAGATGAACGAATGGAAAAGTTGAAGTTGTTTCCTAAGTTGTACCAATTGCTATGGAGGTAGGAGTGAGATTGAACAATGGGAGAAGAGGAAGTGACGTTAGAAGAAATTTGCTACCACTTAATACCGAACGACGACGACTGGCAAATGGTCTGGTTCTTGTTGAAAGATGCTGGAATGAATGCTAGGATGTGCGACGATGAGCAACTATATTTAGCATATATGAAGGTACTAGAAGAATATGTATACTCATCAAAGTGTGATGAACTACGACAACTGATGTTAACTTACTGGAAGGAGAAAAAGAGTGAAAGAGAACCCGATTGAACAGTTGGTAATTTATGGTGCGCCCGGATGCCCCTATTGTGTAAAAGCAAAAGATCTTGCTAATGTGAAAGGTATCCGTGTTCAATACATTGATATTTCAAAAGACGTTGAATCCCGGAAGTACATTGTAGAGGATATTGGCGCACGTACTGTTCCTCAGATTTTCCATGAAGGGAAACATATTGGTGGGTATACAGAACTTGCGGAGTATTTGAAATGAGTCAACTCCTAGTCAATAAGATCGTATGTCCTGATGGTACTGTGCTTGAGTCTAGGCACAGATACGACTATCAGGAACATAAACAATCTGATGGTAGGATTTACTTTGTGGATGGAGGACTTGATTACCAGCGTATCGGGTTTTCTGATACTAAGTTTACCAACCATACATATCATGTAGGTGACGATCACTCTAAGATCAGGGAACACTTCACTTGGAAGAGTGTTCTTGATGAGAATGGCGAACGCCTGCCAGAACCAGTTTACAGGAAGTTGAAAGACATCACGGACGATCATTTAGAAGCCCTTATTGGGTTCACAGAAGAAGATTACCCAGACTACATCCATAATCTGTTTGTAGCAGAGAAATCATACCGTGAGGATAAATAATGACCCTTAAATGTCCACAGTGCCTACATGACGATGTAATACGTAAAGGTTATTGCTCGGATACAGGTAAACAGAGGTTTAAGTGCAAGGCTTGTGGTCATAGGACAGTTTCCCCATTAGGGATTAACTATGACGACCCTTCAATTGATAGAACCTCTGTATATGATAAAGTGCGAGAAGTCAAGAAGAAACGTCGGTGGTTGATTACATCTGCACAGAATGCTACCCCTGTGTTCCAGCCTGCACTAGATGCTTGTATGACTTGGTGTTCTCATAATTCAGGGGAACTTATTGTAATTCCAAATAGGTATAAGAACCCTACGTCACTATTTACAGATAAAGACCATGACTGGTGGCATCCGGCATTAGTTCCACACCTTGTGGATCAACGGATTGAATTATGTAAAGGACTGGTACTACTCGCAGACATTAAAGTTGTTCCTACAGCTAAAAACCCATTAACAGGTATGGAAGGATTCACTGGTAGCAATAGTTGTATTGTAGGCCACCCTCATTATCAATTCCACACGGTTGCTACTCGTGCCGGTGATTTGGCTAAGATAATGACTACTACGGGTAGTATTACGCTACCAAACTACACCAATAGCAAAGCAGGTAAGAGCGGGGATCACCATCACAGCTTGGGCGCTGTTGTAGTTGAGTGGGATGGTGAATGTTTCCATATCCGTAAGGTAGGGTTTGAGAACGACGGTAGTTTCATTGATTGGGATAAGCGATACACTGTAGGTGGTGTAGAGAAAGCACCTAGACCTAAGAGTTTGGTGTTGGGGGATTTGCATCAGAAATTTGTAGACAAAGACGCCGACAGAGGTACTTTTGAGTTTCTAATTCCTCAACTCAGGCCAGAGAAAGTGTTTATTGGCGATGCTATGGATGGGTTTAGTATCAGTCACCACCACAGGGGAGACCCCTTCCTGAAATGGGCCAAGCACCACTATAAAAGCGGAAATGTTAAACAAGAGATAGAAGAACTGTGTAGTTATTTAGATGCACGGATGCTGAACGACATTGAATACTACATTGTTCCCAGTAACCACGATTCTCATATCACAAGGTATATCAAGGAGACAGACTGGAGACACGACCCTGAGAATGCCGACTTCTATCTTGAAACGGCATTGCATATGATTCGCGGAACTAAGATGGTTGATGGTGGGGCTGAAACACCACGGCCATTTGACTATTGGGTTGGTAAACTATTACCTAAAGTTAAAGTTCTTGAGAGAGATAAAAGCTTTATGGTAGGTGACGTTGAACACTCATTTCATGGTGATCAAGGGCCGAATGGGGCTAGAGGCAGTGCTAGAAACCTAAGCAAGATTGGTGTAAAAACAACCATCGGACACTCCCATAGCCCCTGTTGTATTGATGCTTGTTATCAAGTAGGTACTTTAGCACCATCAATGAGGTATGCCACTGGGCCATCGGGATGGCTTGTTTCTCATGTATTACAGTACGCAAACGATAAACGAACGCATATCCACATCATTAAAGGGAAGTGTAAAGCATGATCGGAATAAAACCCGGACAAATGATACATACCAAAGAAGGTTATGATGTTGAGGTTTTAGAATACAAGAACTCTACAAGAATCTTAGTTCGGCATTTAGATAATGGGTATGAACAGGAAGTAAACGCAGTTAGTGTACGACAAGGAGCAATAAAGAACCCATATCATCCAACAGTATACGGTATAGGCTACTTAGGAGTAGGTGAGTACAGGAGTAGGGTGAACGGTAACAGACCCAAGGTCTATTCTCTATGGGTTGCAATGCTAAAAAGAGCGTATTCACCAAAGAGTCTAGCAGCTAGACCTACATACCAAGGGTGTTATGTCTGCAAAGAATGGCACAACTTCCAGAATTTTGCAGAGTGGTATTACCAACAACCAAATTCTGGTAAAGAAGGATTTACTTTAGATAAAGACTTAATGGTTTGGGGTAACAGGGAATATGGGCCATCTACATGCTCTCTTGTTCCACAGGAAGTAAATAAACTACTAACAGACCACGGGAATGCAAGAGGCGCTCTACCGATAGGCGTAATCGTCAACCCAAAAGGACTGTACATAGCACAGTTAAGTGTTCATGGGAGTAGGGTTAAATTTGGCCCTTATAGTACAGTAGAAGAAGCATACGCTGTTTATAAAATGGAAAAAGAAAAACACGTTAAGAAAGTAGCGATAAAATACAAAGATCAGTTACATCGTAAGGTGTTTGATAATCTTATGGAATGGGAGGTTACTAACGATCTTCAAGATACTCAATAAGAACCTGTACATCGCTTCTACATAGGCTGTACAAACTGTAAAGGTCGGGGAGGTAGTTAAGTGCCTCTCCTACTGTCTCCCCGCCGTAATATGTCTCAGGGCAATTTGGATATAGCGACTTAGGCACTGTCACGTACAGAGTACGTGTCTCAACTTTCGTCTGGAACAGCCCGCATCCCGTCAAAAGCATTACCGTGAGGAACATTCCAGCACTGATCCAAGTCTTCATTATTCTTCCTCTCTTCTTCTAGTTGCTTCTTAATGTCTGCAAGCTGTTCCAATAACTGTTCCCTACTATCGTTACGCTCTACTACAAACCTGTCAATCTTATCCATCTCAGAACGCAGTAAATCAATGGATTCATTGGTAGTTTCAAGAGCATTAGCTAACCCCTGTAGGTTGGCATAGGCAGACGCTAAATCACCTTTAATGTTGCTGTATGAAAGGATAAACCACCCTATGACGCCAACTACGATAGCTATCCAAACCCACTTGCTCTTTAGCAAACTCTTACCTACACTCAGCCACCCAATCATTTGTTAATCCCTTTGAATGGATTTGGTATAAACGTATTACCTACTCGTCGCTTTCTATTGGGTTCTTTTGGTAGCAGCTTGAAGCCAATTCGCCACTCTCCAAACTTTCCTAGATAGTAAAACCCTGTATACAGTCTCCATCCTTTACGTGCATAGACAAACTGCCACCCCGGAGCATAGTTATCTACATATACGTCACCAATATACTTCACATAGTCACAATCTGATTGACTAACTGAGAACAACTTTGATTGTGTGAGTCCATTGGCGGGGTTCCTGATAGCCAGCCAATAGAAAGCACTTCCAAACCCATACGGGTTCTTATAGAAGAGTGGATTGTATGCTTTGGATGTTCTGTATGAGTGATTCCCGTATATTCCATAGTCAGGATTATCCCACCAAGCAAAGAGTCTAGGTAGATGGTACACACCGTCTACTTTAGTTTTGAATAGAAGGGCAACAGGTACTACGATAACACCGATGAGTGCAATAACCACTCTCAGTAGCGACAAGGGAACATCAATAAACAACCACCATAGATATTTCATTTATCTCTTCTCCATTTCCATAAACCAATTATGAGTGAAGCAAATACAAAGAATGAGCCGTATGTTGTAGCTGTTCCCATTGGAATATCAGCAGGCGCATAGAATACTTTGAGTGTCACAGCCGTAAATAAGGCAATTCCCCATACAACGATGAGGATGGTCAGCCCGTAGTGTTCGTATAACCACTCAAGTATCTTTTCCATTACAACACCAACAGTACCGGAGTTGGGTCAACATAACGACCGTCTTTCAGTATTTCAAAGTGTATGTGGTTTGGTATTCCTTTGTAGCGTTTATCTAAGTCTTGTGACAACCCTACAATATCCCCTTGTTTGATTTCAGTCCCAACAGCAACCGTAGGATTTACATAGAAAAGACGGTATTTATAGTCTTTCTGCGTAATTTCTACGTAACGAAAGGATAAGTCATCACCATAAGGGTATCCGAGTTTAGTGACAGTACCGGACACAGGAGATGGTATTTTCTTATGTGGAGGCGTCAACAGGTCAATACCGTTGTGTGTTCTGCTACCACGAGAAGCGCCGAAGTGCCCGCATCCAAAACTATCGCACTTACGAATCTCGAAGTCAGATAGGTTCACGGATTTGTCCTTGCCAGAAGCTACTTGTTTCGAGGAGTTCAAATAATCTATCGTACTCTGCAATAAAGACCGCATGATCGTTTTCCTTCTTTAGAATAGGGAAACCGTTGATAAACCATCCGTAAGGACTTCCGTTTATCTGTGCAAGTTCAAGACTTGTTCCATTCTCAATACAATAACTACCAACTTCCAATTCTTTTGTACATTGAATGATGAACTCTTGCTCATCTACAACCAATACTCTGTTTACATTGTTTCTATAACGCATTTCTTATTGTCCAAACACCACTGACCAAATAGATACTGTAACGGTGATAATTGTCAAGGCTACCCCAGCAACCCAAGCTCCGAACTTCGTAGCCCCTTTCTGCTGATTTTGGTAGGCCCACTGACTGTCTTGTTTAGCCTCCATTCTCGATAATGTCTCACTGATAGACGCCAATGTTTTATCAAGTCTGCGCTCCAAAGCCCTAACTTCGGCTTTAGTGGTGGCTTGTTCAACAGTGAGCGTGTCTATTTTCATTCCGTGTTCATCAAGACGCTTCCAAATTGCATCATCAGACATAACTTACTCCTCTTCTGTACCATCGGGGAAGTATTGTTTGAAGGTCTGCTCATCCGGGAACTTGTAGCACACCGGGGTCACGCCACCGGCATAAATGCGGTGCGGTGTGACTGGTTGTGGATCAAGTTTGTATTGAGACAGTTCCGGAACTTCCAGCAGGAAGTTGACGTGGTACCCCGGTAGCCGCTCAAGCTCTGGGTATTCCATACCATCGTCGTCCGTGAGCATGACGCCTGTTGGCTTGTAGATATAGGGGATGATATCTGGTTGCATTAGTTGGCCTCCGGGGTCGGTAGATAGTAAATGCTTTCAACTACACCATTGCCACTCGGAACAATCTGAATGTCGGTGGCCTCAATGTCTGAGTCGTATGAAACGTCATACTCTTTCAAGTCTTCGGAATCCGACACAATAGACAGAGTTCCGGCTGCCAAAATAGTTTTTCCGACAGGGGCTTTCGCGGTGACAATAAAGCGGCCTTTATCATTCCGAAACTCCGCCCCCAACGTCCGAGAGCAATCATCAGCGACTCGGGTGACTTGTGAGCCAAATGTGGGGATGTGAGTTGTAGGATAAAGCCCAATTTCTGCGTTAATTGCTGCGACTCTTATGCTTTCCCCCGAAATAAGCCCTTTGCCACTCACACTTATATGAGCGGCTCCAGTCCCCATGCCTGCCGGTCTGGTTACATACAAGTACCACCAACCACCATTTACTTCACGCGCACCAAATGTCCCAAGACCGGCTCCAACACCTGTAACGAGTCCGGTGTTTAGGTCTAAAGTTACTCTTGCGAGAAAAGAGCCTGAGCTTGTTCTGGTCGTGTCAAGGGTTATGGAGTCCGCGTTGCCGGGTAAAAAATAGGCGGATAGCGCATAATTTTTGGTTACATCAACTATGCCGTCTTCTATTGACGCGCTAACATTACCGTCGGAATTCGCAGTGAGGTCTAGCCCCGCAATTGTAAAATTGGGGGTTAAACCTGAATCAGCAACTGTTGTTCTGGTTGTGTTGCCACTGTATAGGGAACCTGGATAGTTTAGATATTCGGCTAGATCGTTATTACCCGTTGCAAAATTCGTCCGCTGCTCCTCAATCAGTAGTCCTTCACGGTTCCCAACCAGCCGTTGCTCGTCAGTCAATACATCAGTTATTCCACCGGTTGCATTCCATGCTGTTGCTGCACTGCCCCGAGTAAATGTCAATATGTCATTGAACGGTTTTTGGGTAAGACTGTTAACAGGCCCTTCGTACACCTCATAGCGGTTGTTGGCGAAGTCAAGGGATAAGGTGGCCTCTGCCAGTAGTTCTTCGCGCTTCTGCTTTAGGCCTAAGTCTGTGACCGTTTTATATTGACCTAATTCACTAAGTTTCATTCTACTCTCCAATTAGTTCCATCAAAGACAAGGGACAAACCCACATCTAAATCATATTCCAATGTATTGTCAGACACATTCTGATAGAGGATAGGGCCATTGATAGTTGGTGTACCTGACTGTTTCATCAGATAGATAGTGTCTCCTACAACGGCGCTTGGAAGTGTCAATACGATACTGCCGTCCACTAGATAACGTTTATTTGCTTCTAGTGTGGAGGATGTATTAACAAGCACACTACCTTTGTCAAACTTATCGGCTTGTAAGTTGGAGATGTCTAGTTGCAATGTGTCAACATCACCTTCTGCTGTAGTGAGGCGAGCATCAATACCTGATACATCATCAGAAAGACTATCAACACTCTGTTGAAACTGTGCAATATCAGCAACACCTTGGTCATTAAGCCAATCTTCTAATGTCCCTGCATACCCAGCCTTTACAGCCAAATCATACGTAGACTTTCCCGGAGGCCCTTGTTCTGTTGTACCTATTGTTACAAACTGTTGGTCTCTAATAATTACATTAGACATATTCAATCTCCGTAACAGCTTGTTTCAAGAATGCCCTACCCTCAATGATACGTTCTACTGTCCCGTCAGAGTAAATAACTACCAAATCATGTCTTGCTTTATCAAATGAATAGGTATCTGTTATTTCAGCAGGTACTTCAACACTGATAAGGCCGTTTACGGGGTCGGGGCTTGATATATACGGAGTGAAGTCAGCAAGCAATGTGCCACCATACGTATCCCTCACTTCCATGGCATACGTACAGCCAGTCAAGTCAATAGGCTGTTCATATTTATCTCTGTATTCAAGGGAGAGTTTGTATGTTGCCCCTTGTTTGATGTAAATATCAAAGATTAGCTTATTCATACATTACCTCCCATACACCACTGTTATATATCATTATCAATTGTATGTTTTGGTCGTATTCTAGTTGTGTGTCTGTCTCACCCGCACACAGAATACTCTCTGTCGTTTCAATGACGGGCACTACCGACGCTAACTTAGTAAAGACATACTTGGTGCCATTAGCAGGAGAAGAGGGTAATGTATACGTTGTAGAGGCCGTTAAATACTCTCTTACACCAACAACACTCTCAATACCCACTTTCGTTGGGTAGGTGGCAATGAGTGTGGCTACGCCCGCATCGTTCTTATACAACTCTAGGTAGACGCTACTATCACCAGAAGGTGTTGAGAAGTATTCCCCATCATCTGTGCCAGCAATACCTACTGTCGTATTATCAAATACATTCCCGTTTACAGCAGAAGCACTAGCAGCATTCTCTGCAATAGTAGCACTGACATTAGCAGCATTTGCATAATTGTTAGCCAATCCAGCCTGTTGTGAAGCCACTTGTTCACTTGAAAGGGCGTTAGCGGCACTATCTGACGCAGAGGAAGCACTGTTGGCCGCATCTGTAGCAGACTGTTCAGCGTTTGTTTCAGATGTCTCCGCACCTTCTTGTGCAAGTTCTGCTGCTGCTTGTGCTGCCTGTGAGTCTGTTGCATATTGTAATGCTGATGCCAATGAAGCGAATTTAACTTGCTCTACGGCGCTTCCTGAATCATTCAGATATAGGACGAACTCATCACCCTCCGGCACAAAGAAGTATTCACCACTTGTTGTACCTGTCAGTCCTGCTGTTGTGTCAGGATAGATACCCGCAGAAGTAATAGCACCTGCATCCTGATTGAGAGATAGGAGTTGGTCTATACGTCTCATTGCACGAGTGAAGATAGCGGCTGTCTCAATATCCCCCTTCCTCATCTCCACAATGTTGTTTAGTGGTGTGAAGTCTCGTGCAATAGTGTAAGTTGTGTCTGTTACAGATGCCCCGCTGTAAGGAGTTGACAGGGTTAGCTCTGTATTTGATTCCACGCTTGCAACATCATAGAATACACCACTTCCAGTGACAGTGAAGGCATCACCACTCTCCACTTCACCAAGCCATGTTGTATTTGTTCCTACTGCTGTGGCGGAGCCGTTTGTTAATGTGACTACACCAGTTTTTATTTGGGCCACGTTTCTATCCTCTGAAATAGTGTTTGTTTGTTAGACATCAGCCACACATATAGATACATGCTACCATTTTGATATTTGACTCCTCTTCGGCCCAAGTTACAGGTTCCATACAGCGGGCTACGACATATCGCATATCTTGTCCGTCGTATCGCATGCCTTTGCCGGGAATAGATGATGTGCAAATAAAGTCGCCAATTTCAAAGTCTCCATTCTGTGAGCATACGTTGATTTGACCTTCACCCAACGCATTACCTACACTTGATAGATAATTATTTTGTATTTCTTCTAATTTTTCATCGCTAATTTCGGATAGCGCCGCTGGCAAAGACTCCTTTGATATCTCACGGCTGCCAACAAATACTCCGTAGAATGATTTTAATTCTTTTGATCTCGATATATCCACATAGGGTATAGTTTGTGATAACCCACTCTTTTCAAACTTCTCAGCAACCAAAATGTCGCCTTGATTTATTACTATCCCCTTTGGTATTAGGCCGTCGTGACCTCCTGTAAACGGGCCATAGTTTGTGCCAGCGGTGCCCCCCGCATAAAAATCAAAGAATGCGCTAGATGAAGTCATGGCATGGGAGTAACAACCGTGGTTGGAGATAGATGTAAATCTACCTCCGGTAGCTGTCGTTATCCCATGACCATATACCCCAGCCCGCCCCTCACTTATTCCTGAAACACCGTAACCACTGCCGCCAAGGTACCGAGAAATTCCAAAAACACCAATAGCATTTTGACCATTGGAGTCTCCATAAACACCGTACCCACCAGAATAATGTTTGCCGTACACACCATAGTTTTGAGAGGCACTAGCCTCACCGAAAACAGCTACCTCTCTAGCGCTACCGTCAACTAATACAGTTTCACCTATTGACGCGACCTTTACCCCTGAGCTATTATACGCACTCAAAGAGTTGTCTGTTTCTGTTATCTCTACACGTTTCCCAGATGCAGCAGTTCTTATAATACCGCCTGTTATTGTCGCGCCTGAAATCTCACCTGAGAAAGATGCATTACCTGAAGCATCTACAGAAAATTCAGGTGTATTTACAATTAGATTTGTTCCGTCATATTCAACTCTATTTCCTGACGGGTTTCCTAACACCCCTGTAGCGGCCTGCAACTCCCCTGAGAAGGTTCCACTTGCCCCATTCAGGTTTCCACTAAACGTAGCATTGCCCTGCGGGTCAACAGTAAAGTTGTCAGTATTTATTGCAAGTTTACTTCCGTTGTAGTCAATAAAGTTATTAGCACTACTTCCAAAATGAAAACTACCATTACTTTGAATGTAACTTCTAAAAGCTGTACCATCATAGTAGCCCAAGTACGCATCCGTGAGGTTCAACCCAACCGTAGCGGTGTCACTAACCCTATCCGGTATATTGGAGAGTGTACTTGTCCAATCTGCACCATAAGTAGCATTGTCTTGCGGTTTACCTGAACCTATAATATCAGTAGACCAATCGACACTGCTCTTCGTAGCAAGGCTACCCGCATCACTAAAGTTAGCAATTCCCTGAGAGCCACCCGTTATAGTAACCTTGCCGTCGAATGTTGCATTCCCGTTTTCATCAACACCGAATACCAAGTCACCAACGCTGTTAGTACCACTCAGCAAGTATACGCCTTCAGCACCAAAGTCTTTCGGCCCAAGCACTACTTCTACTCCACCGTTTACAGACTTGATCTGACCATTAGTGAAGATACTACCCGCACCGAGTTCACCAGAGATATTTACATTGCCACTACCGTCCCATGAAATATCCTGAGAAGCACCAATGTAACCTGTGCCGTCTGGTTTGAAGTGGAGTGTTTGTGTCCCTGTATTCCAAGCACGGATACCATTAAGTGTGTCGAGTTCTAAGCCTGTAGTTGTATTTCCAACACTAATCTTACCGGCAGTGAGCGTACCCATGTCTGCTGTAATAGCATCAAGAGTAGACACATTAATCTTATCAGACGTAATGGTGTCAGCACCGATCCTGTCAGCGTCCAACGTACCTGTAGTGATTTTAGCAGCATCTAATGTTGATATTTTAGCATTGGTTACGGCTAGGTCAGCTATATTGGCTGTTTTGACCTCCGCATTACCTATCTTAGCTGATATTATAGCAGCGTCTTTTATCTTAGCTGTGACAATAGCAGCATCATTGATCTGTGCTGTATCTACAGCAGCATTCCCGATCTTGGCATTAGTGATAGCCGCGTCTTGTATTTTACCAGTAGATACAGCGAGGTTCTTAATCTTAGCATTAGTTATGGCACCGTTTGCTATGGCCGCTGTCCCTACAGCTAAATCTTCAATCTTAGCAGACGTAATAGCAGCATCATTGATCTGTGCTGTATCTACAGCAGCATTCCCAATCTTGGCGTTAGTGATAGCACCGTTTGCTATCGCTGCTGTTCCTACCGCTAAATTAGCAATCTTGGTTGTAGTTACCGCACCATCAACTAACTTGCTGGCTTCTACGGAAAGGTCTGCCAACTTATCTGAGTCTACAGCGGCATCGGCAAGATTAATTCCTTGGAGTTGACCAGTAATCTTGTTGCCAGAAAGATCAACGCTACCGTTTGCAATCTTACTGGCATCTACCGACAAATCGGCAAGTTTATCTGAGTCAACAGCAGCATCAGCAAGATTTATTCCTTGCAACTGTCCTGTTATCTTGTTACCAGAAAGGTCAATAGCGTTATTAGCGATCTTATCTGTAACAATGGCAGCATCTTCTAGGTACTCATCAATGTTTACAGGTGTGATCCTATTTGGTGTTGCACTACCGGCGTTCACCACGCTACCTTGTACGCCACCCAATGTCTCAGGGATCAGTTTGTAGTAGTAGGTAGTTCCGTTAACAACGTCTGTGTCAACACTGCGCTGAACACTACCAACACTACCAACAACACTTGCGATCTTATTAGCTTCTGAAGGAACAAAGCCTGCTGTCGTACCGCGATAGATACCCACAGAGTAGAAGTTTTCACTGTTGGGGTTTGTCCATTCAATCACTACTTTCTCAAGGCCGCCTGATACACTTGCGTTAGTGATAACAGCAGGCGCTACACTACTTACAGCAGCGGAGATGGTTACAGGTGTGCTAAAATCCCCTTCAATGGAAGTAAACGAGTTAGCTCTAACCTTGAATGTATAATCTTCGCCCGGAATAGCATCCGTGAATCGGAAAGATGTTCCTGCTACGGTATATTGACTCTCACCATTAATGTCAATAGTGTAGTTAGCAATACGTGTATTTGTTACAGCGTCCCACGTTACATCAATATATGAAGTGCTTTGTAGCCTGTTATCATATACATTAGTGGTGGCCGCTACGTTGGTAACAGTGTCAGGTTTAGTGTTATCTAGGTCTGTTGTAACAATCTTTAGCGTGGTGGCAGTCAACTCCGTAGAGAATATATCTACCTTACCGAAAGCATCATACGGACGCAGGATAATGTAGTATTGCGTGTCTGTTTCCAAACCACCAATAACTACTTCTGTGTCTGGGCCGTCATATACCAATGTATCATCATTTACATCGAAGCCTGTCTCAGTTCCAACCCAAACTTCTACACCCTGATAGTCGAGGTCTGTGGGTCTGTTGTAACTTACAGTGATAGTACGGAAGCCCGGAATAAGCTCAATACCTGTCAACGGTTCTGGTGCAGGGTTAGCCACATCCAATACAGCAGGCTTATCACTCTCTTGATTCTGCCGTGTACGCATGGTAACGCTGATACGGAAATCACGATAAGCACCAGCGACACCGTAACGACGCTCATAGTCTTCAGCGTTCTTTTCGTAGGTGTATGTGTAGATGTTGTCTACGACATTCTCCGTCCTAACCACTTCATCGTTAGCAATAATCTCTACTTCATAATCGCGGAAGTATTGGTCAAGTACAGCGTTAGAAGCACCTTTAAGCCCTTCGTACCCCAAGTCAACCCAATCATTAAGAGTGGATTTACGCCATGTGAACTTAGCATCACGACCAGTAAACTCTGTGTCGTTGCCTTGGTCAAACAGTTCTAAGCCACGTACATTAGGTGCCGGTAGTTCTTCAAAAGGATTGTCTTCTGTGTATTCAGGGTCAGAAGTATTTGTTGTGGTGATGATTTTACTCAACCCGTTCTTATTCACCACGCCGTATATAGAAGCAGAACGTACACGAATTTCGTATTGACGACCATCTGCATATACCTGAACGTCAATAGAATTAGGGTTTTTCCAACCTAGTGTTCCAATGGTAGCCCACGTATCCTGTCCGGGTTGCCTATACTCAGCAATAGCGTACAGGTATCCATTCATTACTTCAGGTGGAGTAATTTCAATGGTCAGAGTAGACCAACGTGCATCGGGTGTCTTCGGTGTATCAACAGCTTCAGTAACAGTGAAGTCTTCTACATCCGGCGCAGGGTCGTTCTGTAATTCAATCTTCTTCTCTACTGAGAAAGGAGAATATACACCTGCTTCGTTTACAGCTTTGGCGCGCACATAAATAACATTCCCTTGATTATTACTTACAGGGATACGGAAAGTACCATCGTCAGCAGGAGATACGCCCCCATCTTGCCAATCGCTTTCAATATCAATAGGGTCGCCATTTTCATCAAACTCAGGCGGATCATATTTGTACTGTAGACTGAATCGTGACAGTAAAGCCCTGTCACCACGCTGTTGAGATACATTGACAGTTATAGCATTACTTTCGTATGTGAAACTACCATAGTTAACGCTAATAACCGGGGCCAGTGGCGCAATATCCCTTGGACGCTCGGGATTCAGATTAGACTCGTACTCGGGAAGATAACCATTATCAACAGTAAATAGATTATCTGCGTAGTTTACGAGTGTCAGTGCAGCTTCGTAGTTGTTGCTATAGGTAATCTCTGTCACCAAACACTCTAATGTCTGTGTCCCGCTCTCACCATAAGCAACCAAATTACCAACTTCAACGTAGGAGGGTAGAGACCCTGACCACCAACCGTCACCTTGGTACGTTGCTGTGGTGTTATAGAACTGTGTGCCATTAGATACAGAACGTATTGTCAGTGTGTACGTCTGCCCCGCTGTCAGGTTTATAGTTTCATCAATTCTAAAGGTGTATCCGTCTATCTCTTTAATGAAACCTTGACCTAAACCAACATCAATAACATCGTGCGCCAGCAAGACTTTATCACCACGACGAGCAATCAAACTTTCAACATCAGTCTCTAATTGATACACTTCTCGTCGGAGACGTTTCTCGAAAAATGCGAATCGCGCATGTTTACGTGCAAGAGACGGACTGGTTGTGCCCCATACACTAAAATCTTCGTACCTACCAGTAATCTTTGCTCCCGGCTTCGGTCGATTTATATTTCCTGAATAGAATTTATCGGGGTCTCCGTAGATACCCTCGTCTTCCTGTTCTTGGAAATCCGCGTTAGCAAATGTGTACTTAATACCGTCAGTTTCAAGATCAAACTCGCGCCGAGATTTCAATCCCCTGCTGTTTTTAGTAGTAAACACCTGAGTGGGGTTCAACTGTGGCCTATTTTGTATAACACTGAACTTCCCATCTCTCATGGAGAAGAAAGCCCTTCCAGTAAACGCAATGTTGTTAAGAAGGTCTTTTAAGTTGGTGGGTTCATTTACTATCTCGTTACATTGCCAACCTTTAGAATTACATTCAGAGTACCAAGCAGATAAGGAAGCATTATCTATTCGGCTGTTATCTACAGCTGCCCCATTAAACGGCCCCTGTAAAGCCCACTTGTAAATGTAGGCCGGGTTATTGCTATGGAAGAAGGATGTATTGTATATACTAAAATTCTTCCAGTCGTTGTATATCCCCGCCGGGGTTAATGACTTAGCTCGGCAGTTCAGGTTATCAATAACTCCAGATAACTGCTCTGTCGCACGTACATCTAGTGCAATAAGTACAGGGTATCGTTTAATGGAATAATCGATACCAAAATAACTATCGGGAACATTACCTGCTAATTCGTAAGTTATGGTGTTAAGTTGTAGAGTTGTTGAGAACCCCGCACTATTTACATCGTAATCATGACCATTGCGCTTAACTTCAAATGGTACATCACCTGTTAACCTAGCGCCAGTAATAGGATCAATAGGTACAAACGACCAAGATTTAATCAATTCATCCCTAGTGGCGTGCCAATAACTTTGAGTATTTACATAATGATAACCTCCGTTTCCGGAACTACCATCTCGTATATAAGCATACCCATTACGTTCACTATCAACCCACGGTGTAATGTCAAAGTCTAAATCGTTACCGGCACCGCTTGTTTTATCAGCGTAGACAATGTAATATCTGCCATTCCTCTTTACTACATCTTGTGTCGGTACGTACCCTGACGATGAACCTCCTATACGGGCAACAGAGTACCATCCTCTTCCCGGTACATAATATCTAAACTGGAAGCCGCCTACACTGTGACCAACGTTACCGTCATCTGTTCTCCACAACCCTTGCGGATAAACCATCTCAAAGGTTATTTTGTCTGTACCTGCTGGGGCACTCCTACTGATATAATTCAGTTTGCCTAGTTCTTGGTTAACAACGTCCTGCTGAATATCCTTATTCCAAATAGATCGGATACCAGATGTCGATTTAGTAGTGTTCCAATCAAGAACCGAATAGTTTATATCATCAAATGACCATATAGGACTATCGCCTATCTTAATATCTGAGATATTGAGCGGCCCATAACCAACACATAGTAGCATTTTCAACCATTGTTCTTTACCTTTCCAGTAGGTGTATGGCTGTGCGGCATAAACAGGTGTTACTCGGCGGTCTCCTAGAATTACAGGGATTGGTTCATACGGGGTTGCTTCGTTTCTAGCCCCCGTCACCCGCTTTAGGCGCTCTCCTTGCCCTTTATCAGTTGGTTGATCCAACATCTTGTACAGTTGATAACCAGCATAAATAGCAGCAGGAATAAGACCAAAGACAGGGAATACAAAAGCAGCAACACCTAACCAATCATCGCTACCGCCTTGAGGAACTTGACAAATACTTACATAATCTTTCTCAGAAGTAACATAGTCCCAATCGGACTGCTCTTCGCCGTTAACATAGATTTTAGTATGTTGCTCGGATAGACCAGAGTAACTATTGAAAATATCACGAAGAGATGTGCCTACTTCGACACTCTCGAAAATAGGGCTGAGTACGGGTGCCTTGCTTACAACGACATTTACTTCTTTCTGTAGAATCCCTCTATCTTTCGTTTCCATTTCATCTCCGTAAAGTTTTCAATAACTACGCCGTGTTTACGACCAGTGTGAATCATTGTTGTGCTGTCTAAGCAAAATCCTATGTGTAACGGTTCACCTAGAACATTAAGAAGGATAACATCTCCATATTCAGGGCTATCAACTTCCTCGAACATCTGTTGTTCCATTAGTACAGATTGCAATTTCTCAGATGTCTCGTGACATTCATCAATAGAAGGAAGGGTTATGTCCTGATACGTAGTTAGATGTACATCGAACAATTCCTTATATAGTAGGACAACTAAACCCCAGCAGTCTGCGCCTTGTTTAGTACGTCCGCCTTCAACATAAGGGAGGGTATAAACCCATGTAGGAATCATTGTACGCCTTCAAAGAGTCCGGGGAAGATGTTTGGTGTGAATCTATCTCTAGGAATCTGTACGTGTAACACAGGCTCTACTTCCAGTTCAATAGAAATAGCACTCTCGTCAATGTTGAATGCAGCAGATTGGTAGTTTGCAGGGCCAAACTCTGCAATGTTCGGATTACTGCCTAGAACAATCCAAATATCAATAACCAACACTTCATTTGTTTCACGCAAAGCACGTACAATCTGAATATCGGCAGCTTCAAAGTTCAGTGTTGCTCTAGGAGTACCTTCTTCTGTATCGTCAGGTAGTTGCAGATCAAATCTACTCTTTTGATAAAGGTGGCTACTACCACTAACACTACTTGTAATACTTTCATTGTTGTTGGCAAAATAGAATGTCTGTCCCTCAAATGCTACACGCATAAGGGTAATCATTGGGTTCCCGCCACCATTGAATGCTTGATCTAAGAACTGGTCTGAAAAAGGCATTACGGAAGTTTCTCCAAGGTAATTGTTACAATCCAATCAAGTCCTACACGTTCGCTATCGTAAGGTTCAACAAACCTATAGGCTTTATCCACGTTAAGTACAGGGTCAGGTTTTGTAAACTCTTCACTACCATTAGACAGTGTGTTCTCGTAGAAGTTGATGAAGGTTGCGTACTGTGTACTCGTCATGTAATAGCGTTCCGTTACATTATTTAGTACAGCAGTAAATCTATTACGTTGCTTTGTGTACCCATCAAACTCTGAACGCATCACGCTATTTTGTGGCGTATCTCGAAACCCCTCAAGGAGAGGGGATTGTGGTAGTGTGCTAGGCCAATCTGCCATTTATACTCTCCTTCCGGGGCGTTGGATTCCGAAGTTACCGCGCATCTCTCTGTCGAATGTTCCACGACTCATGCCATTACGTACAACATCCTCAATCAACAATTCAATTCTACTATTACCGTATTGGTCAGTTGTTTCCCTAGTTTGCACTGGCGCTCCACCAGAGCGGTTGTCGTTAACAACTATGGTGGTTCCCGAACCGCCACCAGCACTACCGCCACCAACCAATCCGCCACTAGAGAAGTTAGCCATCCTACCTTGGTTCATAGCGTTAAGATTAGCCACGCCAATCTTTCTTACAGCGTCAGCACGTAGTACGTATTCACCGTTAGAAAGGTTTGCAGGAATATCATCAGAAGTACCTGTTCCGGGGCCACGTACAAGACCGCCTGTTGCGTAGTTGGACGACTGTATTTGCGCTATTTGGGCACCAAATGTGGCACTGAGTAGGGCTGTCATAGTTCCGCCCACGGCAGCAGTAACAGCTGGGCCAGCAGGGCCAGCCATTTTACCCGCCTCTGTAGCCATTACCCAAGCGTTCATAACGGCCATAGCGTAGTTTACAGTAGCTTGTGCCATTGCAAAGGCTTTCCATTCTTTACTACCTTTACGTCCCATTGTTTCAAGTGCAGTAGTTGCTTGACTCATGATATTACCCATGTACCCAAGGGCTTTACCTGTTGTTTGTGCCCAATCCGCAACCTGCAACAGAGGCTTAACCTGCTCTGCGTTTTCTTGCAGTGCCTTCCAATGCTCTGTGGTCATGGCCTTTTCACGACCAAAATACTCAATTAGACGCTGTTCGCGTTGTGCAAGCTCTAAATCTAAAGTTTCAATATCACCAAACGGAGACGAACTAACTTCCCTAGCACTCTCGTTAATTATCTTATTCTGGCGAGCCATGAAGTCTTTTATAGCAGCTTCATCTACACCGGCACTCTTTAATTGAATAGCCTGAGTCATTATATGAGATACTTCACCGCCTTGCATAAACTGCTGACGCTTCTGATAATCTTTCTGCATTTGGTCAAGAAGCTGCTCTCTACGTTTCTTCTCCTCTTCCATTTGCTTAATTCTATCTTCAGCGGCCTGTACAGTTGATACATAAGCCTGACCCTCTTCAATCAATGCTTGTGCATTCTGTATAGTGGCATCTTTTGCTGCCAGTTTCTCAATCCTGTAGCGCACAAGTGCTTGCTCAGATAAACTAACAGTTTCGGCTTCTTCTTTAAGACGCGCAATGTACGCAGTGGCTTCGTCAGCAGCAGTTTTTGTTGTCTTACCCAGTTTTTCCTTTGACTTATTAAGTCTTTCAAGTATACGTAAGTATTCTTCATTACCAGTGTCAGCATACAGCCGGTTAAGGAGTGCTACTTGTTCCCTATATAAACGTGTCTCTTCAGTGATGTCTCCATACTCGTCTTTAAGCTGTTTAAGCATCTCCCATTCACGTTTTACGGTATCGGCTGCCTTGCTACCTTTTTCTAACTTATCTAATCTATCTGCCAACCTCTTAAAAGCATCAGATGCAGCTCTACTTGCCCTACCTGAATCCTCAAGCGCCTTTCTTGCTCTCTTCAACGACTCTGGGAGGTTATCCAGTACCCCCTGCACATCTTCGCCTTTACGTATTGCTTGTACTGCTGCTGTGGCAACAGATGATAGTTCGGCAGCAAATAATGTAAACTCATCGTTTGCCCCACTTGCATTTTTTTCCAAATGGTTTAATGTATCTATAAGACCCTGTAAGCTACCTTCGTTTGCCTCAGACTGTACCTTAGCTACAGACGAGAACAAGGATAGTGCCTCTTCTTCAGCAAGTCCAAACTTTTCAGTTGCCTCTTCTGCTGCGGCAGATATAGCAGAGAGAGCAGTCTGTACGCCACTCGACGAATTACTTACGCTGCCTGATAATCTGTTATATATCTCCTCTGCCTCCATGCCAGCGTCTGTAAGCCTTTTTATCTGCGTTATACCAGCAGTGAAGAAGCTCTCTTGATCACCTAAAAGAGCCTGTAACGTCTCACCTGTATTATTAATCTCCCTCTGAGCCTCGACATACTGCCTTTTTAGTTCTAGGCGCGCAGCCCCCTCAGAAACCTCTGCTAGTTTTAAAATAGATTCTGATAACACAAGCGCACCTTCAGATGTACTTTCAAAGCTACCGCCAAGGTCGTCTACAACATCCCTAAGAGCTTTAGCACCATCCTTGGCAACTTTACTGTTACTAACGACGTACGCCAGTGCTGAACCGATAGCCAATACAGCGCCTGCCATTGCGCCAGCAGCACCAAAGAAACCCAACAACTGAGAGCCTTGCTGACCAAGGATAACGAGAGCATCAGTACCCATCTGCGCCTGTACAGCAACGTCTTGCAACTGCAAACCGAACTGTGATGCAGCAGCACGACTAGACCTGAACCAAGAACGAGTATTAGCTGTAGCTGAATTCAAGCCTGTAGTTGCAACACTTGCCTTTATCAATTCCTGCTGCATTCGCTCATAAGAAGCTGTTAATGCGATGTTTGATACTTTGGCACCAGAAGCCATGGCCTTGTAGCTCCTCACTGCCATCGTGGCTCTCATCAATGCGTCAATTCCGGCGCGTGTCTCGGCAGCAGTATTTCTTTTCATTACCAAAAGCTGCTTTTCAGCCTGCTCTACTTGTGTGTGTGCCTTCAGCAACCTAGTCTGTGTTGCTGTCTGGTCTCTTGTAGCCTTAGAAGCAGCGTTTACTTCTGGTACTAGTTGCCTATACGCAGCAATTTGGTTCTTGGTATTATTATTACTATCTTTGATCGTATTCTTTGCATCATCAACAGCAGCTTTCATTCTGACTTGGGCGCGAGTTGCCTCAACACTACCCGCACCTAGTTTGTCAACTGCATTCCTGTAATCTTCTGTTGCTTTACGTGCTGCTGATAATGCGGACTGAGTAACTTCTGTTACGTTGAGGTTGTCACGTTCTGCACGCGCTAGTGCCACTAGGTTCTTTTCGGCAGTAGCGTGTGCTTTGATTCGTGCTTTTTCAGCAGCATCTACTCGATTAGCGGTCGAGGCAAGTTGCGTATTTGATTTAGCTAATTCTTTTGCAGCTTGTGCCTGTGCGTTCTGAGATTTAGCAAGGTCATCGGCAGCTTTGATCAGCTTCTTAGAGTCGTCTGCTACTTTGTTGAATGTGCCTTGGAGAGCTTTAATGGCCTTTTCCGCTTCACGGACAGAGCCAAAGTTTATTACTACACTACCTTTTAACTGCCCTACGTCCATTACTTTCTCTCCTTTTTAGGCAACTGGCGGGGAGGAACGTTGCTTCCTTTCTTACCTTTCTTTTGTAAGGCTTTCTTCTCCTCTTCCGCTTTAATCTTGAAGTATGCACACCAATAATCAAATTCATCAGCGGGCATATCAAGTATCTCATAATGAAATTTCCCCAAGGTTTCTGCTAGATAGTATTCATCAAGAAGCCTTGGGGATTTCTTTAGTTTTTTTCAGCATCTCCCTCTTCAGCAGAGAGACCCAACACTTTGAATGCAACTTTGGAGAATGTGTCTATATAGCCACCAGAGGGTTGTTGCACCATAGTTTCATAGTCTGCCTCGTTAAACACTTTCTCACCAGTTTCAGGGTCTACAACAGTGTAGATAACGGCATACACTTGCAGTTTGAGAGTGTCCATCTTATCGTCCTTGGTACACTTCTCAATCAGCGCAGTACGATCAGCGTATGACAGTTGACGTACTTCCACTTCAATACTTCCGTGTTTAACTTTCTCGGAACGAAATTTATTCTGTTGACCGAGGGTTGCGCTACGAATGTCTTTAATGCTCACTTATATTCTCCTAAGAGTTTTGTTTATGTACTTTGTAAGACAAGAAAGCCTCGCGTATGTGCGAGGCTCCTTTCACTACTTAACCAATGCTTAGATTGGGTTTACTTCACTTACGGCACCTGTGCCTTGGAAAGACAAACTAGCCTCTACCATGGCATCTACACCACTAGAGATAGATGTATCAGTTACAATCACTTCACCAGTATATCCATACTCGCTTTGGCCTTCTGGCATATACTCAACGTAGATGTTACTACGATTTTCATACGCAGTCAGAATCTTCAGCAGGCCAGTCGGAATAGTAGATGTTGCGAGGTGCCTCCAACCGAATGGTTTAACATTCTCGGGTACGGACAGGGTGAGAGACAGGGTGAACTCTTCGTCACCGCCTACATCACCGGACTGTGAGTAACTACCAATCTTGTAGATACCGCGAGTAATGGAACTACCGTCGCCCGCTACGTCCAACTCAATAACAAACTCACTGCGATCATTTAGTTGACCAAAACCATCGTTTTCTGCACGATAGAATCCGCTCAGTTCCAAATCAGCAGTGAGGAGGGTTGGGCGGAAGGTAGCAAAGCCACCATTTGCTTGTACGGTCTCAAAGCAAGAGGTGTCGGTAGTATCCGCACTCTGAGTCAGACTGAAGCTGTTAGCACAACCATAAGCGGACATAGTGAGGTAGTCACCGTCAGCGGTGATTGCACCTGTCGGACTATAGCCTGATACAAAGGTCACTTCGCCAAACAGATAGTTGATAGACTCAATGTCACTAGCTGCCACTTCACTAGCACCATCGTAAATGGTTACGCCAGCAGTCCAATCCCACACAGACTTAGTATCATCTGTAATACGATAGGTCTGAGTGTTATCGACTTGAGACATTGCCTCACCAGTAAACGATGTGGGTGTAGGGCCACTACGGCGAACAGTTGAGTTATAACCAGCAAAGCCACGGTACATGGCATTACCAGATACAGTCCAGTTGATTAGACCCGTCTCAGAGGAGCTATAAGCAGCACCAAAAATAGTGTCTTCTAGCTGATTCCCTTCAAATGAAATGTCTGCCGTACTTCCCGGTACGATGTAATATGTAATGTCGTCATCACTGACGCGCAATTCTTTTGCTGCTGTCATAGTATTTCTCCTTTAATTGTACATACGCGCATGTCTTTTTGTAAGACAAGTATTATTGAATAGTCTTTCTGTAGGACATATCCTGAGAACTGTCTACTACAAACTCAAAAATCATGGTTATTAGTGTTTTTCCCATCTTATCTGTATTTATGTACTGTGGGCCACGGGTCATAATAAATCGACACCAAACATTACCGTCTTCATCAATTATGTTCGGGTGTCCCAACAAAGCATTCTTAATGGTCTGGAAATCTCCCCACCCTAGAGCGTATTCACCCTTTTCATACCTACCTATGAAATCAACAGTATATACATCCCTCAAATAAGCAGGATTTGCAGAATTACCAATATCCAACAGTGTGATATGGGATGAGTTAGGTGCCGCACTCGGCCCCAAGTAAACAGGACAACTCAAATCCAAGTCAGATATGATATTATCGTAAATAAATTCAGAAGGTATCATTATTTCCACCCCACTTTAGAGAATACTTTTTTCCACCAATCTTCCCTCTCTTTGACAAGCGGAATGTACAAATACAGAGACGGTTGATTATGCCTAGACCTAACTTCCGGTGAGTTGTGTATAAAGTCGTGGCGGTACGGGTCTTCGTGTTCTGTTATAGCGTAAGGAGCACTACCGTCCTCATTGTAAGTGATAACCAATTCAAAACTATCACTATCTAATTCTTGGTGGAACCTACGACTGTTTAGCAGAGTGTATGTATCTGTTGGCGTAGTGCTGTTAGTCCTTTGTTCAAGGTGCTTTTCTAGGTTATCTCCGGCAGTGTCTATAGACCTATCAAGATTGGAGAAAGCCTTATCAAAGCCTTTGAACCATTGATTAACATCGCTTTGCTTAAACAAGTGCCCACCTATCAAACTTCGTATAGTTCCAATTCGGAGACTTACGAAAGTCCTTTACTTCAAATGCTCCCGATATAGGTTCAGCATTAGTTGTATGATCTCCCTTGGCAATAAAATCACCAATAGCCAAATCAACATCGACACCAACAGAAGACTGAGAGCGATATTCACGACCATCAGAGCCATAATACAACTCAGTACGGTCTTCCCATCTTGCTTTAGCCAGTGAGACGCTATAAGTAGGATTGCCCCACTTGTCCAAAGCGCCTCCTTTCCAAATCGTAATAGTCTCACCACGTAGATGCCTCATGCTCTAATCAACCTCACGCTCGTTGTATTGCTTCCGCCATATCCCAATGACCTAAGATATGCAAGCTGTGAAACCACTTTCCCCGGCTTGGATTGAGGGTACGCAAACTCAACACTACTGTTACCGTAACTCTCACTAATTACGGAAGGTTCAACGTCAAACAAGTCCTCTTCCATGAACTCGACGGCTATAATGGCTACAGCGCGTTTAAGCGCCTTTGGAATCCCCTTTACAGTACGCCCTTGGTTATCTGTAAACGCTTGCCTAGGCCACATTAATCCTTGATCTTCAGTGAGAATGAACGCTGCTGGGTCTAGGTAGGTGTCAATATACAAACTGGCATTAATCAAGTCAGACTCGGAGGGGAATGTTTCATATCCCAAGTCTGTCAGAATAGTCTCTGCCTCTGTCACGTTTAGGTAGGAATTACTGTCTGGTATCCCTTCGCCTGTTTCTAGTATTAAACTCATAATAACCCCCAAATCCTTTTGCTTTGTTAGACAACAGGCATAAAAAAGGGGAACCCAAAGGCTCCCCGAATGTCATCCTTGACACTAACGCAGTCCGTGCGTTAACTGTTGTTTGCAATAACCTCTAGTGCCATTGCTTTGTTCTTAATGGGTTCGTCGGTGAGGGTAGCGGCATAAGAGCGAAGCTCCGGCCAACTCATTTCCTCTACATCGACGGAAATTCCGCTATCCTCTACGTCGGATACTTCATGATTATCCGCTTCCTTGGATACTACTTCTTCTTTTTGTACGGTATACCCTTTCCCATGTTCAATCTTACCGGCAGCGAGATATGCTTTACGAATCTTCTCATTATCAGTAAAGAAGTGAGTACAATAAGCAGGAATACTCTCATGCTCGTAGAAGTAACGCGGGTTCTTAAAATGAATTGTACCACCGAAAGGTGGAGTTTCTTCAGGTTTACAGAAGGATACTAATTCTTTCTTAGCCATAACATCTCATACCGTCAATGAAAGATGAAAAGAGGAGCCGAAGCTCCCCTCTTCTAGTTGGATTAGGCTACTTTGATCAGTACGCCCGGCCCAAGTTTGACATCGTGCATTGCATAGCCCCAGTTAGAACCGGTGCCCAGAGCAGCGTCATCCGGGTTAATGGTAGCAGCAGTATAGCTGAAGCCCTTAACGCGAGTGTTGAACGCATATTCACCCTGAATGGTCATAACAATGTTCTCACGACCAAGCTCAGTATCAGACAGGATGTTCTGATCTTCGGACTGAGTAGCTACCAGAGCTTCGTCAGTCAGACCAAGTACCTTGTAAGCGTCTACGCCAGAAGATACACCATCTGCCTCTACCAGAGCCGGGGAGTCAGTTACGATAACCGGACGGTTCAGAGTACCCGGAGCGCCACCGTAGATAACAGCGTCAGCTACGTTAGTAACCTTGTCCAGAATTTGAGACTCTACCAGATCATAGAAGGTGTTGGAGTGCATAACCCACGCACGTACACGTTGAGCCTTATCACCCATCTTCTTCAGACCACGTACCAGATACTCAGTACGGAGCTTCGGATCGGATTCGCCAGTAGCGTCATAAACCATATCGGCTTCGGTTTCCATACAGGTAACACCTGCCAGAACCAGAGTATTCAGCCAGTCAGCAGCTACGTCTTCAGCAACCTGTTGGCCGTAGTAGAAGGAGAACATTTGAGGGTCTTGTTCAATCTTCTTCCAAGCGTCCAGAGTGTTACTGTTCGGGCCAATACGACGGTTGATCTTAGGAGCAACCAGTTCGCCCTGTTCCATCTTAGCCGGAGTTACAGTAACGGTTGAAGTGATGTCACGGTGAGTAACAGTACCGCCAGTAACCTTTTTCATGAAGCTCTGCTTTTCGAAGTCGCCACGCAGTGAAGCGGTTACGAGTCGAATAGCGCCGCCAGAAGCACCGTTAAATACTTCAGTGTTCTGTTGGAGAACTTCGTTCATGCCGGAGAAGAATTCCCGATTGTATACGACAAAATCAGATTTTGAACCAATAGCCATAGTCTTATCCTCTTGCTATCTAATGTTAATTAATTGCCTTTGATTGTTTCCATGTGCCCATCTCGGGCAATCATTTACACAAGAAAGCAGAGGACTGGCCCCTGCACATCTTAATGCTCTTTTAGGAAATCGGAAGTTCGTGATAGGCATCCCACCCAAATTTATTCACAAAATCTTCCCGTTCCCTCTGTGTCATTTCACTGCGAGGCTTCTTAGGAATTGCCTGCTTACCATTAGTAGGTGCGGGTCGGCTTCCACTTCCACTCTGTTGACGGCCTCGGAAGGCTACACCAAAGTCATCATGCTCTCGCAAGGAAGCTACATACTCATCTACCGTCATGTAGTCTCCACGACTATTAAAACGGGGGCTTCCATCTGGGTCTACAACTCGGGCAACCATTGTGCCGTCATCGTTCTCCATCAGTTTTACATTGCGTTCTACGTGCGGTTGCAGGAGTGTTTCAATACCCTCGTGTTTAGCAATGGCGCTAACAACCTCTCGTTGTACCAGCGTCTTCTCCATGCTAGACTGCAACTGCTCAATGCGAGATTGATATTGTTTTTCCTTCTCGCTAAACTCGCGTGCTAGAGTCTCTTTCAGCTTATTGAAGTCGCCCTTGCGCTCCATTTCCTTTTGTTGACGCTGAAACTCTTTCTCTTTGAGTTCTTTCAATTCTTCTGGACTAAAGCCTGCTTCTTCGTATTGCTTGGCTTTAATCCTATAGTTTTTCGCTTCCAAGTTTGCTTTTCGAAGATATTCACGCATCTTCTGCGTCTCTTCCTCAAGGGCTTTATACTTCTCGTAATCCACCTCTTGTGGAGTTTCTTCTTCACCGTCTTGCTGATCTTCTACTTCTTCGTTTTCCAACATCTCGTTGTTTTCTTCGTATTCGTTAGACATCTCGTCTTCCTATAATAGTCTTGGTTAATTGCGACTTTGTAAGTCATTGTCGTAAAGTATGACAGTTTCAGTATTAATTTGTATCTCAACTATTGATTTATAAAGTAATCAGGTATAGATTTGAATACTTAAGTAGATTTCGGAGGTGTGAAATGGCGAAAGGCCCAAAACCAAGCGTTAAAGTAGGCGATAAATTTACTACTAAAGAAGGATACGAAGTTGAAGTTGTTGAGTACAACGGTGCATTCGATGTAATCGTCAAGTTCAGCAACGGTTTTGAGAAACGAGTAGAATCAAGTCACCTTAGACATGGTAGAGTGAAAAACCCATTTCACCGATCTGTCTACGGTGTTGGTTACTATGGAGATGGTACGTATAAAGCAAAATCAGGGGGCAAGCACACGAGAGCATACAGAACATGGTTGAATATGTTTGTTAGATGTTACGACGAAAAAGAGCTAAAGAGAAACCCCTCCTATAAAGAATGTTATGTCTGTGATGAATGGCACAACTTCCAAGTATTTGCCGAGTGGTTCTATCGACAGCCGAACCACGACAAGCAAGGATTTAACTTAGATAAGGATTTGATGGTACTAGGAAACAAGGTATATAGTCCCGATATGTGTAGTTTTGTACCGCCTCAAATAAACTCATTGTTAACAGACCGCAGTTTAGCGAGAGGTGAGTGGCCCCAAGGAGTGTGCTATAACAAGAACCATAAAAAATACCATGCTAAGGTAAACACAGGCTCTAAAAACGCAAAGTATATAGGTGCTTACTCTAATCCAGAAGATGCGTTCAAGGCGTATGCCGAAGAGAAAGAGAAGTTTGTTAAACGGCGCGCTGAAGAATACAAAAATGTTATACATCCCAAGGTATACGAAAACCTAATGCTATACAAAGTAAAGCCCGCACAATAGCGGGCCTACTGTAATCACTCATCTGTGCTAGCGCCGTCACCTATATCAAAATTCGGTGCTGTGTCAGATTTCTCCTGTGGCATAACAGTATTCACCTGATCGCCAATCAATCCCCTACGTTTAAGCTCAGATACCAAGTCTTCTTCAGAGAGACCTAACTTGAGCAAACTATCTACTGGGTTAGGGTCGTCGTAAATTCCAAACTCCGGGGAGACGTTGACTGAAACTTCAGAAGCATCTACACCAATCCATTTACCAGCAAGCTCGTACACATTCTCCAGCATACGCTCAAGGCTAACTACAACAACTTGGGCCACGGACATACTTTCTGCCCTATCAGTCTGTCTTGCTGAGGCTGTTTGTCGTGAAACACTCTTACTGACCATTAGATCAGCACCCGCTCTATGCATTTGGTTTTCGAGGCGGTCTAGGTCTTTCTCACCACTACCAATAGCTTTACCGGAGTGTTCAACGTATGTAATATCTGCGTTCTCATTAGTGGTTGAAATGCCTCTATGAGCACCGAAGGTTACGGAGTTCAACTCACCCTCTTCGAATCCGCGACCGAAAAATATAGGAACCCTAGCTACGTGTAGGATGTTATTCTGGTCACTAGAAGACTGCCAGTGACGCAAGTTTAGCCATGCCAAATCCTCAAGGGGACACTTAGACGTAAGAAAACCAGTCTTCTCAGCATAAGCTGTGACAAGAGGAATTTCACCGAGAGTGAATGGAACAGTCTGCTCAAACTCCAAGTCACGCTCTTCTGACAGTCTGTACACATCTACACGATCAGGATAAAAAACCCTAACGCGGAAGACTTCAATCTCTCCAAAGTCACCGTACGGTTCTACAAGCACTTCTTGGATACGAATCTGATCTAGAATATCAGCGCCCCCTACTCTGCGTGCCCTCCAACCAATCAAGTCTCGTGGGTCTACACGAGTGAAGTACGGACGAATCTTCAAGGCGCGTTCGTCTGCTAATGTCATATTGTGTGTGGAAGCAGGGTAGTCTACAAGACCATGTGCTTTACCAAATCTAAACTGGTCAATCATCAGGTCATAGGCAACTTCAGTGATTGAACGCCCCTCAGAGTCAAAGAAGTGTTCTAGGTACTCAAGCTCAGGGGGAACATTCTCTACTACGACACCCTTCAAGAATGCCTGTCCAGCAAGACGCTGTATCGTATTCTTTAGTGCCGGATACAGGAAAGTCCTCCCGACCCTTGCTTTGTAGGCATCGTCTGATTCGCCGTGTTCTTGCGGCAGAAACGTGCTGCCTGCCTTACGCATGGCCTCAGTGCCGCCCCAAAGTGCCACAGGTAAACGCCAACCCTCTGACATCTTCACATATTCAATGGATGGTGTTGCTGGGCCTAAACTCTCAGCCCTTGGAATAACTGTTTTACTGGTAATAGCCATGAAATTGTTTCCCTGAAATGAACTTGTTTTGTAAGACAAGTATTTATGAGGTGGGTAACGACCGATTATGAATAGGGAAGCTCAAACTCCGAGAGCCTTGGGAGACAAGGGTTACAGAAAGAAATTTCCACTACGTGGTATATACTATTCCTCTCTTATTATATTCCTTCTATACTCTTATCTCTTTACATCATACTCTCCTTCTGTTACTGTCTTACTCTACATGGGAGTAGCTACCCATGCCTACCTCACATCTCTCTATGTAGATGTTGTTCCTATCAGGTGGTCTTAACGGGCCACCTATCTCAACATAGAGGGACATGGTAGGTTAGGAACAGTATTTACAACACAGAGAGGATTAATGAATACCACATTTCATCATTATGTATGGAAGCAGTGCCCAATAACGTCTTCGTTAGCACGCAAAGAAAAGTCCGCTGCATACCAAACACTGAGAACAAACCAATCTAAACACTCAGAAGACCCTAAGGCTATGTTCTTCTCAGACACCTACCTGAAGTCTATGGGGACAGACCGTAAAGCCTTTGAACGAATGCGTAAAAAAACAGGCATGTTTGATAGAGTGGGGGAATACTCTAAGTCGAAGGGGATATGTTATCCACTGGCACACAACTATGTTAGCCGTGACGTGGTAGTTGGTTACGTTACTGATACACCTATAGACGATCTATTAGCATACGAATATGAAGGTGCTGGAATCAACTTCGATGCTGTTAAACACCTAATGGCAACATCAAACGATACTAGATTAATAGCTGAGAGTGCTAAATTCTTCATCGGGGCGCAAGAAAATAAACTACTTGACATCTCCTACGAACAACCTGATTGCGGCAGGAAGTTTGCTAAAGGTAGTTACACAATACAAAGACTACCTAGTGAAATACGTAACGCTGCTCTACAGGGGTGGTATGATTATGACATACAGAATTGTCATGTGGCCCTGCTTAACAACTTCGGGAACTTCCCTGCAATGAAATACTATCAGCAAAATACTCAGGCTGTTAGAGAAGAGTTGTCCATATATTGCGGCATTACCGTCAGTGATGTGAAGATTACCCTGTTGTCTCTCCTATACGGTTCCAAGTTGAATAAGTATAGTTCTATCTATAAACGAATAGGTGATAAGATGTATGCGTTTGCAAACCATCCGTTTGTCAAGGATTTTATCTCGGATTGTAAGGATGCCGAGCCTCTCCTGTTGGAGAAGGCTAACGAATTAGGTTTACACGGAGACAAGAAATCTAGTATTTGTGCAAAAGTATTAATGAGTTATGAGAGTAAGATACTAGACATCTTAACAGAAGATGTGCTAGACTCCGTATTAATGTTTGATGGGTATATGACAAAGTTTCAGTGCGACGTAGAAGAAAAGAAACGTATTGTGTCAAGTAGACTTGGATTAGATATTAGTATAACGGAGGAATTGTTATAATGCACATCACTGTAGATAAACTGCGCAATGCTGAGTGCCTTCCCTTTACATGGGGAAATTGTATTGTGCTGTTGGATGGTGTCGAAGTTAAGAATGCGTTTGAGGCAGACGACGAGGCTGGATGGGTAAAGCGTTATACTGAGGTTGTTGGTAAAAACGGTTATCCTGAAGAAGAAGTTTTGTACGGCCATGTGGAATTTGATGTACATTAACAATGAAATGCTCTCTTTGTAATGGGAGAATGAAAGTAGTTGACGGCCCCTACAGTCCTTTGCTAGTATGTACTAGGAGTCGTAAAGGTAAACCACATCCGTTTCATCCAATAGACAAAGAGAGCGGAGAAGTTAAAAGTGCCGTGTGGAGAAAGTAAGGTATAATCTCGGGCAAGGCTTCCATGAGTCTCCTCCCTTCGTCCAGCCACCACGAAGGCCCATAAAGAGTGGCACTAATTTGGAGGTTTTATGGCTACAGGCGAGATAAAAATTAAAGTTACTGAGTATAGAATCTTATTTTTACCGTTTGCGAAATTAGCAATTTCTGGTGACTATGTGGTATTTTCTATTGTCGGTTTTAAAGTTTACCAACGAGCCGGTGATAAAAAGAAATTCATGTTTTGGATGATTCCTTAATGCTAACTATCTACACTGACGGATCATGTGCCCAAGCCACTACTAAGTGTGGTGGATGGGCTGTAGTAGTCTCTAATGGTGTTGAGTTTGGTGGTTATCTCCCTAACAGTACCAGTCAACGTGCAGAGATACAGGCCGTCTTAGAAGCACTTAGATACTGTAAATACACAGCGCAGAAGGCCATTATCTATTCCGATAGTCAATACACTGTTAAGGGACTGAATGAGTGGGCAAAGAATTGGTGTAAGAATAATTGGACTAAGAAATCATCTTTAGCCAATAAAGACTTATGGACTACCATCTATCCCCTGTTCCTAGAGCTTGGTTGTGAGGTGAAGTGGATAAAAGGGCACAGTGGTATTGAAGGTAATGAAAAAGCAGATAAGCTGGCTGTTTATTGTAGAGAAGAGAAAATAGCAGTTGACAACAGACGTTGATTATGTTGTCATATATTGTAACACGGCCCAAGCTAGTAATCAGTTGGGTTCTTTATTAAGCCCTTGGACGCAAGGGAAGTCGTTTCCCACAGCCTCTTGTTTTACTACGTTGTGGTGGCGCACTGAAGACCTGTACAGTATTTACCATTGATACGACGCGGGCCATGCCGGATAGACCGTAGTCCGGCCCATAGTAGGAAGGGCTTCGGTAAAGCGCGAAAAGTGGCAGGGACGCGCCCTGTCACGCCAAAGCCCTTCGCTAGTGTGGTGAACAACTGAACACGACTCTGGTATGTACGTAGTGATTAAGTTCACTAGCAGTTATACTTCAGCACCACACTTTTTATGGGGATGGAAGGTTTCGACAGTGGTTAAAGCCTGAAAAGGAACTCCGCTGGACTGTGGTTCGATTCCACACATCTCCACGAATTGAGCAGATAAGCTGACGGGTTCAGTCCTCGGCCTTCCAAGCCGTAGAGGGTAGGGTTCGACTCCCTCTATCCGCTCCAACATAGACACAAACACAGGTAGATAGATATGTTCACATTGAAATTTATGTCGTTTTTTGAGGAGGGTGGTCACATCGAAGAATGTATCCGCTGCCCGCATTACGAAGCTCGTAAAACCTCAGATGGATGCTATGGTATTACAGCGTATAAGGATTTCACTTGTCTCGATGGTGTGGAGCGTTGGGTTAGATCAAAGCAATTCCCAGACCAGCCCGTGAGTTATGATGCTTGCTTTGTTGAGAACGAAGAAGGTAAGACGCTCACGCGATATACGTGCCACGAACTAAATTAATGAAAAGCCCTCGTTAAGAGGGCGCTTCTCCTTTCTCGTAATCCATGTCAGCAATCAGGAAGTCTCGTACTATCCCACTGCGTACAATATCATCTACACCAAATTCAACAGTGACAGCAGAGCCGTAAGGCATCAAATCTAATACATTCAATAGTTTAGAAAGCCCAGACTGCTTCTTCTGTCTACTCAAGTCATCTTGATATTGGTCACCACATAGTATAATCTTTGTATTCTCACCAGAACGAGTAATTACATCCCTCAAGCTGTTATAATCTAGGTTCTGACATTCGTCCACGATAACAATAGCATCATCCCAAGTTTGACCTCGCACATAGTTGGTAGGCACAAACTCCAAATACCCAAACTCTTTCAGCTTGTCATAAGGGTCGAAATAATTTAGGAACTGCTGACATAACCCCACATAAGGTGCTTCGTAAGGCGCTAGTTTCTCAGACAAATCCCCCGGTAAAAACCCTACACGTTCTCCTGACTCTACGATTGAACGGACAATGTATACGTGATCGAAAGGGGTTGCCTCATCAAACACTTGGTGGAGGGCACTATGCAAGGCCAATGCTGTCTTCCCTGTACCTGCCGCGCCGACACCTAATACAACTGGAATATCACCAAATAGAGCTTCTAAATAGAGTTCTTGCTTACCTTTGTGCGGAGTGAGTTTATTAAGATCGTGGGTATGGAATTTTCTACGGTTGCCTAGTTCAAGCATACTACTTTATCCTTTCTAGGGAGGGTTGGTTCTATAGTAGTTGACGTTAGCTCTGTTATCAAGCTATATTGTATAAGACAGATAGTTTTCGTGGAGGATAAGAAGAGTTGAAGATAATTAGTAGAGAAGAGGCTAAAGAGCATGGGCTTAAACGGTACTTCACTGGAGAGCCTTGTAGACACGGGCACTTATCTGAACGTAGAACAGGGGACGGTAAGTGTGTGGCCTGTGTAAAAATACGGACAGACAGATACTATCAAGAGAACAGAGAAGCCATTATAGAACGCAACCGGCTCTATAGAGAAGATAATTACGAGAAATGTCGTGAGACTAGGTTGAAGTATTACTATGATAATAGAGAGCGTTTACTGGAAGAGAAAAGAAAATACACGAGCGAGAACAGAGATATTATTAGAGAGAGGCAAAGGAAGTGGAGAGAGGAAAACCCCGAGAGAATTAAGGAACTTTGGCGAAAATGGCGAGAAGAGAATCCGGATAAGGTTTCTGATTCTTACAAAAGGTGGTATCAAGAAAACAGAGAGCGTAAGTTGGCGCAGAATCGGGAATGGTATGAGAATAACAGAGAGGCTTATAATGAAGCTGTACGTAAAAGATATAACAATAATCCAGATGTAAAGCTCGCCACATTCATAAGAGGGTGTTTACGTAAAACTCTAAATGAAGAGAAAGATGCACCCAGTTTTGAAATAGTTGGTTACACTCCACAGGAGCTTAGGGAGCATATTGAATCTCAATTCATTGAGGGTATGACATGGGAAAACCACGGGGAATGGCACATAGACCATATCGTTCCCATATCATACATGATTCATCAGGGTGAGACTGACCCTGCCGTAATTAATGCGTTGAGTAATCTGCAACCTATGTGGGCAGAAGAGAATCTATCTAAAGGTGCTAAATATGACCCACCAGAAGATTAGAGTAAGAACTCGAATCCCTTCGTTACTCTGCGCTGTGCAGGTATAAGGTGTGTGATTGCCATGACTAGAGAATCAAGACGATCTGGCGATTTCTGACGTGGGTTCCCTTCAAACGTAGCCATTTCCTCTTCTAAGTCCGCAAGCCCGTGACAGTGCATAACCTTATCCTGTTCATATAGCATTGCTACGGGTTCTGCCCTAGACATTTTGTTCCTAGTCGCAAATACACCGTCTACGGGTAAGAAGGGTCTGTCCCTCTGTAGTGTTTGAGTAACAAGAGAACCCCCCTGATTCAATTCCACAACAATGCTCGTAGGTGCGTACTCACTGTACTTGTCATACAGTCCATGTACCTTTTTAACCCAAGTATCAGGTGAATACTTGCCGGACACATCCTCTAGCACGTATGCCTTATTATCTTCTCCGAGTGCAGCAACAACAATACCTGTTTTATCACTCTTAGATGAGTTTGACATAGCAGGATCGACGCCTATTGCTACTCTATCCAACTTAGGCGGCTCAACACCTACAGGTAGTGTTTGCCTTGCAATCAAATCGAGGCTCCATAGAGCATTCTCAGCATTCAGTAGCAGGATACCTTCAAGTTCCTGCCTGCCTAGACGAGTACCTTCATAGGACGCTATGATATTGTCTTGGTATCCTTGACTCAAGTTCTCAAAGTTGGCGTATGTTGAACGTGTGAGAATCCTACAAAACTTACCTTTCTGTGGTGCAGCGTCGTTGAATACTGCGTTCTTATAGAGGTAGATGATTGTTTCAGTAGTACGCGGAGTTGTAGTTATCAGCATCCTACTCTGACCAACTCGGAGAGTAAGCATTGCTTGGTCATATACGTCCTTGTTTGGGATTGACCCAAGCTCGTCTATCCATATCAGACTGCTATTCATACCTCGCAATTTTTCCTCGCCGCCGTCAGCCGATACTAGACGAGCAACAGTACCGTTTGCCCAAGTTATCCTAGACTTAGATGGTTCGTACACTAACCCCTCTTCTTCTGGGGATAGAGGAATTAGACCACTGTTAACCATTGTGTCCCTGACCATGCTTGCAGTAGGGGCTATAAGGGCAATCTCACCCTTGACACCCTTCTTTACCTGTTTTCTTAGCCATTGGGCACCTAAAAAAGTTTTTCCAAATCCGCGCCCACACATAAAGAGTATGACTGGTTCGGGCCACCAATCTTTAATCTGTTGATCCTCTCTCAACCATATGTCAGGGTCATACGCTATCGAGTGTGCCTCTTCTTCCGACATCTGAGACAGGATAGCTTGTAGTTTCTTAGGGTCTTCTTTTTTTAGGCGGCGTAGTTCTTCGCCCAACTTATGTGCTTGTACAGTCATCTCGACTCCATTAAATTCATGTTGACACATCTCGTGTGTAATGCTACGTTGTGTAAGACATTTAGTTTCATTAACGGGACGGCGCGAGATGAACTCAGAACAGGCAAAGTTGAAGTTTCTACTAGAGAGAATCATTGATAACATTGATAAAGTGGATGTCACGGCACTAGGCAATAACGTATTGGCTGCTGAGGTGGCAGGTGTTAGGATTTCTATTCAACTTGAAGGAGAGAAGAATGAAAATCAATGAAGAAACACGTAAGCATCTGACAGCAGAGGAATATCAATGGGCGCTAGACAACGTAGAAAACTACAAGCATCTTACGTTCGCAGGCGTCGATTGTGTCATGCTTTTGCTGAAGAACGGAAACGTAGCAATGTCAACAACGATAGAGGAAGCCGTGAGGATGGAAATGAACCAGACCGGAGAGATCATTGAAATAGATGGTTTTGAGACAGATGAGTTGAATTCATTACTATGGGATGAATAGCTATGTTGTATTATACACTTTCAGCATTTCTAGTGAGTACGCTGATATTTATGATGAATAAACTGCCTATTCTGACCATTGAGTGGGTGGTTTGTATTGTCTTGGGTGTGCTTGTCATGGCGATGATCGACAAAGCCTTTGGAGAGGATGAACATGAAGATTTTTAGCGCAATGGCTGTGTTGCTCCTGTTCTCAAATGCAGTATATGCGTTTCAGGACTGTGAATTAACGCCAGAACAGCGCAGTGTTCTACATTTCTCGTATTCTTATGGTGAACCACACGACTACGGGTATACAATGGCTGCTATTGCTATGCAGGAGAGCCAATTAGGAAAGTATAACATCTCACTACAAGACCCTTCGGCATCGCCGTTCCATGTGACCATTGATAAGGCTGTTACAAAACTTGGATGGAAGCACACGCCCTTCAATTACAACAGGGCTACTCAAAAGTTGATGGATGATATTTACTTTGGGGCAGCTATTGCATTGGAGACCTTGTTGTGGTGGGATAAGACACACAATGGGAACTGGCGCTCTGTTGTGAGTAGTTACAACGGAGGGTGGAAAGGAAACCCATATTACGTCAGCAGGATAGTAGACCACATCAAGACAATCAAAGAATGTAACTGGATAGAGGAAAGGTAATGTTTGTATATTCAACTAATGGTGCGGACGGATGGGACGAGCTTGAATCTATCAAAGAGTCTATTCTTGAGTTAGATGGCCCCGGACAGTATACAATCTACAGAGGGGAGACACATAATCCTAACATTGCTAATTTTATTCATGCAGACTATCTTATCGAACCTGTGTCAGATTGCTTATTCTCAGAGTATGGCGAGTATTGTGAGTCTTTCATTGATCGTATTGAGGTAGATACAGAAGAGCTACGTAAGGATTTGATTGACGCATTCAAACGCCACATAGAACGGAGAGGTGCGAAACTGGATTTTTATACTGTGCATAGCATCGAAGAGGTTAGAGTTATAGTTGAGGAAGAATGATGTTAGCCTTCTGTTTACGGACAAGAATGACGTTTGTTTCGTTGACATAGGCAAGGGTACTACTAAAGCGTTTTAACCAAAAACAACCCGCTAAATAAAAGGATAAGTATGACCACAATAGTAATTGATTGTGAAAAACAGACGGTTTATGCTGATAGTTGTACTACAACAACCAAGTATACCAGTTATGATAAAAATACGGCTGGCCTGCTCCTTACTGGTTTTTCCGAACATGAAAACTACGAACATAGAATTGAGCGTTCTATTTCCGGTAAATTACATCCAACAGAAGGGGTTGTAATTGTTGGTGCTGGGGATAAGAGGCTGATTGACAGATTTAAAAGGAACTACGGAAAAGACGTGCCTTGTAAGATAGATAGCAGCGATGGCAATGCAACGATCTATGTGGTTTCAAAAAGACCTATTGGATTATTGATTGACAAATACACAATCAAACAAGGTAAGCGAAAATGGTGGCTCAAGAAAACTAGAATATGGAATATTGAGAGCTTTGTTCAAACACAAGGTTTTATATCGGACGGGAGTGGCGGTGACTATGCCGCTGGAGCAATGGTTTCCGGTAAAACGGGCAAAGAAGCTATAGAAATTGCGAGTACACTTTGCCCATATACTGATGGTAACGTACAGGAGGTTGAGCTTTGACCACAATAGCATTTGACGGCTCCACTATTGCTTATGACGGACGTATGACACAAGGAAATCTGATTGTCAGAGACGACTACGACAAGAAAATTAAGTTTGGGAATGCTTATTTCTTCCTAGCAGGCGATGTAAAAGATATGGAACCTTTCATGATTGATTGCCTAGAGGGAGGTAGTGACAGGGAGTTTATGATTAGCGGATTTATGTATGAGAATGGGCAGCTTTACGAAGTTGGGGGCGGAGGAGGAGTTTGGATATGTGACAACTTCGGGCCTATGGCTTACGGTAGTGGCGCAGACCACGCACTCAGCAGTATGGATTGCGGATTGAGTGCAAAGGAAGCAGTAAAAATGGCGGCTAAACGAGACAACTGTACTGGTGGAAAGATTCGGACATTTAAGGTGAAGTGATGGGTAAAATTAATGTTGGTGATGTATTTCCGACGAATCAAGGTGGTACGGTAGTTGTTTTAGAGTTTAATAGGTTCAGTGACATCGTAGTACAACATCAAGATTCTCATGGGCACATTGCAAGAGTTCAAGGGGGTCATTTATGTGCAGGTAGAGTAAGAAATCCATATTTCCCTTCAGTTTCAGGGGTTGGTTATGTCGGTTTTGGCGAATATAACGTAAAGGAGGGAGGGAAAGATAGCCCAGCTTACACTTGTTGGGTCAATATGTTAAAGAGGTGCTATTGTGAAAAAGTAAAACAAAAACACCCTACTTATAAGGACTGTTACGCAGTTGAAGAATGGCATAACTTCCAAAACTTTGCTGAGTGGTACTACAGCCAGCCAAATGCAAATAAGAAAGGGTTTCACTTAGATAAAGACCTGAGAGTGTTAGGGAATAAAGTTTACGGCCCGGACACCTGTAGTTTAGTACCTCACGCTGTTAATTGCTTATTAACAAACACCGAATGGTCAGGTGAAGGTCTCCCAAAAGGTGTTAAGAAACGACCTTCTGGTTACCAAGCCAGACTTTTAGTAAATAATAAGTTAAAGTCGCTAGGGGTGTACAAAACAAAAGAAGACGCATATTTCGCTTACAAAAAGGCAAAAGAAGAGTACGTTAAATCTATTGCTGAGAAATATAAGTCTGTACTAGATGTACAAGTTTATGATAATCTACTTAAATGGACTCATGAGATTACACATAGGTAACAGCAATGGACTGTGGACTTTCTGCTAGAGATGCTGTTAAAATGGCATCGAAACGAGACAATTGTACTGGCGGGAAAATTCGGACATTCAAAATATGAAAATGATACATTTGCACACAATTAGCGTTCTTAGTATTATTGGATTCTTTGTTATTATGGTGAATACAATCAGCTAATTTTCTTTTTGTATTTTTTTTGGGCAGGGGTGTTTCGGCACCCTTCCCTTCTAAACATAGGGGGTATATAGTTAGCATTCCTACCTATATTTTTAATTACTCAGTTTTCTGTAGTGTAGCGGTGTACCTAGAAGGCCAACCCGATTATACCACGGGGGCTTGGGGGGTGTCCAATTGTATTTACCTATCGCCCCGATAGCTTGATCCTATCATATTCCGATCATACCTTGCCCGCATTGTCCAATAGAATTTATTTATTAGAAGTCTGCGCCTTATAGGTTGCAGCTATATGTCCAGATCATACTCCCGCCCCGTTGTCAAATACCAATTCGTTATAACAAGCCCCACTGTGTGGCCTAGCATAGTTTAGGTGGTGAAGTCAAATAATGATTAGTTATATAAATCTCATTCCTTATAACTCCCTCAGTCTATCGAATCAGCCCGATTGATAGATAATTGTTATTAGACTTTTGCCGAATTCTATGAATGAAAGCCTATTCCTTTTGGTGCTATAGTGTGGCCTAGTTATATCAAAACATTCTATACAGCAACAACCGTGCCAACTGTATAAACGTACAGCTGTAAGTGATTGATTATAAAGGATTGTCTGTATAACGGGTTTTCAGACCATACCCTATGGCCTAGCATTCCCTGAGTGTAGCGTTAAATACAGGCGATCTGAGAGCCTCACAGACCTATATACCACCACGTTATAAGGCATTGCATTGTTAGAATGAAATGATATAGCAGGTGGCGTTGACTTTCGGCGCAGGATACTGTATCACGCGCACCCGTTTCCTTTACTGTGCGACCGACTGGTAATAATAGGCGCACCCTATAGAATTGCGGTTTACGATAGAAAAGTTTTTGTTCACTGCCTTATAAACTGCGTATAATGGCAATCATTGAAAGCAAACAAGACAAGGGAATAAAATGATTAGAATGATAATTGAAGGGCATAACCCGATTAAAGAAGTAACAGAAATCGCCGCCCATTATGGCTGCTATAACGGGCAAGCCATTGAAGCAAAAGGCAACGGCCAATATAGCCACGTATGGCGCTATATATGGACAGATAAGGGATTACGCAAACCAACGGAATTAGAATCCTATTTATTTAAGGGTAAATGATGAAACATTGTGAGGACTGTGGAAAACCTGCTAAAAATCTATACCTAGTTAATGGTAAGAAATTAGCAGAATCGTGTGCCGCCGATAAACTTGGATTAACATTGTCCGCATTTAGAAAAGTAAAGAAAGAAATTGAGGTGAAATAGTGGGATATGTAATTTATACCGGCACTATTTCAACATTGGCTTATAGCCTACTCAATACAGCATTGTCATTCATTGGCGCTTAAACCACCAAAACGAAAAGGGAAATGACCATGAATAAGTATAGCTTTTGCAATGATTTTACACGCGAACAAATCGACCAATACGATGATATGTTGAATGAATGTTACCCTCCGGTAGAAGTAGCAGGGCTAACGTTTGAACCGGCAGACGTTATCTTTAATTGTGATCCGGTGGCGTACCGTTGCGGATTGATTGATTACATCGACGCTATGGAAGAATAAGTTATTCTCGGCGGCTTTCCTTTCGAGAGTCGCCCGGAATAGCACGCAAACACAAAACGAGGGTAATATAATGACTTATAAAGAAGGCAAGGCGCTTGATTATATCCTTTTATATACTGACTGCAAAACAGTTAATCAAGCCTTAGAATATCTAACCGGAATGTATAACGACGGAATGACTATTGATGAAATTCTAAGCTATTTTGAAACAACTACACCAACTAACATTTAATGCAATACAAAATAAGGGTTAATATCATGACAACTATAAAAGAAGTGCGCGATTATATATCTAAGGCTGAATCCGTCGGCAATGTTGTGTCGCGCTTATATAAAGGCGGATGGCGACAAGTGCGGATTGTTTCAGCGGATAATAAGAAAGTAGCTACTATTGACTTAGATAGCGACAGACTACGGATTGACGTATGGTGCAAAATACAAGACCGTTGTATAGGCGATAAATACATTGTATTGAAACCGGCACAAATAACTAAAATAAGGGAGTATTTAGATAAGACATATTGGCCGGAATTGCATTATTAATATATAAGGCCGGTATATAGTCCGGCCCGTTACCTTAATACACTTGTAAATATATAAGGTGGATATAATGCCCGTTTGGTTATCCGATAGTCTTATTATTATTTCCGGCTTAATTGCGCTTGCATGTTATGCAGGTATAGAAACAGTTATACGCCACTATATAAAAGGAATGAAAAAATGAAATTAGCTGATATCATGAGACTGCCAGCGGGTTCGATTTACTACATTGAAACGGCGGATGGCGACCCTAAAACAATGCAGAGGGCAACGGGTAACGTTAAGGCGTACGCGTGTCAATGTGACGCCAAGGTTAGGACGTCAATTGTTCGCGGGTTCGATTTTAGCGGCACGCCTGTTTACTTGGTGCGAATTGAGATACTAAAACAGGGGCGCGAAAAGCAAAAGCGGGGCAGACCACGGAAAACGGAAACGGCGGGGCAATAACCCCGCTTTTTTGTGTCTGCCAGGTAAGGCCGCCAAACAATAAACTATGCGAGTATAAGGCCGCACAGGACGCCACAGGGCGCACAAAACAGGGTAGGCGCTAGGGTAGCATAGGGTGAGGATAGGAGGCCACTGTAGGTGATCTGGGAGCGTTATAAGGCCATGCTGTATGCTTGTACAGTGGTTGCCAGCGGGTATACTGTTTATCCGTACAGTAGTGAAGGACATAGGGTATCTATGGGTAAGATAGCGCGCAAGGTATCTAGGGGAATAATGATAACAGGGTATTTATGGGAATTATGTCAGGGTATCTAGGGGAACATAAGCGGCCACAATGTGATGACCGCATAAAAGATTATTTTTGTTTTGCCTTTTGTCTTCTGCGTTTCATGTATTCGCGCATGTATTCCCTGTATTGTTCTTGGTTTTTCTCTCGCCACCTTTTATTGTATTCGACCTGTCCGGCTCTCTCAGAATCACTAGAAGGCTTTTCAGGTTCTACTGGTACTATCCTAGTAGGTTCAGGTTTGGGGCGTTTCTCAGGCGATTTAGTGGGCTTAGGATCATCCGGCCAGATATGCGGATCACGTTGCCAATGGTTAACTCCGCATAATGGGCATTTAGGTGCAGACATAATTACTCCCGTTAGGTTAGACGTTAGATTAGATTCTGTTAGGTTAGACAAGATAACACAACAAAGTATCTAGGGGAACATAGCCTATTTATGGGACACCTACCACCTATCTAGGGGAATAATGATATAAAACAACAGCTTAACATGGTAAATAGGGGAATGATGATACCCTATCTAGGGGAATATAGAAGGAAAACACAATATGTTGTGGTAAATAGGGGAACATACCACACTATATAGGGTATTTATGGGACACCTGCGAGTTTTCCAGCCCAAAAAACGCGATAATAGAGCGAAAAAGCTACCACATAACGCCTTGTAATGCTACCACTACATATAGTATCTCACCTTTATACAAAGCCTATATCTAGGGGAATTTAAGAAATTGGGATATTATTCCCATATTACTAATGCCTTGTCTGGTGTGGTCTATAGGCTTGTAGTGTGCACTGTTGTCTGTATTTGAGCTATATTGTACCACTCTATACTACTACTGTATTGTCCTATGTTTCTATGTATGTTTTTATTAGTCCAAAATGATGGGTTTTATTAAGATTCGGGGCCGAAAAATTAAACAATTTAATATTTTCTATCAAGTTTGTGTTTTCCATAGAAAATAATGTGTTTACTATTCTGTGTGTGGTGGTAAACTGTAGTTATTGAATCAAACAACGGAGTAAATATCTAATGACTGGTTACGAACTACTAACAAGCGAACAACGAGAAGAACTAGACCGACTTACTGAAAAGGCTACGCACGCGGATATAACACCACTAGAAGCCGCTACAATCCGAGGTTATGAGGTGTTGTGTGCTAGGCTAGAAATTGAATACAAGAAAGATAGAGTAACAATATGCAGGTATTAGAAATTTGACCGTTGCTGATATAGTTGGTGGAGCGGCGCGGAATAAAAACCAACTTCCTTATAACTATTAATTCTTTTACTATCTGACCGAACTACTATACACTGTACCTACACACTAAGAGAAACGGAGAAGACATTATGTTTACTTTTGCACTGCCAAGCGGTTATGACTGGAACACAAAGACTTTTGCCAAGCAAGTGAAAACGAAAAAATGGGTGAAAACGTACCAACGCCACTTGGAAAAATATCAGGATAGGCTAACAAGAGCCGGTTCTGATCCAGTACAGATTATTGGTGGTATGTTGCAAGCGGCCTATGGTGCTAATATCGGACGGCAAGTTGAAGCATTGCTTAAACCAGAAGACTTTGAAAAGATCAAGTGGAACATTATTAGTTTGGTTTAAGGATTCGGGGCGTGAAAATGCGCCCCATACTAACTAGGGGAATAATGATGGAACCGTTAGACTTCACACTAATGAAGAAAAGCAAGGTAATTAGCGAAAATATATTCTTTGATTCGCTAAATGACTTAGCAGATTATCTATATTTCAAGTGCGTGAAAGGCAGTAAGGGCAAACAGTCAGAATACAAATTGCTACCAAACAACCAAAGATCAAGCAACTACCTTAAAGATGCACTCAAGCTGATTAAATAGGGGAATACCATGCGTAGAACAGACACAGACTATCTACACAACACAGTAGAACAAGATAAGCTAACCATCACCACAGTGGATAAACTTGTTGATAGTGCCCTTATGGTGGCCGGTGGTGATCCAGAAAAGGCTTTAGAGTTTGTACGAAGGTATGATGGGCATAATGAAGGTTTTATGGTAGAAGTTTGCGAAAAGTTGATAAGTTTGATTAATGACCGGCGCGAGTAAAATAGTAAATTTCAATTGTACTCATACGCTAAACATAGTAATATAGTTACCAGATCAAACAGAAACGGGGAATTGAAAATGACTGAAGAACAGATTGTTTACGAAAACGGTAATTTCTGGGTAGCTAAACTAGGTAGCGGCCAGTATGAAATTTATAAGAACATGCTAACTCATGCCGTAAGGTGCGGAATTGTAAGTTATGGTAATGACAACGAAAAGGCATTGAAAGCGGCAATAACTGAATGTGATAGAAAAGCCAGTCTTAATAACTAATAATTCTTTTACAACGTAGGGGAGTTTGTTATAATTCCCTCACAGTCAAACGAAAACGAGGAAATACTAATGAACACTGAAATCCTTTGGAACAACGACGCACCTGTTACCGATCTTGAAATTGACGTGCCAGCTTGGATTGATCAGGACATTACACCCTGCACCGTTGCAGCTATCATTCAAGGCGGTTGCGAATCCGGCGCGTATATGGACGCTGTAACCTACCGGAAAGCCAACGACATTATGGCCCAGCACGGGGATGAAGTATTGGAATTCATTGAAGAAAACATGGGAGAACTACCAGACGTTACCGGCGAAAGCTGGAAAGGCATGGCCACTAAATTCCTTTCGTGTGCTGTAGAACTTTGGGCGTGTGGCATTGAGGAACACTTGGTAGAGCTTCTCGAAGAACAGGAGGGAGAATAATGAACCGTATTGAAAAGATTAAGAGCCTAATTGACGCTGGCGTTAAGGTATATGACGAAAACGAGGGTTATGAATGCTTCAAAACAAAATCAGGGGAGTATGCTGTAAAGTTTAAGCCAAACGGCTATACAATCGGCATGTTTTGGGATAATGACACAAAGATGAACATTACAGCGCCATTCTACTACCAGAACGGAAAACGAATTGAACTGTGATATTTCTCGCTGTATCTTGGTAACAGGGTACAGCCGGAAGTAAACCAGAGTAAATAGGGGAATGATGATATGACTGTAGTTGAAGCAATCGAACTCAGACAACAAATCGAAGCAGAGTATGATGATTTCTTTCAAGATCAGCTATGGGATTGGTACGATATCAGTGAAATATGTCCAGACGATTTTGATTTAATATGTAACCTATGTGAGATAATTGGAGACTAACTAATGGTAAGCTACAAAATCATATCAGGGCATGAAACACTTATGTCAGGGGAATTGAAGTTGTGATAGAATTACAATTTTCTAATGCTAAAAAACCGATTATCAAACATTACACAGTAGGGGAATAACATGAAAGGCGTTGGACTAACTGAAGCAATCAACAACGGTTTTGGTGTATGGATTGTGCCCAGCCGTGATGAAGTGGTAAAATTGCAGCGTAAACTATCAGCTACAGCAGCACAAAAAGGCGTAAAAGTGAAAAGTCGCTCTTATGTGTCGGTAGATCAGTCAGAAGAAAAGCCAGAAGTATTCTACACAGTAACAGTCACTACCCTATAAGGAATAGGCATGTACTACATTACAGTATTTATAGGAATTATACTTGGTTGCATTCTACAGGCGATAGGGGTAACAGTTGAAACGTTGGAATTTTGGGCAAGTATTGGTGCGTATTCGTTAGCTACTGCTGCGTTCACTGTTAAAATAGAGAAGTAATCATGTATTCAGAACAAACGCTACGTAACATGACGCTGAATGAGCTTGTAGGCTACTCAGAGACGTTTTCAGACATTCCTGATACCTTGGCTAAGGTACTGGCTGAAAGGGCAATACAGGCAATCTCAGGTGCCTCAGAATTGAAATTGGAAATAGATGATCTGGAAGACAAGATTGAAAAAGCCGAGAACCTAGCTGACGAATATGAAAGCAAGTTGGATATTCTTGAAGTTAAGGTAAAAGCTGCAATGAAGGAATTGGACTCGATAGAACCGGACTTAGAATTAGTTATAATGTATCTAGGGGAATAAGAATGTGTTGGCATAAATGGGGAAAATGGGAAGATGTAAGTTCTGGGTATTTAACAACATACTATGTCAGAAACGGGAGGTATGTTGAACAAAGAAGACGGTGTATGAAGTGCAATAAAGTGAAGATACGGATTGCCGAATCTAATTAGGGGAATGATGATATGAACAAGGTAATTAGGGGAATAATGGTTGTGGCGTTACTCCTATCCATGGGGCACGTACAAGCAGAGGAAACAGAACTGTTCTATGGCTACAAGTCGCACCATTGGATTACAGACGACTACACCAACGACACACACCACATGGCAGGATTGAAACGCGGTAATTGGGTGGCTGGCTACTTCAAAAACTCATACAATAGAGATAGTTTCTTTGCTGGGTACTATCGCGGTAAAGAATGGGGGCAAGTAGAAGGCTTTGCTGTATTGGGTGCCGTACATGGCTACACTAAATGCTACGGTGAAGACGGAACCAGTAAAAATGTTTGTCCCATGCTCGCCCTTGGTGTAAGCTATCTAGGGATAAGTAGACACTTCAAACCTTCCGTATACCAACTAGGGGATGCTACTGTAATTGGATTTAGGAGTGAGTTTTGACTAAGACAGAGAAGTTAGAAGAACTAATGAAACGAACAGGTAAAAGTAAAATGGCGTGTGACATAGCCTTGCAGCTTGCAGGAAATGATATTGAAAGGGCTATTGAACGTATGCGTATTTCCTACCCTAGTATGAAAGTGGAGAATAAACAATGACTGACATCGACCTAAAACGACTGGCAGAGGATCGGGAGTATTGGGATAGCGTTGCGCCTCTTGGGGCAACTCACTATTGGCTACCTTCTGGCGATTGGTATCAGGACTGCGGGGATTTCGCGGTCGCTTGGATGTCTGGGGCAGAAAACTGGGGCCACGGCTTTGCAGCGTTTAGAATTTCTCGGCCAGAAATCATCCCCCGTCCAGCCAAAAAGGTGCAAGAGGTTGAGTGGGATGGTGAGGGGCTGCCGCCTGTGGGTGTGGTGTGTGAGGTTCTGCACATGGGTAAAACGTGGGAGTTGGTCGAGATTGTGGCTCACGTAAAAAGCATTGATGGGTCAAAAGCTGTTTGGCAGATGATTGGGTACAATGAATGGTCTGGAGATTCAGCAGATAAGTTTCGACCACTCCACACCCCAGAACAGCGCCATAGAGACGAGTCGGTTAAACTGATTAGCTATCACCCGATTTACAAGAATGCAGTTGTTAGTCTTGCCGACGACATCCTATCCCGCTATACACTGGAACCTAAACAATGATACTATCCTTTCCAAACGAACGTGATATAGAATCTAATGATTGGAGAGTTATTTTCGGTGAAGTGTGGAAAAGATTGTGTGTTGGTTGTATAGCGGATTCCAGCGAAGGTATAGCACATTCCAAGTCTATAAGGGAAATGACATACGCTCTACTGGATACCCAATGCGGAGCGGAAATAATCTTATGGGAGGATGATAATGATTAAAGCACTGAAAGCAATATACAACCTATTTGACGGAAACGTAGGCTTGGCCCTTTGCTGGCTTTTGTCGAAACATATACGGGCATTCAACTATAAGCGGCCTATTACGTTGATATTAACGGGACGGGCGCAAGAAGTAGTTAGAGTGGTGACGTTGATTGAATACGGTGATTGTATCTAGGGGAACATAAGTGACCTATCTAGGGGACACCGGACAAGGTAAATAGCGGAATGAAAGACATGATCTATCTGCCGAAAGGTTGGGAACAGTACAGAGAAGAAATCATCGCCGCTTGTGGTGGTGAAGGCAACATTCGACAAGTAAAGGAGAAGTTTGGGAGACTAACAACATATCTAGGTAAAGAAGAATACGACAAAGCTACTCTTGATATGTATGAAAAAATGTGTTCTCTAACCTGTATGGAATGCGGTAGTAAGGTTGCAATGTACTTCAGGAGGCACGGGTGGGTTGGCCCAATCTGCCATGAATGTATATTACAAGGTAAATAGGGGAATAATGATGATTGATATTATCACACACTTACTAATGTTGGTTGTTGGTGCTGGACTTGGAAGCGCCGTAACACTCTACTACCTATTTAGGGGAATGGGAAAATGAATCATTTTGCTAAAATGACACCAGAACAACGTGAAGCAGCACAACGCAAACGTAAAGAACAGGCAGACTACTACAAAAGTCTTGATACAAGGCAAGAGTTTGCGGATGAGAATTATTGGCGCGAACTTGCCACTAAACACAAAGTAAAACTCCCCATATACTACTATCCTGCTGACATTAAGCGTGTCAGGAAGTTTTTGCGTAAGTTGGGATATGGGCAAGCTGAGTTTGAAGAGATCACAGGAGGGAAGCTGCAACAGCTAATTGATAACAATCCTAAATGGCCTTCTTGGGCGATTTGTGGAGTATGTATGGAGCTATTGGTCTTATAATCAACCAAAAGGGCTGTTGTCGTGGTGATTTTCAGCCCTAAATCGCTTTTCTCTACCTGCCCTGCCCTACCCTACTACCTACCCCTTAAAATCAATTCCTACCCGTATATAGAACGTTTCATTAAAATGTAAAAAATATACGCCCGCTGTATAAAAAGTGCATAAACTGGTGGATTCTGTGAATTTACTCAACAGAGCGACCGACCAGCCCTCATATGTGGAATATAGACAACAAACTGACAAGAATTACTTGTAAGTTGGGAATTATTGTGCTATAACCCCTGTCAATAGGAATAATTAATCAACTTGATAAGGGTTATTATGAAATTTGATGACATATACAAAGAATATTACAACTTGGGGTGCTCAATCACTAGGAAGTTTGTGCCACATAATGATGTTGAGGATTGTGTACAAGAGGCAATGATTCGTATCTTTAGATATATGCACACAATCGAAGATGAACGTAAGATTTTCTACTTTGTCTACAGTGTTTTCCGCAATTGTGCAATCAACTACGGAAAATCGCTATCAATACGTGCGTTGTCTAAGGCCGGTGAACTTGATGAAGAACTGGAAATCGAACACACATTTGAAGATTGGTATGAGGAAGCTAAGAAATGTCTTATGGATGCTGATCCGTTGGTTAGAGATGTGTCATTGCTTAAATTGGAAGGTTATGGACAACGTGAAGTGAGTGGACGATTAGGTATTAAGCGTAAGCAGTTTTATGATCTTTGGGCGCAAGGTAAGGAACTGTTGATAGAGGGAATGGGGCGTTAAGCCCCGTTATCTTCAAACTGCGACCAATAGTCAATCTTCCTGCACTTGATTGTCGAATTTAGTAATCTCTGTAGAATCGTAACCTGCCTTTTTAACCAATGCAAGTTTTGCTTCGTCTGATACAGTTCTACAGTCCCAAAAATATTTGTTGCTTTTCTTGTCATTGCAACTATGACAGAGGGGTTGTAAGTTATTTACATCTAACTCTAATTCTGGGAATATGCTTCTAGGGAATATATGATCCACATGAATAGAATCCTCGCTTCCACACAAAAGGCACTTCCTTCCATACTTTTCTAGTACCTCTAACCTCAATGTTTTCCATTCGGTGCTATAGAAAAACGGGTCTCTTCTATTATACCTATACTTATATTTTGATTTGCCCTTAAACGTATCTCTATAAACATTATGGCGTTCTACCATAAATCTTATTATTTCGTCATCAGTGCCTGACCTCATGTGGTTGTACTCATAACCAAGCTCTATAAAGTACTGTAGTACATCTGTCGGTGTAATAGAGTCTTGTACTAGCCCACCACTATCGACAATACGCTTAACTATGTTAGAATAGTCTTGGTTAATATCCTGCTCGTAGTTCCTAACTAGGTATCCCTGTATCACAGTTTCAGTTTTAGTATAAACCCTAGTGTACTTCCTTTTTCTACCAGTACATAAAAACAAACGGTGCGCTTTATTTTGCACCAACAACCCGTGCACTATCCGTTTTGTTAGCTCCGTAGGGATAAGTTGCCGAGAGATACCAAATTTTACATCTTCAATAATATCAAAGAACCCGTACTTCTTATTGACACTTCTGAAAAGCTCCCTACTCATACCTATGTGCGATTCCATTATCGAAGACGGAATAGAAACAGCACCGTTAGACCTAATTAGATGCTTTTGGTGCGATGAAAAAAGCAATGCTGCTATGCTGATCTGCGTGTCCTTACGTTCATCTGAGTACCCCGGTAACTGTTCACGTAGGTAGGCAGTGTCGAGAATTGTGTAGATTCTAGTACTAGGTTTTGCCATAGTCATAACTTATTGATAATAGTAGTCATTTAGAGACGAGGTTGGGCGGATACCAGCCAAGATTCTCTATCCAAATTCCAGCAGCAATTAGGCACAGGCTTTGTATTTATCAGGGTGTCATTACTAACAATATAAAAGAGTCAATGTTAGTTTAGAGGAGCATCAACCTCTGGCGCAGTGGGCAAAACCCTCAGTCTACAGCAGTAGACCTTACTCAACTGAAATAAAACCCAACGTAACCCCTGTTTATCGCTTATCCCATGCTAGGGACTCAGCACTCCCGTCTCTAAAGGAGTCCAAAACCAATGTGTAGTAGGCTACAACCCGCTGTACTCTACTTACTCAAAAACCAGCTATCTGAGCACTCCGCTTTCTTGAGAATCTGGCACGGAACCACAACCAAAATACTTCAGGCGTCTCTGGCCTTAAACGGGGAAAGGTTTTAACACGGAATGTGTATTGATGTCAATAAAACTTCGTCTTATGTTTCTTTCCTTGGGTGGCCTTTAGTTTGCGGGGCCGGAACCCCGCGTACATAAGATGAAGCCTGACCTATAAGGAAAGGAACGGGACATGACCCCCGTCATATAGTATGACATGCATATTCCAAAGTAGTTCCTCGACAAAGAAGAAAGCACTCTAGGTGTATGAAATATCTAAGGAAACAGTGAATTTGCATACCGAAATACACTCTTATTCCAATTCGTTCTTTTACATCCACCACCAACCCATGTAATCTACACACATCATCAAACAACGGAGAGAAAACATGAGCTACTACCTAGAGCAGAAACCAGATGACTACTGCCCAATCAAAGAACGTGAGGACATGCTAGAATCTATCCTTGTGGCAGCAGAGAGTGACAGCGACTTGTTCAGAATGATTGAAGACGAACTCTACTTCCGTCGTCCTGACGAGATCAGCAGGCTCATCCACGATGCTTACAAGGGTATTGACATCTGTGAGAGTGTGGATAAACTGATTGAAGAAGTGGTTGAAGAGTGTCTTCTTGAAAACGTTGACTATTTTGGAGAGTGGGAATGAATACGGCAGCAGCAGTTGCAGTGGTGGCAGCAACAACATCAAATGCGGCAATACAGGCACAGGAAGAAAGAAAGTGTCGTGAGTTCATGAAAGGGTTTGATTCTTACGCAGCGACTGTGAGTGAACAGAAGTATTATGCTGATTGTGTTGATATGATTCATCCTGATCCAGCAACAGGTGCAGAGGTACTACTTATAAAAATCATATTGGTATGTGCTTTGATTGGGGTGGTTGTTGGCGCAATCAGAGGTTGGTTCATTAGAGAATTCGGTATTTTTGACGTTTTCCTTTTTGGGCTAGTTGGCGGACTGGTAGGTGCTTTTATTCCTGCTTTCATCATGGGTTGTATCTTTGCTATTGCATTCATTCTATCGTGAGATTAAATATGTTTCGTGATGATAATTATGAACAGAAGCGCGACGAATTGATTGATGACAGACTGTGTGAGGGACTATGTATTCGTTGCTGTAAGCCTCAATATGAGTACGAGGATAAGTTTGAACCATCGTCAGATATGCCGGGAAAACCTGCTAAGTGCCCAGACTGTGCCCCGAATCAATGGAAAATAGGTTGAAAACAATACGTACAGGGCAGCGAATAGGGCTTTCTCTACCTACCCCGCACTACCCTACTACTAAACTATAAAACGCAAGTTGGAGACGTAGAATGCCTGATAGAGTTTATGTTGCAAAATACACCAGCGAAGGTAACGTAGAGAACGGTGAAGTGGTGATTGAAGCTAAAAACATCTCCGAGGCACAAGACAAGTTCTTTGTCTGGTTGAAGGATAAGCCACTTTACCAACACATGTGGCGATTGAATGTAGAATTTCGGGAAGTGGAGGGGATTATATGAATACATTGAACTTTGGAGATAAGCTACACATTGCTGGCGTACCTTATGTCGTTGTGTGGGAGCGGGCAGGTGAAGTCGAGACAGTAGACTGTGAAGGAAGAATTGAGAAATGTACCAAAGAACGATTTGATGAATTTAAGCCCAATCCTGCTGAGAAAAGAGCCGAAAAGCTGTTATCTTGCTGGAAAAAGCAAGCATTAAGTTTTGCACATGACGACATAAACACTGATGTTGTTCTTGACGAAGTGCTCAGATTTATGGAAAATAACAAAGATGAAATCATTTCAATCCTTAGTACATGAGTATATGAAAGACCATTTGCCCGGAGAAAGGTTTGGTCAGTGGTTTGTGAATGTGTATATTAAAGGGCAGTGGCCTGAATTGTTTTACGAATCTAGCGATGTTCTTGCTATGGGAATGGTACAGGGGTGGCTTGAAGATCACCATTACATTGATACGTTGCCACAGAAAGTGAGAGAACTATGAAAGTAGGTGATATGGTTTGGACACAGGTATATGGGGGTTCTGGATTTATGCCCTCAGAGGTTGAAATAGTTTATATCTACGGTGATGAGTGTGTTGTTAAGTTTGAAGAAGAAGGTAACTTGAGAAGGCTTGAGGTAGGTAGATTGAGTGACTTGTACAAAGAGAAACCAATTCCAAATAAAGTTAGGGAAGTCGCCGCTTTTATCTCTAATGCGGGAAATGATCCACTGGAAATAGCAGAACACCTTTACTACGGAGGATGGATTCGTGACTGATTACCTGTTCAAAGTGTATGTTTACCCTGACGGGGAGAATTATGAGGGTCCTGTAGACTGGAAATCCGATGATTATCGAATTAGACGCAGTGCTTTGTGTGAAGAATGTGGATACACTCTTTACCTAGACTACGATGAACCATTTGCTTCTTGTGAATGTGGAACTAGGGAGTGGTACTACTAATGTACATGCACGATAAAGGTTTGACATTGGCTGAAGTTCTTGCAACAATTGACGGCGCACCGGACGACAACTACTCTGTAGAAGAAATCCTGTTAGAGACAGGAATTGAGGTGGAAGATGAATCTATGGAATGATTTGGTAGTAGGCAATGACAGAATTGTGTCCAGAGAAGAGATAGAGTTTGAGATAGCAGTAAACGATGAGTTATTAGAGAGGCGTGAAGCTTTATATGGCGTATGTTTACATCACCCGATTCAGCACTACCAGAATTAGAATCGTTGTATCAGGAAGTTTTAAGAGCTATTGAGGAGAGAGGGAATGAGTGACAGAGAAGAGTTTGAGAAGTGGTATAGTCAAGAGGGAGAATATGGTGGATTGCCGCTAGATCGCTTCGAGAAAGACGGCGATTACCTTGATGATTTTGTCCAGTCCATGTGGATGGCATGGCAAGCCGCCCTCGCCCAAAGCGAGCAGGGCGCGGAGCCGGTGGCGCTACTGCGGAGGGAAATAGGCGAATCTTCATGGTTTGACCACACCCCCGTTAGACCTAACACCAAAGAAGCAGAGTTGCTGAAAGCCTCGCCCATAGTGGATTACTGCGAAGTCTACACCCACCCCCAGCCTGCCCAGCAAGGGGGCGTTCCATCCCGTGACGACCTGGTGCAGTGCCTACTTGCGACTCGCGGACAATCTGAGGGCGTTGCTGCCGATGCGATATTGTGGTTGTTTTCCGCCGCCACACCCCAGCCAGAGGGTGATGGGTGGGTGAGTAGTTTTGAGCGAGCGCCAACTAAATCAGATGCAGATTTCAGTGACCGTGTGATTTGGTGGGAGGCGACGGACGACACGCTACAAGAGTTTAGGCCTGTAGTCGCCCACTATGATCCAAATTGGTGGGAAGGGGGTTACTTTGAGGATTTTAGCAAGGACATCGCCCCAAGCCATCCATTCTGGAAGCCCACCGGCCTCAAGCGCCCACAATCACCACAGGAGGGTGAAGGAAATGAGTGACCTGCCACTACACCGGACTATGCAAGACGACGAGATAGAAAATGATTAGATTTATACTGTTCTTTCTACTATCAACTAATCTTTTGGCTTCCGATCTAATCCGAGAAGGGTCACTAGGAAAAGAACTAAACGGAGAACGGATTAGGTCTAACTCTCTAAATCAATATGAAATAGGAGATAGGACATACAGGAAAGACGCGCTAGGTAATTGGACGGACGGCGAAAACACATACAGGCGTGATACGCTAGGGAGGTGGTCTGACGGAAAAACAACAATTCGTAAAACACCATTAGGACATAGGATAGATAAAAATGTTAAAAATGAGCGTTTACATGAATGATAATCTGCTGTTTGAGCAAACTGACACAGATGCTACCGTAGCTGATTTCTTTCCCTCACCAGAGAACGTACTGAACGCTGTTGACAAGCAGGGTTGGTATGGACTGGTGAACTTCTGTGACAAGACAGGTATAACTCTATGGTATAAAGTTGTCCCTGCATATTCCAAAGAGTTCCTTCCGACATAATCCAATCTGATATAAAGTAGTTCTCAAGGGTGGCGGGAATAGTCCTGCCGCCCACAACGGAGGAACTACACATGACACGCGAAGAAATCCTTAACATTGTTGATAACAAACACATTTTTTCTGTACGTTTCTTGAAGAAAGATGGAACTGAGCGTACAATGAACTGTATGTTCGGCGTTCAGAAGTACGTGACAGGAAAAGGTAAGAAGTTTGATGATGCTGATCACAATCTGATTACTGTATACGAGTTTAAGTCTAAAGGTTATCGTAGCTTCAAAGCAGATAGCGTAATTGAGATTAAAGCGAATGGTAAGATTTATGAATGAGAATGAAATCTACTGGCGACAAGCGTTCCGCCTACAAGCTGAGATTAGTATTCGTTTAGCACGTTCTTTAATGGCGGCGGCTAGTGATAATACAAACGTGTATGCTTTGGCCTACCATGTAAAAGAAAAGACTGCTAAAATGCTTGAAATACATGATGAAAACTATCCGTATGATTATGAGGAAAGTAAATGAAGATTGTAATTAAGGTTTACGATGTAACAGGGCTTCTAACAACATCTGATGTAGAAGAGTTGGACTATACTACAGCTGAACGAACGACTAACCAACTAGACGCTGCATTCGAAGATGTATCTAAAGCTGAGTATTTCAATATCTCTGTGAAGGGCGTAAAGAAACACTATAATCCATCTAACATTGTTTCTATCTGGTGGGAGGAAGTGGAATGAAGATCGTAACAGATAGCGTAAACGGTTGTGAGTATTTTACAGCAGGAAAGAAATACACTGTACTCATTGATTACGGAGCCGGTGCCTATGACGTTCTAAGTGATAGAGGCGTAAGAACTACTGTATTCAGTAAAAACTGCCCACACGTACATTCTAACTGGCGAATTGCAGAGTATGATACATTGGATGCTGCTGACGAGATTTCGCGTATTGGGCAAGAAATTCAGCCAGAAGATTACATTGTTACACCAGAAGAAGAGGAAGAATTGAATAGAGTGGAGAAAAAACAGAAGATCACGGCGGCGGATATTGTTAAGGCTGGAATTAAACATCTTGAGGATAGGGCATCCACTTACGATCAACCTGAAGGTGAGCGTTCTATTGGGGCGACAGTAAAAGCATTTAACGCTATCACAAACGGTAGGATGGACTCTGAGGAAAAAGGGTGGCTATTTATGGTGCTTCTCAAGGCAGTACGTAGCCAGCAGGGAGACTTTAAAATGGATAACTACGAGGATGGTAGTATGTATTTTGGTCTTATGGGCGAGTCCGCAAGAGAGGAGCGAGGTAATGGAAATTGATTGGAGTAAGGCACCGGAAGGAACAACACACGCACTAACCACTGATGAGGGAGTCTCTTGGCACAGAGAGCTTGACGACAGCTCCTATGTATGGAGTGGTACTCTAGGTTGGCAACTTGTGACGAAAGGAACAGCAGATTATTGGAAAGGGATTTTCAACTACATTGAAAAACCTACACTCACACTCCAACAACTGCGTTCCCTAGTACAGCAGAGCGGCCTTCAGATTGAGTTTCATGCTGATGGCACGATTTACGTATGGGATGACGCTCATGAGGAAGGTACTCGTGTAAACAGCTTGGATGAATACGTTCGATTGGCTGAAGCTAAGGCTGCTTATGTGAAGTTGTGGGCGGATTATATTTGGGAGTGACATGGATAATACACATATAACTCAAGAAAGGCTTATTGAACTTTTCGAGTATAAAGAGGGTAGGTTATTCTGGAGAACTACAGGAACGGGTCGAAGAAAAGACCGCAAGGCCGGTTATTACAATAAAAACGGATACAGAGGTATAATGGTAGAAGGTAAAAGGTATTATGAGCATAGGCTAATATATCTATATCACTATGGGTACTTACCAAAAGTTGTAGACCACATTAACCACATAGTTGATGATAATAGGATAGAAAATTTGAGAGGTGCTACACATAGTAAAAACGGATTTAACTCAACATCTAGGGGCGGTAGTTCTAGGCACAAAGGAATTAGTTATATTAAAAAACAAAAAACTTGGAGGGCTAGGTATTCGGTCAATGGGGTCGAATACTCTATAGGGTGTTTTAAGACCGAAGAAGAGGCACTAAATGCTTACAACGAGGTAGTGCCTCAAATACATGGCGAGTTCTTTAATAAGAACTCTAGTCTTGATTATTAGTGGTAACTTCTTCGTATTCGGCGTCTTCAATATCAAGCTCAATCCCAAGTAGACTGGCCAATTTTGATCTTGCCTTGTGTTCGACGGTAACGGTTCCGCTTATGTCTACTTGGGATTTACGGGCGTATTTCTCAGGCATAAGGGCACGGGCACGTTCCATAAGCAGCGTATCGCTGTATTGTTTTTCAGTGCCCACTACTTCCCCCTTGAAGTATATGTTCTTATCGACACCTTCAATGCCACGGTGAGTAATGGATTCTTCTACGGCTTCGCATGCCTTGAGTTTAGCCATTTCCAGACGTTCTTTGAATACAGGATCGTTCTTGGCGTGGTAGTTGATCGTAGCAGGAGACACGCCCACAGAGGCAGCAGCAGCAGCATAATTGCCACCATTCTTCTCTACAAGTTCAATGACTTTACGTTTCTTGGCTTGGTTGAATACGCCAGCCTTCTGAACACCTTTGAAATTACGTGCCCCTCGCGGTCTACCGGGGCCACGTTTCTTAGGTAGATTTTCATCTGACATCTTGCATTACTCCTATGTGTTATGTATAGTGAGTAAGACAGTTTAAACAAAATCTGTTCTATCCCTTGGGAGAGTAAGCTATGAACGAATCAGAAATTATAGAGTGCGCCGACACCTTAAAGAAAATCACCAACTTCTATGGCGGGGCTGACCACTACCTTGACATGAGGAAATACTATTGGAGTGTTGGTAGTCATTGGATTGACTTTGGGTATATGGAAAACCTCAGTGATAAACAGCATTTCCCTTTGGTGTGGACAGTAGACAGTCCAGACTGCTACGTACAGATGGAGAAAATTACCATTGCCAACGTAGAGATTGGTAGGGTAGAATACCTCTGCATTTTTGACAATGAACTTAGGAGACAACTGTGAGATATTGGGGAGTTACACTTGGGGGAACATATATTGATAAACGAACATGGTTTGTCTCTATCATTCCAACACTAGCTATTGAACGTGAGGATGATATGCTGGCTTTGCACTTTTCATTGTTCAACTTTACACTTACACTAATGACAGGAGTAGCAGATGAAGGCTGATATTGTAGCGGACAGTATTTCAGAGGCAGGTAAGAGAATTACAACATTCGAACTTGAGTACCCTCGTTTCATCCATGGGGAATTAATGAGTCATCGACAGTTTTCCCGCAATGCGGCAAGCAGTCGTGCAATCCCTGTCAAAAAGATGCTGGAGATTGTAAATAACAACCCTGCCGTGCCTGTCCATTGGGGTAAGAATCAGCCGGGAATGCAGGCAGATGAAGAATGTAACAACCTGATTGAATACGCGGAACACCCTTTCAATGACAAAGAAATTACTCGGGAAGAGACGTGGGAGAATGCAAAAAAAGCTGCTGTGTTTTGGGCACAGAAGTTTGACGAAGCTGGCTACCACAAGCAAATTGTCAATCGAATTGTAGAACCATTCCAAATGATTCGCACAGTAGTAACTGCTACTGAATGGAATAACTTTTTCTACCTGCGTAGGCACAAAGACGCCCAGCCTGAGATTAAGGTGCTGGCTGATCTTATGTGGGAAGCGATGAATAATTCCGCACCTAATGAACTACCTATTGGTGTATGGCACACACCTTACGTAGACCGGTCGGACGCTCTAGGGTACACTGTACCTGTTGATGGGGACTATGAGAACGGGTATCTGCAACTGACAGAACAGCAGGCATTGAAAGTGAGTGCTTCTTGTTGCGCTCAAGTGAGCTATCGACTCCTTGATAATTCTGTTGAGAAGGCTGAAAAGATTTATGATATGCTTGTCAACAGTAAGCCAGTTCACGCAAGCCCGTTTGAACATCAGGCAAAGCCAATGTCTTGCACAACAATGGATTGGTGGGAAGAAGAAGGCACAACACATATTGATAAGTACGAAAACGTATGGAGCGGTAATCTACAGGGCTGGATTCAGCACCGTCAACTAATTGAAGACAACGTACATAATTGATTTTGGAGAGTAGCCATGAGAATCAATCTGGTAGAAGCAGAAGAAGACAACGAACTGGAGATCATCTTCAGTAAATCAGGCGATGCTGTGGTATGGTCTGAGGAAGACAGTGCTGTATTCTATGTTGTTGACTACAATGAAAGTCAAGTGTGTATTGGTGTGGGTAGTATTGATACAATGATTGAAGCACTCACAAAGCTGAAGGAGAAGATCGGTGATTAGTGACGACGACGTTGAAAAGGCATTAGACTATCTACGTGATTCAGCACAAGAATACGCACAGTATAGGTCTGCTGAGAAGTTCTATGAGGGGAAGCTGAAACGGATTGAGGCCATGCAGTTCATGGAGCAAACAACAGGAGCAGTTGAGGCTAAACGCCTCGCTGCTCGTGCCTCAGATGAGTACGGCGAGTGCCTAGAGGATTATAAGGATGCTAAGTATAACGCTGAATTGTTATCTGCTTACCGAGAAGCTGCAAAGATGAAAGTGAGTTGGGCACAGACCGAACGTAAAGCGTCTATAGGAGCATACTAATGGAATGGATTGGTGTTGATGAAGCCTTGCCTCGTTGCTCACAGTCACTTGTAGAAGAAGGGGAGTGGGTGTTGATTTGGTACGATACCTATGAGGAAGTTGAGATCGCATGTCGTGTATGGATAGATGAGGACTTCTGGGAATGGAGAGACGTTAGCGGGGCTATCTACCCTCCTATTTGTGTGACACATTGGATGCCTTTACCGGAGAAACCGAATGAGAATACTTAACGGTCGCTTGTTTATTGATGACGTTTCCTTGGTGCGTACAGACGGGCACTCAGTTACCCTACGCGACCCTACAGGTACAAGTTTAGTGATTCCTTTGAATGTATTGAATGATGTGATGGTTAAGGTGGAGGAGTTGTTGGATGGTAGGGAAGGCAGTAACCCACACGAAAGAGGATAAGAAACGCTTTCAACTACTCCCTCAGATTGGCTGCATCTGCTGCAAGTCATATGGAGTTCATAACGAATGGGTGCAAATACACCACATTATTGATGGAAATAAGAGAATGGGGCATCAATACACGCTCCCTCTCTGCTACTGGCACCATCAGGGAGTTCCGCCAGAGGGGTTGACACGGAAGCAGGCAGAGGATATGGTTGGCCCCTCTCTCATATCGAAGAAGCGATTTAATGAAGTCTTTGGCGGGGAGATGGAGCTTCTTGAATATGTCAACAAATTTTTAGATGTTATTGAGGATAGTATTGTATGAGTAAGGAAGACGGGGAGCGGGTAAAAGGGAAGCAGGCATGTATAAAGTGTAAGTCCTCTGATGCAGTGTCTATATACCAGAAACCAGATGGGACATTTGACGGACACTGTTTTTCATGTGAGAGTTACATTAGACCAAATGAAATTGCAGAACATTACAATCTAGGTGAAGTGGAGGAAGAAGTGGAACATTTTGATCCTACGTACATTATGAGTTTGCCTATGCGTGGATGGAAAGAGCGACGTGTAGGGAAGGAGGTAACTGAGCTATACGGTGTGCGGTCTGAGATGGCCGAAGATGGTACTATGATTAAACGTCACTATCCCGTTACGGAAGATGGAGAGCTTGTTGGCTACCATAGCCGGGACTGCGTTAAGAAAAACTTCTACGTGCAGGGAAAGAATAAAACCACCAGTGAATTCTTTGGTCAGTCTCTATTCTCAGGCGGTGGTAAGTTCCTAGTTATCTGCGGTGGCGAAGAAGATGCAATGTCTTTGCAGCAAGCACTGAAGATGAAGAATCCTAAGTTCACTACTGCTGTTGTCAGCCCTACTAACGGAGAAGGCAGCACTGCTGCACAGATTAAAGGGAACTACGAATGGGTTACTAGTTTTGAGAAAGTAATCCTTATGCTGGACAATGACGAACCGGGACGTAAGGCAACAGAAGAAGCACTAAAACTACTGAAGCCGGGGCAGGGCTACACAGCAAAATTGACACTCAAAGACCCAAATGAATACGTGAAGGCTAAGAGGGAAGATGAGCTTGTAGGGGCGTTCTGGAAAGCAGAGCGATACTCTCCGATTGATTTGATGACACTAGGGCAGATGTGGGATGAGTTTGAGGCTTCTGCACAGCAGTCTATTATTCCGTTCCCATCGGCATTTGGACAGTTGAATGAGATGCTAGGAGGCGGGGTAGGGCTAGGAGAAGTCACTGTTATTGGTGCTCTAACTTCGATAGGGAAGAGCACGGTGATTAATAATCTCGTATACTCGTTCTTCAAAGAGACAGAACACAGGATTGGGCTACTCTACCTAGAATCGACACCAAGAGAGATTGTTAGCCACCTCCTATCTATCTATATGGAAGATAATCTAGCACTAAAGAAACCAGAAGACTTGGATATGCCGAAGCTCAAAAAAGAGTTTATGGGCATGATTCAAACAGACGATAGGATTGTCTCTATTAACCACCAAGGTGCGTTCTCTAGTATGGATGATATGTTCACAAAACTAGAGTGGATGGTTAAGTGCATGGGGACAAAAGTTGTGGTTATCGACCCACTTCAGGCGGCTGTACCTTCTAACGAGAATGCTTCTGTAGAAGACTTTATGGATAGAATCTTGAAGCTGGCAAAGCAAACAGACTGCTGTATTTTTGTGGTTAGTCACATGCGTAAACCTGAAGGTAAAGACCCCCACTCTGTGTCGGAGTACGATTTGAAGGGTACGTCTGCCATTAACCAGATTGCCTTTAATACAATCCTCTTGAGTCGGGATAAGACTTCAGATAATCCCAAGGTACGTAACTCTACTCGTATGCAAGTAGTCAAATGCCGACGTACAGGCTTCACAGGAGAGGCAGGGTGGTTGCGTTTCGATGCCCACAAGGCTAAACTCACAGCTTGTTCTGACCCGTATGCGGACGAAGCACAAGAATCTGATGAGGAGCTACAAGAAATCTATGGGGATTAAATACGTTGTACTAGACCTAGAAACCTCTACTAAAGAGAGCTATGGCCGCATTGCAAACCCATTCGATAAAGATAACTACATTGTCTCTATGGGTTTGAAGTATTCAAATGGCCGTAGAATTAAAACTCACATTAGTCAGGAGGAGGCTATTCCAGAAGGAGACTGGTTGAAGGGGGTTGGTGCTATCGTTGGCATCAACCTAAAGTTCGACCTTCTATACCTGTGGAGACACCCCGTACTAGTGAATTTCTTTAAGAGGGGCGGTAGGATTTATGACTGTCAATATGCTAGGTATTTTATCACTGCCCAGCAGGAGAAATATGCCTCTATGGACAGTATGGCTAACATCTATGGTCTGCCCCTAAAGCCAGATAAGATCAAGGAATACTGGAAGAATGGTATTGACACTATTGATATTCCAAAACAAGAATTACTTGATTACCTAGACCACGACCTAGATACAACAGAGGGCATCTTTAAGTGTGTTGCCAAAGAAGCCCATGAACTTGGCATGACTGCCATGATTAGGGAGCGTATGGACAGTCTATGCGGAAACATTGAGATGGAGTTCAACGGCCTAAAAGTTGACTTGGAAGTTGCTGAACGTAATGAATCGAAGCTACGAAAGGAAATTGAAGGTTTATATAGAGAACTTGAGCAATACACACCACAACTTCCAGAAGGTGCAGAGTTTAACTGGTCTAGTGGCAGGCAGTTGTCTGCATTACTATTTGGCGGGCCTATCAAATACAGAACGAGAGAACCTAAAGTAGATATGGACGGTAAACCGGAATACTACAAGAAGACAGTAGAGGTTCCTGCACTTGACCCACACGGAAATGAAGTTAGGTACAAGACTGGTGATAAGAAAGGCCAACTAAAAACTAAGAAGGTGAAAATTAATGACTTAGACAGACCTAAGTATAAGATTGCACAGACAGAGTATCCGCTAAAGGGACTAACTAAGCCACGCAAAGAGTGGGAACTAAAAGAGCCGGGGTTTTACAAGACTGGCGAAGATGTAATCAAAGAACTTTCTGCTAGGGGAATTGAAGTTGCTAAAATCCTCGCAAAGTTGAAGAAGAAAGAGAAAGACCTGAGTGCCTTCTATTCCAGTGGTATGCTCAGGTATGCTCAGGATGGCGTTATCCACCATACACTGAATAACGTACAGACTGATACAGGACGTTTGAGCAGCAGTAAACCTAATGCCCAGCAGATTCCACGAGGCAACACTTCAGATGTACGTGAGATGTTTGTATCTCATTTTGAAGGAGGCGAGGTTGCCGAGGTTGATTTTTCAAGTTTGGAAGTGGTCATTCAGGCTTGGATCAGTAAAGACAAGAATATGATCCAGAACGTAAACGATGGCGTAGACTTCCACAGTCTTAGGCTTGCAGCTAAGTTAGGAGAAGATTACGACGACGTTGTACGTAAGGCAAAGAAAGAGAAAGACCCATACTATGACCTAGAGCGCACCAAAGCCAAGGGATTTAGTTTCCAGAGAGCTTATGGGGCAGGAGCTAAGGCTATTGCAGCGTCTACTGGTATGTCTATAGAGGAAGTAGAGGCATTCATAGAGGCAGAAAACAGAATGTACCCAAACGTAGAGAAGTATAATGCTTGGGTGGCTAGGCAGGTCGATAAGAATGCTGTAGAGACGGGCACCTACATAAACGGAGTACCTGTAAAGTTTGGTTGGCACAAAGCAACAACAGGCACAAATGCACGTTATGGCTTTACACAACAAGAAGCACCTGACTTTATGAAAGACCGAGGTGTAGAAGTTAGCTTCAGCCCCACACAAATGAAGAACTACTCTATCCAAGGAGAGGCAGGCGGTGTAGTATCCACAGCGGTAGGTATGGTTTGGAGGAAGTTTGTAGAGACAGGTAACTTCAATAATACAGCACTCCTAATGAACACAGTACACGACTGTATTTGGATTAGTTTGGCTAAAGGAGCAAAAGAGTATGTAATACCAGAAGTGGAGAAGGCTATGACGGCAATACCTGAAAGATATAAAGAAGTGTACGGTGTTGACGTACCTGTTATCTTTAGGGTAGAGTCTGAAGTTGGCCCTAACATGAAAGACTTGCACTAAACATCAAAAACTGCTAAAGTAGCAAATGTAAATCAACAAGTGAGGTATTTATGAACGTAGTAGTGAAAGAAAGCGGCAAGTTCGAACAGGTGTATATCACAGGCGGCGATGCTGTCATGTACTTCCCCAACCTATTCAACCCAAAGCAAAAGTATCAGTCTGACGACAAAGAGTTTTCTGTTACCCTTTTCGTAGACCAAGCAACTCGTGACAAGCTGGAATCACACACTGATGACGGCGGTGTTTTCATTAACAAGCAGTTCGCTGAAGTTGGCGTAGATAAGAACAAGAAGAAGAAGATCAAGTTCCCTACGTCAGACCAAGTAGCCGAAGGTGAGCGTAACTTTGATGCTGTTAAGGGACTCCACGGCGTTTCTCTGACTGCACCAGAGTTTAAGAAGAACGGCGACAAGGTTGTTATCAACGTTGTGGATGAACAAGGCAATCCGTGGGATAAGTCTAAACCTATCGGAACTGGAAGCAAAGCCAATATACGTATGTGGGGCTACCGTAATGCTGACGGTCAGTTGAATGTGACTCTTGACCTTGTTCAAATCACTGAGTATGTCGAAGGTAGCAGTGGTGGCTCAGGCGGTTTTGATGATGTACTTGGTATTGATCTGAGTAAGTCTGAAACGCCTGCTGCTATGGAAGCACCTTCTGACTTTGATGACGACGACTCAGACATACCGTTCTAGTAACTAGGGGCTTAACGGCCCCTCTTTTTCTTGGAGAGGAAACATGGTAGATTGGGCTGGTGTATGCGGTGTTGCTGACGACAGTGACTATGAAGTTCACGATCCAGAAGGCTTTACCGCCGGACAATCAATATCTAATACAGTTAAGAGGAAACCAAAGAAAATGGCTGATATTCAAGTAGAAGGTGTTGTAGAAGACTATATTATTGCACCGACAAAGAACGGTAGTTATCGACATGGCATTGTGGTGGCAGGCAGTCAGTATTCAGCGTTTGCTGATGACCAGACACCGAGAGCTAATTTAGGAGATAGAGTAACATTTCCCGCTGTTCAGAAAGGACAATACTTCAACATTGCAGGGAAGGTTCAGGTGACAAAACGTGCTACAGGACACCAACAAGGTGCTAAACAGCAGTACGCTAAGAATGAGAACAAGCGAGAGGCTTCTATTTTCCGCCAAAACGCTATGACTCAGGCTAATGCTGTGTTGAGTACAGCGGTTGCTGCTGGAGTAGAGTTGGGAATTGATCAAGGTGCGGATGCTTTTGCTAAAGAGGTGATTCGTCTAGCTGACACCTATTTCTTTCCGTATGCACAATACGGTACTAAACCTGAGTAATGGAGACTTGCGCCTTTCGGGGCGCTTTTGGTTTATAGGAGGTAATTATGGCAATGCTTGATTTTTTCGGACAGAAGATACAAGTTGGTGATTTAGTTGCTTATGGTAAAGCGAATAGGAATAACCCTCTTGGTGTTGGTAAAGTCATTGAGATAAATGAGGACGATGGCTATTGGGGTTCCATTACAGTACAAGGTGTTAAAAACAGCAAACCCGGAACACTAAGTGCATTTCAGGTACAGAATAAAATCGTTGTTTTACCAGAGGATTATCACTATGAATAAACAAACACTAATCAATATCAGAGAAGAAACACAATACTTATTGGATAAGGCTCAAGATGCTGGTGTTCGAGGGGCAATCAACTACGCTGACCTAAATGCTGTCGATGTTCGTTGGTCAGTAGGGATTAACGGCGACGAAATCTATCAAGTTTGGATTGAAGAATGTGCTCCCGGCGAAACAAATCTACTGAAATACTTGTACGAAAACAGTAGTTTCACTGATGTTGAATATATTTTGGAGTGGTGAATGGACATTGAATACGAAGCTAACAAACTGAAAGAAGCTGTCCGAACTGCCTATGTTGAGTTTCAACAGGCTACTGGATATAAGTTCAAACCTGATGTAGAGGTTGATATTATTTATACTTCTACATTTGGGGAGGCAGGCAACCAATACCAAGTTGGTAATGCTTACGTTAAACTAGAGGCTGAGTATTGATGGAAAACAGGCTAGGACTACCTGAATGGCTGGTAGAAGCAGTAGATAAAACTAGAGGGGAGTATGATTCTGGTAAGTCTGACTACTCTATTACTTCTCTTCTACAACCCGCTATGGTTCAAGAACTGAAGCGTATACACAATCCACCAGAAGACGTTACAGACCAACTACAGGCTTTTATCGGCACATCATGTCATAATCAAATTGAATGGGCGTTGAAAGGAAACCCACGCTACATTGTAGAGGAACGTCTCTACCACACTTTCCATATACCCGAAGCACCGGGAGACAAGAAAGAGTTTATTGTCAGTAGTCAACTTGACTTATACGACAAGCAAGAAAAGACTTTGTGGGATCATAAGTTCAGCAAGCTCTTCAGCTTTACTGGCGGAGGTAAGAAGGAGCACGAGCAGCAACTTGCGTACCAATGTTATTTGCTGAAGAAAGCTGGATATGAAGTTGATAGCGTACAAATCAGCGGGTTTGGATTGGATTGGGCAAAGACACAGGTTGGACTCAAGGCAGATTATCCTAAATCATTATTCTGCCGCACCCCCTACCCACAATGGGTAGATGAGGATGTGGAAGAGTTTATCAAATCACGCATTCTTGATATGGAGTATGCTAAACTAGGTCAAATCCGTGTCTGCACCAAAGAAGAAAGGTGGGCGCGACCAGATCAATTCAAAGTTAAGCGGAAAGGGCGTAAGACAGCGTTACGTGTGCTATACTCACGACAAGAAGCAGAGGAGTACATTGCTAATCTCCCTAAACCTGACGGTAAAGAGTACATTGAAGTGGTTGAAGGAGAAGACATTAGGTGTGTTCATTTCTGCAATGTACGTGAACATTGTAATTTCTACAAGGAGAAGTACGGTGGCTAAGAGGAAAAGAACTAAAGGATATGACTCCAAACTAGAGAAACGCCTAGCTGAAGGGCCACTTAAAGAGTGCGAGTACCACCCTGATAAAGTAGAATACACTATTCCAGCAAGAGAGGCTAAGTATGAACCTGATTTCAAACTAGGTAACATCCTATTAGAAGCAAAGGGACGTTTCCGAACGTCAGCAGAAGCAAAGAAGTACGTACATATTCGTGACAGCCTTACAGACGAAGAGTTAGTGTTTGTGTTCCAGAACCCTAATACGCCAATGCCGGGAGCAACTAGACGTAAAGACGGTACACGCCGTTCTATGGCGGAGTGGGCAGATAGTCTTGACTTTCGATGGTACTCGGAGGAAAATGTATCTGAACTTATTGAGAAGGAGAAATCAAAATGAGTGACGCAGATATTAAAGACTCAGCAACCGCTGACCTGTATGTAGCTATGCTCAAGGCATGTGCTAAAATCGAATCTAATGGTGAACTAGAGTTGTCGGATGTTGATAGACTTGACCTAGCCTGTTGGGTATGGTTATCTGAACGTGAAATGGAAAAGGAGATGATGAATGAAAAATAAACCAAAGATTAAAGATGTGCAAGGCTCTACATGGATTATCAATATCCTAGATAAGTTGCATCCCGACTATAAGGATGTGCATGTAGAAGCAACTGAAACAAAGCATATTCCAGATGGGACAAACGAAGTAGTGACTCGTTATCGCTTGCTTATCCACGAGAAAGACGGCACAACATCTTTTGTAGGTGATAGTGAAGGCCCATTCAGCTACCCAAATATGACACTGGCTACTCGTGACCTACAGACATTTCACAAGTGGCAAAGGGGTGAGCTATAATAATGAGTGAAATAAATAGAGTACATCAATGGAACATCGTAGCAGGAAATGCACATAAACCTGATACAGAACTCTTCTACCTTTACCTAGACTTAATCAAAGAAGAGTATGAAGAACTGTTGGCTGCTGAAGATAGAGTTGAACATTTGGATGCAGCAGGCGATTTGTACGTAGTAATTACAGGTCTGCTTCACTCTATGGGCGTTAACGGCGAAGAACTGTTGAAGCGAATTAATGATAGTAATTTCAGTAAGTTCGCCACCACAGAAGAAGAAGCAAAGATGAGTGTGCTTCGCTACATGGACGACCTGCGCTACGAGAATGTAAGCTATAAGAAAGTTGGTGGCTATTACGTTATTCGTGGTGATAAAGTGAATGGAGGTAAGAATAAAATCCTGAAGTCGTATAAATTCAAAGAACCTGTATTGGGAGACTTGTAATGAAATATCTTTACGGATTTAATATGGTTGTATTCCTCGTAATGGCAGTTGTTGGTATTTTCAACGAGGAGGGTTATGGATTTGTAATCTCTAGCTTGGCTTTCTCTGGCATAAACTCTATTTGGTTTCAGGAGAGTATTAAATGAGTGTCATTAAGTTCAAAAGAAACACACAGAAGCAACAACTCATTGATCTGATTGAAGACTTTGACTTTGACAAAGGGGCTGTGATTGTCTACTTCGATGAAGACTTCAATGATGTAGAAGGTAGTTTTAGAATTGTGACGACCTATGAAACCTTCGGCCTTAAAGAAGCATTGGCTACAGAAAGTGTAGCTGGATATGTACGTAAAAACGTCTATTATGTGGAGAATGAATAATGCGATTTGATGCAACGAAAGTAGCAAACTACGTAGCAACTATGGACAAGAAAGGGTTGTCTGCACAAGAACTGATTGCTATCGGTAAAGTGTTGGTTGACCTTGGTGAAGTCCAGAAAGAGACTGATTACCTGAATGAGTACATGAATGCTGCTCTCCTAGAACAACAAAATACAGGTAACATGCAGTAAATGTTAGTCGTTTGCGTAGCTTCCGGCCCGTCTCTAACTCAGGAACAGGTAGACTCCATTCCTGATGGGACTACTGTAATCTGCGTAAACGACAACTACCGCCTATATCCTAAATGTCAACATGTCTTCGCTGCCGATAGTAAATGGTGGCGAAGATATTATAATGATGTCATTTCCACTGTCTCCCCTTCCTGCCGATTACACACTACGTACAAGGCTACTCCACGATGGGAGAGGGTTGAGGGATGGCACACTCATAAAACACCTTCAAACATTGGTAAATCAATATTTCATGGGGGTAATAGCGGACTTCTAGCTGTAGAGCTTGCTAGGGTACTAGGCGCTACTAAAATCGTTTTAATAGGCTACGATTGCAAGAAAACGAATAAAACACATTGGTTTGGTGACCACCCCGAAGGATTTAGGAATGCGGATGGTATTGATGAGTGGATAGTTAATTTCAATCACCTAGATAAAGCATATAAGGAACTAGGTATTGACTTGGTGAACTGTTCATTAGACACTGCCCTGACAATCAGACGTTCTACATTGGAGAAAGAACTTGAAAATAGCATGTGTGTATAAGACTGGCGGCGATTTCGACTCAGATTATGTGGAAGCGCTGCATGAATCCCTATCCCAATATGGTGACTTTATCTGCTTTACAGATGGAGATGTGCCAGATTACATACAAGCACAACCGCTGGTACATGGATGGGAAGGTTGGTGGTCTAAGATTGAAGCCCTTGGGTACAGTGATGATATTCTTCTATTCGACTTGGATACAGTGATTGTCGGTGACTTGATTGATATGGTGACGGTAGTGGATAGTAATAGACACCAATTGATTATGTTGAGTGACTTTTACTTCCCAGAGAAACCTGCTTCTGGTATTATGTATGTCCCTAATGAACTAGGTATTTCTCTCTACAACAACTTTGCTAAACGACCAGACACTTATATGGCTTCCATGCGTGGCGACCAAGAGTTCATCCGTTATGTTCTAGGTGATGACATTAAGCGTTGGGATGAGTTACTAGGAGATGATTATATCTGTTCATACAAAGCACATATTATAAAGTCATATCCAAAGCACCTCAAGCCAAAACAAGTTGACGTTGGTAAATCCAAAATTATTTGTTTTCATGGGAAGCCTAGACCGAAAGACGTGAAGGATATAAATGTTAAACTGTAAAATTATTATAGTTGGGTCTAGTCAGGAAGCACTGAAATTCAAACCGATTGATGAGTATGATGTGATAGCTGTTAATCAAGCTATTGACATAACAAGAGAACATACTGATTATTGGTTTACACTAGACCCCTCTCCTTCTAATCAAAAGATCATGAGAGAGCAACCGTATGATTGCCGTTATATAGCTGCCGTTCCAAATGAGTTTGGAGACCCAGATGCAATTATATCATGCATGAGGAATAAAAGACCCGACAATGTTCATTATCTTGAACGCATTGCTGGGAATGGTTTTTTAAGTAGCCATTATGGATTATGCGAAGATCAAAATCAAATTGCTACAGGTAATAGTGCTTATGGGGCATTGAATTTAGCATATCATCTAGGAGCATCCGAGATTATTTTACTTGGTATCAGCGGAGATCAAAGCCCCAAATTCGATGGAACCTACTGTGAATGTCTAGCACATCTACCAGACTTATTTGAATCAGCAATTCCCCAATTAACCGAAAGAGGTATCCGAGTTTATACAGCCAACAAAATAACTAAAATTACATGTTTCCCTTATACAGATATTTTTGATAGGTAAAAGTAATGAAAAATTGCACAACTCAACATCTTAGATCAATAGTAAAGGAGATATGGGATGTTCGTTAATGGAGTTGGTCTGAAAGACGATGGTGATATGGTGGCGTTATCATACACTCGAAACGGTAGTTTTGAACCTGAAACCTTTGCTTTCCTAGAGACACTAGAACCTAAAGGTGTATTCTCTGACATTGGTGCTTATACAGGTTTGTATGGTATTTGGGCAGCTAAACGCGGCTACAAGATGCAGATGTTTGAACCCAATCCACCCGTATATGATCGTATGCTATACAATATGTTCGATAACAATGTAATCGGTAATTGTTATAATGTTGCATTGTCGGACACCAATACACACCTCTCTTTCTACACCAACCCAAAAACACATCTGTCTTCTGCTGGCAGCTTGATAGCAGATGGGAAGAAAACACAGCAGTATGATGTAAGTGTTTACCCCTACAACTACTTTGCTACAGGTAATGAAAGTGTTATAAAGATTGATGTAGAGGGCGGGGAACTTAACGTACTGAAGGGTATGGATAGTACGCTAATGCTTGAGAAACCCGTTCTTGTTATTGAAGTGCTGGACAGAGAAAAAGAGAATGAAGTGGTTGCATTTTTGAAACCCTATGGGTACAATTCATTAGGGTTGTTTGATGAGAGGAACCTAATACTCTCTGTCTAACTTCTTTACCCAAAGTTTCCGGGCCTATGGCTTAATAGCAAAGCCGCCGTCTCATAAACGGAAGAAGGAGCGGAGCGTAACCGCCTAGGCCCACCAAACCTGCCCTCCACGGAGGGCTTTTTAGCCAATTAAGGAGAAGTATATGGTCAGGATAAAAACGCCAAAGGAGACGTTCACTGTTGACTACCCAGAGGCTGTTGAATTTGCTGATGAGCAAGCTGAACACTTTTGGCCTCACAGCGAGGTAAAGGTACATAAAGATAAACAAGATATTATGGTGAATATGACAGAATCAGAACGTCATGGCACTATAACCACTCTAAAACTGTTTACGTTATATGAACAGATCATCGGAGACGAATTCTGGTTGAACTTTGTATTTAAGAAGTTCCCGCGTCCAGCAGACATTCAACCAATGGCGGCTATGTTCGCGGCAATGGAGCTTCAAGTACACGCTAAATTCTATTCTAAGATTAACGAAGAGCTTGGACTGGCAAACGATGAATTCTATCTATCTTACCTAGATGACCCAGAACTTAAAGCACGTATTGATTTCCTAGAGAAGACATTACATGGTAAAGACGACCTACGTTCATTGGGTGCGTTTACCTTCGGTGAAGGTGCTATCCTGTACTCCAGTTTTGCTTTCCTGAAACATTTCCAGAGCCAAGGTAAGAATAAACTGCTAAATGTTGTTAGTGGAATCAACTTCTCAGCACGGGACGAAAACCTACACGCAGAAGCGGCTGCTTGGTTGTTCCGTACACTGAAACAGGAACTGTACGATGCAGGGGAGATTGATGATGAGTATATTGAAGAGCTAGAGAAGGATATTTACAGTGCTGCCGATACCGTATACGATCACGAAAAGGTAATCATCAGAAAGATATTTGAACGAGGTGAGATGGATGGTATCACTTCAACTCAACTAGAACACTTTGCACAAAGTCGTATAAACCTATGTCTACGTAACCTCGGTTTCAAAAATCTATACAAAGTCGAGTACAACCCTATTTCTGAATGGTTTTACAAAGGGATTAACGGATACCAAGCCACTGACTTCTTTAGCAGTCAAGGTAATCAATACTCTCGTGGTTGGCACAAAGAATCTTTTGAATGGTAAAGGAGAAATAAATGAGTAATATCTATGATCGCCTCAGTGAAGAGCGGAAGAAGCTACAATCTCAAGGCTTGGTGCCAGATTGGTGGAGTACAGGTGGTTTTCAGTTATTTAAGGAGAAGTACCTATATCAAGCAGATAACCCTAAAGAACAATATGAACGAATTGCTGCAACACTAGCCGTACATACACCAGACCCAGATAAATGGAAAGTTAAATTTTTTGATCTGATGTGGAAGGGATGGTTGTCTCCGTCCACTCCAGTGCTTGCTAATACAGGCACCCAGCGTGGTCTACCAGTCAGTTGTGCAGGTAGTTATGTTGGTGATAGTATCAGCGACATCTATTCAGCAAAGCATGAAACAGCTATGCTTACTAAGATGGGTTTTGGTACGGCTGGTTACTTGGGGGATGTTAGACCTCGCGGAAGTAGTATCAGTGTTGGCGGTACATCGACGGGAGTACTGCCTGTAATTGAAGGCTTCCAGAAAGATATGGAGTATGTAGCACAAGGTACTGCACGGAGAGGTAGTTGGGCTGCATATCTCCCTATCGACCACGGAGATTTCTACGAAGTCTGCTCATATCTTGAAACTGAACCTGACGGCAACAACGTAGGGTGGTGTGTTTCCGATGCTTTTATCAAAGCACTTGAGGAAGGGGACGCTGAGGCAGTTAATCGTTACCAGACAGCACTTAGAACTAAGATGATTACAGGTAAGGGGTACTTTTTCTTTAACGATAAAGCTAACGCAAAGCGGCCACAGTGGTATGTAGACAACAACCTAGATGTTAAAGCGCCTCAGCTTTGTAATGAAATCATGCTCCATAGCGGGCCTGATTATACATACACCTGTGTGCTTGCCTCTATGAATCTGAAGTTTTGGGATGACTGGAAAGATACCGACGCTGTTTTTGAATCTATCGTATTCCTTGACTGTGTTGTTCAGGAATTTATTGAGAGAGGTAAGAATGTTCCCGGACTAGAGAAGGCTATTGCAGCCACAAAGAAAGGAAGGGCACTTGGGTTAGGTGTCTGTGGACTACATACACTGTTTCAGCAGAAAGGTATGCCGTTTGGCGGATTAGACTCAGTTCTTCTAAACATCGATGTATTCAAGCATATCCGTTCAGAGGCAGAGAAAGCCACTAAGTGGGTTTCAGAGCAGTGGGGGGAACCTGAATGGTGTAAGGGGTACGGTAGAGCCAACACACACCTTCTTGCTGTAGCACCAACTAAATCAACAGCTTTGATTATGGGCGGTGTGTCAGAAGGCATTAACCCAGACACAGCTATGGTATATACACAACGAACACCTGCCGGTGAAATTGATCGCGTTAACCCAATCCTACTAGACTTGATGAAGGAACGAGGTGTTTATAATAAGCGAAATATTTCAGATATACGGGATTCCATGGGTAGTGTTCAGCATGTAGATTGGTTGACCGATGAAGAAAAAGATGTGTTTAGAACTGCTTTTGAGATAGACCAGAAATCTATTCTTAGTATGGCATCTTCTCGCGCTGAATATATAGATCAATGGCAGTCACTTAACCTATTCTTCTCTGCTGAAGAGGAAGAGTCTTACATCAGCGAAGTACATAAGCAAGCATTCCTAGACCCAAACATCTTAGGTTTGTATTATGTGTACAGTAAAGCTGGCATTCAAGCAAGTAAAGATGAGTGCATGGCATGTCAATGAAACTTAAACACAAACAGGCGTATATGCGTACTGCTGAAGTCTTCTCCCAATGTTCTGTTGGGGAAAGGCTCAAAGTAGGTGCTGTTATCGTCAAAGGGAACAATATACAGGCTGTTGGGTACAATGGGTTGCCTGTAGGTATTGACGGCCCACTAGAAGACGAGAATGGTGTTACAAGACCAGAAGTACGCCATGCTGAAATGAATGCTTTGTTCGGTGTAATGAAGTCAAACAATTCCAGCATTGGTTCTTCCGTCTTCTGTACTCATGCTTGTTGTAGGAAATGCGCTGTTGAAATGGTGGATGCTGGAGTTGTAGAGTTTTACTATCAACATCCATACCGCGATAGCTCAGGACTATCCTACTTGGAAGAGAATGGTGTGAAAGTACATAGAATGGCTTGACACCTAAGATAAAAACTTTTACATTAACAGGGAGTCTTCGGATTCCCTTTTTTATTGTATGGAGGAAATAGAATAATGTATGACTTTAACAGTGATTTTTCACAGACCTATTCAGAATCGTGCCTTAATTGCGGAAAAGTTATTGAGGTGTCAACACAGAAAGACAATTCCCCAGAGTATTATACGGACGTGTATGTAAAATGTTCTTGTGGACACTCTGTTGAATTTAATCTTCCGGTGA
>JAJUFH010000034.1 GCA_029266035.1 Sinomicrobium sp.
TCTTTGTAATTTCATAGACACGTAGAATAGAAAAACCCCGTTTTTTGGCACTTTGGCCAATTTTCGGGGTTTTGTTTCTCTAAATTACGGATTAATTCACTGAATTACAAATGTTTATTTAATTCTGAATGTACCTGAATAGAGAATACTATACGTGCAATGCCCGGTTGTCTGTTGCAGCAAGGGCTGCTTCTTTCACCGCTTCGGCATAGGTGGGGTGTGCATGGCTCATACGCGAAATATCTTCGGCGCTGGCTCTGTATTCCATAGCTGTAACAGCTTCGGCGATAAGATCGGCGGTACGCGCTCCTATCATGTGGATACCGAGCACTTCGTCGGTAGCTTTATCGGCTAGAATTTTCACAAAACCATCTATATCCATACTCGCTCTCGCACGACCGAGGGCTCGCATCGGGAATTGTCCCACTTTGTAATCTACTCCGGCTTCTTTGAGCTGTTCTTCGGTTTTACCTACTGCAGCTACTTCCGGCCAAGTGTATACCACTCCCGGAATTAGGTTGTAATCGATATGAGGCTTTTGTCCGGCAAGAGTTTCGGCTACAAATACGCCTTCTTCTTCCGCCTTATGTGCCAACATAGCTCCTTTGATAACGTCTCCTATTGCGTAGATATTTGAAGCCGAGGTTTGCAGCTGCTCATTTACCTCTACCTGTCCTCTATCGTTCAATTTTACTCCGGCAGCTTCAGCATTCAATCCGTCGGTATAAGGTCTGCGACCTACCGATACCAAGCAGTAATCTCCTTCTAGAACTACTTCTTTTCCTTTTTTGTCATCGGCTTTAACGGTTACTGTCTCTCCGTTGCGGCTTACCTCTTTCACCTTGTGTCCGGTATAAAACTTAAAGCCTTGCTTTTTCAACACCTTGGTAAGTTCTTTAGAAAGCGCTCCGTCCATTCCGGGAGTAATACGATCCATAAACTCTACCACCGACACCTCAGCTCCCAGTCTTCTATACACCTGTCCGAGTTCTAATCCGATTACTCCTCCTCCTATTACCACTAGGTGTTTAGGCACTTCTTTCAATTTAAGCGCTTCGGTAGAGGTAATCACTCTTTCTTTGTCTATATCGATAAACGGAAGGCTAGAAGGTTTAGATCCTGTCGCTATGATAGTGTGTTTAGCTTCTATTTTCTCCTCACTACCATCAGCTTTTTTTACTGCGATATGAGTGCTGTCTTCAAAACTTCCGACACCTTCGTAAACATCGATTTTATTTTTATCCATCAAGAACTTTACTCCGGCACAGGTTTGATCTACCACTGATTGTTTGCGGTTGATCATTTTTTCAAGGTTTACCTTTACCTCTCCTGGAATTTCGATACCGTGTTCTTCAAAGTGTCTTACGGCATCGTCGTAGTGGTGAGAAGAATCCAACAGGGCTTTTGAAGGAATACAGCCCACATTGAGACAAGTTCCTCCTAGAGTTGAATATTTTTCAATAATTGCGGTTTTCATCCCGAGCTGTGCGCAGCGAATGGCTGCTACATATCCTCCGGGACCTGAGCCGATAACGGCTACATCGTATGAACTCATAATTTGGTTTTTGATGATGTGTTTTACTTACCGGTGACAAAAATACAAATGTTTTGCAAAGGAAAACACCAAAGCCCAGCTATTCTCACATTTATAACAATATGATACCACAGTAACTATTTTACCTCGGTAAATACCTATTTACGAGAACTAGCTCGCCTTTTTTTCCTTATCCACATAATGGATGCGATACCTCCAGTAGGTCACAATCCCAAGCAACACCACTATCACCGCAGTATAATACACAAAATCGGGAGTAATCATCTTGTCTCCACTGGCGTAGCTGTGCAAGCCTACCAGATAGAAATTCACCCCGAAATACGTCATCATAATACTAGCGTAAGCTACTATAGACAGATAGTTAAAAGCAAATCGACCTCTCAGTCCGGGTACGAGACGCATGTGTACCACGAAAGCGTAGACCATGATACTGATAAGCGCCCAGGTTTCTTTGGGATCCCAGCCCCAATATCGCCCCCAACTCTCATTGGCCCACTGTCCGCCGAGAAAGTTTCCTATAGTGAGCATGACAAGCCCGACAGTAAGCGCCAATTCGTTGATAATGGTAATCTCGCGAAGGTGTAAGTCCATCTTAGTCTTATTCCTGCTATTGGTGAGCAATATCAGCAACATGGCTACAATTCCGAGTATCATGCCTAGTGTAAAGGGTCCGTAGCTTCCCACGATTACCGACACATGTATCATCAGCCAGTAGCTATCGAGCACCGGCTGGAGGTTAGCAATAGCCGGATCGAGCCAGTTCATATGTGCACCAAACAGCACAATAGAAGTCACAAAGGCAGTAGACGCCAAAGTGAGGTCCGATTTCCTTCCGAAAATCAATCCGAACAGCATAGTAGCCCAGGCAACATAAATCATACTCTCGTAGGCATCGCTCCAGGGCGCGTGCCCGGAAATATAAGATCGAGTAATCAATCCCACCGTATGTAGAACAAAAAGAACTATTATACCAATTTTTCCGATACGGATAAGTATGTCCAAAAATCTCTTTTCATAAAAGATTCGAAGTACAATAAGGAAAAACAATGCCAGTCCACCCACCATATACCACATCAGCAGATTTTGAAAAATATTCACCTTGTTGTACATGGCCTCTACCTCTATCTTGCGGTCGGAAGGCAGTACTTCAGCTCCGTAATTTTTTTGATTCTGCCCAAAGGCCTCCAAGATTTTTTCAGACTCGGTATAGTCGTTGGTCGCTATCGCCTTACGCAACGACATCAGATAAAGCGTAACTGACTTATTGATAAAATTGGCATAAAGAGAATCTTCAATAGCGTATTGCCCTGTTCTAAAATCGACCGCAGACACCCATTTGTGGTTCTCGTGATTAGGCAGGGGGAAAATTTTCAGTATCTCCCCTCCCAACGCTCTGTTGAGTAGGGCGAGTCTTTGATCTACTTCCTTAAATTCCTTTTGAAATTGATTGGGTACATTGGTAGCATAGGCCTCTTGCAGATAGGGCGCCAGCTTGTAATTTCCTTTTTCATCGAAAAAGTCTATAGCTCTAACGTATTTTTTACCTTCCTCTACCCCAATCATCCTGTGCAGGCTATCATTGCCTTTTTTCATATAAATCACCTCTGCATTGTACCAGGCAGCCGGATTTTGCAACATAGAGAGGAAAGTCTGATCGGCGTCCATTCCGTTGTAGTGATCGCTTTTACTTATTTTTCGCAACAGTTCAGAAGCAAAGGTATTTACCGGCTTCATACGTCCGCCATCGTCTTGAATCACCAATTTCCCAAAGCGATCGGCGTGTTCCTGGCTTACGGTAGTCGCCTTAATGATAGAGTCTATCTCTTCTTTGGTGGGTATGGCTACGGTATGCTGATGAACCTCTTCTTCCTGACTTACAGCCTCAAGCTCGGTATTGTGTTGGTGTACTTCTGCTTCGTGATGGTGATCTTCTTGAGCAAAACCTACAACACTTGTAAAGAGGAGGGCTATAGTCGCCGCCATTTTCGCCTTTTCACTCTTTACCTTTTTCAGCATCTCACCTAATTTCTTAAACCTCGTTTTCCCGTAGAACATGATTCCTAAAAGCCCTATATACAGCAGTGTATATCCTATATAGGTAATCCAGGTACCGTAGAAATCGTGGTTCACCGAGAGTACCGTTCCCTTTTCATCCGGGTCGAACTGTGCCTGGAAAAAACGGTATCCCTTGTGGTCCAGTATATGATTCATATAAATATCGTAATCAAACGGTCGATCGTCATTTACAGTAACCTTACTCATAAAGGAAGAATATCCATTTTCAGTACCCGGATATTTTTCCGCGATAAAATCGTTTAGGGTAATGCTAAAAGGCAGTTTGAGTTCTATAGAACCGAAAGAAATATGGAAATCGAGCCCTCCGACCTGAATGGTTTTCGGCTGATTTACCATTCCCTTGCCTCCGAGAACTTCAACTCTCTCGGTGTTTCCTCCCGTAGTAATATCGAGAACAATAGCGTCTTGTACTGCATTTTTCTTGTCTTTTGCCTCTACAACTCCATAACTCCCGCATACCAAAGGATCGGGAAAAACCACCTGCATATTGGCGAGACTGTAAAGCGATCGGAGCTGTAGCGGTTGCACACTATCTTTATACACCGTATCGCGATGCTGGTCGGCCATACGCATATAATTTCCTTCAAAGGGGGTAGAAATGCTATAGCTATCGCCTTCGGTAAATATATTTATAGCTCCATCCGTAGGCTTGTCTAAGGCAAAGAGAATATTGTGAATACTGCTCACCTCTCCTTTTTTTATAAAGTGTTCATGCCTTGTACCTCCGCTGGCCTCTACAAGCTTTAGGTATTCATCTCCACTCTCATCGGGAATAAGTCCTTCTTCTGCACCATCTATATAACCGACATAAGATACGGCAAAAGGCTGTCCGTTGAAATCGGATTTCCAAGGCAATCTCGACTGAATACCCTCGGCAGACACCAGAATGTCTTCTCTCATAGATTTCCTCATCGGATTGCCGTCTATTTCGCCATCGATAAATACGGTGAGATAGGTTTTATCAGACAGGAAAGAATCTGCCGTTTTTCCTTCTCGAATAGGCATTACCCCTTCGTAACTGATGTAACGGGTTACAAAAGCACCTATCAATATAAAAAGGAAAGACAAGTGTATGAGCAAAATGGCCCATTTTTCTCGTTTGTGCAAACGGTAACGCACAATATTTCCCGCAAAATTGATCACAAAAAACACCATAATAGCCTCAAACCACCAGGCGTTATAAATCCATATTCTCGCTGTAGTGATACTGTACCAGCTTTCTATAAAGGTACCAAAGGCCAATGCCGTGGCAAAAACCACAAAAAGAACAGCCATTAAACGGGTGGAGAAAAGAGTTTTCTTGAAGAAGTCTGTCATTACAAGCTTTTTATGTGCCGTAGCACTGATCCGTTACCGAATGCAAAAATAGGGCGTTTTTACGAGATTAAGGATCAATAGGAGCAGTAAGAAGCCTTAAAAGAATGTTAATATATTCTTAACACTAGCAAACAAACAAAATTAGCTTATCTCGTTCCGTGATAAGTGGCGACAGTCATACCGAAAACTATGGCACAGGAGAGAAAAATACCGATAGTATTGGCCCAAAATGCCTGTTTGTAAGGCATTCTAAACAGGTAAGAAGCGATAGTTCCGGCATACACCCCAGTTCCGGGAATGGGGAGCATTACAAAGATCAATATACCCCAGAAGCCAAATTTACTCACATTAGAGCCTGCCCCTAACTTCACACGGCGCGCCACCTTTACGGCAGTCTTTTTGTAGAATTTCCACTTGAGCAAATAATGATTGAGATGATCCAAAAAGAAAGTCATCAAAGGAAAAATCATAACATTTGCCAAAAAGCAAACCACAAAGGTCACGTATATATTTACGTGGTTAAAAATAGCATAAGGGATCCCTACTTTCGCTTCTCCGAAAGGGGATATACTCCAAAGTGCGGCTATTAATATATCTGCTATCACGGCATTTTTTCGCAAAAATAGAAATTAAACATTTCCACAAGTATCGAGAGTTATTATTTATATGAGATTTAACATTTCATCTCAGAGACGAAATAAATTCTTTCACAAGCCAGAGTCATCGTACCTCAAATCAAAATATACGACAAACCGTAAAAATACCCTAGTGAGGGTATTTTTTCGTAAAACATCGTTTTATAGGTTTGTTTCCGGAATAATCAAACAAATCTTTACCTACTGAATAACACCTACTTCTTTAAGTTATGAGCTATGCGACGATAAACCATACCAACAAACCAAATTATGAAAAGAACCATTACCCTATTAACTTTTCTGATCGCTGTTGTTTCGGGCTTTTCACAGGAAGCTACTGTGTATATAGCCCGGAATAACGGTTTTGCCGGTTCGGGAGCTCCCGCCCATATTTTTCACGAGTACAACTACCTCGGAAAACTAAAACAAAAACAGAACTATATCGAGATAAAGGTACCACCGGGCGAAAACAGATTTGCCATGGTGGCTAATCTCGGCTTCGCCCGCGGCATCACCATAGATGTTCAGCCCTCTGCTGAGTACTACATCAACGTAAATCTCTCCAAAGGAGACCCGATATTAGATGTCACTAACAACGCTGCACTGCGGCAAAAGGTGATAAAAAGGGTGAATAAAAACGAGCGGATCTCCCTTTCACAGGAGGAAAAGTCGGACAATCAATCTAGGTTTCGAGACAGGCTTGCCAAGACTTACACAAAACACACCGCGCCAGCTGCAGGCGATTCCAGGCAGCTATTAGCTTCCACTTCCGGTCAGGGTTTAAGCGCTATTAGCAATTTAGCTGCACTTACAGTGCTCGATGCGGTGAGTGACACCACAGCGACAGATGCCCCACCAACAGCCACATTAGACACTGCAATCGATTACAACAACATGAATTTAAGGGAGATAGCTCGTCGCGAAATCCTTAAAATAAAGGCAGAAAGCGGATATATGAGAGACAGCGAGACCGAGGCTGCTATCGGATATTCGACTGCTGTAACTCCTGAAGGGGGAAGAACGCGTATTGACAGAGTCTCGCACGACGAACTCTCCGGACTCAAATACCGCAGGAGCTCTCTGTATACCCTTATGATAGACGACCCCAACATAGAGCATTATCAAGTGATTAAAGACGCCTTCGGGAACACCCAATTATCAGAAAAATTCAACAATCACAACATAGGTCCTTATCTCATTCCCGGCTCGGGCGGACTGGACGATCAAACCATTCATATCGAAAACTACCTCAACACCAACAAGGTGGCGCGGGAGCTCGTTGCCAAATGGTTTAATCGTTCTGAAAAAGGCACTTTTAATATGGATCTCGTAGCCGAGCGAGGGCAGTACAACGCCTCCGATCTCAACGTCAAAATCGCCATGCAATCGCAAAGAGGACAAGCACTTCTCAAAGATGCCGGAGAAGAACTGATAGGCAACACCTTTGTTATTGTTTACGACTATCAGTACACCAACAAACAAGATCAGGCTCAAAAAAGAGGTGGTTTTCTGTCGGCACTTTCCAGTGTGGCTTCTGTAGTTCCCGGAGGTGAAAATCTAAGCTATATCGCCCAAGGCGCCAAAATGGCTTCCGATGTGGTAGGAAAAGGGTATTTTGTACGCACTACCTCCTACCTCTACCAACTGGTGTGGGACGAACAAACCGCCAATACTTTTTACAGTCAATACTGGATGGATGAAGACAGTTACGATCCCGAAAAAAAAGCTGCATTTGACCAATCTACTGCTTTCAAACTAAAATACGTGGGTAGTGAAGTGTCTCGCAACAACCTGCAGTCTACCATCTTCAGTGCTAAAAACAACGAACAACTTATTGAAATTGCCACCACTAGAGCCGTAGACAAAAATATCGGAAAACTACAGCGCACTTTTGAAGAGTTCAGGGTAAAAACCCCGCTGCTGAGTGGTGACCCGATAAGCGCTAAGATCGGACTTAAAGAAGACATTGAAAAGGGCGATAAGTTTGAGGTGCTAGAACAGATACTCAACGAAGACGGCTCTACCTCCTACCAGCGGGTAGGTATTGTTGTGGTAGACAAAAACCATATATGGGACAATACTTATCTGGCCGATGAGGCCGAGGGCGCTGACTTATCGGAAAACTATACCCGCTTTAAAGGTAAATCGGGCAAATACGCTTCCGGCATGCTCATCAGGCAATTGAATTAGAGATTAAACCATGTGATTATTCATCATAATACAAACTGTAATGAAAAGAATTTACCGTATTGCATTGGTAGCAATTATCTGTGTGATGTGCTCTTCCTGCGCCGCTATTTTTGCTCCTGGAGGGATGTACAAAAAATCGAAAAACACATCTGAAATAAAAACCTCTACCCCGGTTGAGAACGAAATCTTTGCTACTGAAAATACATTTAAGACCTCACGATAAAAACAACTGATAGTTATGTCAAAAACCTTATTTCAATCTGTACTACTGCTGCTGTTCCTGTTTGCAACGCCCGAACTTATGGCTCAAAAACGAGCAAAAAGACTGGCCGACGAAGACACTCAAAACTGGAGATACGAGATTCAGTGTGTCAATGTAGGCCGACAGGGATCGTATCTGATAAAGGTATACTCCTTTTCGCGAAGAAAACACATCCCGGAAGAACAATCTAAGAAAAATGCCGTTCACGGTGTTATTTTTAAAGGAATTCCTGCAGGAGATAGAGGCTGCGTAGCTCAGCCGCCACTGGCACGAAATGCCAATGTGGAAGAAGAAAAGAGAGCGTATTTTGATGACTTCTTTGCCGAAGGCGGCAAGTATATGAAGTTTGTAAGTCTTACCACCGACGGCGCCGTGGCGGCTACAGACCGCTTTCGCGTGGGGAGAAATGGAAGAGAATACAAAATAGGAATAGTGGTCACAGTAAATATCGACTTGTTGCGCAAGGAACTGGAGAGTGCCGGAATCATACGCGGTTTGTCTTCCGGATTTTAAGACGACAAACAAGTTCCAAACGGATAAACTAACAATTGCTAAAATGAAACAAGGAATACCAATCAAAAAAAGCTTCATCTTCGCGATAAGCTGCGTCTTTGCCTTAATCGGACTACACTCTTGCAAAAGCGTAGAAAGCATCTCGGGTTATTACCAATACGATACCGAGTGTGTTACCGTAAACTCCGATGGAACACATATTGTAAAAACCCGTGGCACCGGGCTGAATCTAGAACAAGCGACCGCAAATGCCTTGGTCAATGCCGTAAACGACATACTGTTTAAAGGCATCAGAAACGGCAATAGTGACTGCAATCAGTCTCCGCTTATCTCCGATCCCAATGCCAGAGAAAAACACAGCGCTTATTTCAGGGAATTTTACGGAGAAAACGGAGCTTACCGACAATTTATATCCCTTACCGAAGATAAACTTCCCAAAAAGAAACTGGAAAACAAAGGCAAAATAGTTTTTGAGTTCCTCGCTGCAATTGATGTGGAAGGATTGCGCAAGCATTTGCAAAACAATCGTATAATACAATAATCATGAAAAATATACTACTCACTGCTTTTAGTATTCTCAGCGTACTCTTTGCCCATTCGCAAGCCAAGAAACCTACGCTTATGGTAGTGCCTAGCGACAACTGGTGCATCAGCCGCGGATACAGCTTGGAATTTGACAACCAAGGAGCTATCGAAGTCATTCCCGACTACAAGCGGGCCTTTCAGGAAAATGCCGATTTGTTGCTTGTAATCAGCAAGCTCAACGGACTTATGGCTGAAAGAGGATTTCCGCTAAAAAACATGGAAACTGTAATCAAGAGCAGAGAACTGAACAGCGCACTCGACGCCGCTAGGAGTTCGAGATCGTCTGGAGCCGAAGTTGCCGAAAGTCCGGTAGATCAAATATTAGATCAAGCCAAGGCCGATATCGTACTGCAGCTCACTTGGTCGGTAAACCAAACCGGACCGAAAAAGTCGGTCACCTTCAACTTGCAAGGACTGGATGCCTATTCTAACAAACAGATTGCCACCGCTGCCGGAACCGGAGCTCCCTCCTTCTCTGCCGAGCTCCCCGTATTGCTGGAAGAAGCCGTACAGTCGTATATAGGTCCCTTTGCCAATACCCTACAAGATCACTTCGACGATCTGTTTGAAAATGGTCGAGAAGTGACCCTCAGAATCAAACGCTGGGACGATTGGCCCAACGATCTCGAAACAACCTATGGACCGGACACTGAAGAACTCGGATTTATCATAGAAGATTGGATGGCCGACAATACGGTAAAAGGAAGGTTCTCGACCACCGACGCCACCGAAAACACCATGTTGTTTGAACAGGTACGCATACCCATGTTTTTTGAGCGCAACGGACGCCAAAGGGCTATGGATACCCGAAGGTTTGCCAGCGAACTGAGCAAATTTTTACGCAGTGATCCTTACAATATAGAAAACAAACTAACCACCAGAGGGTTGGGTGAAGCCACCATTTTTCTGGGCAGTAAATAAAATACCAAAATCATGAAAAAACACCTCATACCTCTATTACTTTGTTTCGTATGCACACTGTTTATAGCACAGTCTTATGCGCAAAACACTATGGGAAAGCTGGATGACACAGGGCGCATCGCAATCGCTGCCTACGTCTCCGATCAGGTAGATTACCTCCCCTTATCGGCGGCCAACCAACTTAAGAGCCGTTTAACACAAGTTGTTACCGCCAATGGTTTAGGAGATTCGAGAGGGTATTTTCCGAGATTCATTATCACGCCCAATATCTCTGTACTGGACAAACACGTAGTGACTGGAGCACCTCCAAAGGTACTGCTCACCTTAGAAGTCGCCGTATTTGTAGGAGATGGTATCAGCGGAAAAAAATTCGGGCAATCTGCCATCACCGTCAAAGGTGCTGGTAAAACAGAGGCCAAGGCCTATATCGCCGCCCTCCGAAATATCCGAGCCGATGATCCTCAGCTCACCGCCCTCCTCACCAATGCCAAAAACCGTATACTGGAATTCTACAATACCGAATGCGATTTTATACTAAAAGAAGTAAAAGCCCTAGCCGGGCAAAACAGATATGACGAAGCCCTCGCCCAACTTATATCCGTTCCCGAGGTGGCCCGAGATTGTTATAATCAGGCTCTCGATATGACGGCTCCATTGTATCAACAAAAAATCGATTACAACTGTAAAGTACTACTCAATCAGGCCAAAAATGCGTGGAGTTCCGGACAAAACTACAGTGCAGCCTCACAAGTCGCGATATATCTCAATCAAATTGATCCTAGTGCTGCTTGCTATGGAGAAGTAAAAAGCTTTAGCAATGAAGTCAGAAGAAAAGTAGAACAGATAGACAACAGAGAGTGGAACTTCATTCTCAAACAAGAAGACAATCGCACCAAAGTAGACATGCAAGGACTGAAGTCTTATCGGGAAATCGCCCTCGAACGCGCCAAAAACCAACCACAATATACATCGTACAACATCAGAGACTGGTGGTAATATCTAAGGGCGTTTACTCAAAAGGCAATAAAAGCAAAAGACTACGGCAAGACCTATCAAGCAAAAACTGTATGGTCTTACCGAAGTTGTCTTATAGTATTAAACAAAAGGATTTTTAGTTAGGGATTAAAAATCTTTCCAGAATCTTTCCTAATTCGGACATTACCTTTACCGGAGTAATTTGCCTAAATTAGCATCTATGAAGATACTGATTATAGAAGACGAAAGAGAATTGGTACAGGTTATGCAATCCTCATTGGAAAAAGAAAACCACCTGGTAGAATCGGCTTCCGATTTTCACACTGCCCTCGACAAGATAATAAGTTATGAGTACGACTGCATACTCCTCGACCTGATGTTGCCTGGTGGTGATGGGCTGGATTTGCTCACTGAGATCAAAAAGCTAAAAAAACAAGATGCTGTAATCATCATCTCAGCTCGCGATGCAGTAGACGACAAGGTTTTGGGCCTCGATCTCGGCGCCGACGACTATCTCGCAAAGCCATTTCACTTAGCCGAACTCAACGCCAGAGTCAAATCGGCTATCCGACGGAGAAAACAACACGGAGAGCAACATATTTCTTGGCGCAACATGCTAGTGGATCCCGAAAACAGAACGGTATTTATAGAGCAGAAGGAACTTGTGCTCAACCGCAAAGAATTTGACCTCCTCTATTACTTTGTGACCAATCCCGAACGACTGATGACCAAGACTTCTATAGCCGAATACGTTTGGGGTGACCACACCGACCAAGCCGACAGTCTCGACTTTGTGTACTCCCAGATTAAGAACCTGCGTAAAAAGCTCGGAAATGCTGGTGCCGATGCCGATATACAGGCTGTTTACGGAGTAGGGTATAAAATGATATAATCATGAAAAAACGTTCGCTTAAGAATTATACCCTCCGCTATCTCGTAGTGGCCATCCTCGTACTGATCGCCCTTTGGGCTGCACTCTTTTACTGGTTTATCATCGAGGAAGTTTACGACAATATAGACGACGGACTCAAAGACAGCGAACTGCGGATTATGAAACAGATCAAATCGCGACCTGAACTGTTGAAAACCGGAGAATACGGCATCGCCCAGTTCCGTTTTATTCCACTTGCTCCAGGCGACTATTCAGAAGACAGACACATCTACAACTCCACAATGTATATGCCGTATGAAGACGACGATGAACCTGTGCGGATATTACAATCTATTTTTGAGGAAAATGGACAGTACTACCAATTGGAAATCTATACCTCTACCGTAGAAGAAGATGAATTGCTACACAACCTTCTCACCGCTTTGGTAGTATTATATCTTGCCCTTGTAGCCAGTATCACCATAATCAATCACTTCATTCTAAAAAGAGCCTGGACTCCCTTTTACCGTCTTCTTAAACAATTAAAAGAATTTAAGATAGGGAGAGGACAACAGATAGAAAAACCGAACGGAGACGTTCGCGAATTCGACGAAATACACCGCGAACTTCAAGCTATGATCATGCGTAGTGAAGAGATGTACGCCCAGCAGAAACAATTTATCGCCAATGCCTCTCACGAATTACAAACCCCGATAGCTATTGCTACCAACAAGTTGGAACTCCTGATGGAAGAAAGCGAACTTTCGGAAGCACAGTTAGTCCGGATTGACGATATCAACAAAACGCTGCAACGGATGAAACGCCTCAATCGTTCCCTGCTTATGTTGTCTCAAATAGACAACCGACAATTTCAGACTTCAGAAACTGTTATTTTTAACCGTCTTATTCGAGAAGTACTATCAGAGTTACAAATACTGAGTTCTCACAAAAACATTCAGATTACCACTCAAGAACAAGGCGTATTTAGTATACAAATAAATCGTGACCTCGCTGTTATTTTAATGAATAACCTACTCAAAAATGCCATGGTGCACAATACCGAAAAAGGCGAGGTACATATCCGTATTACCAACACCGAGCTGTCTGTACACAACTCTGGTGAAAAGCCCTTGGATCCGAATAAAATATTCCATAGGTTTTACAAAGACAAACAAAACCCAAACTCTACCGGACTGGGATTGGCTATCGTACAGTCGATTGTCAAACTCTACCCTCCCCTCTCTGTCTCCTATCACTTCGATAAGGGACACCATTTCCGGCTTAGGCAATAAGAGGCTGAAAAGCAGTCAAAGTGGCTATTGACATCTTCAATTCTGATAAGTTGTGTTTGATATTCAAAATATCCTAGTACACAAGTCTATCACGCGTTGTGTTTTGCTTCGCGACAAGGTTCTAATCGCCGCAAAAAATCATAAGTAGCAATACAACATTAGCTTTAAAAAATCATTAAATAAAAATTAATTTTTATTTCATAGTATTTTTCTTATATTTGAACGAGTAAAATTCATTACACACAAATACATCAACCTACATAAAGTGTTAATTTTGCCAGTTTTAAACACATTCAACAACAGCATTCACAAAGTCTTTTCTTTTGATTCGGCAACCTTGCCTGTTATGGCCTTTTTTGTAACCCCATCACAAAAAACGAAAACCTACCGATCATGAACGAAAAACTACCACTTGATTATTTTTTACACCACACACCCGAAGAAATCGTTCAGGAATTGAAAAAGCTACATCCTGAAATTCCTGAAGAAATAGTCGTACTCGACAGTTCTGATATAATACGAATTTTCGGAATTGACCGCAAAATGCTTCATCAGCTCCACTACTCTGGAGAAATTTCTTATTTCACACTCAATGGACGTCATTATTACGCTTGGGAAAGTGTTTTTAAAAAGCTAAAAATCTTATTGTAACAATGTGGGAATGTGTTGTGGGTTATCACCGTAAATTACATACAGGTTTTCCCATTTCTTTCCCAATTCGTGTCTCAACTTTGTGCTATAATTATAAAAACACATATTATGAAACTCACAAAAAATGTTATCGGACTGTTGGCTGTTGTAATGACTTTGTGTTATACCTCACAGCTCAATGCACAGGAAAAAGTAATTCCTCAATCGGAGCTACCTCAAACCGCTCAGGATTTTTTGAAAACCAATTTTAAAACGCAGAAGGTGATACAAGTAGTAAAAGATGTAGACTATCTGATAAAAACTGATTATGAGGTACTACTCGACAATGCGATGAAGCTCGAATTTGACAGCGATGGGAATTGGAAGGAGATAGACGGTAACCACAACGCCCTACCTGAAGCTGTGATTCCCGAAAAAATCTCAGCTTATATAAAACAGAACTTCCCCACTCAAACTGTAGAAAAAATAGATAAAAGTTCAAAAAAATATGAGGTAGAACTCTCCAACGATCTCGAATTGGATTTCACTCTCACCGGAGATTTTATAAAAATAGATGATTAATTAATTTTAGATTGACTCCCCCTCATACGCTTTGTCGGTTCGCAATAAGAAACACAGCTTTTGAGGGGGTTCTTTTTTACTCCCAGCTACCTACCTATAGGTGATATGCTGTTTTTCAGCATATTGGGTAAACCTATCTCTTATTTTAGCCCATTGTCTAGCGTTGAAGGAGCAGACTACCTTCTCTTCTTTATCGTAGACCAGTGTTTGTTTGGTCAAAATATTGCTCAAGGTTTTTACCTTTACCCCCGAGATATAACTCAGCACCTGATCTTCTCCTTTGTATTTGTCGGCAAAATGGACCAAAGCACTGATAAAACTATAAAATTCTCGAGCGGTTCCCTTAAAATATTCCACTTCGTATGCACCGCTTGTCCAATCGTCGTAATAACGCTGATAGCCCCATAAGGCAAAAAGCTGGTCAGGATTATCTCCATCTATCAACCGATAATGCGACATATAGGTTTCTGTAGTTTTATCCGAAAAAATCTCTTCTAGTTTATAAGTTTGTGCTGAAAGAGAAAATGTAATTAGGAGAAGCAGCATCACAAGACTATTATTTTTCATATTAAAATCGGTTTTTTAGTGTTCATCAGAGTTTTTGACAAACATTACGTTACTCCTCCTCTGTAAATCAAAGACTATTCCACAAAACTAGAGACTACGGCAAATTTATTACTCGATATTACCAGCAATACATTAAGTTTGTAATATCTCTAACCAAGAATAATAAATGAGCGACAATTTTGTATACTGGGATATAGACCCGGTAATCTTTTGGTTGACAGACACATTTCCTTTAAAGTATTACGGTTTACTTTTTGTAAGCGGGATTATCACAGGATACTTTATCGTAAAAAACATCTACAAAAAGGAAAACATCCCTGCAGAAAGACTGGACAGTTTGCTCACTTATATCGTTATAGGAACCCTTGTAGGGGCGAGACTGGGGCACTGTCTGTTCTATCAACCCGATTACTTTCTGAGCCATCCGCTGGAGATGTTTCTGCCCATTCAGAACATAGAGGGCTCGTATAAATTTACCGGCTATCAAGGCTTGGCAAGCCATGGAGGAGCCATAGGTGTTCTGATTGCCATTGCGCTATACTGCCGGAAGTATAAGACAAAGTTTTTGTGGGTATTAGACAAGGTGGCTATCGCTATACCGGTAGCCGCGGCTTTTATACGATTGGGAAACTTTATGAACTCAGAAATCTACGGCAAGCCAACCGACGGAAGCTGGGGGGTCGTTTTTGTTCAAGACGATATGATACCGAGACATCCCACCCAGTTGTACGAGGCGTTTTCCTATCTCGCTATCTTTCTCCTGTTGTATGGGGTATACCACAGCCGTAAACTCACCCATAGAAACGGACAGCTGTTCGGACTTTTTCTTATCCTCATGTTTTCAGCTCGGCTTGTCATAGAGTTTTTTAAGGAAAACCAAGTCGGTTTTGAAGATCAAATGAGCTTGAATATGGGGCAACTTCTCAGTATCCCCTTTATTGTTGCCGGAATGCTATTTGTTTTTTGGCCGAAGAAAAACAAACAGCCAAACGGTGATAAAACCTCTAACTTAAAATCCTTTTGTTAAGAGAAAGTAAGTCGTTGATCTAATCAAACCCTATTTCAAAATATTGAAGAATGGTTTTGTAATTGTCCTGAGCGCTAAGACAGGTATCTAAGAGATATTCTCTGACATGGGGCCACTGTTGTAATCCCTTGTAGTAAAACATTTTGCAAACTCTCGTACTGAAATATAGTTCATAATTTTGATCAGATATTGCCGTTATCGGCAAATATAAAACAATATCATACGTAAAAAACACTAATTCTTGCCGATACCGGCAAGAACTAAATGTTTAATTTCAGATATAAAAGCGATTCACCATCAATTAAAACACCTGTTCTTAAGAAGAAGAAAACTGCCACATACATTCTCAATTTAGACGAGAAGGTATACATCTTCTATTCGGTCACTATCAAATTTATAATGATAATACACAATACTCAAAAACACTATTGCAAAAAACATAACTACCAAAAAATGATTAGATTTGTAAAGAAATGAGAGACAAAAATCTTTACATAATTGCAGGTTGTAATGGAGCCGGAAAAACTACAGCTTCTTACACTATCTTACCCGAAATCATAAAGTGTAAAGAATTTGTAAATGCAGACGAAATTGCTAAGGGACTTTCGCCCTTTCAGCCAGAAAAGGTAGCCTTTGAAGCAGGGAGAATTATGATAAATAGAATTAATGAACTTTTAGAAGACAATAAAAGTTTTGCATTTGAAGCAACATTGTCAACTAAAAGCTATAAAAGCAAAATTTTAAAAGCAAAAAAACAGGGATACACCATAACACTACTTTTCTTTTGGTTAAACAATATTAAACTCGCAAAAGAGCGTGTAAAGATCAGAGTGAAAGAAGGCGGACATAACATTCCGGTAGACGTAATTGAAAGAAGATATTTAAAGGGAATAAAAAATTTGTTCAACATATACCTCGATATTGTAGACGGAACTTTAATCTTTGATAACTCCTACGGAAAGCACGAACTCATCGCACAAAAAATAGAAGAAGAATTTTTGATTTTTGACTCCAATAAATTTAATCAATTAAAGAAATTTTATGACAAAGAAGGATAAACAAATAGAGCTCAAAAATAAAATTGTCAAAGGACTTGAAAAAGTATACGAAAAGCTGATTGAATTCAAGAAAGAGAATAATAGCGAACTCGTAGTTATGCAAAATGGAAAAATCGTAAAAATTAAACCTAAGTAAATAGGATAATACAACAAACGCCACTATGTCGCAATAAAAATAAATTCCCTACCTTTGAGCAAGGTATCGGCAAAACCTCTTTTTCCATACCGTAATTCTCTTTTTAAAACACAGCGGTATGACAACAAAAGACTACGAAGTTATTGTGATAGGCGGAAGCTATGCCGGACTTTCTTCGGCTATGACATTGGGACGCTCACTCAGAAAGACTTTGGTTATAGATGCGGGTATGCCTTGTAACCGCCAAACACCACATTCGCACAACTTTCTTACCCAAGACGGGAGTACTCCACAGCAAATATCCGAAATTGCCAAAAAGCAGGTATCGGCCTACCCCAGCGTCAGTTTTTTTGATGGCCTGGCAACAGATGGAAAGAGAATTGAGGAAGGTTTTGAGATCACTACCTCAACCGGAACGGTTTTCACAGCTAAAAAATTGGTTTTTGCCACCGGTATTAAGGATGTAATGCCTCCGATAAAAGGCTTTTCCGAATGTTGGGGAATTTCTGTGGTGCATTGCCCCTACTGCCACGGCTATGAAATAAGGGGCAAAAAAACGGCTGTGATTGCCGACGGAGACAAGGCCTATCACCTCGCTTCGCTGATCGACAATCTCAGTGATAATATTACCCTAATCATTTCAACTAAGCCACAACTGGACGATGACAAACTCAAGAAATTAAAAAAACACAATATCCGTATATTGGAGAAGGAAATTGCCGAAATCGTACACAAAGACGGACAATTAGAAGGCATTACTTTTAAAGATGGCAGCAGAGAAGACTTTGAATGCGCCTATGCCTCCATTCCTTTCCAACAAAACACCGCCATTCCCCAAAGCCTGGGTTGTAAGCTTACAGAACACGGCTATATAGAAGTAAATTTTATGCAAAAAACTACTGAAAACGGAATTTTTGCCTGCGGCGATAACAGCGCGATGATGCGCTCCGTAGCCACAGCCGTTTACAGCGGAAATATTACGGGTGCCATCATCAACAGCGAGCTGACACAAGAAAGTTTTTAAGGAACTGTACAAGTTGAGTACTAGGTTTCCTCACCATTACTGCGGGCTGCCACGCTGTTTATCTCTTACAGCTATTACAAAGCAGCCGGCCATTTCTTTTTATAGGGCGTATTTCCGATCTTGATTTCCTGAGCGGAAACCACGATTTCGGTAGTCATCGGTTCGTCTCCCGAAGCTCTGAATTTCTCTTTGTAGCGAATGCAATATCCCTTAGTAAAACTGATTGATTTCATTCGGCTCATTCCGTCTCGTTTGTAGAAAATCAGTTTGCCGTCTTTTACCTGAGTATTACTTATCGCCCAATCAGAAAATTGATCTTTCATATCGGTCTCCACCACCACGCGAATCTCTCCGCCCTTGGCATTGGTAGCCGGTTTGCTGTTGTGGTCGGTACCCTTCTCTACCAGAATATCGTATTCCAAAATGGTGTATGACGCATCGTCGATCTCTAACTTTGCAAGAAAACTCATAAGTATTGCTATTAAATACGGTTGCGATCCCTCAACAGTAATTGAATAGGATCAGTAATGTGTTAAAGAGAAGCAAAGGAGATAATACTGAAATCATCTCCTTTACTGTTATTTTAAAATTCCTTTCAGGATTACACCCACTCGTTGATGTGCTCACCACCACCGGTATTCAGCAGTCGGCAAGATACCGTAAAGGTTTCAGTAAGCGGATTGTCTCCAGAAGCGTCGAAGTTTTCCTTGTACTTCACCAAATATCCTTCGGTAAAATCTACTTCTTTAAGTTTAGCATCGGTATCGCGCTTAAAATAAGTGATAGTACCGTTTTTGCGTTCGAAGTTGTTGGTCATCCACTCGAAGAAAAAAGAATCTGCAGTAGATTCTACTGTAAAGTAAATACGTCCACCTCGTGTTACTGAAGAAGGACGCCCGGTGGCATCTACTTCCTGAGCAAGGTCGTAATTTACACTCAAAATGTTTACGGTTTTTCCGCCTACTGTCAATGTTGCTTTAAATGACATAATACTAAAAATTTAAGGTTAATAAAAATACCTGACAAAAATTGATTTATTTACTCCTGCAAGATATTACAAGGCATTCCTACAAACAAAATTTTAAGTATTAAGAAAACGTTTCGTTTTATCGTCTGTTAAGTAAACAAAAAATTAATTAATGCGAATTGATGTTTTTTAGGAGAAACTCACTTTAATTCACCGACTAAATATCATAATTTTATCGATAAAATCAGTTTAATGGCACAAGAAAATTTTAAGTCGAGAAGGTTATTTGTACAGCAGTCGGCACTATCGCTCTTAGGGCTTAGCATATTGCCTGCCTGGAAAATATCGCCCTACATCGAAACAATACGTGATGAAAAGACCATCAGATCTATCTCCTACAATGTGTTTAACGGCTGTATAGGCTACAAAGGTATCAACGGACGCCAGCTGCCTCCTGGCGAACAGAGCATATTGGTAAAAACCGCGAGAAACCTCGGGCAAATTCCAATTCGCATCGCTCAAGAATTGGCACTATACCAACCAAACATCATCAATTTTTCGGAAGCACCTGACGAAAAAATCGTAGCACTTATGGCCGATATACTCGATATGAACTATGTCTTTTTCTCGGGAGGTCAAAATGGAGCAGGGCGATTTCCGGGTGCTATTCTCACCAATTATGAGATATTGAGTTCAGAAAACAGACCCTTTGCGAGCAAGGATACTGATCATAAAGAACTATTTACAAGGCATTGGGGAAAAGTCAAACTTCTACTGCCCAACGGCAAATCTCTTATTGTACACTCAGCTCATTTATGGCCTTTTCACAAAGAAGAAAATGACACCAAAATACGCTTAAAGGAAATAGCCGCAATACACGATAGTGTAAATAGCGATTTAGCCGACGATGTAGACAGTGTCATCCTTCAAGGTGATTTAAATCACCCACCTAATACTGTAGAATACGAGCATTTGAACAGCGGAAAATTGGTCGACATGTTTAAAACAGCGGGTAAGGGTGACGGTTTTACTACCAATGCCATCAAGCCCTACAAAAGGCTCGATTATCTGTATTGCGCCGGGGCGCTTTCTGAACAAATAAAAGAATATCGCGTTTTGTTTGAGGGAAACTTCAGGATGAATAACGATGACCCAAACGGCTTTGCACTGAGTGATCACCTTCCGGTACTCGCTGATTTTTGGTTAAATACTCGATAAAGTTATTAGCTCATACCGTGGCCTGAAGTCTGACCATCATCTTCTCTGTGGTGATCCTGATCGTTTTGCATAAACTTTTGTTCGAGTTCTTGCTGAAACTCTTCCATAACCGGTTTTACAGTACTCTCGGGCAGGTCGGCTATGCGAATATACATCAAGCCGTCCACCGAATTGTTAAATAGTGGGTCTACGTTAAATGCAATTACTCTGGCATTCTGTTTTATATACTTTTTGATAAGTACCGGGAGCCTTAGATTTCCCGGTTCTACCTCATCTATAATCCGATCGAACTTATTCAAGTCGGCCTCAGTTTCATCAAAAACAAAATCTTTATCGGCATCTTTTAGCTTTACCTTAAACTCCTTTTTGGGTTTGATGTACTGCGCTATATACGGATCGTAGTAATTCGACTTCATAAATTCGATCATCAGCGATTTTGAAAAGTTGGAAAACTGATTGCTGATACTCACTCCTCCTATCAGGTATTTGTGTTGTGGATACCTCAGGGTAGTGTGCACTATTCCCTTCCACAACAAAAAGAGCGGCATGGGTTTTTGTTGGTATTCTTTGATGATAAACGCCCTTCCCATCTCTATCGATTCACTCATCATTTTGTACAGCTCGGGTTCAAAGCGAAACAGATCTTGCAGATAAAATCCGTCTATACCGTATTTTGCAAAAATTTCTGAACCCATTCCCATCCTATAAGCTCCGACTATACTTTTTGCAGCGTTGTCCCACAAAAACATATGGTGGTAATAGGTGTCGAAGTGATCTAGGTCTACCGCCTGGTTTGTCCCCTCACCTATCTCCCTAAAGGTAATTTCTCTCAAGCGTCCTATTTCCTGTAAAATATGTGGAATCCTTTCAGACGGTGCCAGAAACACCTCGTAATTTTTACTCGACAACAGCCTAAAATCATTTTCTCTAAGTATATTCACTTCACCATCCATAAGTTCAGAACTCACACCAGTTATAATTTTTTTTGGTGCTTTAGCGAGTTTCAACGAACCTGGAACCTTGTTGAGCAAACTCTCTTTGGCATACGGATTGGACAACATATAGGTCTTTTTGCGAAGAAACTCAGTAAACTCGTCTAGCGATTCGATTTCCTGCTGAGTTTCTACAGAGATAGGCCTCCCAATACGCACCTTGATTACTCTCTTTTTCTGAGTGAGTAGTTCAGAAGGCAATTTGGCTGTGCGCAGCGTATCGCTAATCTTTGCCAGTCTGTAAAAAAGACGGCTGTTCTTAGCGTGAAAATATATCGGAATAACCGGTACTTCGGCCTTTTTTATGAGTTTCATCGCGGCCACTTCCCAAGGGCGGTCTACAATCAGTTTTCCATCGCGATAGGTAGACACCTCTCCGGCCGGAAATACCCCCAGCGGATGCCCTTCCCTCAAGTGGTAGATAGCCTGCTTAAATCCGATCATACTCGATTTGGCGTCCTTGTGATCTTCAAACGGATTAACGGGCATGATATACGGCTTCATCGGTTCGATGCGATGCAACAGAAAATTGGCCATAATCTTGTAATCCGGTCGTTTTTCAGACAGCAAACGAAGCAGTAGTATACCGTCTATACCTCCCAAGGGATGATTGGATATAGTGATATAACTCCCGTCTTTCGGAAGGCGTTTTAAATCTTCTTCGGGAATTTCAAACCGAATTTGAAACTCCTCAAGTATGGCATCGAGAAATTCTGTACCGCTGAGATGTCTGTTCCTGTCGTATATGCGATTCAGTTTAGATATCTTGAGCAATTTCATCAAAAACCAACCCATCAAAGTACCGAATATTCCGTATTTGTCTACATGAATAGCTTTGGCAACTTCCCTTGCGGTTACTAATCCCATCTGTTAATAGTTAAGCTAAATACAAATATAACCAAATAGTTTAATAGTTTTAAAAAGGAAAAAGCACAGGTTTTACAGAGGGGTAACACTACAGCCTGAGGTAGTCTCATAACTAAAAACACCTCCTTGTTTGAATAAACTATACCTATTTCAACAATCAGATCTCAGAAAGAAACCGACAGTAACTCCTCGCCCAGTTCGTGTATTGCCTTTTCGATTTGCCGTACGCGGTATTCAGAAGCATTTGCCCTTCCGGTGACATATTGCCGCATTAAAGAAGCGTTGATATGTGCCTTTTCCGCTATCGCAGTAATTTTAACCTCCGGAACCAGTTTAAAGAAAGATTTCATATCCATATGGTACACAAAACCCTTTCGCTTTTTGACTTCGGCTACCCAATCTTCATTTTCCGATTCTGCCACTTCAATATAATCGTCAAAAGCAATTTTTAAGTTCTGTTTTAACTCCTGTAATGAATTCCCAAAAGTAGATACTACACCCGGTATATCCTGAGTAGTTCCCCAATAAGTTCCATCGTCTGCTTTCTCTACAAATACTTTTATATACGTTGCCATAGTGTTATCGCTTATTGTGATTGCATTAAACAAGAATTCTTTGATAGTGGAAAGGCTATTTTAATCCTGCTTGTTTTAAGATGGAATCTACAGTACCTTTCGGAATATCGGTATAGTAACAATCCCTTTCTTCTCAGCATGTTTAAAATGGTGATGGCTACCTTTTGTTCTCACCAAATACTAGCCGTCCTCTTCAACCATTCTTATCAAAGACCTCGATTTCATTCTCCGAAGATATAACAATTTAGTTATATAACAAAATAGTTATGTTTTTTATTGCTATTTTCACCTCTATATGCAATGACAAGTCCAAAAAACAAAAAACCTCACAATAATAATACTATTGCGAGGTTTTTTGTAATCTGGGTGGAAGACCGGTCTCGAACCGGCGACCTTCGGAACCACAATCCGACGCTCTAACCAACTGAGCTACAACCACCATTTATTTGCGGATGCAAAGGTAAACTATTCTCTCCTATTTGCAAATAAAAAGGTGAAAATTATATCAGATTGTCAAGTGATTTTACAGCAATGGTGCGCTCTGCGGTAAAACCTTCGGCATAATCTACACCTACGAGCCTCCCGAGGTCGCGAGCTCGGTATTCTATACTGTCTAAGAAATTCTGACTAGTAATCGGGGTTTCCGGTTCTTTGCTGTCCGGATCAAAAAACTGTGATCCATAAGCCATTACGGCTTCTTTCTTTAATTTTATAAAATCGCCCACATCAACGGCCACATCGGGAGTGATATGTTGCCATTGTATATAGTGATATACCCAGCGCGGTCTCCATGCTTGCTGACCGGTATCTATCTTAATCAGTCCACTTAAAAAACAGGCATCGCTAGTCAGCTTACTCCCCTTGCCGTGATCGATATGTCTGTCTTCTACAGCATTGCACAAAACCGTATCCGGACGGTATTTTCGCAATATTTTGATAATACCCAGTTGGTGTTCTCTGTCGTTTACAAAAAAACCATCAGCATATCTGAGGTTTTCGCGTACCGATACCCCTAGTATCTCTGCCGCTTTAGCCGCTTCTTTTATCCGCAATTCTGCCGACCCTCGAGTGCCGAGTTCTCCCCTCGTAAGATCTAGTATTCCCACTTTTTTTCCTTCTGCTACTGCTTTGGCTATAGTAGCTCCACAACCGAGTTCTACATCGTCGGGATGTGCGCCGATAGCCAATATATCGAGTTTTACCATTTATATTTCTTTGGTTAACAAATGCAATTGTATCAATAGAACTTATTTCAGCTTTAACGCCGCTGTTTTTTCAAGGGCATTTTCTAAGTCAGCTATCAAGTCGTTCTTATCTTCTATCCCCACCGAAAACCTCAGCAGTCCATCTGCTATACCTTGTGCCTTTCGCTCTTCAGCAGAGAGCAGCGCGTGAGAGGTAAGTGTAGGCGAAGTTATAGTACTTTCTACCCCAGCCAGGCTCATAGCAGGTTTTACCAGTCGGAGTTCTTTCATAAAAGCACTGGCATCGAGCCCTTCCCGAAGTTCAAAAGAGAGCATTCCGCCAAAACCTTTCATCTGTCTTTTGGCCAGCTCGTAGTCTGGGTGACTCTTGAGTCCGGGATAGTACACCCTACTCACATCAGGATGTTTTTCCAAAAACCTAGCCAGTTTTCTGGCATTTCTGTTTTGTGCCTTTACGCGAATTCCCAGTGTTTTGATGCTTCGTTCCAGTAGCCATACGGTATAGTCGCTCAGTGTTCCTCCCAGGTTCATTCCCAGTTTACGTATGCGATCTATATGCTCCTGTGAGCTTGCAACAGCCCCCGCGAGTATGTCACTGTGCCCTCCGAGATATTTGGTAGCACTGTGTATCACCACATCCACTCCGAGATTGAGAGGATTCTGGTTTACCGGACTGGCAAAGGTATTGTCTATCAAAGTGACTAACCCTCGCTTTGCCGCAATGTTAGAAACAGCTTCAATATCGGTTATGGTAAGCAGCGGATTGGAAGGGGTTTCTAAATAAATCACCTTGGTATTGTCTCGTATACATTCTTCAAAATCGGCCGACTTCCACCCTTTAGTAAAGGAGTACTCTATTCCGAAGTTTTCAAACTCTTCAACAATCAGATTAAAGGTTCCTCCATACAGGGTTTGCTGCAGTACCACATGGTCTCCCTTTTTTAGGAAAGTTAGTAGTGCGGTGCTTATAGCCGCCATTCCACTGCCAAAAACAAGGGCAGCCTCTGCCTGCTCTAAGGCGGCGATTTTTTTGGCCAATGCCAATTGGTTTGGGGTATTGAAATAACGCGGATAGCGCTTGATGTCTACATCTTCAAAGGCGTAGGCAGTAGACATATACAGGGGAGATACCACGCCTTGGTGTACCGTATCGCTCACTTCCCCTTCGTGGGTGCACAGGGTATTGATACCCATACTTTTATCACTCATAATCTTATTAGAAATAGGTAAAGAAACTCGTGTTAGGGTTTTGCTTCAATCCAATCTGTTACACTCTTGTCGTCGGGAAGTGTTTTGGGCGGAATCACCTTGGCCAAATGCCCATCCGTATCGATCAGATACTTTTGAAAATTCCACTGTACCTCAGAATCCTCCAATCCGTTTTTTGCCTTTTCTGTGAGAAACTGATAAACGGGATGCATATCACTCCCCTTAACCGATATCTTGGCCATCATAGGAAATGTCACTCCGTAGTTCTGCTCGCAGAATGCAGCAATCTGCTCATTGCTTCCCGGTTCTTGTCCGCCAAAGTTATTTGCTGGGAAACCGACAATGGCAAAATTGCTGTTTTTATACTTGTCATACAGTTCTTGAAGTACTTCGTACTGTGGGGTGAGTCCGCATTCGCTGGCTGTGTTGACCACCATTATCTTCTTCCCTTTGAGCGTGGAGAAATCAAAACTTCCTCCGTAAAGGTCTTCTACCTTAAATTGATAAATGTCTTCTTTTTTCATGGCCTTGTTATTTTGTGCAAAACTTATACTATAGCAACACAATAAGCTTAATATCAACAGTTGTTTCATAAGATCAAAAATTTACATCGAAGATACTACATAAAATAAAAACTCTTTGGGTATTTTGCTCATAAATCTATCATAAATTCTATCTGAAGAACATCTTAACTTTTTAGTATCAATTTCTTTATTAAGAATTTACTATTGTCCCTCTTCCTGTACACTGAATCACGTACTGGTTTGATCTGTTTTTTAACTGCAATTCCTGTGGTACAGTATAGAAGCTGTCCAGCAAACCCCAAGCTCAAACAGATGTATGCCACCTTGGCTCTTGACCACCAGATGGCCAAGGAGATCATCGAAAAAAAGCTCTAAAGCCCTGCAGAAAGCGAATGATTGCCAAAGAACTTATTCATTACGGCATCTGTAGGGCGTGCCGTGTACTCAACATGAGTAAGAGTGTTTATTATTATAGGCCTTTGCCCAAGGATGATAGCGAGATAGAACAAGCCTTGCAACAAAAGGTAAAGGAACATTCAGAGGAAGGTTTTTGGAAGGCCTATGACCGGTTACGCGAAGAGGGAAAACCCTGGAACCACAAGCGTATGCATAGGGTCTATGTGGCACTAGGGCTCCCCTTGCGCAGAAAGGTGAAGAAACGCTTGCCTTCCAGAACAAAAGAACCCCTGGAGATTCCCAGCGAGCTTAACCATACCTGGAGTATGGATTTTGTAACAGACGTCTTAGAAAACAAAAGACGCTTTAGGGCATTTAATATAATTGATGATTTTAACAGAGAGGCACTCCATATTGAGGTCGACTTCTCACTGACGAGCAACCGCGTGGTATGGGTGCTCAACCACCTTATTAACAAAAAGGGCAAGCCCAAAAAGATACGGATGGATAACGGACCTGAATTTATAGCCAAGATCGCCTCGGAATGGAGCATGATGCACGATATCGAATTCAAATATATACAGCCGGGGAAACCCACGCAAAATGCGTTTGTGGAAAGGTTCAATGGAAGTTACAGAAGAGGTGTGCTAAACAAATACATCTTTGAAAACATAGACCAAGTAAGAGAACAGACACATATCTGGATGCATGATTACAACCATCACCGCCCACACGATGGGCTGGGTAAAATCCCGCCAATAAAATATGCGGAACTTAATTCTCTTGGGGCTAGCCCCAAGAGAATTAAAAACAATAAGTTTGTAGAAGTATTAGAAGAATGAACAGTTCTATTTAGGGGAAGCTTACA